>JAFSJJ010000040.1 GCA_017439345.1 Synergistaceae bacterium
CTCACTCACGATAACAGCAAAGGCTACTCAAGGCAGCATAACGGGTTCAGGAGTCAAGAATATAACTCTTAACGTCTACAAGAGAAAAGAGACAACTGACGCGAGCAATCTTGACAGCATGACTACTGAAGAGAAGAACGCTATAGAGACTCTTGCACTGAGCGACAATCCAAATAACAAGATAACTGACTTATCGCAAATAGACTTTACTGACTTCACGAGTCTTAATACCCTTGATTTGTCAGGACTCAAGAATCTTGAACAAGCCGATTTGAGTCAACTTCCTGCGAACGTTAAAGAAGTGAGCCTTCAGAATACAAATATTACTTCACTGAATCTCAATAACAGCAAGGTAGAAAGAGTCAATGCTAAGGGCTGTACAAATCTCACGAACATTGACGCAGAGAACAACGACACACTCACTGAATTAAACGTAAGCGAGTCAAACATCAGCGTTATTAACGTCAAGAACTGCGTAAATCTTCAAGTCCTTAACTGCTCATCGTGTGATATTTATTCCGGTTATCTGAATCTCGAAGGCTGCTCGAGTCTCGAATCGCTTGACATCAGCAAAAATCATTTCGGGTGGTTCGACTATAACGAGTCAAATAACATGTTAAATTACTTTGACTGCTACAGCCAAGATATAAAAGACTGGGATAGCAAAACGACTTTCAACTTTACGAAATTCTTTAACTCCGGAGATGTAACTACAGCAGGCGTTGAGATCATGGCTTCAGCTTATGTGAATAACGTCAATAACATTACAGGCTATGATGAAGACGGCAGAGAAATAGATTCAGAATATGACTCTGAGACTGGAATCGCGAAATTTGCAAGTGCTCCAGCTTTGATAAAATATTTCTACGATACAGGCTTTGATAACTTGAGCATGGACGTAACGATTCACGCATCAAGTTACAACGATGAAGACGAAGATAATTATCTTGGCGACTCAGGCTGCGGAGGGTGTAACACGGGATTAAGTTTCTCTTCTTTAATATTTGTAGCCTTTGTGTTCATGTTCTCTAAGAGATGTTAATAAAACTTTTACTGATACAGTATTTAAGTCTCAGTGAGTCACAATAACTCATTGGGGCTGTTATAATATTATGTAAAATTTTACGTGAAAGGACTCTTGACAAATGAGCACTAAAGCCGCTACAATGCGAACAGCGAACAGCGAACAGCGAACAGCCATTATTATCACGTTTAGCACATAGAGCTAAGCAAGTTTCATTTATATATTATCCTGTTCATTATCTTCATGTCGCACTAATATTCTTAAGAAGACTTCCCCGCAGAACAAAGAATTTCATAATATGGCAGAGATTTAAACACTTCACAGAATTCAATCATGACGGACTCAACAAGACAGAAGCTAGAGACAAAAAAATTATCGCATCACTGACAAGCTACCCTGCAAGAATAAATATAGTTCCATATGCAATAAAATCCTTACTGAGGCAGACAATGAAGCCAGACAAAATTATATTATGGCTCGGAATAGAACAATTCCCGGATAAAAAGCTCCCTAAAATTTTTGACAAGCTCAAGGAATGCGGAGTCGATATCGAATTCAGAGAAGATATTGGCTCTCACAAGAAATATTTCTTCGTTATGCAGGAATTCCCGCAAGATATTATTATTACGTTCGATGATGATATTATTTACAATGACAACATAATTGAATCTCTATACAAATCTTACTTGAAACACCCTGAGTGCGTGTCTGCAATGAGAGTCCACAAGATAAAATTTCTCGATGACGGCAGCATAGCTCCTTACCGTGAATGGGAAATGGAATATAAAGACTCCTGCGGCATTGAATCCCATATCTTCTTAGCTACTGTAGGTGCAGGAACACTTTTCCCGCCAAAATCTCTTCATAACGAAGCGTTTAATCTCGATGCGATAAAAAATTTATGTCTCAAAGCTGACGACATATGGCTGAAATTCATGGAACTCATGAACGGCACTAAAGTAGTCCCTGCGTCAAATATATGCAATATACCGGGCATGTTGATTCCAGGCTCTCAAAAAGAAACACTGTGGCATAAAAATGTAAATGAAGGCCGTAATGATTCTCAGATTAATGCGGTGCTTGAAGCATATAACAGCTGCAATCTTCTGGAGAAGTTGAAAGATGAATAATAACGCACTAATATCAATAATTATCCCAGCATATAACACTCAAGAATATATTCACCGTGCAATAGAGTCTTCACTCAGACAGAGCTATAAAAATATAGAGATTATTATTATCAATGACGGCTCAACTGACGAGACGTTAAGGACTGCTCAGACTTACGCAGACAAAGACAACCGCATAAAAATATTTCATCAGGAAAATAAAGGCGTGTCCAGCGCAAGAAATCACGGAATCAGAGAAGCAAGGGGTAAATATATTACTTTTCTTGACTCCGATGACTGGTTTGAAGATGACGCTGTTGAGATTCTTTTAGCAGCCCAGTTAGATTATCCTGATAAAATTATCATTGCAAACTTTTATAACAACGTCAAATTTGATAATAATAACGAAATTATCAGAAAGCCTCTAAACAGTCCGGATAAAGCGTCAAGATTCGTCAGCATGAAAGAAACTGCATGCCTGCAAGACTCTTCGAGACCAAAATTTTACGGGAGAACAACATTAAATTTTGCGAACATATTTCATACAGTGAGGACGCACTATTTACATTTACATACATGCAGTACACAACAGGAGCATTCTATGTCAATAAACCTATTGCAAACATTCTTGCACGTTCTGACAGCGCAATTCGTTCAAGATATAAGCCCATTATGCTGCAATCCCAGATGAAAGCATATAACTTAATGATAAATCTTCCCGGCAGCACTCCGGAAATTCAAGAATTACTGAAGATAAGCTGCTGTATTTATATTTTCTATCTTCTGAGTAAAAGTTTCTCTGACAAAGATTTTGCCTCCCAAATGAGTCATAACGACTTCATAGAGATTCAGAAAGCCGAAAAAGTTTATGCCGGTGAGTATTTATCATGCAGCAGAATATCACGAAGACAAAAAATTAATTTCTGGTGTAAAGTCTTTCTGCCGGTTCCAATTGTAAAAATCATCATGAACTTAGTGAAATTTCTCAGGTTCATTCGCAATAAATTAACAAAAATTTTTTCTGTGTGAATTCGTATCATGTGAGCATTCATTCAATGAACTTGTATTAGTAATTGTATTAGTAACTCTTATTTATATTTATCGCGAAAATTTAAAGTGAAGATTAATATATATTATATCAGGTTTATAATATTATCATGCAGAATAAATCAATCACAAAATATATTTGCTCAGAGTGCGGACACATAACAACAACAAGAACCGGCAAATGTCCTTCTTGCAGCTCATGGGGAACTCTTGAGGAACTGCCTCCCGAAGACAACATAAAGAAGCCTTCTCAAGTGAACCTGCCGGGCATTAAGATAATCAGCTCTCTTGATGTCAAAGCACCTCAGAGACTCTTAACGGGAATTAACGAACTTGATAGAGTCTTAGGAGGCGGACTCGTCCCCGGAAGCGTAATATTAATCGGAGGCCAGCCGGGCATAGGCAAATCTACTCTACTGCTTCAGGCTGCAGGGACTGTAGCAAAGAAATATAACTCACCTGTTCTCTATATATCAGGCGAAGAGTCTGACGCTCAGGTTGCATTGCGTGCTTCAAGACTCAACACAGCTTCTCAGAATCTATATTTATATTCAGGCTCTAATCTCGAAGACGCATTAGTTAATCTCGATAATAATAATTTTGCATTTTTCGTGTTAGACAGCGTTCAAGCTATGAGTGCAGGCGATAACTCTTCAGGATGGCCGGGCAGTATTACTCAGGTCAGGGCGGTTGCTCAAAGGGTCATAGACTCAGCCAGAGAGAAAAATATTCCTGCTGTTATGATTGGCCATATTACTAAAGACGGCAAGATCGCAGGTCCTATGCTTCTCGAACACATGGTTGATACTGTCTTGAACTTTTCAGGCGAGGGCTACTCTTCATATAGAATGCTTCGAGCCATCAAGAACCGTTACGGAAGCACTGACGAGCTGGGTATATTCGAGATGAGGGAGGACGGCTTAATCCCTGTCAACGATAAAAGCGGCTTGTACTGGAACCGCGATGACTCAGCAGTTCCGGGAGTCGCAATGACCATAGCTCTTGAGGGCAATACTCCGTTAGCAGCAGAGATTCAGACTTTAGCAGCAAAAACTATTTTCCCTTATCCCCGCAGGACTTCTCGAGGCATAGAATTAAACCGCTTTCAATTATTAACTGCTGTAATCGAACGACGCTGTAGAATTCCTGCAAGTACTCATGACTTATATATCAACGTTGCAGGAGGCTTAACTCTTCAAGATCCAAGTGCAGATTTAGCTTCATGTGCTGCTATTGCTTCGGCTCTGAAAAATACTGCTCTTCAGGCGGGAACATGCTGGCTCGGTGAAGTGGGCTTAGCCGGAGAGATTAGACCTGTATCACGAATTGAATTAAGACTCAAAGAAGCTGCAAGATTAGGCTTTCATAATGCTGTCATAAGCTCTCGTGAAAAAGTCAAGTTCACCGGCATTAAGTTAATCACTGTATCTCATATCAATGAGGCTCTGGCAGGCTTGTTGATTCACTAATCACCAGCTGAAACCGTTCGGAATATTATGCAGCTTCCATGATGCCCGCGACACATAGACTTCATAATATTTATATTCGTTAAGCCATCTCGCTTTATGAGGTGCTTTCGTTGGCCATGAAGCAGGACACTGAGTATTCAGCGAAGGATCTCGCCCTCCTGATGCAAGAACATAGCAGTCAAGTATGTTAGTGTGAGTATCAAGCTCAAAATATACTTCAAGTATTCCGTTCTCGTATGAATCATTGTATCCTGTTTTCTTTAGCCATTGATATTCAGTGCCAAGATTTACAAATGAAAATATTCTAACTGAATTAGAACCTGCTGTTCCCCTAACGAACATTTTTTCACACTGAAGATTCAAAAGCTCGCTACCTGAAGCTATGTCTATAGAATCTCCGGTAAATTTTGTTGTCAGCTTAAAGTTATTTCCGTTCGTAAATTCGCTGATATACAACGGCGCACCCGATGAAGCAGTAACTTTATATGAATATAAATTATCAGAATCATTTGCAGCATAATATTTCAGTTCATTACTCTTACTTCCTATTTTGTATGCTCCTCCGAGAACTTTGCACTCAACATCACCGCTTATTGTCTTTACTGTACCGGAATTATTATTATCTAACACAAGAATTTTGCTCTCATTGCCTGTACCGGGATAAGGCATAGCGTAAAGCACTGTTAATATATTACCGCGAAATATTCCCTCACCATCATTTTTTTCAGTATGCGTTGTTTTCCATTCGTTCATATTGATAAGGTCCACTTCAGTCGAATAAGTAACAGCTACAGGCAGAGTAAGATTATTAAATGCCTGGAAATTATTGCCGAATGCGCCCCGTATCTCAGAAGGATTGCTGCATTTCCGCAGTCCTAACCCAGCGTGCATAATTCTATTCTCGATATAGGCCAAGACTCTTTGTCCCTTCTCTCTTGCAGTAATTAATTTCGTATTCGCTGCCTGAAAATTCACAAGCATATAAAACGCTCCCATTAAGACTATAACAAAACCTGCCTGAAGTATCGTTCCAGTTAAAATCTCTGTAAGTGTAAAAGCCTTGAACTTCTTCATAATATTCACATACCTTTTGCTTAATTTGTGAGATAATAATAGCACTTTATCAGCACAAAAATTTTTTATCGGGGGGAAATTTATTATTATGGAAAAGTTTAATGTATTCAAGTGCGCTAAATGCGGCAATATCGTTGAAGTCATGCACGCAGGCAAAGGCACTCTCTCATGCTGCGGTGAACCTATGAAGCTTCTCAGCGAGAACACTACAGATGCAGCTCAGGAAAAACACGTTCCTGTTTTTGACTCAGGCAAAGTCAAAGTAGGCAGCGTTGCTCACCCTATGCAGGACGATCACTATATCGAATGGGTTGAAGTCATCAACGGCGACAGAGTTTGCAGACAGTTCCTTAAACCGGGCGAAGAACCTGCGGCAGGCTTTGAATGCGTCAAGAACGGTTCAATAATGCGCGAATACTGCAACAAACACGGACTTTGGAAGGCTGAAGCGTAAATCATGAAAATTTCTGACTCAATGAGAGAAGCTATTAACGAGCAGATTAAAGCAGAATTTGACAGCGCATATATTTATCTTGCTATGTCTGCTTACTTCAAATCATCTGGACTTGACGGAATGGCTCACTGGATGAAGAAGCAATACAAAGAAGAAGTCGAACACGCTGAAAAGTTCATTGATTATCTTTATGAACGCGGTGAACGTGTCATTATTCCCGACATTGCAAAGCCTAAAGAGTCATATTCTGATGCCCTCGAAGTCTTCAAGACTGCCTATGCTCATGAACAGTACGTTACTTCACGAATTTACAAGCTCGTTGATTTAGCCGTATCTGAGAAAGATTATGCTACTCAGTCAATGTTAAAGTGGTTCGTTGACGAACAAATGGAAGAAGAGGACAACACCGGCAGCATAGTCGCTAAGTTCGAGCTTCTTGGCAATGACAAACACAGCGTCTATATGATCGACAGAGAACTTGCTTCACGCTAATTAATTTATTCAGGGGAGTTTATGCTTCCCTGTTTTATATTTATAATCATGCAAATTCAGAATAAAGATAAATTAAAGGCTTTTCTTGAAGGCTTATATTACGTTTACGCCCGCAGAGAATTAATTGACCCTGATCCGTTATTATTCCTCTATGATTATGATAACGTCAGAGACCGCGAAGTTGCAGGACTTATTGCTTCATCGCTTGCTTACGGCAGAGTCGCTCAAATCATGAAGAGTGTTAAGAAAGTTTTAGACCGTCTAACTCCTGAACCGGCAAAATTTCTCAAGAACATTGATGATTTCAACATAGTACCCGAAGACTTCAAACACAGGTTCACAACTTCATACGACATGAATAATTTTCTCAGAAACATTGCACAGGTAATCAAAGAATATGACTCAATTGAAAATTTTTTATCAGAGTGTCTCAAATTATCAGGAAATAAATTACTTGATGCGTTAAATATTTTTTCTCGAAGACTTTCTCAGGGTAAAGCTGAAGGTTCATTCTCTCTGGTTACTGCACCTGAAGACGGCAGTGCGTGCAAAAGATTATTTTTATTCTTAAGATGGATGGTTCGTCATGACGACGTCGATCCGGGAGGCTGGGACGTAATAAAGCCTTGCAACTTAATAGTTCCGACTGATACACATATGCATCATATATCACTTAAACTGGGATTAACTAAAATGAAAAGTGCGACCCTGCGGGCTGCTCTCGACATCACTCACTCTTTCAGTTCATGCAACACCGATGACCCCACTAAATTCGACTTCTCTTTAACTCGATTCGGTATTCGTCCTTTACATCTTGATAACTTTTTTTAACCGAAACGCTCTAAATCTTTCACTGCCCTACACTCTATCACTTTTTCTATTTTTCGCAATACTTATTACTTTACTTTACTCTATAATACTTACTACCACATACGTCATTTTACATATCCCCTCTTACGGTTTATTACTCTCGCCATACTCTCTATTACTGTCTTCGCTTGGTCTACCCGCCTATAATTATTGCTCACCCTCAGTTCTGCACTGTCCCTCATTCGCGCCTCTTTCTGAGACTCTGCTGCTGCTGTCCCGGCTGACTCGACGGCTATCACTTCATCACATAATCCTAACAACTTACACGTTTCCGCATTCAGCCATAACTCCTTCTTCATTAACGACTCTATTACATCCCGAGACTCTTGCGTCCTCTCACTGTATATATTGATTATCTTCTCTCGTAAATCCTTCAGAAATTCACTCCCTGATAATAACTCCTCACTCGTCCCTGAGAGACTTATCACAGGCTCATGAATCATCATGTAGGCATTCTTGTTCATAGTTATCTTACTGCACGACATCACTATTACACTTGCACTTGACGAACATATCCCCGTTATTATCGCCTCTATCTCATGCCCTGACGCCTGCAATTCCTTCATGAATTCATATATCGCTAAGCCCTCTAAAAGATCTCCGCCGTCGCTGTTCACCTTCAAAATTACTTTGTTAAACACTTGGCCGTCTAACTGCTCCCTTAACTTTCGCGCACTCACATAGCCCTCTATGTCATGTTCGATACTCGAATCTATATATAATTCTATATCTGACACTTCTGACTCGTTCCTAATTCTCATCTTGTACATTCTTTAATAACTCCTCTCGTTGTAACTGCTTGATATTTAAATCATAGTCTTCGCCGGTTAATTCCCCTGTCTCTCTTTGATACGTACTAAAACCGTTCTTGACCCTTAACACCGCTGCATTCACTTCTTTCACTGGATCTAACTGGCCCTGACTCGGTCCCGTCCATGATGCCCACGTGTATAACTTGCGTTTATTATAATCATCTAGATAATCATATCTCAAATCTTCTCTAAGCCACATTAGGTCATCTAGCCACATCTCATATACCGGCTGGCAGAAATTATCACTGAACCATTTGCGCCAATACTTGAAACTCTTCCACGCTTCTAATAATGCTCCCCGCGAGGCACTATAGGAGCTCGTAAAATGAAGCAATAACACTTCACTCGGGATTCCTAAACAGCCTCCGATTTGACGCACCAGACTCTCTATAAACGCATTGAAATTCTGATTAGGACGGCCGGGACTCACTGCATTTGCATGAACTCCTTCAGGTAAATCCATCACTGTGCCGTATAATTCTTTCTGCGAAATCCCTTCTAAACCGTCAGCTTCTCCTAGACCCTCTTCGCTTGCATATTCTTCGCTGCCTATAGCTCCGGACTCTCTCGGGTCATGTTCGAAAAATATCGCATAGATTCCGCTCACCACTGCTGCAGTTAATTCCGCCTCTGTATAACGCGATAACTGTCTTAATAATTCGATTACTGGACTCAATAAAGGAACTCCCCGGCGCTGATTGATCCTCTCAGGATTCATTAAGTGCAATATTTGCCTCATACTCGAATATTTTCCGTAATATTCCACTCGTGAATAACTTAACGCAGGCTGATTGATTATCTCGCTTGACGGATTCCTGTTCGCTATGTATATCGCAACCGGCCGGCCTTCTGAGTCTATTTCGATACCCTCGTCTATCATCGCTCCTGACACCCTTTCAGGTCCATAGGGAGTCTGGACGCGTTCGCCTTCGATTAATTGCAGCTTCAATCCGTCATAATTACTGCGCATTATCACAAAACAATCACCGTCTAATAACACGCTTCTTAATGCTAACTCTTGCAGCTCGTAAAAATTCAATGAATTATCATAACTTACGCTCTTAGAACTCCCCCAGTTATCAAATAACGCTTCTATTTTCGAGGACCATTTTCTAGAATCTTCCTCGCTCATCGATAACAATTCAGGGTCTATGCGGACATTGAGTCTTAATCCGTTCCCTACTGCATTTAATACTATTCTGTCTAACGCTCCGCGCCCTAAAGGTCCTCCGCCTGAGTATAAATCTCTCGAACGTTTACGCAATATTTCTAAATTCTCGCTGATATCTTCATGCGCTGATTTCGAATCTGCATACCAGTTTAATAATCCGATCTTGCTTCTTGAGGCTCCGTGCTGTGAATAACCTGAATTCCTTACCTGCATTTTGCATAACCTCCGGGAATTATTATCTTGAATCTTGAACGCTGATTCTTGCTCGTCAATAATTTATCTTCGAGTCTTAATATCTCATTCTCTAACTTCGCTATCATATCAGTTACTTGATTTAATTCTGCCCGAGTTAGTCTCAAGTTCTCAATCTCGTAGCTTTGTCCGCTTAATATCGCTGCTTCTGCCTCATGATACAAGTATAGTCTATGCCTCTTGATTTCCAACATGCTTAATATTTCACTGCGAGTCATTCTCTCTCATTCACCTACTCTCACATAAAAAATAACCTGCGAAATTTATTATCTCACAGGCTGCCTAAATATCTTTAAGTAGTGTCTAGCATGGGTGGCTTTGATGCTCTACTTTGTCCTTTCGTGTGATATTTACGATTGATTATACTCTAAAATCTTATTCCGCGCTTGAGCATCCTCACTCGGCTTGAGACCTTCTTAACTCGAACTGCTGATTTATCTTCCGAAAGCCTCTTTAATGCCTGTGAACTCCTCTCTAAATCTCTATCACGCCTAAACGCATGACGCTCTAAATCAGGATTAAATATCTCTAACGCTCCCATTGCATAGACTCGGCAGTCTAACGGCTCATTACGGATATTCTTGTCTCGGACTTCCCACACGACAACTTCACGCCCTCGGATTCTCTTCGTTACCATTCGTTCGCTCATCAAGCCCTTGAAATATATCTCGTTATAAATATCATCTCTAACAGGAAAATGACAATATCCGGGACCGGGCTTATTTACATTTATTCTCTGATGCAGAATTCCTTTCAGTGTACTTACTCCGAGTCTGAATAACGGCACCTTGTATCTATTAGTCCTTGAAGGTCCTGACACTCCGGGAAGTCCAAACGTTCCTCGCCCTATTATCGCGAATATATTGCGTTTGCTCCTATCCTTGCAGTATTTATATACTTCATCCGTGTAGTGGCCTGCACTGTCGATACACACACAGCTTAATAATAATTTCTCTCCGCCGGAAAAATGCCATGCACGGCTCAAGTAATCATCTAACGCCTGCCACGTCATTAACTGCCCGGGTTCTCCGTAAATTACTTTGTAATCTATGCTCCAGGACTCTTTGCCTAATCCCCAGCCTACTACTTCGCATTCTAATCTGTCATCTTGAACGTCTACCCCGGCTGTAAGAACTAATACCCCTTCAGGAAGTTCGGCTTCATACTCTTCACAGCGCATCATTAAATCATCGGCATCAATCATATCTTCATTATGTTCATAGGGTTCGCCTAACACTGTATTAACAAATACTTTCATGTTCTCGGGACCTTTGCGTTTACTGTCTTCATACTGCTTGATTATGTCCTGCCACGTTACCCAGGGACTCGCCAATGCATTCATGTGAAAACCACGTATATTATTTACATTCTTATTCATGGCCTTCCATCGGCCTGATATATTATTGCGTTTCCACTCTGACTCCCTGAATTCTCCTCCGCAGTGTATGCACTTCATTAACGGTTCTTGAAGATCTTTATAGCGAATATTCTCGAACAACAACGCTTCATATTCTCCGCATTCAGGACACGGCAACGTCCATACTTCCTGGCTTGATAATTTATATTCTTTATCGATACGTGAAATACTTTTCAGAGTCGGTGTTGATACAAGAACTATTTTGCGATTCCAAAAATTTTGCGTCCTCTTTATCGCTAAATCCACTGGGTCGCCCTCAGAGCCTGCACTCTCGGGGTATCTATCGACTTCATCGCATAATAATATCCTGATTGGACGGCTTGCTAATCCTGCCGGACTATTCGCTCCTGCTATAGTAATATGACCTCCGGAAAATGTTTTATGTAATAGCGTGTTGCCTGAGTCTCTTGCTCTAGGATCCTTTATCTTGCCTGTTAAACACGGCGTGTCACGTATCATCGGAGCGAGTCGGTCTTTACTAAATGCTTCTCCCATCTCTAGAGTCGGCTGCAATACTAGAATAGGACTCGGCTCTTTGTCGATATAGTAGCCTATGACGTTTAATATTATCTCTGTCTTGCCTACCTGAGCACTGCTCATCACTATAACTCTTTCGATTAACTCGTCGCTAATTGCGTTCATAATTTCACGTTGATACGGCGCTCTGTCGGTCTTCCACTGGCCGAACTCTGCACTTGCTTCGGGTGATATTTGACGATTCGAATCTGCCCAGCTGCTTATAGTCAAATCAGGGGGCGGTAGCCATATATTACTCATATATCATTCACTTCTTGCGCTAATTCGTTCAGAATCTCATACACTTTTGCTTTTAACTCTTTCTTGATTGCTGCTATGCTGCCTCGTTCGAACAATAACGGTGCTAATTCGGGAAGTCCTAATAATTTATTCTTTACGATATTTGCCTTCTCGTTCCACAGCTTATTAACCTGAGAACGCCCGATTAATTCTCCTTTGCGTTCTGCTGCATCTAACTCTGCTATTACTGCCTTCGCTAGGGTTAATCTCGTCTTGGCTGCTATGAAGTCCTCGTTCTCTGAGTTATCCTTCTTGCTTCTCAAAATATATGCTCTCTCCAATCATGCACTGTGAATTTATAAAAGTCATTATCTATTCTGTGTCCTAAGAATTTTTCTGCCTGCTCTCGTGTCCAATACATTAATCCATATTCAGACAGCTTCAGGGGCTTGGGTAATGCTCCGTCCCAGTACATTCGGTGTATTACGCTGGGGCGGACTTGAAGTATATCGCACAGTTCATGTTCACTAAAGTATTCCGTTCCGTCCTTAATCAGCATTATCGTTATTTATTACTACCTTGAACACTTTGCCTCCGGACTCTTCACATTCGTAATTCTCTATCACGTCGGCCAATTCTACCAATGCACTAGCTATTACAAAGTTATAGCGTTCGCATATCATATCTCTATACGCTAAGTAAACCGTATTGTTATAACCTGTTGCGTTACATACTGGACATCTAACCTTGTATATGTCTGAACATGACTCGCCAAAATCTTTTTCGCTATACACTTCCAAACCGATATTCTTACACACAGGGCATTCATACGCTTCACTTCTTGATATTTGCTTGAACATTTTCTTACTCCTTGTCCGATTGAAAATTTTCTGTCTCTAGCAACGACTCGGGGTTTCCTTGCAGGCAATGAACCCGCTGCCCCCCTGCCTTCCCAGTACCTGCTAAGGCTCTTATCATAACACATTCTTGATAACACTCTAATTGCTTTGCTATTTGATTTATACCCTGTAACGCTCCTAGAGTACCCTACAACGCATTTTATTTTCTCTCAGGATTAATTTACTTGCCTCATTCTCTCACACTCTCTCTCGTAATTCTCTATATATCCACAGCATTATTAGCACTCTCTTGCTGATACTGCAAGCACGCTCACGCATTCCGCCTCCTGGAGCTAAACCCTCTTAACGGTTGCAGGGGGAAAATCATTCAGTCATTCAGCCATCAACCCATGAATTCAGACACAGATACGGTTAATCACGACTGGTGAAAAAGGTGAAAAAGTAGATGAAAACTTGATGAAAAGTTTACGAAAGATTTTCACCTGATAAAAGCATGATGAACACTAGAGAAAAGTAATCCGGGTGAAAAGGTGAAAAATTTTTTGAGTCACTACCCTATGTATTAATTATCTATACAATTAAAAAA
>JAFSJJ010000041.1 GCA_017439345.1 Synergistaceae bacterium
ATCAGAATCAGAATCAGAATCAAGAACAAAATATTACTCATGGTGTAGTTAATGCTCCTTTCCCTGACTCGAACTCAAGCCCTGAAAGTACGCCGACTCCTTCTGATTTAAATATAGATATAGACAAAGCTCCGCCGGTGCAGTCATTGACTCGAATGCATAATCAATCTTCGCCGGAACTGGAGAGAATAGAGCAGGAAGTCAAATCAGGAAAGATTCCAGCATATATATTTGAACGGGGCAGCTTTATTATTAACCCTGACGCTAAGAATATTCGAGTTACTGGGACTCATGTCAGACTGCGCTCTGAACCGAGTACAAGCTCTAAGATATGGCGGACTACTAACAAGGGCATGACGTTAGAATATTACGGCGAATGGACAAGCCCGGCTAATGACACATGGATATTAACACGGCATGACAAGAATAATTACGGCTGGATTTCAGGAAAATACACGGAGATTATAAATAAATAACATGATTAAAGAATTACCCGAAAGAGTCTGGACTCGAATAGCAGCAGGTGAAGTTGTTGAACGTCCCGCTTCAGCTGTAAAGGAACTCGTAGAGAATTCACTTGACGCACACGCCTCACAAGTCCGGGTGAGCCTATTTGACGGAGGCAGGCAGAGAATCATAGTTCAAGATAACGGAACAGGTATAGCCTTCGATGAACTGCCTTTAGCTCTCATGTATCACGCTACGAGTAAGATTAGCGAAATCTCAGATTTAGAAAATATAATGACTCTTGGCTACAGGGGCGAGGCTTTGGCAAGTATAGCTTCAGTTGCTGATGTCGAAATCAGGAGCAGAGAGAGAAATTCAGAGTCAGGAGGCTTAATCAGGACTCATGACGGCAGAATTTCAGAGCATATAGAAATCAATTGCAGTGTCGGGACTCGCATTCAAGTTGATAATTTATTCGAGGCTTTACCGGCTCGGCGCAAGTTTCTCAAGTCCGCAGCAGGTGAACTCAGAAGGGCTGCTGTATTTCTGCGTGAGTATGCTGTGTGTAATCCGTCAATTGCATTTTATCTCGAACATGATAACAAAGAAATTTTCTCAACAGAAGGCACAGGAGATAAGCAGCGGGTACTCTCTAAAATCTGGGGAGAAGGTGCAGAGATTCAGAACACTATTATTCAATCAGGACATTTGAGTCTCGAGTGCTGGTTTCAGTCTAAAGCCGGGATAGCTTCAAGCCGCAGTGATATTATTGCATTCGTCAACGGCCGTGCAGTCAATGACCCTGTCATAAAGTCAGCAGTAACTCAGGGAGCGCGGGAACTTTCGGGGAACTGGGCATTATTCTTTACCCTTGAGCCTTCGTTAGTTGACGTTAATATTCACCCTGCAAAATCTGAGATAAGATTCAGATACCCTAACGAAATTTATCACGCTATGAAAGAAGCTGTTAATAAACTGGGTTCACCTATGCCGGAAATTTTTCAAGAAGTCCAGAATATTGAGATTGAGAGTCCGAGTCCTGTCCCTGAGATCAAGATTAAGACTCACGAGATGACAAGAGAGCCTGCAATGAATAATAATTATTCACGCCCTGAACCTGTTAAGCCTGTTATAGAAAATATACAGAGAGAAATTTTTCTCGATGACTTTTACACGCCTCAAGAGCCTGAAATAAATTATCTCGGCCAGACATCAGGAGGGTATTTAATATATGACAACTTTGACGGAATTATCTTAATGGATCCTCACGCAGCTCATGAACGAGTCAATTACGAGAGAATTAAAGCACTAGCAGACAGCTCGAACAACATGCAGAAATTATTAATACCTGTGTTACTTCACCCGACTTTAGCACTTGAAGCACATGAATACTCACAAGAACTCAACAACGCAGGCTTTGAACTTGCTAACACATCGCAGGGAATCGAGTTAAGGGGAGTCCCTGCGCTGCCTGAAGGAGAACCGGAACCCGAATCTCTATTAAGAGCCTCGATTAATGCCCTCAAGAATAATCATGATCCTGATACAAAAAATATTTTGTGGCGGACTTGGGCGACTATGGCATGTAAAGCGTCTGTCAAGCTCACCACGAAATTAACACGCGAAGAAGCAATATCTCTATGGGAAAAGCTCCACGAGTGCAAGCAGCCTTTTGTGTGTCCTCATGGAAGACCTACGATGATTAATATCACGAATCAGGACTTGACTAAACAATTTGGACGCGAATAATTTACTGCCTGATATAGCCCCACTTGCCGTCCTGTTTCACTGCTGCCATTCCCTCGCTGAAGGGTCTTGCGTCGTCGAACTGAGGCGAAATTTCCCAGTCTCCCCTAACGTCAATATAGCCCCATCGTGCATCAGCTGCGACAGGTGCGAGTCCTTCACCGAAATTCTTTGCGTTGTTGTAGCGTCTTGGTATTGCGAATCTATTTCTAGGACTGATAAAGCCCCAGCCCCTATAGTTCGTTCGAGTCCTGACTGGAGCGAGTCCAAATGAGAAATCGCCCGCTTCATAATAACTAGGTCTGATAACTATATCGCCGGAAGTGTTTATAAAGCCCCTGCGTCCGTTAAGATTCACCATTGCTTTGCCCTCGCTGAATCTGTTAGCTTTTATAAATCTATGAGGTATTACGAGCTTCCCCCGCAAATTTATATAGCCCCAGTGTCCGTTCTTCCTGACTGCTGCAAGTCCTTCGCTGAATGAGTCTGCACGTTCGAATATAGGCGCGATTGCGTAATTTCCCGATAAGTCTATATAACCCCATTGACCTCCCGATTGAACAGCTGCGAGTCCCTGTGAGAATGCAAGGCCGTTATTGAAAATTTTCGTTTGATTGCCGGTGTCCCATTTCTCATGTCCCCATGCGCGGGTTTCGTCATCTTCATCACGTCTAACGAATGCAGGATTTCCTGACGTATCTATATAGTGATCGCCTACGAAAGCGACTCCTTCTGAGAAATCTCCGGCTTCGGGAATATTATAGATAAACGGTATTGCTACACGGCCAAGATTGTCGATATAACCCCATCTGTTATTTTGCTTGACGGCTGCGAGTCCCTCGTGAAAGTCCCTTGCTTCCTGATAGGCGTACTCAATCGCTACGAACGGGGGAGTCGTCCATGCTGCAAACGAAATATTTATTAACGCAAGAAAGATTATTACACACGCAAAAACTTTTTTTATATTTATATTCATGAGCATCATCAAATCCTTTCGGGCTTAATTATACTCAATCATGAATAAATAACTCACTCATAAAGATTCATGAATCTCTCAAGACAGTATATCTGCCATTTCTGATTACCTGTGAAATTTTTCATATTCAAATCTGCTTTAAATTCCTTGCGTGAAGGTCCGTTCCAGTCCTTGAAATATATATCAACAGGGCGCGGCATTGGGATTTTCTCCGGAACTTGAATATCAGGGTATCGCATTCTGAATAATTTGCGGATTAAATATTTTGATTCACCGTTTCTGATTCGAGTCAGGTCAAGAGGCTCTGAAGGCTTTAATACTACATACGGATCACAATAGAGAAGTCCGGCAGTCTTGAAGGTCGTAGCGTATGAAGTCAGAAGCTCCGTTAATGATATTTCGTTCAGGAATGCAAGAAAATCTATTTTGTTATCATCAAGCCTGTAGTGTTCAAATAAATATTGCATTGATTCAGGCTCGTTCAAAACTTCTTCAGGCTTGGTGAATATATAACGATTCATGAAGCTGTCAAAGTCCCAATTACGAGATAATAATTTATCCATGCCTCCGAAAATTAAATCGCTTGAAGCACCTGAAAACATTATCTCGACTCCATCTGATTTTGCCTGAAGTGCTGCCTGATAAATCTGAGGCTCTATCGAATGAACCGGAGCACCTTTAGCTTTCATAACCGTATCAAGATAATTTGTTACAGTTTCCCATGAAATATCAACATAGTGAAGCCTTAACCCGTAAATTTTCGCGTAATATTCTGCCCGTGCAAGCTCTTCGCCCTGAAATGAACCTCCCATGAATCTAAACGTGTAAGCGTCCGAACCTGATAAATACGAAGCGACTATTGCCGAGTCCATGCCTCCGGATAATAACACTCCCTTTTTGAGGTCTCTGAACCCGTCAATTTGTCTGCTGATTTCTTGGCCTATGTCTTCTGAATTATGAACGAGAATTTTTTCACTGTCAGGAAGAGGCTTTATATTCTCGTGAGTGAGTCCTTTGTAAAAATTTTTCGAGTCGTCTTCGATAAATCTAAATGCAAGATATGAACTCGTGCAGTAAGTCTTGTCAACATAAGCCCCCCCCCCTGCAAGAGTAGAATTACGTAATTTTTCTTTCATGATTTAATTAACCTCCTGAGGATTCCTTCTCTGAGCTTTACGTCTTTCGAGTTCGTCAAGTATTGTCTTCCTGAGTCTTATTGACTGCGGGGTAACTTCAACAAGTTCATCGACTTCTATCCATTCCATAGCCTTCTCAAGAGACATTCTGCGGGGAACATCTAATTTTGTCGTTAATTCTTTAGTCGCTGATCTGTGGTTAGTCTGCTGTTTCTTCTTTGTAGGATTGCAGGGAATATCGCCGGGTCTCGAGTTCTCGCCTATAATCATACCGTTGTATACAGGCTCTAACGGTGAAATAAAGAGTGTGCCTCTGTCCTGCAAGTTCTCAAGCTGGTACGCCGTTGCTTCTCCTGTGTCAACGCTGACTAATGAGCCTCGATTACGCGTTACGAGGTCGCCTGCCCATTCTTTATAGCCGCTGAAACAGTTAGACATTATGCCGAGTCCCCTTGTATCAGTCAAGAATTCGCCCCTATAGCCTATTAAGCCTCGTGTAGGAATTTCTATCTCTATTCTTAATAATCCTCTGTCAGGGTTGTCTATATTAATCACTTTACCTTTACGCCGAGACATTTTCTCGAACACTATTCCTTGATACTCTTCTGGAACGTCAATAGTAACTAGTTCGTAGGGTTCGCACTTGACTCCGTCCTTGTATTCGATTATGACTTCAGGCTTTGAAACGCAGAACTCCATACCCTCGCGCCTCATCTCTTCGATTAATATCCCTAATTGAAGCTCGCCACGACCTGAGACTTTGACTCCGTCCGGGCGTCCTAAATCTTCCATTCTGAGCGAAACATTAACGTGCATTTCTCTTTGTAATCTTGCCTTAAGCTGCCTGAGAGTAACCGCCTGACCTTCACGGCCTGCAAAAGGCCCTGAATTCACAAGAAAGAACATTGACACTGTAGGTTCTTCGATAGATAACGGCTTCAACGGTTTATCAGAAATTTCTTCACTGCAAAAAGTATCTCCTATATCGATTTCATTCGAGCCTGTGAGCCAGACTATATCGCCTGCGCTGACTTCCTCGACTTCAACACGTTCAAGCCCTCGAGTTACCCATAATTGAGCGATTCTAGCATTCTCCTTGCCTGTTATAGTCCAGTCGTCCCCTGAATGATCGTTAGAGTTCCATTTTGTTGATACTCGAGTAAATGCTTCTCCCTTCCTGATATGTCCCTGAAGTATCTTACCGCAGCCGATTCTACCGACATATTCATTCCATGCCAGAGTGCTTACTTGCATTAAAAACGGCTTTGAAGGATCTACATCAGGTGCAGGGACGTAATCAATAATTGCTTGAAATAAATCATCCATGCCTTCATGGGGTTTAGCGAGATCATTAACTGCCCAGCCGTTGAGTCCTGAGCCGTATAGAACAGGAAAATCTGCCTGCTCGTCCGAAGCTCCAAGCTCAAAGAATAAATCAAACGTTAGATTTAGTGCGCGTGTAGGGTCTGCTCCTTCTCTGTCTACTTTGTTGATGAATACTAAAGGCTTCATTCCGATTGATAATGCGTGCTGCAATACATATCTTGTCTGAGGCATAGGGCCTTCATTAGCGTCAACGATTAATATTACAGAGTCAACAGTCGAGAGAATGCGCTCAACTTCGCCGGAAAAGTCAGCGTGTCCGGGGGTGTCGATTATATTTATTAAATATCCTTTCCATTCGACGGTGCAGGGCTTTGATCTAATTGTGATACCGCGTTCGCGTTCGAGGGGGTTGTTATCCATGACTCGTTCTGCAACTTGGGTGTGAGCTGCGAAAGTCTGAGCTGCCCTGAATATTGAGTCAATTAGAGTCGTCTTGCCGTGGTCTATGTGTGCAACGATTGCGAGGTTACGAATGTTCTTAGCGTCTTGCATAAATTATAATCATTCCTGTTACAAAAAATTTTTTGTGCTAGATTTTAGCATATTGTGAGTCTTAATAGTTCGCTTCATAATAAAAAAAAACAGAGGGACTGCGATCAATCCCCCTGCATTATGATTAATTTACTTGCTTACTTCAAGAACTCTGAAGCTATCTTCACGAAAATTGCTGAACCTTCCCACAAAACATCTTCGTCGATATTGAAATGCGGGTTGTGATGAGGGTAGTCTGTCTTCTTGTCGGGATTTGACGAACTCAGGAACATAAACGCCCCCGGAACTTCTCCAAGATAGAACGCGAAATCTTCTCCGCCCATGTTAGGAGCTTTGACTCTCGTGATAACATGCTCTTCACCGAGAACTTCAATTGCGCACTTCCCTGCGAACTCTGCCATTTCGGGATCATTAACAACAGGAGCTGCTCCCCAGTCCATGAAAAGCTCTGCAGTGCCTCCGAAAGCCTCTGCTGAGAACTTAGCTACTTCCTCAATACGTCTTGCCATCTTCTGGCGATTCTCTTCAGTGAATGCCCTTGTAGTGCCCTCTATTATGACTTCATCAGGAATGATATTATATTGCGCTCCCCCCTGAATATGGCCGATAGTTATAACAACTGCGTCATTTGCGTTGAATTCTCTAGCTATAATTCCCTCAAGACCTAATACAACGTGAGCAGCTATGTTAATCGGGTCAACTCCTTTTTCAGGCGTTGAACCGTGACAGCCTTTGCCTTTGACTGTTATAACGAACCTGTCAAATGAAGCCATCACTGCACCAGGACACACTATGAACGTTCCGGCCGGTATAGTGCGGTCTAATATAGTTCCGATATGAGTCCCGAATACTGCATTGACTCCCTTTAGAGCATTATTCTTGAGCATTACAGGAGCACCCTTTGAGATTTCTTCAGCGGTCTGGAAGATAAATCTTACTTCGCCGTTCAGAGAGTCTTTATTCTCGTTAAGAATCTTCGCAGCTCCAAGTAACATTGAAGTGTGTGCATCGTGTCCGCAGGCGTGCATTTTGCCTTCATGGGTCGATTTGTAATCTACATCGTTTGCTTCTGTTATGGGTAAAGCGTCCATGTCAGCGCGTAATGCTATAACTTTGCCGGGCTTGCCTTTATTCACGTAAGCAATTATCCCGGAGTCGCCTTCATTGAGCGAGTATTCTATTCCGTACTCGTTTAACTTTGCGATAACGTATTTCTGAGTCAACGGCAGATCTAGTCCGAGTTCAGGAATCTTGTGAAGGTCTCTGCGCATGTTGACTAATTCTGCTTGAATATCTTTGCACTTGCTAAACATGTTATAAGCCTCCTCTATTATGCCTTATGTTCGAGCTTGTAAAACACTCTTGCAATAAATACAGTCCCGAAAACTGACAGCACGATAATTAACCATGCTTGAAGAGGTATGTAGCTCTGCGCGACTTTGCATAATAACGGGATTCCGAGTCCGAATATTGCCAGCTTGGGCTGCTTGAGCGAGAAGTTGCCGAACGTAGCTCCGAAAATTGCTGCTGATGCGTAACTCTGAAGTCCTACTTTGAGCATTACCGGTAAGACAGAAACTATAGCTGCTCCGATAAATGCCGCTAGTGTCGTAGCTATTAAGTTCGTAACGATTGAGCCGCATATAGCCATAGTAGAAACGACTTCGGCCTGAACTGTTCCGGGCTGGCTGTCAGTAACGTCAAGAGCCAACGCAGCGCAGGGGACTCTCATGTTGCCTATATTTCCTGATAAGAAGCTGAGGTAAGTTCCCGACATTCCTAACGAGGCATAATATGAAAGAGGTTCAACGACGTAAAACGCTCCGAACGCAATAACTGTTAAGAGCCATGCTTCCATAATGAGAGAGAAGCTCGGCCAGCAATCATAAGTTATGCATAAATAAATAACTGGAATAAACGCTGTAACTGCTGCAAGAAGATTCGTAGGAGCTCCGATTTTGACGCAGGATTTTTTCCATGCATTCATTGCCTGCTGTTCGTTCATGTTAAATTACCTCCTTCATTAAATTAAATCATCATATCGTGAATGACACCGGCTAATATTCCGATTATCATTGCTATTCCGAGCGAGTATTCTGCTAATCTCGGGTGCTTGGGAACTACGAATTTACCTAGAGCCATCATGCTAATTGCTCCGGCAAGAACTGCTGAAGTAACTCCCATATTAATCTTAGGGCCTTTTGCTATCATTGAGTTAGCGTTGAGATAACCAAATATACCGATTGAACACGCAGCTGACATGACTCCGAGCCACTTTATATCACCGCCGCTGACTTTCTCGCGCAAGTCTTCAAGCAATGAAGTAAACAAACCTGTAGATACGAGCCATCCTGCACCGTTCAAAGCCATTGCGAACCATGAGACAGCTAATATAGTAAGTGTGTAGCCTTCGCCTCCGAAAGTAACTCCTGCAGCAGTTGCACCGTTTGTAGCAGCGGCAAGTTCTGTAGCAGCAGCACCGATTATCGAGAGTCTAAGCCAACTCATAGGACCACCGATAGCGGCCATTAGTCCCACCATAACGATAAATACTCCGAGCGCAGGGCCTATTGCAGTAATCAGACCGATTCTGAAAGCCTTTCTTGGAATTTCGGGGTCAAGAGAAACCGAAGCTGACGTTTTTCTGGCCAGTCGAATGAAGAAAAAAGCCTGAAGTGCAGCAATAACGACGGTGATACCGCACAACAGCCAAATCATAGGTTGGTTAGAAATCTGTAGATAGTCCATAAAATAATTCCTCCTTTTTGAACCGTGTAAAACTTAAAAATTAAATAATGTGGAATGTGAATTATTGCGCTGTAGCTTTAAAAGCTGATTGATATTATATATTATGATTGACAGTAAATTGAAGACTCATTAATAAATCATAAATAATACTTATTATAAAATTCTGATGAATTATATTTTGCTCTTGAGTGAATCAAAGCCTTGTTTGATTATTTTTGCCATGAGTTTGCGCCGTGATTCAAGAAAATCTTCATAGCTCATGTTTTGCCAATTATGAGGGAGAGCGTTATCTTGTTCCATAGTATTTATTTCGTCAGGAGTCAAATGCATTTTTCTGCATATTAACGGGTAATATACGGACGGTGCTTTATCTGAAATGTCTTCGTTGTCGTTCCAGTCGATAAAAGCGTAATTAGCCATCTGATTAATCATCGTGTCAGGATAATTTAATTCCTTCAAATATGCTTTCGGGAACAAGTGATGTTTCTCAAGCGTTTTTTTCTTGCCGTCATTGAATGAAATTATAAAGTCGCGGACTGTTAAATTACTCGTAGAAAATAATACTTTGCGTCTTAAAATATTCAAAGCTGCAACGTAAGCGAACCATGCGTTATTGCCTGAACCTGACACAGCGAGTCCCCCTTGACCTGACCCGGGAAGAGTTATATTGAAATAGTCATCAGTTAAAGACTCATTGACGCGAGTAATAATAAAGCGTTTGTACTCATCGAGTGAAGAATAATCTTTTATGGCTGTTAAATGACTCTCTGCAACAGTTTCCGTTGAATTAGAGTAAAGTGAAGTTAAAGCAGCATGAAAGAACCATAACGAAGCAAGAGCCTTGTTAATGTTATTAGGAGCTTTGAACCTGTACTTTGCTATTAAGTACATTGCGTACGTGAAATAAATTGCATTCTTTGAAAGAATCATATTGTCATAGAAATAACCTGCATTCATGATAGCTTTTAAGAACTCGTGCCAGTTAGTTATGTTCATTACATCGGGTAATTTCGCCTTGAGAATATCAAAATTTTTCTCGCGTAATTCCTCGTTGATGACTCCTTTTTTCTCAAAATCTGTACCGCGCAGCAATTTATAGCCGAATATAAGTTTCGCTCTGTTAAAAGCATAAGCCATAACCGTCCTTATAACATCTTGTAAAGAAATTTCTATACCAAGACTATTAAAAGAAGTCGCCGAAGCATGTACTGTTGAATCCTTGCAGAAGTCTTCGATTTTACGTCGTCCCTCGTCCCAATGAACAGAGAGGAGAGTCAATATAAAATTATTCTGAGTAAGAGTCTTGCCTCGTGAGTTAATACGAACAAAAACTTGCGAAACATCCTCTTCGTCTGCATCTGAGGCGATTTGAAACACATAAAATTTATAATCTTTTAACCTGTATAATTCTTCTATGTGCTTGGATATTTTATCTCTCTCTGAGTCTTCAAGTGTTGTATTATCAGCTTCGCGGGATTTTTTTTTTAGCCTGTCTATGAATGCAGTAACATATGAATATGTCCCTGTCTTCGTAAATAAATCGCTTATATTATAAATCCAGTCCGGATTATTCTTAATGCTTATTGTTCCGACTTCAAAAGTTCTGTCAACAGGACGGAAAGAAATTATTATTTCTCTTTCTTTGTATTCTGCATCGAGAAATTTTTCACCCTTCATGACTGCGTAAAGTGCGGTTAATCTCTGCTGGCCATCGATAATAACATCATTAGGTGTCTCATGAGCTTTTTTCTTGGCGATCGTTTTCTTCTTGTCAAATTCGGGACACTCCCAAAGCATTAAATAACCGACAGGGTAACCTCGAAGCATTGAGTCAAATAAATCGCGTACTTGTGTATTCTTCCATACGAATTGACGCTGAAGACTGGGCAGGCCGAGTTCGCCTCTTTCGATCTTGTCTACGAGCTGGCTTACTGTAAAGTCTGTGCTGTTAAAGCTGAATTTGTCTTCCATAGAAAATTTTTCTCTCTCCTCAATAAAAAATTTGTGTATAATAAAAGCAAGTCTGACTCATATCTGACTCATAAAATCTTATCACAAATCAAACTTGCTGTTACTAATACAATTACTAATACAAAATGCGCTGCTAAATTAATTCAACAACGCACTTCAAAGCCTAACGATTAAAGATTAACATTCGGGATACCTGCAAAGCCCTTCGCTAAGTCCTCATCAGTCGGAATATAGTCCGTCATCTCGTGATTGTTATATTTCTCGTAAGCTGTCATGTCGAAATATCCTGTGCCGGTGAGTCCGAATATAATAGTCTTCTCTTCTCCGGTCTCTTTGCACTTGAGAGCCTCGTCAATTGCGACTCTGATAGCGTGTGAACTCTCAGGAGCAGGCAGAATACCTTCTACTCTTGCGAACATCTCTGCTGCTTCGAATACACTCGTCTGCTCGACCGAACGCGCTTCCATTAAGCCCTCGTGATAAAGCTCTGATAATATGCTGCTCATTCCGTGATAGCGTAAACCTCCTGCGTGATTTGCCGACGGGATAAAGTCATGACCTAACGTGTACATTTTCGCCATCGGACAGACTTTGCCTGTATCACAGAAATCATATGCGAATTTGCCTCGTGTAAAGCTCGGACAGCTCGCAGGTTCTACAGCTATGAACTTATAATCAGCTTCTCCCCTGAGCTTCTCACCCATGAACGGAGATATTAAGCCTCCCAAGTTTGAGCCTCCCCCTGCACAGCCGATGATAATATCAGGTTTAATGTTATATTTTCTGCACGCAGCCTGAGTCTCAAGTCCGATTATAGATTGATGAAGCAAGACTTGATTCAACACGCTGCCTAAAACGTATCTATAGCCTTCAGTCGATGCAGCTACTTCTACAGCTTCGGATATAGCACAGCCTAATGAACCTGTTGTGCCGGGGTGAGCCTCGTTAATCGCACGTCCTGTTTTAGTTTCCATTGAAGGGGAAGGTGTAACACTTGCTCCGTAAGTCCGCATTACCTCGCGTCTGAAGGGCTTCTGTTCGTACGAAACTTTTACCATGAAAACTTTGCAGTCGAGCTTGAAGAACGAACACGACATAGCTAATGCCGTTCCCCATTGTCCTGCTCCTGTCTCTGTCGTAACGCCTTTGAGTCCCTGCTTCTTTGCATAGTAAGCCTGAGCAATCGCAGAGTTCAACTTGTGCGAACCTGAAGTATTATTGCCCTCGAACTTGTAGAAAATATGCGCCGGTGTGTCAAGAAGCTCCTCAAGAAAGACAGCATGAGTCAGCGGTGAAGGCCTGTACATCTTGTAGAAATTTAGAATCTCGTCAGGAATCTTAATATATGCAGTGTCATTGTCGAGTTCCTGTTTGATTAACTCATCGCAGAATATCGGGCGCATGTCCTCGAACGTCATGGGCTTTAATGTCGCAGGATGAATTAACGGTGCGGGCTTGGTCTTCATGTCGGCTCTTACGTTGTACCAGCTTGAAGGGATCTCGCTCTCGTCAAGATAAATTTTGTAGGGAATATTAGGCATTAAAATCACTCCTTAAAATTTTTGCGGTTAATTATAATTCACTGTGAAAACTTTGCAGATTCACTTTTGCGATATTCATATTAATTATTAACGTAGCGTCCGATTATCCAGCCCCTGAGATTTCTTTTTTCTGTGTCGTACGTATAGGGTTCGACAAGATACCATATTTCACCCTTTACTCTTCTCTCGTCAAAAATTGTCATACCGTCCATAACATTGAATTTGCCGATAATTTTAGATTTCGTTCCGGGGGACTCTCGTAATCTGACATTATCGCCCGTGCAGTATCCGAACATGGGGAATTTTGACTCAGGTGCAGGCCGTGAACCCTCAACAGAAAGTTTCACGTAATATAATTCTGCCCAGTCAATTACTTGATCGCCGTATTTACGCGTTACATCAACATCAATAGCAAGATAATAATCTTCTGTAAAGTCTGGAATGGTGAAATTATTTCTGCCGATTGAGAGCAGTTGTACTTTATCGCCTGTACCCTTCAGGAAAAAAATTTCACGTAACGCACTGCCTTTGACCGTGAAAGGCTTTGAAGTCCTGACTGATATAGCGGGTCTCTCTAATTGACGGCCTTCGTTCATGAATATCTCTGCTATAGCTCCGGGGTGGTTGTCCTGAAGCCCAATCATGAATGGCTCTGGCATGGGAATAGTTTTAGTGCCGTTGACTTCTGTCTCAGTGTCTCCGGTTATTAGTGTCAGATCGCCTTTGAACGTGAGAGACTCTGACTCTGAAGCAAAAGCAGAGCATGAAGCATTAAAGATTGAGAGCATGATTATAACTGCGGGTAAAAAATTTCTGCGTGTCATGGAGATAATACCGCCTTTCTTAATTATATTTGCGGGATATATTTTAGCGTCATCATGAAAATTTTTGCGCTCAAAACGTTTTGTGATAGAATTTCAAAATTATTATGCCCTGTCAAAACTTTTATTCAGTCGGGGCAGTTTGCAATTTCACAGAAGGAGTCCTGAATTCATAAAATGAGAACAGATTTACTTGGCCAGGAAAAAAATATTGTCAAGATAAAACTTGAGATCGAAGCAGCAGATTTCACCAAAGCACTTAACAAAGCACTTAATGAATTATCACAGCAGGCAAATATTCCCGGATTCAGAAAGGGCAAGACACCTAGAAATATTCTCGAAATGCGTTTCGGACGCGATGCAATTTACAACGAAGCCCTCGAAAAGCTTATGCCTGACTATATCAAGCAAATAGTTGATGATTATGACCTTGAGCCTATCGAGACACCGACTCTTGATGTCAAAGAAAAGATTCAAGAAGGCAAAGATATTACATGCGAGATAACTTTTGAGGTCAGACCGGAAGTTGAGCTTCCTGAAATTGACGGACTCGAAATCGAGAAAGTAATCACTGAAGTCAACGATGAAGCAGTAGACAATCTTGCAAAGAGAATCAGAGTCCAGACGGCAGAAATCAAACCTGTTGAACGCGTTGTACAGGACGGCGATCTTGTGGACGTAGAGCTTACGATAAGAACTCTCAACGATGACGGCTCGGAATCATCAGAACAGCCAAGACCAGACGCTACTCACGAGAAAATTAATCTCTCGGACGAGACGATAAGACCTCAGGTTCGCGAGGCATTAATAGGCAAATCCAAAGGCGAAGAGGCTTTTGCTGATTTCGACGTTGAAGCAGGACACTCTGACAGGACTCTGGCAGGCAAAAAAGTAAGTTACCGCATGAAGATCGAGAATATCTCAGAGTTCATACTGCCTGAATTAAACGAAGAGCTTTATAAAAAAGTTTTCGGCCCTGACACTGATATTAAAGACGAAGCAGCTTTCAGAGAGAGACTCAGGCAGGATATTATCAGCGAAGTAACTGAAGGCAGCAGGCAGGATCTGCATAACAGAGTCGTAGAGCTTATATCAGAGAAGTCAAAAGTTGATATTCCTGAAAAATTTATCGAGCGTCAGATTGCAGCTATGAGACATGAAGACGAACACTGGGCTAAAGACAACGGCTTCACTTTAGAGCAGGCTTACGGTCTTGACACTGAAGAAGGCAGAAAAGGTTATGAGACTCTCTTGCACGACAGGGCAGTTAATGCAGTCAAGAACGTCTTAGTCATGGACGAGGCAGCCAAGAAATATGATATTCACTTAGAGCAGGCAGACTTGGACGCAGAATTTGAACGCAGGGCAAAGCAGCTCAATGTGAGTAAAGGATTTGTAGCAAAGTTCTTCTATGAAAATCAGCAGCAGTTAGACAGATTAACAGATGATTTACGCTGGGCAAAAGTCGCTGATGTCCTGATCTCTCACATGAACGTCAAAGAAGTAAAAGAGCTTTCAAAGCCTGAAGACTCGCAATCGCAATCACAGGAAAATAATCAGGAGAATAATAATTAATGTCGTATTATATTCCGTACGTAATCGAACAGACTGGACGAGGGGAGCGCAGTTATGATATTTACAGCAGGCTTCTCAAGGACAGAATAATTTTTCTAGGCTCAGAAATAGTTGACGACGTAGCGAATTCAATCGTTGCGCAGTTATTATTTCTCGAGAGCGAAGACCCCGACAAAGATATAAATATCTATATCAATTCACCGGGAGGCAGCGTAACGGCAGGACTTGCTATATATGACACAATGCAGTATATCAAGCCCCAAGTTTCGACTATATGCGTAGGACTTGCAGCTTCAATGGCGGCTATATTGCTTGCAGGAGGAACTAAAGGCAAGAGACTCGCTTTACCGAATGCAGAAGTCATGATTCACCAGCCCTTAGGAGGCGCACGGGGTCAAGCCAGCGATATTGAGATTCAGGCCAAGAATATACTCAAGACTAAGGAACGCATGAATAAAATTCTTGCATCACACACAGGCCAGAACATCAAGACCATAGCAAAAGATACTGACCGCGATAATTACATGACAGCAGAAGAGGCTCTGAAATACGGGCTAATAGATAAAATAATCGAGGCGAGATAATGCCTGAAGACAAGAAAAATAATAATAACACTAACAAGAAGACTCCCGGCAGAGGCGATGATAAATGCTCATTCTGCGGTAAGGAACGTTCAAGCGTTCGTGATATGTTCGACGGCCCCGGCGGTAAAGTCAGAATCTGCGACCAGTGTATAGCGTTGTGCAATATCATGATGGCCGGGAAAAATCTCGATGTCCCCCCGTATCCAGGCCGTCAACGCGATATGATACTAGACAGAGACTTGACTCAGGACGAGAAATATAACGAGTTCATGAATGCCCGTGATAATCTTGATAACGTCAAGCCTAGAGAGTTAAGCGCATATCTTGATAATTACGTAATCGGCCAGAGTGCAGCAAAAAAAGTCGTCTCTGTCGCAGTATATAATCACTATCAGAGAGTCAGAAATAATCTCAGCCGTTCACCTGAAGTCGAATTACAGAAGAGCAACGTGTTATTACTCGGTCCTACAGGTTCGGGAAAGACGTTAATAGCTCAGACTTTAGCGCGTAAATTAAATGTCCCGTTTGCAATTGCAGACGCTACGACTTTGACGGAAGCAGGTTATGTCGGTGAAGATGTCGAAAATATTCTGGTGAGATTATTGCAGGCTGCTGATTATGATTTAGCTGCAGCAGAACGAGGCATTATATATCTTGATGAAGTTGATAAGATTTCCCGTAAGTCTGAATCTACTTCAATAACCCGCGATGTCTCAGGTGAAGGAGTCCAGCAGGCTTTATTAAAGATTCTCGAAGGCACGGTGTCGAACATTCCCCCTAAAGGAGGACGCAAGCACCCTCATCAAGACTTTATCCAGATGAACACTGAGAATATATTATTTATCTGCGGAGGAGCCTTTGACGGACTTGAACCAATCGTAGCGCGCAGGGAATTGCAGAAGTCATTAGGTTTCGGCGGTGAACTTGCAAAGAAATCAGGAAGCTATGAAATTCTCAGGAAGACTCAGCCCGAAGACTTAGTTACATATGGATTTATACCGGAATTAGTCGGCAGAATTCCTGTTATCGTAGCTCTTGAAGAGTTAGATAAAGAAGCATTCATTAAGATCTTGCAGGAACCTAAGAACGCTCTAGTAAAGCAATATGCAAAGATTCTCGAGATGGACAACGTAAAACTTGAATTCACTCCGGAAGCCCTTGAAATCGTTGCAGATTTAGCCGTCAAGAAGAAGACCGGAGCAAGGGGACTGCGTTCAATCATGGAGAACTTAATGCTTGATATTATGTACGAGCTGCCTTCACTCCCTGATAAAGAGAAATCAGGCAAGAAGTTAATCATCACGCCTGAAGTAGTGAATAATAATCAAGTTGACGTAAAAGATTTATTGCATGACTAATTTTATTAACGCCCGGTTAGAAGCTGCATGTTTCACGCCGGGTCAGCTTTTGACTCAAGATTTAGCTCTACCAGAAATAGCAGTTGCAGGACGCTCGAACGTAGGCAAATCGTCATTAATAAATGCGTTGCTTAATAAAAGACTCGCTAAGACAGGACAGACTCCGGGAAAGACTCGAAGCATAAATTTCTATCACGTTGACATTAAAGACTCGTTATCGTTCAGGCTTGTAGATTTACCCGGTTACGGCTATGCAGCTAGGAGCAAATCAGAACGCAATGAATGGCAGAAATTAATATCAGCTTACATGAATAAACGTGAGAGTTTGAAACTTGTCTGTCATCTCGTAGATTTTCGTCACGGACTCTTAGCTAATGACCGCGAACTTCAGGAGTATATTAACTCAACCGGTAAAAATATTTTTGTAGTGTTCACGAAAGCTGACAAGATAGCAAAAGGTAAATGGAAATCAACGCGTGATAAATATATTCTTGACAGGTTATATTCTATTGACGTGCCGATTATAACTTCGAGTGATAAGGGGGAAGGTGTCGAAGCGTTAAGAGAGTTCATAGCAAAATACTTAGCTCAATCGCAAGAAAAATCCCATGAGGACTCATAAAAGAATCTTCACGGGAGAAAATTTTTCTTAACACTTTAGCCCCTGATTACTTCAAGAGCTCCGTTCCACATATCGCGTCCCGTTGTTACTACACTTAAATTTGCTTCGTAAGCTCGACTCGCTACTAACATATCAGTCATTTCACGAACGAGATTCACATTTGGGAACGCAACATAGCCATCTGAATTAGCGTCAGGGTGATCGGGCTGGTAGACCATTCGGGGTGCGCCGTTATCTTCAGTGATGCCGATGACTCGAACGCCTCCTATGTCGTGATAGCCTCCCAGTGTCTCATCAAGCATTTCTGCAAAGACAGGGACTCTGCGCTTGTAAGGCCCTCCTGCTTTAGTCCTGGTCGTATTGATGTTGGCCAAGTTTGACGAAATCGTGTCCATCCAGAGTCTATGAGCCGTTAATGAACTTCCTGCAACTTCCATGCTGTCAAATATTTTCATGATAAATTATCTCCCTGCTATGACTGATCTTAACGTCGTGAGCTTGCTTGTTGCTATTCTCATGAAAGCAGTGTACATCATTCGTGTTTCAGATAATACTGCCATCTCTCGTTCGGGGTCTACGTTGTTCAAGTCTAATCTATAGCGTTCGTCCATAATCTTGAAATCTGCTGCGTGGACATCGCTGACTTTCAACGGAGCTGAAGGAATGTGCGACTTGTCAGTAACTGTCATGTGTAAGTGATTGCCCTGTTCCATGACTTCACGGAGCTGGTCTTCAAATGAGACGTTATGACGTGCGTAACCTGGTGTGTTAGCGTTTGCTACGTTCTTAGTTACTGCATTGAAGCGCGCTGCCAAACACTCTGACTCTTTCTCTATGACGTTCCATGTGTAATCGCCCAGCATGATTTATTTCTCACTCCTTTTATATATGCATTTTGCGAGTCATTATACACTTTTTATCACTTTATGCGGTCAAGAATGTTGAAGTTATAGCACTTGATATTAATGCTTGAAGAATAATTTTCTTTCAGCAGCTTCATTAACTCCGAATGTCCTAATGCGAAGTGAATATAGCATAAATATATTCTGTCATAATTTGCTGACTTTATCTGTTCGAGAGCGTCTCTATCACTTGCACGAATATAATCAGGAACTTTGCGAATATGATCTCTGGTTAAATACATTTCGTACCAGCCGTCTGAGTATATAGGCAAATCCGTAGTAATAATTGCAGATTTTCCGTTAAATGACTGCTCATTCTGATAAATAAGCTCTGCAACTTCTCTATAAGGCTGAACATGACCTGCATTTTCATGTCTTATACTCAATAAATTTATGAAACAGAACGCAAATAAAATTACAGCGAAAATTAAAATATTTTTATTTCCTTTAAATGCATTCTTCAATTTCGTGTAAAGATAATACGTCCCTTCAGCCATTATGATACTCACGAAAGGCATACTTGCAGCAAAATAACGGTTAATAAAGAATGAGCCTTTAGGATTTATAAATCTGCTGTATACAAAAACTGTAAAAATCATGAATGCAGACGCAAATAATCCTGAACATAGAAATTTATTATTCTTGACGTGATAAATTACATAAATTGCACCGGCAAGAGCAGCTAAGAACGGAAAATCAAAAAATGAACGTGAACTCGTCAACCATCTGCTGAGGTCAAGAAAATTCATCAGTGTTGGGACAGCAGGCCAGAATTCAGAATAACCGCTAATCCTCGGAAGCATGAACAACACAGCCCAAGGGAGAAATAACAACGCTCCGATAAAGTACGAGGCAATGACTCTAAAGCCTGAATGTTTCCTAGTAATTAATACGCAGTCAGCAAGAAATAACCCAAAGCATAATAACACGCTCACATAATGAGTATACGGTAATAACGTCATTGTTACACCGTAAAGAATAATATTTACCCAGTTCTCGTTTTGAAGTCTTGACAGGTAAAAATAAATATTAACAGAAGCTATTAACATTAACAAACTGTATGCCCTGAATTCATATGCTGCATGAGCAAGATTTGTCCTGCTGAAGAGCATGAATATAAACGATAGAATCCCGATTCTTATTCCAGATAATTTTTCGCCTATTAATCCGGTCGTTACGGCAGCAAGCAGCGTGAAGATAATTGACAGTGATAATAATGCCTGCTCGGTGTGAGGGACTATCCTGTACCAGAAAAAAGCAAAGATAAAATACAACGGAGCATTTGACTCTTCATATTTGTAAATATTCATAAAGTCAGAGAAAGAAAGCTCGTTTCTGATACTTCCTACAGTGAAAATTTCATCTACCCAGAACGACGCGACTCCTGCATAACGATACAACACAAGAAATGCAAGGACAGATATGAATAACATAAATATAACGAATTGTTTCTTAGTCTTGGGAATTAAAGAATAGATTATGCGAACTGCGAAATTATACGCACATTGATGCAATTCTGTCAACCTCCTAATCACTTAATTATATAATAAAACCCGGCCTCAGAACTTTATATATAACTTCAAGACCGGGTAATAAATTCTTTATGCCTTTATTGCTTCGATACGTCCGGGATATGCTGCTATAGCATGTTTGAGAATATTCAATGCCTTCTCTAAATCTTCTTTCTTGAGGACATAAGCTATTCTCATCTCATCAACGCCACCGTTAGGGTCAGCATAGAAGCCGTTTCCGGGAGCTGCCATAGTCGTTTCACCGTCAATGTCAAAGTTCTGAAGCATCCAGATTATGAATTTCTCTGAACTGTCAATCGGAAATTTCACCATCGTATAGAATGCGCCTTCAGGTTCATGGCACACTGCGCCGTCAATCTCAAGCAAGCCTTTATAAAGCACATCTCTTCTCATCTTGTATTCTTTATTAACTTCTTCGAGATAGCTTTTCGGAGTCTTGTACAACGCTGCTGCTGCAACCTGTTCTGCTGCCGAGACGCTTAATCTTCCCTGACATAATTTCATCGCCTGAGCAAGAAAATCTTTGTTCTTGATAGCAAGACAGCCTATTCTCGCACCGCACGCACTGTAACGCTTTGACACCGAGTCGACCATTATGACTCTGTCCTGAGCGTCTTTGATTGAGCCAAAACTCACGAATTCACCTGCATTGTATGTGAACTCGCGATATACTTCATCGGCAATAACGAAAATATCATGCTTCTTTGCGAGTCTGCAAATCATCTCGACTTCATCGGGCCTGTATAAGACTCCTGTAGGGTTGCAGGGGTGTGATACCCAGATTGCGCGGGTCTTTGAAGTGATTAAACTCTCTATGACGTTCTCGGGCGGTAAGTGAAAGCCGTTCTCAGCTGTCGTAGGAATCGGCCTCAATTTCGCAAGAGCTGTATTCGCAAAAGTGTTATAGTTCGCGTAAAATGGTTCAGGGACTAAAATCTCATCGCCTGGGTCGCAAAGAATCATAATTACGAAAGATAATGCCTCACTGCCTCCGCACGTAACGTAAATATCTTCGCGGTTGTAAGGCACCCCCATAGCCTGGTAGTAATTGCTCATTGCGTCTCTTAATTCAGGAATTCCCTGCGAGACTGCATAAGCTACTGTGTTAGGGTGAAAATTTCTGAGAGCTTCAAAATATTCATCAGGTGTCTTGATGTCAGGCTGACCGATATTAAGATGATAAACTTTCTTGCCCTTAGCCTTTGCCTCGTCCGAATATGGAATCAATCTTCTTATTGGCGAGATCTTGAGAGCCTGTATTCTGTCTGAAAAATGCATAAGTACTTCACTCCTTAATTATTTTGCCTTGCCTTGATTTGCTACTGCTGCCTGAGCCTTAGCAATTGCTTCCGCGTCGCCCAAGTATCTATGTGAAATGGGCTTCATGTCCTCATCGAGTTCATAAAGTAACGGGACTCCTGTCGGGATATTGAGCTCAAGAATGTCTTTCTCTGAGACGTTATCGAGATATTTCACGAGTGCGCGTAATGAATTTCCGTGAGCTGCGATAATAATTTTCTTGCCGGACTTGATAGCGGGTACTATTTCCTCATTCCAGAACGGTACGACTCTTTTTACTGTGTCAGCAAGGCATTCTGTTAATGGCAGTTCAGACTCTGTGAGTCCTGCATATCTTGGGTCATGGCCGGGGTATCTGTCATCAGTCTTCTCGAGGACAGGCGGGGGGACATCATAGCTTCTTCGCCAGATTTTGACCTGAGCATCTCCGAACTTTGCTGCTGTATCTGCTTTATTAAGTCCCTGTAATGCTCCGTAGTGTCTCTCGTTCAATTTCCATGAGTGCTGAATAGGAATCCACATTAAGTCCATCTCTTCAAGGACAAGCCAGAGAGTCTTAATTGCCCTCTTCAAGACAGAAGTAAAAGCGTAATCGAACTTGTAGCCCTCTGCTTTGAGCAATCTTCCTGCCGAACGTGCCTCTTCAATGCCCCGCTCTGAAAGTGGTACATCTGTCCAGCCGGTGAATCTGTTCTCTTTGTTCCATGCGCTTTCGCCGTGTCGGATTAAAACTATTTCGTACATGTTATAAAAGCCTCCTTTATAATTCACGAGCAAAAAATTTCGTAAAGATTATCAGAAAGTTTTAATTTCTGCAAAAATTTTCACGTCATATTAAATTCACAGCTGTATAATTTCGATAATTATTATTAATCACTAAATTATCACGAAGGAGATATATAATGGCTTCACAAAATATTCTCGGCTATATCGTCATTGACGGCACTGAAGGTCAAATGCGCGGTGCTGCCTTAGCTTCCGACATGAGAGGCATTCCCGTAGACTTCAGATATACTGACCCCGTAAGGCCTACGAGGCTCGAACGAATATTATACGGCTCTTCACTTGATACGTACTTGAAAGAAGAGTTAATGCTTGAGAGTCTGCTTGACTCAATCGAAGTGAATCCTCAAATATGGCTGTGCAATGATGCTGACCTGCTCGAACCCTTGAAAGTTACAGGCAAAGTTAAAGCCGTCATGCTCTCAGAGTCTCCGCACGTTCCGTTAGAAGCAAAAGGACAGCTCGAGACAACTTCAGAACCCGGCGTCTTTATCCTTCAGGCAGCAGAGAAGGGCGCACCGGTCATGATAGAGTTTCCGGACGGTACAAGGCAGGATGAGATTCAACAGGCAGCACAGATTTTGACTGAAGCAGAGAAGACTATGGATATTCTTGAACCCTTTGCACGAATTCAGAAGGCTCTTGCGTCTCTGTCATCAGGAGGAAATTAATTGAATCTGAGAAAGTCTTTAGCACGAAAATTATTTCGCGATATTAATATTCACAGACTCGATGAAGCATTTATGACAGATTTGATTCCGACTCATAAAGTGCGTGATTCAGGACTTGAGACCCGCAGGATAACGCCATCAGTGAAAATAAATATCTCTAAATTTCCGGGACTTGCCCAGAAGCGCGAGTTTGCCGTGAGAATCAAGAGCGTTAACTTCATGACTAAGACAGTTACGACAAGAAGATTCAAGATAAAGAGATTCACTAAACAGGATATAAGAGTCAAGACTTTGCAAAAATTTAACATGAAGACATGGAGCGGTTATAAAAAAATTATTGCGATGCCTCAAGAGAGATCTAATCGGCTCAAGTTCATTAAGACTCGTCCTCAAGTGCTCAATAATGAGATGATTCTAGCATGGTACGGGCCTATAGTTGACGGTGCCGTGATAAAATTAGCGTTAAACAAACAGCGGGGAACTCTCTTAGTCTGGTACAATCCCAGAAGCAGACAGTTCAACGCAAAGGGAGTGTACTTAATCCGCAGGCTTGGGCTTGGCTCAAAACCTGAATGGCGTTGGGTATAATATATATATAATTCTTAATTAACGAGGAGTAATATTTTCAAAATGGTCGAGGTTAAGAACACAGACCTAAACATCGGCGACATCGTTGACTGTATTGTCGAGCAGATAATGCCGTACGGAGCTTTCGTCAGGATAACTAAGACAGGACGCAAAGGAATGATTCATATTTCAGAGCTGTCTTATAATTTCGTAAAAGATATTAACGAGTTCCTTCACGTTCAAGATAATATCAAGGCAAAGATTATCAAGATCGATGAGAAGGGACGCATAGACCTATCAATAAAGCAGACTTCAGAACCTCCCCAGACTCAGGCAAGACATCAGAGAGCTAATAATAATCATAATAATAACCAGCGAATGAATTTAAGGCCTCACCGTGAAGCTGTTCCGGAACCTGTAATCAGCATTACCCAAGCACCTGTTGCAGCTCCTGAAGAAGCAGACAGCTTTGAAAAGAAAATGGCATCATTTCTCAAGGCCAGCGAGGCAAAGATTACGGATCTGAACTCTAGAAATTCAGCACGTTCGGGCAGAAGCAGACGCAGCAATAATAATCGTCAAGATAAGCGCGAATATTAATTATTCATGAAGCATATAAAATTCAACGGGAGATTGATAACGTCTCCCATTTTTTTACGTGAAATAAAATCGCTGGAAAATATTTACTCAGACAAGAAGCAAAGATTTGACTCGAGTATCGTTATTGCTTCCGGAAGACGCTGCAAATTCAATCATGTCCAAGTCATTATATGCTCTCCTGTTTCGTGTAATTCAAGATTAATAAGACCTTTCCCGACAACTTTTTGGCTTACATGTCCGTACTTAATCAAACTTGCCGGTAAAATCGAATCTCATGGCGGAGTGAGTGAGCTTGAAGAGTACATAAAATCTAACGGCTTAATTCATGACTGGACGAAATATAATTTACTGCACCAGATTATAAGAGCAGGATTGATTAATAAATATATGCGCGAGTTCTTAATGAGTCATAAATCAAATTTGTTCAGAAACTTAATGCACGGAGGTATAGGCGGTATAAAATACAAAGCCGGTGAAGTCAATGCTAAATGCCTGCACCTTCAGACGGCTTCGTTCATGGCTCTGAATTATCACCCTGCATGGGAGTGGCTGAGGTCTAAATCACTATTCGGAAGCTGTGAGAATAATTTATGCGCTAATCGTTGTCAGTCTCGCGTCTGAAATTGGCTTCCATCTCGTAATAATTATAGTCAAAGTCAGGGCTTTCGATTTCGCCTTGTTCTGACATAGTGAAATACGTATATGAATCTTTATCAGTTATGTTAATAGTCATGCTGTGCTTCTGGCCTTCGTTGTCTTCGTATTCGCAAATCCAGCTGTCAGAGCCTGCCCTTATCATGTCCGCTGCCTGGTCTTCCCTGTCTATGTGTTCAGTTCCTACGTAAGCTCCGTCAGGATTCTTGACCGACCAGATAAAATGACTCGTTACTGTCGTTGAGCCTGTATCACCGCTTATGTAGACATCTGAAAAAGTTATGTCAGCCTTTGCAAGTATCCATTCATAAGTATTTGCCCCTGAGTCTAACACCGTGCCTGAACCCGTCAGACCTATCCATTTTGAATTAAGCACTGCTGCAATATCGTTAGTATCAGGTGTACTGTTAGGAGTCGTAGTTTCGTCGTTAGTCGTAGTTTCGTCTTCAGTCGTTGAGTCAGAATTGCTGCCTGAACCTCCGACACTTCCCCCGCAGCCTGATATGAACAGGACAGATAAAAGCATTATGACTAATAAACTATAAGCCTTAAGTTTTCGCATTATAATTAGCTCCTTCAAAAAGTCTGGTACGTAAATTTGCGTGAATTATAATAACATAAATAAATCATGAATCGAGGCAGATAATTATGCTCTACAGCGAGTTAATCAACAAAGCGATTGATATTGCGTACTCTGCTCATCACGGACAGCGCGATAAATCAGGAAGACCGTACTTCCTTCACCCCGTCATAGTAGCGTCTCAAATGAATAACGAATACGAGACCTGCACAGCTCTTTTACATGACGTTATCGAGGACACTAATATAACTCTTGAAGAACTTGAAGCAATTTTTCCCAGTGAAATTACTCAAGCAGTAAGTATTTTGACTCATAAAAAAGGCGTTGACTATCTTGATTATATCCGCGAGATTAAACGCAATCCCATAGCACGAAAAGTTAAACTTGCTGACTTGAAGCACAACATGGACATAACCAGACTGGGTAACGCTAATGCACATGAACTCGAGGCATTCAATAAACGAGTGAAAAAATATGAACTAGCACAGCAAATTTTGACTGAATAATATAAAATATCGCTGTTCAGAAAAAATATTTATTCATAATCAGGAGGAAATTTTTTTATCATGATTGACATTCGTTATTCATGCAGTCCCAATGATGTAAAACGTTATACGACTGACGAATTACGCAAAGAGTTCTTGATTCAGGGCAGCGAGCTTTACCAGGCCGACAAAGTTCACGCGGTCTACAGCCACGTTGACAGAATGGTTACAGTAGGTTGTATGCCGGTGAATAAAAGGCTCTCTATCGATGACGGCATTGACGTTTGGGCAAATTTCGGGACGCATTATTTTCTTGAACGCAGGGAAATCGGAATATTCAATCTTGCAGGCTCAGGCAAAATAGAAGTCGACAGCAAAACTTACGAGCTTGGCTACAAAGACTGCTTATATATTACTAAAGGTGCTAAAGAAGTCTATTTCTCAAGCGATGACTCTAACAATCCTGCAAAGTTCTTTATGGTCAGCGCACCTGCTCACACGAGTTACGAGACTAAATTAATCAAGCTCGCAGACGCTGCAAAACGTAAAGTAGGAGACGCAAACACTTCGAATTTACGAGTCATTAATCAATTCATTCACCCTGATGTTCTCAAAACATGCCAGCTCTCAATGGGAATGACTGCACTTGAGCCCGGTAGCGTCTGGAACACTATGCCCGTTCACACTCACGAAAGACGCATGGAGATCTATACTTATTTCGAGATGCCGGAAAATAATATCGTAATGCACTTCATGGGACAGCCTACAGAAACAAGACATTTAGTAATGCACAAGTTTGACGCTGTGATTTCGCCTTCATGGTCAATTCACTCGGGAGCAGGTACAGCTAATTACACGTTCATATGGGCAATGGGCGGAGAGAATCAAGAGTTCGACGATATGGACGTTGTTCAGCCTATCGACATGAAATAATTATTATTAAATTATTATTAATCAGGAGAAAAATTTATCATGACAAATATATTTGACTTAACGGGCAAAGTAGCTCTCGTAACAGGTGCAAGAACTGGAATCGGTCAGGGTATCGCAGAGGGTCTCGCTGAAGCAGGATGTGATATTATAGGTGCAGGTCATGCCCCTATGCCGGAGACTGAGAAATATATTAAAGCTCTTGGACGCAGATTTTTATTTTACGACATTGATCTAGTGAAGCAGGATAAAATTCAGGACTTAATTAACGAGACTATAAAGACTTTCGGCAGGCTTGATATACTCGTTAATAATGCAGGAATTATCAGACGCGAGGACGTTCTTGATTTCAGCGAGTCAAACTGGGACGATGTTATTAACATGAATCTTAAGTCTTTATTCTTTCTATCACAGGCAGCAGGACGTTACATGAAAGAACACGGAGGCGGAAAGATTATTAATATAGCGTCAATGCTTTCATTTCAGGGCGGAATCAGAGTCGTAAGCTATACAGCAAGCAAGAGCGGAGTCGCAGGTATCACAAAGTTGATGGCAAACGAACTCGCAAAATATAATATTCAGGTCAACGCAATTGCACCGGGCTATATCGACACTAACAACACAGCAGCTTTAATCGCTGACCCTAAACGCAGTGCCGAAATATTATCAAGAATTCCCGCCGACAGATGGGGCAGACCTGAGGACTTGAAAGGCGCAGCAGTCTTCTTGGCTTCAAGAGCTTCTGACTACGTGAACGGACATATTCTCGCAGTAGACGGAGGCTGGCTGGCTAGATAAGATAAAAAATTTTATAAGGAGTGATTTATTGTGTCAGCATGTATATTAATTTTATGCACGTTAATTATTCTCATGACTAGCAAGGGTGCTTGTGCAGGTGAAGACTATTCCCGCGAAGTTGCAGCAGAGATACGCAATTTCTTATTTACTGACGACTGGAACTTTGACTTTGACGAGGAAAAAGGAATATTCAAATTCGGAGTCAACGTCAGCAGCAAACTCAAACACGTTAATTATTTCGTCCCTGTTCACAGAGACTCTTACACCGTGTACGCTATATCGCCTATCGGAGCAGACTCTGATGACAAAAACGCAATTCGTGAGATGGCAGTATTCTTATCAAGGGCAAATTACGGATTGAGAATAGGCAATTTCGAACTCGACTGCAACGACGGAGAGATACGCTTCAAAGTCTTTACGTCCTGCGACGGCATTGCGCTTTCAAGAGAGATAGTTAAGGCAAGTATTGTCATTCCTGCAATGATGTTCGAGCGTTATTCACCGGGAATTTTATCCGTTATATTCGCCGGCGAGAGTGCTGAAGAAGCAATCAAAAAGTGTGAAGACGACTAATTAATTCACAAGCGGGGAAGCAGTTTTATCACATCACAACCCCGCTTTTATTTTATGCCTCGTGAGTCCAGTTCTTATTTATCAGAGCAAATATTGAATGAGTAACACGACAACAAAGCACCGCTCATGATTATTCCGCAGTACAAGAACGCGTAAAAGCACGAGTAATATAATATTTTATCCTAAAAACGCAAGAATACTCCCACTTCTGCAAGTGGGAGATGAATTGCGCTGTATAGTATAATTTCCTTAGTGAAGAAAAATGACAGAAGCCGAAAGATTAGCTAAGAACGAACGAATACGAGACGCAGGTAA
>JAFSJJ010000042.1 GCA_017439345.1 Synergistaceae bacterium
AGAAATTGTTATGTGGCCTCCGACAAATTTTTTATGCATTATCGTATTTCCTGAATCACGACTCCTAGCGTCCTTGACTTTATCCTGCAATGCCGGTGTGTCTCGAATCATGGGCGTTAATCTGTCCTTAGAGAAACTCTGACCCATATTAAGAGTCGGCTGTAAAACTAAAATCGGGCTGGGTTCCTGATCAATGAAATAACCGATTGTGTTTAGCAAAATTTCAGTCTTGCCAACCTGCGCCGATGTCATTACTATAACGCGTTCGACTAGGGGGTTACTGATTGCGTTCATGATTTCGCGCTGATACTCTGCCCTTGAAGTCCGCCATTGTCCGGGTTCTGCGCTGGCTTCTGAGGAAATACGCCGGAATTTATCCGCCCATTCTGAAATCGTTAAATCCGGTGGAGGCAGCCAAATATTACTATGACTTGAGAGCAATTGCTGTACGTGTAATTCGTCCTGAGTCATATTCCGCAAGCTCCTTCAACGCTTCGTAAATCTCTTCTTTTATTATTAGCTGAATCGTCTGTAAGTCCTTGCCCAAAACTTTCGGTGAAATTTTCGCAGGTATTGCCAGCAAGCGCGACCGTGTATTTGAAACGTTCTCAGTCCAGACCTTTAAAACCGCTTCGCCCCTGTGAAGTTCGCCCCGTAACTCGGCAAGTTCTAATTCTTGCAAGTCCGCCTGAACTGCTGTAAGTCTTGTTTGCTCGGCCGTTCATAAATGCGCTGGGTTATAACGTATTTGCCTCTTCTGAAGTTATTCCGGAATTTACACTCGATGTAGAAATTAAATGATTATGATAATCATAGGTGTAGACAGTCCGATATTATGCTTATTGGAGCTAAATGGAAGGGTGAAGCTCTTGACGTGATTAAAGAAGGACAGTTAGTGTGCTACTTTAATGCTACTCCGGCAAAGATAGGCATTCTCATAAACGGTCATGAATATAGATTTTACACATGATGTCTTTTCTAGCGAGCAAATTGTACTAGAGCTTAAACGTTTTACGAAATCAGCATACAAGATTGAGAAAATAGCTTCGACAGCTTCAGAGCTTAAATATACAGGTGCAATGAAGTAATATTTAATGGAACAGTTGACAGAGCCGTCCGAAGACTTTGTGCGTCATATGGCTTCGAGTTTTTTAACGGCTGTGTTGCATATTCTGTATTTAATAAAAATTATCATATGTAAAAACTCTTGAATTAAAATTTCAAGCAAATTGAGATATAAATCAAGAAAATTATAGCGTTTCTCGAAATTGTTACGAGAGACGTTTTTGTGTGTTGACAGCGGAAAGATCAAGTACAGAGACAAAATTACTGAACGTACCGCATATGTATGTACTGTCTATGCAAAACACTTCAAGTCTGTTATTCATTATATTTATGTCTTATAACTGCTCAAATATTCGTTGGAGTGTTCCATTGAAAACAGCTTTTAAATTTGCGTAAACGTCTGATCAAGGCATTTATAATTCTCTTAAGCAATAACGGCTTTTTCGGTTTAGGTACACCGTTATGTTGCCAGTTTTGAGAGTCTCCGACAACAGTAACTTTCATTTTACAACCTGACAGCCACCATGATAAATTAGAAAATGAAGATCCGTAAGAAGCAATTAATTCCCTACCCCTTGAAAGCAAATATATATCAGCAACAGCATCAAAATCAGACGAAAAATCTTTATCAGGAATTTGAATAATCCTTTTTCCGTAGCGTTTTACGAATTTTGCTGCAACACGTGGATCAGCTGAAGCTAGGAAAAATAAAGTATCTTTTGGATAATTATCCATTACTGAAAAAAAATCATTAATGTCTTTATCTGTTCCCCGTCCCCATTCTTTCCAGACATTATCAAGTCTTATATGAACAGAGACATAATTTGTAGTTTTTACCTGCGAGATTCTTTTTTCTACGTAAGTAGAAGGCTTTAGAGCTTTGAATAAAGGTAAGAAATTATTTAACAATTCCTGAGGAGCTTCGTATATAAAACCTTTGTGAATATTGTTTTTACTTTGTGAATTCCATTCGACTACATGACCTTCTACTATGTCTAGTACATTGGCACCAAAATATCTACCAAGATTCTTATACCCCCCCCCTCCCTATACATGTATCAGCGCAATTTATATAATCTGTTCCCCAAATTTCGGAGATGTTAATTGGAATATCTGTTTCTACAAGATCGCAGTCATATTCAAATTTAAATAATTTACTGAAAGGTTCTTTGACTACAGAGTTTGCCGTTGTGTCCCAGTTCAATAACACAGGTTTGCTTTTGTCTGCAGTATGTCTAATACAAAGTATAAGTTTTATCACACGATTGCTTATTCCTTCCCCAGGGTGAAATGCGATCATCTGTTTCAAAAAAAATCACTCTCCTAATTTTATTTATATATTGTCACTACAAAGCCATCACGATACTAAAATCATGAGCTTTAATTGTGTGCTTTTACATTACTTTGAACATTATAGTATAGCTTGATACAACTTTGCTTAATTAGTTGATTAAATACATTTATTTAGTAAATTGGCAAAGTAAAATTTTACATAAGTTGCTATTCTAAATATATAAAATAGAAAAGTCAAATATAGTTCGTATTAATTAGCAACAATGTGACATATTACATTTACACTTAACTTAGGAAGAGTTATAGAAACTAATTCATTTTTCACGTTCAAGGACTTCTATAGTATCAGGTAAGAAATAAATTGCCGAATTCATTAGGAAGTCTGATATGTGTGCTGAAGCTCTGTCCTTGTTCGACAGCACGCTTGAATTCAGAACGTATATTTCTCAGGGTAACGCAAAACTGCTCGCCTGCCTGTGTTAGTAGTGCTCCTTTAGGTGAACGTTCAAAGAGTGCAAAGCCTATTTCATCCTCAGCAAATTTAATTTTGATAAGTCAGTTAAGACTGAGAGATAAATAGATTTTCTGCAGCTCTGTTGAATTTTTTTGTCCGTGCAATTTCAAGAATGTAATTATTTTGCTTTATGTTCATGATAGAAATTATTAAATTTTTTAAGGAGAGAATTTTTTTCATAAGTATGTAAAATTAAGTAGTTCAGGCGCTGATGTCTCAAGAATTTGTCTCGGCATGATGAGCTTCGGCAAACCAGGTTCAGAAAATGGAGTCTTCCCTTGGGCAATGGTCTTCGAGGATGCAAAGCCTTTATTCAAGAAAGCAATAGAACTCGGCATAAACTTTTTCGACACGGCAAATGTATATCAGCTCGGCAGCAGTGAGGAAATCACAGGAAAATTTATCCGCGAATTTGATTTGAATCGTGATAAAATAGTTGTCACTATAAAAGTAAATTTCGAGATGAGAGCAGGCAGACCAAACGGCGCAGCAATAATTATAGTTCCCGGCGGTGCATTCGTTCATCTTAAGGTATCGAGTCGAGATTACTCCCAGAGAAGAAGCAGACTATCAAGCATACGTAGCTGAGAAAATGGCAGATTACATAACAGAAGGACTCAGCATCTGCAAAACCTGATTACGCCTTTGAAGATATTAACGCAGCTGTGAGACTCATTTGCGATAGGGCAGAAGATTTTAACTTTAAAGCGAATAAATTAGGTATAACAGGCTTCTCTGCCGGAGCTTTGATGGCTGTCTATAATGCAGAGAGCGCAGATCCACAGAGCGAGGCAGATTTTATTGCGTCAATTAGTAATGTGTGATATGCCCGGCAAGTTACCCCTTACGTTTGCGGCTATGAGCTTTCAGGACAAAGCGGCTTTGAGATTATTCAAGCATGGCAGAAGCGCGAAGTTGTCGAACTTCATTCTAGCTAAAACAGAAATTAAGCCCGCAATAGTTCAGATAGAATTACGCCCTTATGTACAGCGTAAAGACTTTCTCAAAAAGTGTGCTGCTCATAATATTCCTGTCTTCTGAGAAGAGATTCAAAGATTTAATGACTGGAAACCTGAAGATTAAAGATTATGATTAAAGACTATAGAGAAAATTCTAAACAATAAGCAAATACCATGATTGACAATTGAAAATGTGCATGTTATTTTTCACTTATCCTAAATATTTTTAACATTATTAATTTTATATCTTTGTCGGGCAGTCAGTCCGGCTAAATGAGAGTGAGGGCTATCTTTATGAAAAAGTTTTTTGCGCTTCTTATTGTCCTTGTACTTGTCGTTATGAGTACTTCATGTGTATGCTTTGCTAAAGATGTCAAGGATCTCAAGTTAGGCTTTATTCTTGGCAGCCGTGAGCACGCTTTCTACCTCGAGATCGAGAAAGGCATTCTTGCAGCAGCTAAGGATATGGGGTTCACAGCAGTTGTCCTTGAGAGCGAACTTTCCGGAGCACTTGCTACAGAACGTATTGAAAGCCTCGTAGTTGACGGCATGGACGCTATTTCACTGGCCTGCAACGAACCCGCAGCATGTACTAACGCAATCGAAGCCGCTAATGCAGAAGGTGTACCCATGTTCACGTTTGACTGCACGTCAGAGCTTACGAAAGTTATTAAGTGCTTTGTCGGAACTGATAACTATCAGGGCGGAGTCGTCGGCGGAGAAGCTACCATTGCACAGCTTGATAAACTCGGACTCAAGAGCGGTGCTACAGTAGGTATTATCGGTTATCCTGAGCCTCAGAGCTGCATTGACCGCGAGAACGGCTGGATGAGCGTTATGAACGCCAAGAAGGACGAATACAAACTCAACGTCGTTAATATCGGAAATTATCAGGGACAGGCTGACATTGCCCAGAACTTGATGAGCGACGCTTTAATCAGTTATCCTGATATGGCCGTTGTGTTCACAGTAGGCGACCCTGCTTGTATCGGTGCTCTTGCTGCTATTAAGGCTGCCGGTGCTACAACAAAGATGATAGGCTTTGACGCTAACCCCGAAGCACATCACGCAATTCTTGACCCAACTGACGGCAAATACTGGGTTGCAGACGTTGCCCAGAATCCATTCAAGATCGGCTACACCATCGCTGAAGAAATGGTGAAGTACCTGACAAAGGGTTCTGTTGAGAAGCCCGTAATTCTTATCGCTCCGTACCTCGTTGACGCTTCTAATGCGGTTGCAGGCAAGTAAGATAATGAATTAACTAGTCAGGAGAATTTAATTTAATGTGAGTCATTCTGCCTCGTACCCAAAGAATTAACTTGATATTCAAGACGGTGCGGGGCAGTTTTTTATGCATCAACAAATTTTTTATCAAAGGGAGTGACACGTGTGCAGCCTGTTTTGCAAGCAGTTCATATTTCTAAAGTCTTTCCGGGCGTTAAGGCACTGACTGATATATCGATTGACTTTTACCCCGGTGAAGTCCATGCCCTTATGGGTGAAAACGGAGCAGGTAAATCAACGCTTATAAAAATTCTCTCCGGCGTATATATTCCTACTGAAGGCGAAGTATTATTTAACGGTGAAAAACTCAATTTCAAAGCTCCCCGTGACGCTTTAGATAACGGTATCGCAGTTATTCATCAGGAGTTAAGTATTGCCAAAGATTTAACCGTAGCTGAAAATGTTTTCTTAGGTGACGAGAAAGTGAACGGGTTATTTCTTGATAACCGCAGCATGATTGAACGCACTCAAGAATTATTAAGCTACATGAAGATGGACGGTATTATTCACCCTAACGACGTTGCAAGAGACCTGACAGCAGCCCAGCAGCAAATGGTTGAGATAGCAAGAGTCATCAACAAGAACGCAAAAGTCGTCATCATGGACGAGCCTACGAGTTCATTATCAGATCATGAAATTAACGCGCTGTTCGATCAGATTAGGGAATTAAAGCGCAAGAATGTAGCAGTACTTTACATAAGTCATAGACTCAAAGAAATTTTCGAGATCTGCGACCGTGCTACTGTGTTACGTGACGGCTGCTTTGTTCGTACTGACAAGATTAGCGACATCAGCGAACATGATTTAGTTGCAAGTATGGTAGGCCGTGAGATTCAAGACTATTTCGTTCACACAGAGCATACACGAGGAGAAGAAATGCTCAGAGTCGAAGGTCTGACTCGCAAGGGCGAATTCGAGAACGTATCATTTACTGCTTATAAGGGCGAAATTCTTGGAATATCCGGGCTTGTCGGTGCCGGACGAACTGAGACAATGGAAACTATTTTCGGAGCTCGAATCCCGGACAGCGGTCAAGTCTTTGTTGCAGGTCAGCCTGTTCACTTCAAGAGTCCCAAAGATGCTATTGCTAAGAAAATCGGAATGGTAACAGAAGACAGACGTACAACAGGACTCATGCTAAGTGCAATGGTCAAAGATAATTCTGTTTTGCCCAGCTTGATTTATCACATGAAGAGTTTCGGCTTTGCTGATGACAAATGGATTGATGAAGTCAGCCATGAATACAAAGAGAAGCTCAGGGTCAAGACTCCGACTATCGAGACTATAATCAGGAATTTATCAGGAGGCAACCAGCAAAAAGTAGTTCTCGCTAAGTGGCTTATTGCTGAGTCTCAGATTCTAATTCTCGATGAGCCGACTCGAGGCATTGACGTTAATGCAAAGTCAGAGTTCTATACCCTCATGAATGACTTTGTAGATAAAGGCGGAACTATCATAATGGTATCTTCAGAATTACCGGAAGTATTAGGAGTCAGCGACAGAATAATCGTAATGTGTGAAGGCCATGTTACGGGAGAATTAAGCCGCGAAGAAGCTACCGAGACAAAGATAATGCAGCTGGCCAGCACGGTCAAAGCATCATAGCATAAAAGACTTTCAGATTTCATATGAGGTGAAATAAATACAATGACAGAGAATAATCCTATAGCTGTACATGATAAAAATGAGGCAATGAAAAATTTCTTGATGAGAAACATGGTAGTCGTGATTCTTATCGCTTTAATTATCGGTTTCGGAGTCGGAACTTCCGGAAAATTCTTCAACATGGCCAACATCGTTAATCTTACGACTCAGATGGCAATTAACGCAATGTTATCAGCAGGACTCACTTATGTAATTATCTTGGGCGGAATTGATATTTCTGTAGGTTCTGTTGCAGCCCTGGCAGGAGTCATCAGCACGAAAATTTCTCTAATGTTCCCGAATATGACGAGCTGGGGTTCTATTCCGGTCTTGATTCTTCCTGCAATTCTGGTCGGAGTACTTTGCGGAAGTTTCACAGGACTCATGATAAGCAGATTCAACGTTGTAGCAATGATAGCGACTCTGGCAATGCTGACTGCTGCAAGGGGACTTTGCTTTATATTCTCAGGCGGTACGGCGATTTCAGGAATTCCCAAAGCATACAGTTTTATCGGTGCAGGACGCTGGCTCGTTACAGAAGGCAAGGCTACAGGATGGATTCCAAATATAACGGTCTTTGTTATCGTAATGGTCGTGATTATGCATATTTTATTGAGTAAAACTGTATTCGGTCGTCATGTCTACGCTACAGGAAGTAATAGACAAGTTGCTCACTTGGCAGGAATTAACACCAAGAACGTAATTTTCTGGGGTCATGTCCTTTGCAGTGTTGCAGCAGCTCTTGCAGGAGTCTTGAATGCCTCAAAACTTGCTTCAGGTCAGCCGGCAGCATGTGATGGCTACGAAATGTACGCGATTGCAGCTACTGTCTTAGGCGGTACGAGTCTCACAGGAGGAAGCGGTTCTGTAGGACGAGCAATGTTCGGAGTCGCAGTTATAGCAGTTATTAATAATGGCATGAACTTAATGCACGTTAATTCATACTGGCAGAAGGTCGTTATCGGAGCAATTATTCTTTTCGCTGTAATTCTTGATATGGCTCAAAAGAAGACTAAGAACTAAGGAGAATATTATTTTATGCATTGGTTCAGTGAAGGACGTGAATATTACGCCCGCAAGTGGTTCACAGGAATGTTAAAGGCTCATCCCGGACGATGGCGTTTATTTGACAGCCAGATCTCAAGTGCTGCCCTGTTCTCGGCTCAAGATGTCATTGATAGAGTCGCGGTGATAATTTGCTGCGGAGGTTCTGACGGACCTTTTGCTCCAGGTTTCGTAGGTGAGAACTTGGCCGATGCCGCAGTTGTAGGCGCACCGTTCACAGCTCCTAATGCCTATGCTATATACGAAGCCGCTAAAGCGATTGACTCAGGTCAGGGAGTATTGCTTATCTATAATAATTTCATGGGCGACTATCTCAATAACGACATGGCAGAAGAACTCTTGAGGCTTGAAGGACACAGGGCTATTCAAATTCCTGTTCATGACGATATGGGAATGGCAAGGGGCGAGTCTCGTGAAAACAGGGGCGGACGTTCAGGTTCTGCACTGATAACCCGAATTGCAGGAGCAGCTTCACGGGCAGGGCTTTCACTTGATGAATTAGCAGCGTTGTTACAGAAAGCGAATGACCGAATGTCTACACTTTGCGTCAGTGTCGATACGGAGACTAATACAGTAACGTTCGGCAAGGGCTTCTCAGATGAACCGGGCTTCGAGACTCTTAATATCGGAATGAGTGAGACTGCTGAAGAGACAATTAGATTACTCACTGAAGATCTATCGCCTAAACCTGATGAGCAAGTGCTGTTAATGGTTAATCCTTTGAGACTTGCAGGCTATGATGAAGCGTACGTCATGGGAAATTATTTATATGACTCACTCAGTGCAAAATATAATATCTTACGCATGAACGTAGGAGCATATATTCACATTCTTGACGGTTACGGATTCACTATAACGCTTCTATGTGCTGACTCAGAACTGCAAAAGTACTTACAGGGCGATATTCACGGCGACGGATTTATGATTTAAGGAGTAAATATCATGAAATTTGCAGATGTTACAGCTTTGAAGGCAGCAATGATAGAAGTATCTCAAGCAGTTATCTCGGCTGAACCTGAACTTACACGAGTTGACAGCGTCATAGGGGACGGCGATCACGGACTCGGAATGAAAACGGGCTTCACTGTCCTACGAGAGCAGTTATCGGGAGAGTCATTTCATTCACCATATGAATTATTTCACTCTGTAGGCTTATGTCTTGTTAAGAGTATGGGCGGTTCGTCAGGTGTACTTTTTGGGACTCTCTTTATCAGCGGACTCGATGTAATCAAAGATAAAGAGTCTCTCAACGGCGTTGACATAGCTGCGTTCTTTACGAAAGGAATTCAAGGCGTTATTCACCGCGGACGAGCTAAACCGGGCTATAAAACAATGGTCGATGCGTTACTGCCTGCACAATCTGCGATGGAAGAGGCTTTAAAGTCGACTGATGATATAGGCCAAGTCCTGAAAGCAGCTCACACAGGGGCATTACAAGGAGTCGAAGCTACAAAGAATATGGTCTCACGTCTGGGACGCTCCAAGAATTTCCGTGAACAGGTCATAGGCTGGCCCGACCCCGGAGCAATGTCCGTGTCTGTTGTATTCGGTGCTATGGCAAATAGTTTGTCTCGTGATTAAAATTATAGATATTACTTAAGGAGGAATTTTCTTAATGGCACTTGTAAGAGTAAGCGAAATTCTAAAACTTGCAGATAAGGCAAATACGTCTGCGATCGGCTTTAACTGCAATGATTATACTATGGCGTATTCGGTCGTAGCTGTGGCAGAAGAGTTAAACAAGCCTGCTATAGTCATGCTCTACCCGCCGGATGATTTCGAGAGCAATTGCTGCGGTCTGAAGGCATTCTCGGCGACAGTACACGAATTAGCAGAGAAGGTACGAGTTCCCATTGGTCTGCACTTGGATCACTGCACGGACTTTGATTATATTTTACGCGCTGTTCAGGCTGGATTTACGTCTGTTATGTTTGACGGCTCAATGCTTCCCGTTGAGGAAAATATCAAGTTGACAAAGAGAGTCGTTGATGCAGCTCATGCTCTGGGAGCAGATGTCGAAGCAGAACTTGGCCACGTAGGATTTGCAGCGAATCAAGATCAAGACGATAAAGACATGTACACAAAGCCAGAAGTTGCAGCAGCTTTTTGCGAACAGACAGGAGTCGACTCGGTTGCAGTCGCTATAGGAAGTGCTCACGGTGTGTATTTAACTACGCCGAAATTAGATTTAACTCGTTTGGACGCTATCAACGCAGCCACTGATACACCTTTAGTATTGCACGGAGGCAGCGGGATTCCTCATGACCAGTTAGAAGAGGCATTCAAGAGGGGCATTAACAAGTTCAACGTAGGTACAGAATATTTCAGGCTCTATTATGACAGCTTCAGGGAGTACGCAGCGGAATTCGGCGACAAAGGCAACATGCAGAAAGTTCCGGCTTATATTCAAGAGCGCATGAAAGCATATCTACGCAACAAAATGCAGCTCAGCAAGTTTTAATTAACGAATTTATTTATTTGTCTCATTCATGCTATATTAGTGTGAGTGAGGCAATTTTTTATATATTAACTTAATGGAGGCGTATACAATGGCAGAAATTATCACAATGGGCGAGCTGCTCGTTGAGATCATGAGACCTCATGAAGATATACAGCTTTACGAGTCAGACTACTTCAGAGGCCCTTTCCCCAGCGGAGCACCGGGAATATTCATCAGCACTGCAGCAAGATTAGGACATTCGACGGCAATAATCAGCGGAGTAGGTAAAGATGACTTCGGCGAAAATATTTTACGCAGACTCAAACATGACGGCGTTGACATCAGCAGAGTTCTTATCTCAGACAAAGGCAACACAGGAGTAGCTTTCGTTACGTACTTTGCTGACGGTGAAAGAAAGTTTTTATTCTACATGGATAATTCTCCGTGCGTTATGGCAAAAGCTCCGGATAATATGGCAGGCTTTGAAGATACAAGATTTATGCACGTAATGGGCTGCTCGTTGATGTCAGATGTAAATTTTGCAAAAGAAATTCTCAAGACAGTAAATATGATGAAGTCTAACGGAGTCAAAATCAGCTTTGATCCAAATGTAAGGCTCGAAATGATGCGCGATAAGTCAGTATTAAATATGCTTCAGGAAGTCTTGAACAACTCTTCTATATTAATGCCCGGAGTATCTGAATTAAAAATGTTCACAGGCAAAGAAGATATTGACTCTGCAATAGAAAGCGTGTTTGATAATCCTATGCTTGAGATTCTTGTGCTTAAGAACGGTTCACACGGCTCGCAGATTTATACACGTAAAGGCCTCGAAGTCTCACAGCCTGTATATAAAGTCATTCAGGAAGATGCAACAGGAGCAGGAGACAGTTACGACGCTGCATTTATATGCGGAATTGCCGAAGGTAAGACTTTAACCGAAGCTGCCAAGATGGGAGCTGCTGCAGGAGCATTGAACGCCGCTGCCTTTGGACCGATGGAAGGGAAGATTAATCCTGAAGCAATAAAGCAAATGATAGAGAATAATTGAGATAATAAAATCCGCCTGACTCACGAGTTAAATCGCAAGAATAGGCGGACAATCATTAACACTAGAATTTATTTAGAACACTGCATAATCGCTGTCCTTGAGATCAGCTATGAACATATGACCCGGTGCATGTGTTATCGCGAAATCCGGTTTAGCTGCCATGATAACAGCTTGAGGAGTAACACCGCACGCCCAGAATACAGGAATTTCACCCGGCTTAATCTCTACAGCATCGCCGAAATCAGGTTTGTTAATATCCTTAATGCCTATGCCTTCAGGGTCGCCGATATGAACAGGAGCTCCATGAACAGCCGGAAAACGTCCCGTGCATAATACAGCCTTTGGAACAAGTGACGCAGGTATAGGCCTCATCGATACGACCATAGGGCCGCTTAATCTCCCGGCAGGTTTGCACTGAATATTAGTAATATACATGGGAACATTGCAGCCGCATTCAATATGACGGACTGGAACATGTGATTGAAGCATTGCGCCTTCAAACGAGAACGAACAGCCAATCAGGAACCCTACGAGGTCTTCACGCCAATATTTCGTAACGTCAGTAACTTCGTCAACAAGTTCGCCCTTCTTCCAGACTCTATAACGCGGAATATCTTTCGTAATGTCAGCACCGGGAGCAATTAACTTAGGCTCAGTATTTCCCGGTTCAGTAATATCAAGAATAGGACACGGCTTAGGATTCCTCATAGCAAACACGAGAAAATCATATGCTATGTCTTTCGAGAGTACAGCAAGATTTGCCTGAACATAGCCTTCACACATCCCAGAAGTAGGCCTGTCCCATTCACCGGAACGAATCATTTTACGGACTTCCTGAGGACTGTAAGCAGCGTAATCACTTGGTTTTGTCATTGTCATAATTAAGTCATCTCCTCGTTGAAATTAAATTAAGTCTCTAAGCGGAACTATTTCAATTCCTGCCTCGATTAAACGCTTTCTCAAAGTCTGAGCCATTTGGACAGCAGAGGGCGAATCACCGTGAAGACAAATTGAATGCGGACGAAGATTTACAATTGTGCCGTCAATTGCTTCAACAACACCTTCTTTGACCATCCTGATAACGCGTTTTGCAGCAAGTTCTACATCTTTGACAAATGCGCCTTCCATTTTTCGGGGAACAAGTGAGCCGTCATTCATATAGCCTCTGTCAGCAAATGCTTCGGCAGCATATGGAATCCCGATCTTATCTGCAGCTTCGTCAAATTTTGAGCCTGCTAATCCCATGAGAATCAAATTACCCCCTGCGTCTTTAACGGCCTGAGCGAGTGCCATAGCTTCCTCAGGTTTCTTTGCAGCACTGTTATACATAGCTCCATGTGGTTTAACGTGTTGTAATTTTATTCCTGCTGCTTCACAAAAAGCCCTTAATGCTCCGATTTGATAAAGTGTATCTGCGTAGAGTTCATCGGGTGAACATGTCATATTGCGCCTTCCAAAGCCTTTTATGTCAGGATAAGCAGGATGTGCCCCTACAGCAACTCCGGCATTAACAGCTTCTTCTACAGTACGTTTCATGACTAGGGGATCGCCGGCATGAAATCCGCACGCTACGTTAGCAGACGATACGAAAGTTAATACATCGGAATCATGTCCCATTTTCCAAGCTCCGAAACTCTCGCCCAAGTCGCTGTTCAAATCAACTTTATAGGCCATAAACAAATAACCCCCTTTATATATTTATAATCTTTCCCAAGTAACGAAAAACTTCTCGCCGTTGACTATGACATTCATAGCCCCTCTTTGACTCTGACTCTGAGTCTGAGGCTGTGCTTGAGTCAGAGTCTGAGTCTGTGAAAATTTCATGACGTAATCGCGCAGAGAATTCAAAGCCTGTGCTTCTGATTTAGAAATCTCGATTCCCTGCTTCTGCGTTATCTGTGAAAATCTTACGGGAGAACCGGGCATTAACTGACTTAATCTTGCAACATCGAGGGCATGAACTACACCGATTTTGACATAGCCTCCTGTTGTCTGACGATCAGCCATCATTACGATAGGCAGACCTTGACCGGGAATTTGAACCGCTCCCATAGGAATAGCATCTGAAACTATATCGGGGCCTTTGACGTGTTCGATTAGTTCGCTGCCTTCCATTCGTGAACCCATTCTGTCAGACGACGGCGAAATTTTGTACTCTGATGACAAAAAAGTTTTTACACCTTCAGGCTTTATATAATCATCTTGAGGACCTAAGACAGTTCTTAGGGGCTTATCAGGAGAATAATCAGGACGCATATTTTCAGGACAGCTCACACCTGCTTTATATTTCCCGGCTTGACCTGTTGAGAGTTCATCATCTTTAGCAAGTTTTCTGCCGTCAAGACCTCCTATTTTTGCCTTCATGTAAGTGCTTCTGCTTCCCATTACTACAGGGACATCAATGCCTCCGGAGACACAAAGATAAGCCCGCAAGCCTCTGCCGCAAACTCCTGCGAAGGTCAAGACATCACCGCTCTTAACGGGTAAAACTTTCCAATTTGAGACAGGCTGATTATTGAGTCTCGGCTGTAAGTCTCCGCCTGTTATTGCAATTGCTCCCTCACCGTCTTTGAATAGCACAGAGGGCCCCGACATAGTCATTTCGAGTGCAGCAGCGTTGTCTTGATTCCCAAGTAAAATATTTCCCCGAATCAATGCAGGAGCATCCATAGCACCGCTTACTGGCATTCCGATTGCCTGATAACCCCAGCGGCCAAGATCCTGAACAGTCGTTAATGCTCCGGGAAATTGAATTAATAATTTCATTTTGAAGTCATCTCCCTTTGCTTATATTCGATTTTATAAATGCCTGACTTTGCTTGAGCTTCTATTTCTTGATAGCGATTCATGTCAACAGGATAAAATGTAACGTACATCCCGGCTTGAATAGCTACTGCAGGTTCTCTATACGGATCATATAATTCATAGGGAACCCGCCCTATAATCCGCCAGCCTCCAGGACTCGCTATAGAGTATGCCCCGGCCTGAGCTCCTCCGATTGCAACACTGTTAGCAGGAATATATTCACGGGGATTCTTTAATCTGGGAGTCTCAAGTGAAGAGTCCATACCTCCCAAATACGGAAATCCCGGCGTAAAACCGTTCATGAAGCAATATAACGGCGACCCGCAGTAACGCTTTATAACTTCTTCAACTGTGAGCTTTGTGTGTTCTGCAACGTCCTGCAAATCCGGGCCGAATTCTCCGCCGAAGAATACAGGAACATGAATCTCTATAGAATTCGCTGCTTGATTATTATCGCTGTTATAGTCATCAAGTCCTGCAAGTTCTTTATTGAGTCTCTCATACAGCGCATCAAGATTAATTCTCAACGGATCGAAATATATCGAAAGCGAACGATACGTAGGAACTAACTCAAGCAGGCCTTCAAAGGGTTCATCAGTTAGAGCGCGTTTCAATGCCTGAACACAGGCGTTAATCTTCATGTCAATTATTTCTCCGAAGTCAACGAATATGCAGGTCTCACCGGCCGGGAGTATTTTTGCTTTAAACTCTGACATAATTTTTACTCGAATATCTTTAATATATTTGGCAGTGCCTGAATTCCCATCCAGAACGTGAATGCTACGACAGCCCACCCTGCAGCAGATAATATGACAGGATGATGATAATCTTCACCTATTACGTTTTTCTTGTAGGCACCGAGTAATATGCAGGCCAAAGCTAGAGGCAGAATGAGTCCGTTAATAGAACCTGCAGCAATGAGAAGGGCGACAGGGTTAGCAACGAAGATATTTATAGCAGTCGAAGCACAGATAAAGCCTATCATCCACCATCTATAATTGCGATCTACTCCGCCGAAAAGCGATCTCAAGAACGAAACTGAAGTATACGAAGCTCCTATAACTGAAGTAACACCGGCAGCCCATAAGATTACGCCGAACATTCTATAGCCTATCTCGCCTGCTCCCCTTCTGAAAGCATCTGCAGCAGGATTGCCTTTATCAAGAACTACAGCAGCTTCACCGGCAGCAACGTAGACAACTCCTAACACCGCCAAGAAGAGCAGTACTCTCATAATCGATGTAACTATAATCCCGTTCAATGCGCCTTTGGTAGCGTCCTTTGCATCTCTGACTCCAGCGTCAATTAATCTATGAGCCCCTGAAAACGAAATATAACCGCCTACAGTTCCGCCGATAAGAGTTAATATAACAGTCCAGTTAATTTCAGTCGGGATAACAGCTTCTTTTGCAGCCAAAGCAACAGGAGGAGCAGACTGCATAGCAACATAAAGCATTAAAGCAATCATGAGGACTCCAAGAAGCTGCGTGAAGTAGTCCATAGCCTTGCCTAAGTCTTTATTCAGGAAAATGAAAATAGCTATAGCAGCACTTATCGCAGCACCGTAACTATTAGGAATCCCGAAGACAGTATTTAATCCAAGGGCAGCTCCTCCGACATTGCCGACGTTGAAGGCCAAGCCCCCCAGAGCTACAGCAAATGCCAGGAAATAACCCAGACCGGGAACAACTTTATTTGCCACGTCCTGAGCGCGGAGTCCTGAGACACATATTATGCTCCAGATATTTAACTGAACTATTGCAGTAACGATTATAGTAACGAGAATTGCAAATGCTGCTGAAGCTAAAAGCTGCTGAGTGAAAACAGTAGTCTGAGTCAAGAAGCCAGGGCCTATAGCAGACGTTGCCATAAGAAAAGCGGCTCCGAGTATTACCTGTAAAGTTCCTTTCTTTGCGGTCATTGCTAATACCTCCTAATAAAGAAAAAATTATTGCCTGATTATAGCATGAAAATTTTGACAATTTATAAATCATAAAAAAATCCGCCGACACCATGCCGACGGATCTAAATTATTATATTTTCTCTAATATCCCAGTAATCGCGGCAGGAAAGCTGTTAGTTCAGGCCATACGCTTATTGCTATAAGTACTATGACATTGCACAAGATATACGGTGCTGCACCTTTGAATATATCTATTATAGGCATCTTGTTAATCTTGTTGCACGCATTGAGGCACATTCCAACAGGAGGCGTTACGAGTCCTATAGCAAGTCCCGTTATCATCATTGCCCCGAATTGAAGAGCAGAAATTCCAAAGTGATTCATAACAGGCAGCATTATCGGTGTGAGTAATAATATCGCCGGGCTTACGTCTATGAACGTTCCTATTATCAATATTAATACGTCAAACATTAAGGCTATTCCGACTCGTGATACGTTCATGCTCATGAAGAAGTTTGCTACGATCTCAGGGACTTTCTGAATAGTCAATATCCACGTGAAAATTTGAGTGAAGCCTATAATCAACATGACTGATGACGAAGCTATTAGGGTCTTCTTGAGGGCGTTCCAGACATCTTTTAACGTAAGCTCACGGTAAAGAAAGAATCCTACGAGCAGACTATATAACACAGCGACTCCGGCAGATTCACTTGCTGTGCAGATACCACCGGATACACACAGGACTATAAAGACAGGCATTAACAGGGCAGGAATTCCGGCTAACATTGCTCCCCAGAATCTTTTTGACGAGAAGGGAATTTGCTTAGGGTGCCAGCCATTCTTGACGCTGAACCAGAAGACTAACACAGTCTGCGATATTCCGATTAACAGTCCTGGAACTGCTCCGGCCATGAATAACGCTCCGATTGACGCTCCTGAGACCATTGCATAAACGACCATAGGAGTCGACGGAGGGATAATCATTCCCATTGTTGACGAAGCTACTGTGATTCCTGCACTTGCGCTCTTGGGATAGCCTTCTTTCTCCATTGCGGGAATTAATATGCTTCCAAGTGCCGAAGTATCTGCAACTGAAGAGCCCGAAATGCCTCCGAATATCATAGAGCCTACAACGTTGACCTCGCCGAGTCCGCCGTGAATTGGCCTCAAGATTTCCATGCAGAAGTCAATTATTCTCTTGGTGATTCCTCCTGTATTCATCAATTCGCCTGCGAGCATAAACAGGGGCATAGCTATCATTAACTCGCTATATACACCGTTCCATATTCTCTGAGGCATCATCGTTAAGAACATCGGACGAACAGCAGACAAATACGTTATACATGAAGCACCTATTGAGAACGCAAGGGGTACGCCTATAAATGCAAATATTATCAAGCCGAGCAATAAGAATATAATTACCATTTATAAAATCTCTCCTTCCTGTTCATGTTCCTGAGCTGCAAATTCTGACAACGGAGCTTTATAATTCTGAATCATTTTCACGATTATACATAAAGCGCAGATTACCCCGCAGACCGGCATGATTCCATACATGTATAACATAGGAACTTCCATTCCCTGACTTATCTGCTTTCCCATTCTTGAAGCATAGAGCCATGAATAATATACAAATACGCAGTCGACTATCAGGACTATGAAGCCGTTAAAGATACTGCTCCAGCGTTTCATAGCAGGAGTGAATTTATCTGATAATATAGTTATGCTGACGTGTTCGTCTTTGAGGACATTAACTCCCATCCCCCAGAACGTAGTAAAAGCGAATAGTGTAACGTTGAACTCTGAGACAGATTTCCAGCTGAGTGAAAAGCAATAACGCGCTATGACAGTGAAGATAACCAGAGCGGCAAGCAGTCCCATAGCAAGAGCTCCAATGCCGATATAAAATCTGGTCAAGAGATTATCATTATCTTTCATGAAAAATTTTCCCCTCGATTCAAGTTATTTACTTGCAAAATAAAAAGCGAACTTCAAAGAGTCCGCTTCGTGAATTACATAAAATTATTTTTTTGCTCCTGCAACGATTGCAAGAATTTCATCGAGTTCTGCCTGAGTGCAAATTCCCTCTTCAACAACCTGCTTATATACCGGCTGTGCTGCTTCCTGGAACGCCTTTAACTCTTCAGGTGTAGGCATGTAGACTTCTGCACCGCTCTTAATGATTGTCTGCCTGGCTTCCTCTGAGTTCTTGTCGATTAATTCATCGTTGTAGTCGCCCATTTCCTCAGCTGCCTTGCTGATTGCTGCCCTGTACTCTTCGGGTAAAGAATTCCACCAGTCTGCATTTACGTAAAAAGGATCCGGGTGGAACTGGTAATTTACTCCTGTGAAATATTTCTGGACTTCATAGAACTTCATTCCTACAACGTTGACCCAAGGATTTTCCTGACCGTCAGCGACTCCTGTCTTGAGAGCCATGTATAAATCAGCGTAGGGAACTGTCGTAGTCGTTGCACCCAATGCCCTGAATGTCATATCAATTGTCTTCATTCCGTTGGTGCGCATCTTGAGGCCCTTAAGGTCATCGGGCTTCTTAATCGGGTGGGCATTCGTTGAGAACTGACGATAACCGCCTGCATCACAGAGATTAATAATGACTGTTCCTGTTGTCTTCTCAGCTTCGGCGCAGACTTTCTTTGCAAGATCGCTCTTCAACAGTGCTGTAACTTCTGCTCTGGTATTCGTCAAGAAAGGAAGGGTGAACATTAATAATCTCGGGCTGAAGTCGAACTGTCCGCCTCTCATTCCCTGAGCAACACCTTGAACGACCTGTTCGAGCATTTCTTTCTCTGTACCGAGCTGGCCGTTTCCGAACACCGTAACTTTAACATGACCGTCTGTTAGCTTTTCGACATCGGCAGCAAATTTTTCCATTGAGACCCATCTGGGATTGCCTTCGGGCTGAGCATGTCCTACGATCATCTCATAGTCAGCAGCAAATGCACCTGCACACGACAATACGAGCAAACTTGAAAGAATAAGAGCTAAAAACTTTCTCATAAAAAAAATTTCCTCCTTCTTAGATAACAAAACATAAAAATATTTGGAATGCGTAAGAGTATATCATTCAAAAACGTTTTGTAACAAGTTATAAAAAATTGACAGGCGCGAATTAATCACGTCTGCCGTTCTTGAATATATTTTGCTGTGAAGAGTCTTACTCGCTGAATGTTTTCTTTCTGTTTTCAGCTTCTCTCTTGTTAATCTTTTTCTGGTTATAGATCGAGTAAAGTATCGTTGCTACAGACACCAAGAAGAAGCCTACTGCTATAGGACGATTCAGAATCTCCCAGAAATTGCCGTTATTCACGTCCACGAAGCGCACAAAGTTCTGTTCACACATCGGGCCGAGAATTAACGCAAGCAGTATCGGTGATAACGGGAACTCAAATTTATTCATGAGATAGCCTATGACTCCGAATAAGACGCAGACTCCGACATCAAATATATTCTTGTTAATTGAGAACGCTCCCAGTAACGAGACAACTAGAATAATCGGATAAAGCATTTTCTTTTCAACTGAAACGATCTTAGCAAAGAATCTCACTCCCGCACAGCCTACCAGAAGCATAGCAATATTCGCAAGCATCAGGGCAGCAAAGACTCTATACACTGTAGGAAGCTCATTAACGTACATCATTGGCCCGGGCTGAATACCTTTCATGATGAACGCTCCAAGCAAGACAGCAGTAACAGCATCGCCGGGGACTCCTAATGAAAGCAGGGGAATCATTGCGCCTCCTGAACAGCCGTTGTTAGCCGACTCCGTTGCAGCGACTCCGTTAGGGATTCCTGTTCCCCATAGTTCGGGGTGCTTCGATGAGCTCTTATTGAATCCGTAAGACACGAACACTGCAATATCACCGCCTGCGCCTGGAATAGCTCCGATCATTGTGCCTATTATTCCGCCTGATATTATATTCGGCCATATCTGCCCAATAGTCTTTAAGTCGGGTAAAACGTTCGTAATTTTCTCTTCTGATTTCTGCTGTTTCTCCTCACCGTTGATAATGCGCTCAACTCCTGCGATGACTTCTGCAATAGCGAATAATCCAATCAAAGTCGGAATGAACGAGAAGCCTGACAATAACGGTCTGAATCCGAACACGAATCTTTTTGCCCCGTACGTAGGATCTTGGCCGACTGTAGCGAGTAATAAGCCAAAGAATGCAGATATTAAGCCCTTAGAAATTGACTCGCCTGAAATCGACACTATAACAGAGAGTCCAAAGAATGCAAGCATTAACATTTCAGCACTTGTGAACTTCATAGCCATTTGAGCGACAAGAGGCGACAAGAAAGTCATAACTAAGGCACCTAAGACACCTCCGCAGAACGATGAGAACATTGCTATAGATAACGCCCTGCCTGCCTGACCTTTCTGACACATGGGATAACCGTCTAATAAAGTAGCCGCCGCACTCGGGGTACCGGGAGCATGAATGAGAATAGCCGAGATAGAACCGCCGTACATTCCTCCGCAGTAAATTCCAAGCAGTAATCCTATTGAGGGAATTAAATCCATACCGAACGCAAAAGGGATCAATAAAGCTACTCCCATAGTTGCAGTCATTCCGGGAACAGCTCCAAGTAAAATGCCTCCTAATGCGCCTAGAAGAGTCATAAAGATAACTTGAAAACTTGTGAAGACATTTGCGTAACTTTCAAATAATAAGCTCCAATTCATGTTTATGCCTCCTTTAAAGTTTGTCTACTAAGTCGCGCAGAGGCTGAAGCATACCCATAGGAATATTGACAGTCAGCAGCTTGTAGAATATGAACCACATTATTAACGGCACAAGGATAGATACGGGAATGATTATCTTTAAGTCGCGCTTGCCTATGAGCCACATTATAATTACGCTTATACATGCAGATACAAGGACATAGCCTAACTTGTCAAATAAATACGTATAGATTACGCACAGAATAATCACAAAGAATGCAGCTGCCACGCCTCGATTAGTGAAAGGATTGACGCTCGCAGCAGGTTCGTTTTCAGGATCGCCGTCTTTCATGCCCCGAGTTACTTTTATGAATGACTGAATGAATAATATCACAGTGAATATAGCCATTCCGCAAATCATAATCTGAGGGAAAGTAGCAGGCTGAACAAATGCCCTCTTGTGAACCCTGAAGCCCGTAGTCTCGACATAAGCCCAGATTTCAAATATCAGCAATATAATTGAACATATTAGACTCGCAAAAGCCTTAGTTTGAGTCCTTCTCAAGAAAATTCACTCCTTAACTATAATAAAAAAAGAGGCAGGCTGCCCCGCCTCTCAGGAATTAATGAATTACTATATTTCGATTCCAGCAGCTTTCATTGCGGCCGGTACATCGTGTTCTTCCTGTTGTTCTAAGAATGCTTTGAACTCAGCAGCGTCCATGTATGCAATTCCGAGTCCTGCGTTTGTCATGTACTGGATAAAATCAGGATCTTTCACAGCAGCTTTGCAGGCATCAGCAAGTTTAGTCTTTATTGCAGGGTCTACACCGTTGGGAAGGCCAAGTCCCCGCCATGTTGAATAGAATGCGTTAATGCCCTGTTCTTTGCATGTAGGAATGTTCCCGAACACTTTATTATTAATGCGTTCTTCAGCCATGAGTCCAAGACATATAAGATTGCCTGACTCAATGAACGAACGAGCCTCAGCAAGTGAAACAGTTACTCCCTCAATGTCAACGCCCTGTGCAGCAGCCTGAACAGCCGAAGCAGCTCCGTCCGGATAAGTTACCATCTTGAGCTCAACTCCTGCAACGTTCATGAAGTAGCCTCCTGCGATGTGCCACACTGAATTAGCAGATGAGCCGCCCATTCTGACTTCGCCGGGGTGAGCCTTGCAGTAAGTAATAAAGTCAGCAAGATTCTTGATGCCGTTCTTCTCTGCCCATGCCTTATTTACTGTGATGCCTGCCGGGTCAGCGTTGAGTCTGCAAAGGGGATCATAATTCACGTAGGACTTATAATCAGATACATCAAGAGCCTTGTACGTAACGAACTCAAAAGTTATCATGCCGAAAGTGTAGCCGTCTGGTTCAGCGTCTGCGATTGCCTCATGTCCTGTTACTCCGCCTGCTCCTGTCTTGTTGTCGACGATGATAGTTTGGCCGAGCTGCTTTTCGAGAGCCTGACAGAATGCCCGTAAACAAGAGTCAGTTCCGCCGCCTGCACCCCAGGGACATATAGCTGTGAGCGATTTGTCCGGGTAATCAGCCATAGCAGCAGATGCACATAACGCAAGAAGAACGAGAACCATTACTACAGAGAATAATTTTTTCATGAGTGTTCCTCCCTGAATATTAATAATAAAATAATTTGGATTGCTTGATTATATTGTAGTGAATGCAGGCATGTCAACAAGGATTCAACTCAATTGAAATGCAGTTAAGGGAGACTCAATAGTGAATCTCCCGAATAAATTTATTAACCGCCTAAGTATGCCTTTCTCACTTCAGGAGAAGATAATAATTCTTTACCCGTTCCAGTCGTAACGATTTTCCCGGTCTCCATGACGTAGCCCCTGTTAGCGATACTCAGAGCCATCTGCGCATTCTGTTCTACAAGCAATATAGTAGCTCCTGTCTTGTGAAGGTCTGCAATGATGTCAAAGATCTGCTCTACCAGAATCGGAGCGAGTCCCATTGAAGGCTCATCAAGCATTAATAATTTCGGTCTGCTCATTAGGGCGCGTCCCATTGCAAGCATTTGCTGTTCACCGCCTGAAAGTGTCCCCGCTGTCTGAGTCATTCTCTCCTTGAGTCTTGGGAATAACGCATAAACTTTCTCTAAGTCCTCGTGAATATTTTTATTGCCTTGAGTGTATGCTCCCATCTCCAAATTTTCCTGAACTGTCATTTGTGCAAAAACTCTGCGTCCTTCCGGAACTTGAGCGAGTCCCCGTTCTACTATCTTGTGAGGCTGGAGCTTTGCTAACGGCTGGCCAAGAAATGAAACGCTGCCCGTTGATGGGTGAAGCAATCCTGATATTGTGTTCAGAGTCGTTGACTTCCCTGCACCGTTCGCGCCTATGAGTGTAACAATTTCGCCCTCGTTGACCTCAAATGAGATGCCTTTTATGGCGTGAATGCTGCCGTAATAGACGTTAATATTTTCGACTTCTAAGACTGCCATGATTTACGCCTCCTTCCGTCTGCCGAGATACGCTTCAATTACTGCCGGATTAGCCTGAATCTCTTCCGGTGTACCCTTTGCTATTATCTGGCCGAAATTTAAGACGCATATACCTTCACAGATATTCATAACGAGACTCATATCATGCTCAATTAAGACTATTGCAATCTGAAACATTTCGTGAACTTTGCGGATATTGTCCATCAAGTCCGCTGTCTCTGAAGGGTTCATACCTGCTGCGGGTTCATCGAGTAATAACAGCGAGGGATTCGTAGCGAGTGCCCTTACTATTTCGAGTCTTCTTTGAGCTCCATACGGGAGAGAACCTGCTCTAACGTCTGCCATGTCCTGCATGTCGAATATAGATAATAATTTCAATGCCCTTCTGTGAGCTGCAACTTCCTCGCGCCTGTAATTGGGAAGTCGTAATATAGCACTCAGCATGTTATAGCGCATTTCGTTATTCATTGCTGCCTTGACGTTATCAACAACGCTGAGATTCTTAAATAATCTTATATTCTGGAACGTTCGGGCAATACCTGCTTTGTTAATCTGAGTCGTAGTCATTCCGTGAGTATCTTTGCCGTTGAGTAAAATTGTCCCTGTCGTAGGCTGATAAACTTTCGTGAGCAAATTAAATACTGTAGTCTTTCCTGCTCCGTTAGGTCCGATTAAGCCTGCAATCTCAGTGCGTCCGATTGTTAAGTTAAAGTTGTCGACCGCCTTAATTCCCCCTAAAGTGATACCCAGATTAATGCACTCTAAAACAGGTTCGCGCGCTATGTCTCTGTCGGGCAGAATTGACTTTGAAGGCACCTGAATATATTTAGTCTTTGATTTCATGTTATGCTGCCTCCTCTTCGTGTTCTTTACGTCTGAAAGGATTTAATCCCGCAAAGAAATTTCTTATCTCCTGATTATTCGTACCCAGCATAGTAATTATTAATATGATTGCATAGAGAAGCATTCTGTAATCTGAGAACTGGCGCAATTTTTCAGGTAATATAGTAAGTGCTGCTGCTGCTATGATGCCTCCTAACATGTTGCCCTGCCCTCCGAGAACTACGAACACGAGAATTAATATTGAAGTATTAAAGTCGAACTTGTTAGCTACTATCGTCGAGTAATTCATTGCGAAGAGTGCCCCTGCTGCTCCTGCCATAGCTGCGGACATTACGAAAGCTGTCATTTTATATTTTGTGATGTCGAGTCCTATGCTCTCGGCAGCGATTCTGTCGTCTCGAATTGCCATGAACGCACGACCTGAACGAGAATTAACGAGATTAAATACAATCATCAACGAAATCATAACGAGTATAAAACCTGCCGGGAACGTTGCAATTTTCTGAATGCCGCTGATTCCCATAGGTCCGCGAATGATTAATTTCCCGCCTGCAAGAAGCCTCGTTGTATCTGACAGCATACTGAACTGAAGACCGCCTGAGTCGACTCCCAAGTAAAAATTATTGAGAATGCTCTTTATTATTTCACCGAACGCAAGAGTTACTATAGCTAAGTAATCACCCTTGAGCCTCAAAACTGGAATCCCTATCAAGAAGCCTGCTGCTGCCGCGAAAATTGCCGCTATAATCATCGCAAGAGCTAATCTCACAGGAGCAAACGGTATGAAGCCCTGCATTAATATAGCCGCTGCTACTCCTGAGAACGCCCCGACCGACATAAAGCCAGCGTGACCTAACGAAAGCTCGCCGGAAATTCCTACGACAAGATTTAGAGAAATCGACATGACCATATAAGCGCATATAGGGACAAGCATTCCCCTCATTGTCGAACTCAAAATTTTGGTGCTGCTCATTGTCTGGCAAATCACGTAAGCGAGAATTACTATAAAATACGTGAGATATATTCTCCGAGCCTCGACGCGTTTTAGATTTATAAGTCTCCTCATAGTCATAATCTTTACACCTTCTCTTGAGTCTGTCTGCCTAGCAGGCCCGCAGGTTTAACAAGCAGTACTACTATCAACATCGCGAACACTACAGCGTCAGATAATTGACTCGATATATAAGCCTTCGCAAAAATTTCTATTACTCCCAGCATCAAACCGCCTAAGAAAGCTCCGGGAATTGAGCCTATGCCCCCGAATACTGCTGCGGTGAATGCCTTGATTCCGGGTAATGCTCCAGTCGTTGGCATTAAAGTCGGATATGCTGAACACAACAAAGCTCCTGCTATGGCCGCGAGTCCTGAACCTATCGCAAAAGTTAGCGAGATCGTAGCATTTACGTTGATTCCCATTAATTGCGCTGCTCCCTTGTCTTCAGAACATGCCCGCATTGCCTTGCCGAGTCGTGTTTTGTTAATGAAGAGAGTCAAGACCGCCATAATCACGAGACATGCAATAATCGTTAAAGCTGTGATATGTGAAATTGAAAGTTCGCCGTCGAATAATTTGAAAGCTCCACGGCCGATTATAGACGGGAAGACTTTGGGATTTGACGACCATAATAATAACGCCGTATTCTGTAATAAATAGCTGACTCCTATTGCAGTAATTAATACAGCGAGTGAAGGTGCCTGCCTCAGGGGTTTATATGCGAATCTCTCTATGATAATTCCCAAAAACGTGCAGACTATCATAGCAAGGACGAGTCCTATAAACGGGTTAAGTTCATAGCGTGCCACAGCATAGAAGCAGACATAAGCACCGACCATGATAACATCACCGTGAGCAAAGTTAAGCATTTTCGCAATTCCGTAGACCATAGTGTAGCCCAGCGCGATAATTGCGTAGATACTGCCGAGACTTATTCCGCTGATAAAGTAATTAAGAAATATCATGAATAAAATTATCTCTCCTTACATACAAAAAAAGACAGCCGGAGATTTTTTACAAGGCCGATTCTCTCCGAACTGTCAGCAAATTTTCAAGTGTTAAGTTGTCTGTGTGAGTTCACTAGTTTTTATTAATTAATCAAGTCCGACATATGCGCCGTTTTTGATGACCATGCCTTTAGGGTCTTTCGTAACTTCGCCGTTCTTGGCCCACTTTACGTTTTCGCCGGTGACTCCGTTTAATGTCATTGTCGTGAACTGTTCGATCATCTTTGCGCAGATTGCTTCAGCGTCCATGTCAGGTGTAGCCTTCGCCTGAGTGAGTGCCTGGCAGTAAGCATAGACACAATCGTAACCGTCTGCTGCGAACTGATTAGGAATCTCGTTAAATCTCTTCTGATATTCGGCAACAAATTTAACTGTCTTCTCGTCCTTAGCGTCTGCGTTGAACGGTGTTAATAATATAACGCCCTCTGCTAATGACTTGTCAAAGCCTTCCATCGTTAAAATTCCGTCCATGCCGTCGACTCCGAACCATTTGGGAGCGTACCCCATCTGCTGAGCCTGAGCAAGAATTAATGAAGCGGGCTGATAGTACATCGGAAGGAATACGAGTTCTGCGCCCTTCTCCTTTGCGTCTGTGAGCTGAACTGAGAAATCGTTATCGTTGCCGTCTGCAAAAGTTGTCTCGCTTACTACTTCGAGTCCAAGTCCGGGAGCTTTCTCTACGAACGTATCACGGATGCCCTTAGAGTAAACATCGTCATTTTTCCAGATAACTGCAACTTTCTTAGCAAGTTTCTTGTCTGCGATATACTGCGCGCTTGCACTGCCCTGGTTAGGGTCTACAAAGCACATCTGAAACACGTTGTCTTTGCCTTCAGTAACTGCTGCGGACGAGGCTGAAGGAGTCAAAGCAAATATTCTGTCTGCGAAGTTCTCGGCTGCTGTTGCCTCACAGGGTTTAGAAGTTACAGAACCTAATGAAACCTGCATTCCCCAGTCTTTGAGGGCATTATAGGCATTAACTGCTTTCTCTGCATCGTGAGTATCATCTTCATAACGAAGCTCGAAAGTTATTCCTGCGTTCATTGCGTTAATCTCATCGACTGCAATTTGTGCGCCTCTCATTGCTGCCATTCCGTAAATTGCTGCTCCGCCGGTAAGTGGGCCTGTTCCGCCGATCTTGAAAGCTGCTCCGAAAGCACATGAAGCCATCGCAAGAACTAAAAGCGTGCAAGTTATAATTCTCTTTGTCATGGTGAAAAAATTTTCTCTCCTTTTCTTAATGCGTGTTAATAATTTATGCTTGAACCTGATAAATACTCTACGGCCTGAGAGTCATGAATCAAGATTGAAGCCCTGTCTTTACATACACAAAAAAAGCGGTCTGTAGCATATAACTCAGCAACCGCCTCTATTCTTGTCTGATATTGGCGCGGTAGGCAGGATTCGAACCCACGACCTAAGGCTCCGTAGGCCTTCGCTCTATCCAGCTGAGCTACTACCGCAGGAAATTTTATATATTAATGGCGGTGGGTGTGAGATTCGAACTCACGATAGAGTTATTAGACCCTATACTCACTTAGCAGGCGAGCGCCTTCAGCCTCTCGGCCAACCCACCACAAACTCGGAATATATTATAACGCAGCTTGATTCTTGTCAAACGATTTGATAATTTTTCTTGCTCTTAACTCGTCAAGTTCACGCGAAAGACTCTCATAATAATTAATTGGTATGTCTGCAATCACGTTCACTGACTCTTTGTAATCCCATGAAAGATTTAACGCATTATGACTCTCAAGCAATCTCGTAATCACTCCCATAGAAGCATAATCAAGAGAGATAAAAATTTTCTGAGTCATAACTCTTTGAGTCACTCCTGCAAGTTCAAGAGCCTTTGAAGCCGTCAGTCCGTATGCATCGATTAAGCCGCGAGTCCCTAACTTAACGCCCCCGAAGTATCGAGTCACGATTACCATTACATTAACAAGAGTACTCTTTTTTATAGCAAGCAATATCGGTCGTCCTGCTGTGCCTGAAGGTTCGCCGTCATCTGAAAAATATTCGTACTCCCCTGAACTTCCCATGATATAAGCCCTGCAGTTGTGAGTCGCGTCCCTGTGCTGTGAAGTGATTCGAGTCAGAAAATCTCTTGCTTCGTCCTCAGAGTGAACGGGTTCAAGATTAGCAATGAATACAGAACGCTTTATTTTCTCCTCGTAAATCGCAGCTCGTGAAGGTTCGTTATAGACATTCGTTCCAAGCATCTTTAATCTTTCGCCATGAGTTTTCGATAGCGTCAGAAAGGACTCTTGTGTCAGCTAAGACCGGCATGAAATTATTATCTCCGTTCCATCTGGGTACTATGTGCCTGTGAAGGTGTCCTGCGACTCCTGCTCCTGCTGTGAGACCTAAATTGATTCCCATGTTGAAGCCGTCCGGGTGCATTACGTGCTTTAAGACTTTTACGGCGTGTGATGTCAGATTGTGAAGCTCTAAAATTTCCTCGTCAGTCAATGATTCATAAACATTCGTGTGCCTGAAGGGAATAACCATCATGTGGCCGGGGTTGTAGGGGTATAAATTCATAATCACAAAGCATGTTTTGCCCCTGTGAACTATGAAATGTTCGTCGTCCTTGTGTTCAGCCGGAAAATCACAGAATATACAGCCCTCGTGCTTGGGAGCTTCTATATAACTCATCCGCCATGTTGCATATAACTGCTGCATAAGTGAAAGACTCCTTTCAAGATTCAAAATTAATTACTTGTGAGAAAATTATAGCGTGTAATTAAAAATTTATTGCTCAGGAGGTTTATCATCATGAAAAAGAATCGTATGCTCTTGGCCTACACTCTAATTCTTGTTATCGTAGCTGCTCTGTTCGTGTGGAATGAGTCTCAGGACTTCGACGACACTCAATACGTTATCTATCTTGGAACGAATGACAAGGACTCTAACTTGCCTGTGTTCTCACATGAAGAAGCAAAGAGTAAACTTAAAGATATTCTCGCAAAATATTTCTCAGGCTGGACAATTCTCGAAGCTGAAGGAGGCTGGACTGATGACAACGGCAAAATTTCTCATGAGTTCACGCTTGTAATTTACTTGAGCCAGACGAATAAAGCAAAAGTTCATGAAGCGTCAGACGAGTTAATAAAAACTTTCAATCAGTCTTCAGTGTTGATTCACGAAAATCCTACGAGAAAAGAATTTTATTCAGGGGGAAAATAGCAATATAAATTTTATTACTTACAAAGGAAAATTTACACATGAACGATATAAAAAATGTTGCTGTCTTATGTGGAGGAGACGGCAGAGAACGCGAAGTATCACTCAGGAGCGGAGAAGCTGTATGCAAAGCTCTCAATCAGGCAGGCTTTAACGCTCAAACACTCGATTTACATTCACTAAGCGAAGTTGACAGGGTAAAAAATTTTGACGCAGCCTTCATCGCAATGCACGGAGACTGGGGAGAAGACGGCAGACTTCAATCTGAACTCGACAAGCTGAATATTCACTACACAGGTTCAGGCCCCGAAGCAAGCGCGCTGGCTATGGACAAGTGGAAAGCATTGACTCTATTCAAGAAGTCAGGCATAAGGACTCCGGAAAGTTTATTAATGCCCGTTAGCTGTGACGAGATTATCGCAAAGTTAGGCTCTGATGTCGTAGTCAAGCCTTGTTCAGGAGGCAGCACAGTCGGTGTTACTATAATTAAGGGTCTCACACCTGAGAAGTTATCGCAGGCTGTCGAACTCGCAAAAGAAAGCTACGAGTCTGACGTTATGATTGAGAAGTATATTTCAGGACGTGAATTAACGTGCGCAATCTGGGAACATGACGGCCAAGTTGAAGCATTGCCCGTTATTGAAATCGTCCCTCACGCTGGATTCTATGACTACAAGAACAAATACACATCAGGAGCTACGGAATATATCACTCCCGCAAAGATTGACGACTCAGCAAGAGAACAGATAAGCAGCATGGCAGTCAAAGCTCATCAAGTCTTAGGGTGCAGAGCCTACAGCAGGTCAGATTTCAGACTCACTCAAGATAACACTGCATACATTCTCGAAGTAAATACTGCTCCGGGAATGACAGCAACGAGTCTCGTTCCCAAAGCTGCAAGGGCCGCAGGAATAGACTTCCCCGAATTCTTAACGCATATATTGAGGTGTGAATAAATAATGAACTTCACCAAAGATAACGAAAAACTTGTGCAGGCGAGTCTCTATCCTGAAAAAATTTTAGTCAAAAGCTGGTACTTCGGTGAAGGATTGCCCGGCAGTCTCCCTGAAGCGTGGCTGCGTGAGAGCGTCTACGAGAGATTATTAATTGCTGCTGAGTCTTTGTCTGACGGAATGAGATTAATTATCTGGGACGGCTGGAGATCATTCGAGCTGCAAAAATTCCTGTTCGATACTTTATATTCACGTTACAAGGCTAAAGGTTTCGACGACGATAAAGCATACGAACTCACAAAAACTTTTGTCGCTGTACCTTCCAAAGACCCGGAGAACGTATCAGGACACTTGACAGGAGGCTCAATAGATTTGACTCTTGCTGATAAGTACGGGCATTATTTACCGATGGGAGGCAGCTTTGACGAGACAGAAGAACATTCAGCAACGAATTACTACGAGCATTCTGACTTGAGCATTCAAATCAATGTTATAGCACTCGAAAACAGACGGACTCTTGTACGCGTTATGACTGAGGCAGGCTTCACGAATAACCCTAACGAATGGTGGCACTACGATTACGGCAATAGACGCTGGGCAGAACGTTCAGGTTCAGGCGAAATTTTTTACGGATACACTCAGCCCCCGTTTAAGTGGCACTAGAAAGGAGCATTTATAAATGAACGACACGTTAATAATATATTTCTCCAAGAGTGGAACTACTAAGAAAGCCGCAGAATACATAGCAAGCGAGATCAATGCACCGCTTCACGAGATAAAGACAGAGAAAGTTTACCCAAAGAATTACATGATGACGATTCTAGAGTCCATCAAAGAATTCAAGAAGGGTGAGAGACTCGCACTGACTGATGATGTTATAGAGAACTTCTCGGACTACAAGAATATTATAATCGGCTTCCCTATATGGTGCTTCACGTGTCCTATGGCAGTAATTTCTTTCATTGAGAAATATGACTTCACAGGCAAAAAGATTTACCCGTTCTGTACGTCAGGAGGCTCAAACTGTGATAAGGCTGCGTTAAAGATTCGCGAACTCTGCAAGGGTGCTGATGTCAAAGACGGAATCAAGGCTAATAATCTTGACAAGGGGAAGTTATCAGAATGGCTGAAGGACTTACACTAGAACTTGACTCAAAATTTCAGGCTCTCAAAGAATATATAAGCTCGCTTGATAGTGTCGCAGTTGCTTTCTCAGGAGGAGTCGACTCGACTCTGTTATCAAAAGTAGCTCATGATGTCTTAGGTGATAGAGTCTTGGCCGTAACTATAGAGTCCGTCTTTATTCCAAGATGGGAGCTCAACGAGGCAGAATCTTTCTGTAAAGCACATAATATCTCACACAAGATAATTCACGTTGATGAGTTAAGCATTCCCGGTGTCAAAGAAAATAATCCCGACAGGTGTTATTTATGCAAGAAGGCATTATTTACCCGAATTCTTGAGACTGCACGCGAGAATAATATTGCTAACGTTATAGAAGGCTCTAATCTCGATGACTTGAAAGACTACAGGCCGGGACTCAAGGCTCTTGAAGAGTTAGATATAAAGAGTCCGTTACAAATTGCAGGCTTGAATAAAGATGAGATTCGATGCTTGTCTCGTGAACTTGGTCTGCCTACATGGAAGAAGCCCTCGTTTGCATGTATGGCTTCAAGAATAGCTTACGGCGAAATTATCACAGAGAAAAAATTATCGATGGTCGAACAGTCAGAACGTGTTTTATTAGAGTCAGGCTTCAGGCAGTTCCGAGTCAGGCTTCACGGTGATAACTTAGCACGCATTGAGATATTACCCGAAGACTTTGCGAGAATAATGCGTGATGACACTCGAAATAAAATATATGACTCATTAAAGGCTCTCGGCTTTGAATATATTTCTCTTGATCTTAAGGGCTATCGAACAGGCAGCATGAATAATTTCTTGACAAGTTAAAGCGTGTATGTAATTATTTACCCGGATTTAATATCTATGAACGGAGAAATTTTTTATCGTGAACTCTTTTAAGTTATCAGCAAATAATTATTTCATGTTTAGCTTTAGCTTCTGGTACCGGCTTAATCAGAGGCATAAATAATTATTCGGCTAGGACTGAAGAGAGCATTCACACCGCAAATATATAAAACTTGAACACAGAAGCACCTTCTGAACAGCCAAAGTTCGGAGGGTGTTTTTATTTACGAAAGGATTTATTAACATGCCTGCAACGATAAAGATTAATAATTACAACGTCAAGATTCAGAAAGGCTTGATTAACAGATTAGGACTCGAGATATTAAGGCTCAGCAGCGAGTCAGAGTCAGAGCTTGAGATGGTCTTAATAACTGACGAGAAGAATTCAAGTTTGTATCTGCAAAATATAATCACCAACTTTCAGGAATGCCCAAGACCTGAAGGAATGAAGTTAAGATTCTGCGAGCTGTTATTAGACTCAGAGTCAGCCGGAAACTTTCACTCTTTACCCAAACTGCTTGAAGATATGTCTGCTTTGAGCTTGTCTGAAAAATGCTGTGTTGCTGCTCTTGGTGATAAGAAAATATGTGCGTCGGCAGCGTTTGCTTCTCAGTGTTACATGTCAGGCGTTAAACTCGTGTTAATACCCGTTACTCTTGAGGCCATGCTCGTAACATGTACAGGAGTCAGGGCGGAACTTGAATTAAGCTCCGGGAAAAATTTCGCAGGAGTAAACTATCAGCCCTCGTTAGTATTATGCGATCCCGAATGCCTTAATGCCCTGCCCGAAGACGAATATAAATCGAATCTCATTGACGCGTTGTCTATTGCTGTCCTGAATTCAAGAGACATGTTAAGACTCTTTGAAGCTGATGATATTTGCGCAAATCTTGATGAGATTATAGAACTCTGCATAAAGTTCAAAGCTGCTAACACTGACTCAGAAGGCCGCAAAAAGTTTTTAAGCTCGTGTGTAGTATCTGCTCAGGCTTTCGAGAGGCTTCACTCTGATAAAATTCCTCATGTCATAGCAGCTGCTCAGGGTATAGCTATCGTTGCAAGGGCAGGACTTAAATTAAACTGGTTCTCAGGAAATACAGCGATGAGAATATTAAACGCGATAAAGAAACTTGATTTGCCTTTGAGTTACAGAGGATCATTAAGAGCAGGTGAAGTAGCACATGAGATCATGAAGATTAATAAAGACGGGTTAAAGTTTGCTCTGCCGAGTGACTCCGGTGATTATGTTCTGCGCGAGTTCAAAGAGTCAGAATTTGAGTCAGTGATTTCTGCGGGCATGACATTATAAAGTGCGATATAATATACACAATACTTTTCAGGAGGTCTGCATATCATGGAAGTTCGTTTTGTACAGCGCGGAGCTGAAATTGACGATAAGCTCAGAGACTATATGGAGAAGAAGATTTCTAAGCTCGAAAAATTCTTCAGGAAAATATTAAACTGTCAAATCGTAGTAACTCATCACAAAGGCAGCTTTAATGTCGAGACTACTGCAAATGCAAACGGTGTAATCTTACGTGCTGAAGAGGACGCGCTGGAGCCTCGAAAAGCATTTGACCAGTCACTAAAGAATCTCGAACGCAGGATCAAGAAATATAATTCTTATCTCAAGGACAGGGCACAGTTTGGAGCCGGTGAAGAGTTCTCGTTCAGCCTTGACGAAGCCCCCGAGTCAGAGTCAGAGAATGTACCGGTAATCGATAAGGTCAAGAAGGTTCAAGTCTACCCGATGAACACGACTGAAGCTGTTATGCAGATGGAACTTGTAGGGCACTCGTTCTTTATGTTCCAGAACGCAGAGACAGGAGAAATCAACGTCGTATACAAACGCGGCGAGGACAGCTACGGACTCCTTGAGCCTGTAAGATAATATTAATAATTATTCCCCCTGATTCATGTTTGTGAGTCAGAGGGATTTTTTTTTTATTGCTCGAGAAATTTTCTCAGCCACTCTTCAAGTTTGTTGCCTTCCCGTAATAATTTCCCGTCATGTGATGTGAATGCGTGCTTGGTGTAGCCCTCCGCAGCAAGTTTGTTAGTCCCTGCGTGAAATATCCTGCACGTGAAGACTACGCTTATTTTAGTGAGCTTAGTGATGCTCGTCTCGATGTCAATCTCTTCGTCATAGTAAAGCGATGATTTGTATCTGCAATGAGCTTCAACGACAGGCAGCAAGACTCCTTCTTCTTCCCAGAGTGAAAAGCTCTTACCGTTAGCCCTGCATAAGTCGCTTCGTCCCATCTCGAACCAGTCCATGTAACGCCCATAATATGCGACTCCCATCTTGTCAGTTTCGCCGTATCTGACTCGTGTTCGTGTTATGTGCAAAGTGAATCACTCTCCGTTAAGTAATATTATCTCTCATTCGTATCACCCTGTGTTGACCCTCCTAAACCCCCCTTGTCAGGGAAGACTTTCCCTCGCCTGCGTAAGGAGAGGGGCAGGGGTGAGGTCGTAATAAATCACGATTACTGCAATGATAACACATGCTATAATTCACGCTTAAATAATTTAATCATGTATAATAACAAAGGAGAAAAAATTTTTATCTCTCATGTCAGAAAATAATTTCACAGTTACTAATACAATTACTAATACAAACGCAGCCACTGAGTCAGCATCACAGCATTACGGAGCAGACAGCATCAAAGTATTAGAAGGTCTCGAAGCAGTTCGCAAACGTCCCGGCATGTACATAGGCGACACAGGAGAGCGCGGACTTCATCACTTAGTCTATGAAGTTGTTGATAACGCAGTAGACGAAGCTATGGCAGGGTTCTGCGACACGATAAATATTATTATTCACAGGGACGAGAGCATCACTGTCCAAGATAACGGCAGAGGCATTCCTACAGATCCTCATCCATACAACGGCAGGCCTACGAGTGAAGTTGTCTTGACTGTGTTACATGCAGGAGGCAAGTTCGGCGATGGTGCTTATAAAGTCTCAGGAGGTCTTCACGGAGTCGGAGTCTCTGTTGTCAATGCTCTGTCAGAATGGCTTGTCGTTACGATTGCACGGGACGGCATAGAGAAATCACAGAGATTCGAGCGCGGAGTCCCTGTTACTGAACTCTCAAGGGGAATCCCTGCGAACTGGAAGGGAACTCGAATCGAATATTTACCCGATAAAGAAATTTTTGAAGAAGTCCATCACTCTTTAGACACGTTAAAGGGAAGATTCAAAGAACTTGCTTTCTTGAATCCAGGACTCAAATTTTCAGTCTATGACGAACGAACTAACGAGAGCCGCGAGTATCTCTTTCAGGGCGGTATAGGTGCCTTCGTTAAGCATATTGACCGGGACAGGACAGCGTTATTTAATGAGCCTATTGTCTTATCAGGTACGAAAGATAATATTTCAGTTGACGTAGGACTCCAGTACAATGACGGTTATCAAGAACATATTTACACTTATGCGAACTTGATTCACACCGTTGAAGGCGGAACTCACCTCGTAGGCTTAAGGACTGCTTTGACTCGTTCAATCAATGAAGCTGCAAGAAATAACAAAGTCTTACGCGACAAAGATGATAATCTCACCGGCGATGATCTTAAAGAAGGCTTAACTTGCGTCTTATCCGTGAAGCTCAGTGAACCTCAATTTGAAGGCCAGACGAAGACTAAGCTCGGCAATAGTGAAGTTCGCGGCGCAGTCGACTCTATCGTGTATGAAGGCATGATGTCAATTCTTGAGGACAGACCGGAAATATTAAAGCCTGTTGTAGAGAAAGCAATTCGTGCAAGACGTGCAAGGGAAGCTGCTAAGAGAGCTAGAGAACTCGTCAGGAAGGGCGCAATGTCAGGAATGAGTCTCCCCGGCAAGCTCGCAGACTGTTCATCAAAGAAGGCAGAGAATACTGAATTATACATAGTCGAAGGCGACTCGGCAGGAGGTTCGGCCAAGCAGGGCAGGGACAGGACATTTCAGGCTATTTTGCCTCTGCGGGGTAAAATCTTAAACGTTGAGAAGGCTCACATGGACAAGATGCTGGCTAATCGGGAAATTCAGACGATAATAACTGCTCTTGGCTGCGGAATAGGCAACGAGTTCGATGCTAGCAGGCTGCGTTACCACAAGATCATAATCATGACCGATGCAGACGTTGACGGAGCTCACATAAGCACGCTGTTATTAACGTTCTTTTATCGACACATGCCGGAATTATTATCTCAGGGATATTTATATCTTGCTCAGCCCCCGCTGTATCGAGTCCAGTACGGCAAGACTGTTAATTACTGCTACACTGATAAAGAATTGCGCTCTCACGTTGACAACGCCCCCGACCCGTCTAAAGTCAGCGTCCAGAGATATAAAGGCTTAGGCGAAATGAATCCTGAACAGTTATGGGAGACTACGATGGATCCTGCTAATAGAATATTGAAACAGGTTGAACTTGATAATAACTTGCTCGCTGATGAGTATTTCGATATTCTCATGGGTGATAAGGTCGAACCTAGACGCGAATTTATCATTGCCAATGCCAGAGAAGTTAAGAATCTTGACGTTTAAGCGTTCCTGTGCTAAACACTTTGAGTCTATTCACCGATAATGAATACAGCAAGCGATAAATAAAAAATTTCAGGGGGTTAAATTAATGGCACCAGCAGCAAATAATAACAATGCCCAGTTCACATATCAGGCTACGAGAATTAACACAGCAACGAAAGAACAGCTATTATTAATCACGTACGATATAGGCATTAAAGCATGTCATACGGCAGAGAACGCAATACTCGGCAAGAACGGCGGTTCACCGGATTACGATTTGGCAAACAGGGAAGTTATACGCGCTCAGGAAGTTATACGCGAACTCATGGTTACTCTTAACAGGGACAAGGGCGGCGAAATGGCTGATAAGTTAATGCAGCTTTATGAATACATGTATCAATTATTAGTCGAAGCCAACATGAAAAAAGAAGTCGAGAACATCAAGACAGTATGCGGAATGCTTGAAGAGTTAAAGGCAACGTGGGAAGGCGCACTTGTTCAATTACTTCAGGAATACCAGAAGGCTCACCCCGAAGATAAAGACTTGCAAAACGCTATACTCGAACTCGAAGGCAAGAAGGCTGAATCAGAACCCGCGAAACCTGCTCAAGCTCCCAGAGGCTACACGGCAGCAGGAATCCCGACTCAGACCCAGACTCTTAAGACATCGGCAGCGGCTCAGGCACCCAAGAAATCAGGAGGCTTTACACTTGCAGGATAGCACTAATCACGCAGGACTTCTGGAGCAGGCAAAAGAGCTTGTCTCCAGAGAAATAAAATTATGCAAGACCCTAAGGGCAATGATCTCACGCGAACTTGAGGCCATTGTCCTTAATGCTGATATGGACGAGTTATTTAATATTCTCGAACAGAAAGACGGCATTATTTCGCAGCTTCAATTACTCGCAGACAGCTGGCAGGACGTTATTCCGTCAAATCTTCATAATAACGCAAATAATTTCGTTCCCAGATTACTCGAATTATATCCCGATGATGATGAACTGCCCGGAATGCTTCAAGAGTCACGAGAGATCGCAGAGAGCATTATTCAGGCTGAAGACGAGGCAATGAGCGAGCTTGACAAATTCACGTCAGGTTTACGTTCTCAGATGACGGCAAGGGTTCACGGCAAAAATGCGGCTGCAAGTTATGCAAGAATGGGAGGCTCTATTATTTAATCATGAAAAAATTTATAGCGTTGTTGTTAATTATCTCGTTAATTCTCCCGTTTGATTCAGACTCAGCAGAGGCAGCAAGAAAGAGATCACGCCGTAAAAAGTCTTCAGCAAAGACTCAGACTCAGACTCAGGAGCAGACCCAGAGTCAGAGTCAACAAGAAGAGAGTCAGACTCAGACTCAGAATCAGAATCAAAATCAGGAACAGAGTCAACCACCTAAAATTAAAGACGGTATCAGGAAAAAGACCAGCTCAGACCCTGAATTAAATAAAGAGTATCAAATCGGCTACAGGGCAGCATCACAAATTGAAGAGAAATGGCCTCTGACTTCAGACCCTGCGATAACTTCAAGACTTGAAATGATCCTCAACAGGCTTGAACCCTATATGCAAAGACGAATTCAATGGGACGTTAAACTCGTTAAGACCGAAGCAATGAACGCCTTTTGCTTACCGGGAGGCTATATATTTTTCACGACGGGAATTATTGACGCGTTGACTACAGACTCAGAGATTGCGGCAGTCATGGCTCACGAAATGATTCACGCTGACAGGAAGCACTCACTCAGGATGGCGGCAGAGTCTCAAAAAGTAAATCTTGCGGCACTTGCAGTAATGATTCTCGGCGGAGGAGCTATTGCCCCTATAGTTCTTGCACAGGTTGCACAGGTTGCTATCACCAGCGGCTACACTATGGAACTTGAGAAAGAAGCTGACAGACTGGGACTTGACGCGCTGATACGTTCAGGATATTCACCGACAGGAATGATTACTTTATTCGAGAAATTCATGTCAGAAGAATACAGACAGCCTCTTGTTGAATACGGAATTTACATGAATCACCCTGACTCGCCTCAGAGATTAGCAGCTGCCGTTAAGACTCTTCATGACAGAAAAATTAACATCGAGCGCAAATATCCTTTGGGATTGTTACGAACTGCAATTAATCAGACGGGAAATAAATTAAGCCTCACAGTTGACAAGACACCGGTTGTAACAGGCGTTAATAATCCTGAGAGTAAAGCAGCTCTTGAACGCATAAAGACTTCACTTGATAAATATCTTCAGCTTGAGTTAGCTCCCTATGATCTGCACTTGGTGAACGGAGCATTATACATCGGCAATAATTTTACAGCTGGGATAATTCCGGGAATGACACAGCCTGAAGAGATAAGAAAAAATTTACTCAAGGCAATTAATTTGGCGAGGGCAAAACATCCTACATCGAAATTTTTCAAGTAAACGACCTCGGGGTGACTCGAACACCCGGCCTACTGCTTAGGAGGCAGTCGCTCTATCCGCTGAGCTACGAGGCCATAAGAATAAAACGCGTGAAAATATAGCAATAATAGCTTGATTTGTCAAATTGCTTGTTGTGTTATAATTCTCAAAAATTTTATTTCTGACAGGAAAGAAAAGATCTTTATTAATTATAATTCTGACCTGCAAGAACGGAGGGTAAAATTTATTATGCACTACATTTATAATCCCAAGTCGTTAAATGCCGACGAATTTATTAATCATGACGAAATACTTGACACGTTAATTTATGCTGAAGCCCACAAGAATGACTCTGCTTTGATTGATGAACTGCTAGAGAAAGCTCGCCCTAAGTTTAACGCTAACGGCTGTACATGTTCAGGACTGACTCACCGTGAAGCTTCTGTGTTATTAGCCTGCGAAGACCCGGAAAAAATCAAGCGTATTTATGAAGTCGCAGAAGAGATTAAACTTGCATTCTATGGAAATCGCATAGTGTTATTTGCTCCGTTGTATCTCTCGAATTATTGTATTAACGGCTGCCTTTACTGTCCCTATCACACTAAGAATAAAAGCATTCCCCGAAAGAAATTGACTCAAGAAGAGATAAAAGCCGAAGTTATCGCGCTTCAGGACATGGGACACAAGAGACTCGCAATTGAAGCCGGTGAAGACCCTGTTAATAATCCGATTGAGTATATTCTTGAGAGCATAAAAACTATTTACAGCGTCCATCACAAAAACGGAGATATTCGCCGCGTCAATGTCAACATTGCTGCAACGACAGTAGAAAATTATAGAAAGCTCAAAGAAGCAGGAATCGGGACATATATTTTGTTTCAGGAGACTTATAACAAGAGGAGCTATGAGACTCTTCACCCGACCGGGCCAAAGCATGATTATAACTATCACACAGAAGCTCATGACAGGGCAATGCAAGGCGGAATCGATGACGTAGGACTCGGAGTGTTATTCGGTCTTGAAGGCTACAAGTACGAGTTCGCAGGGTTATTAATGCACGCTGAACACTTAGAGGCAGTATTCGGAGTCGGCCCTCACACTATAAGCGTTCCCAGAGTCAAGCCTGCTGATGATATTAACCCTGACGACTTCAATAATTCTATTCCTGATGAGATTTTCACAAAGATTGCTGCATGTATCCGAGTCGCAGTTCCCTACACAGGCATGATTATTTCTACCAGAGAGAACGAACGAGTCCGCGCTAAGATGCTTGAAGTAGGTATTTCGCAAATTTCCGGAGGCTCGCGAACTTCAGTCGGAGGCTACACAACTGAAGAGAGGCCGCATGACACAGAACAATTTGACGTTTCAGATCAGAGAACTCTTGATGAGGTCGTTCAATGGCTGATGAAGCAAAATCATATTCCTTCATTCTGTACAGCGTGTTACAGGGCAGGCAGGACGGGAGATCGCTTCATGAGTCTGTGCAAGTCCGGGCAGATTCTTAATTGCTGTCATCCTAATGCGTTGATGACTTTAACAGAATATCTTGAAGATTACGCTTCACCGGAGACTAAGAGAATCGGCTACGAAATGATAGAGCGCGAGTTAATGAGAATTCCCCGTGAGAACGTCAGAGAAGTAGCACGTCAGAACATCGAGGCAATCAAACATGATAACAAACGGGACTTCAGGTTCTAGCTTAAACGATACCCCATCAGGCGAACGGGTTCACATTGCATTTTTCGGACTCAGGAACGCAGGGAAATCAAGCCTCGTTAATGCCGTAACAGGTCAGGAGCTCTCAGTTGTCAGCGAAGTCAAAGGCACGACTACAGACCCTGTCAAGAAAGCTATGGAGTTATTGCCTCTTGGCCCTGTCTTGATAATTGATACACCCGGACTCGATGACGAAGGGACTCTAGGCGAGAAGAGAGTCAAACGTGCTAAAGAAATTCTTGCTCAGTGTGATATAGCTGTGCTTGTTCATGACTCGTTAAGTGAGCTTGCTGACTCTGAGCGTGAATTAATGAACTTGTTCGAGTCCCGAAAACTTCCCTATATAATCGTGAATAATAAGGCTGACTTGCTACAAAATCATAAAGGTGAAGGCTTCTTTGTGAGTGCTTTGACCGGTGAAAATATTAACGCCCTGAAAGAGAAAATTGCTTCACTCGCGAAAAATAATAAACCTGAGAAAAGATTAATTGCTGATAAATTGACTCCCGGAGATCTCGTTATTCTCGTTATTCCTGTTGACAAGGCTGCCCCTAAAGGAAGATTAATACTCCCTCAACAGCAGACTATTCGCGACATTCTTGACTCTGGGTGCATTGCGTCAGTGTGTCAGGACTCAAGACTCTCTGATACTTTGAAAGCTCTCAACGTTAAGCCTAAAATCGTAATCACTGACTCTCAAGTCTTCGGCAAAGTAAATAAACTTGTTCCAAGCGACATATTATTAACATCGTTTTCTATATTATTTGCGAGATACAAAGGCGATTTGAAGACTCTTGTTCAGGGAGCAAAGACTCTTTCACAGGTCAAGGACGGCGACAAAATTTTAATTTCAGAAGGCTGTACCCATCACAGACAATGCGGGGACATAGGACGCGACAAAATTCCTGAATGGGTTAGAAATTTCTCCGGGTCAAGTCCTGAATTCGAGTTCACATCGGGCAACACGTTCCCTGAAGCTGACGAATTACGAAAATATTCACTGATAATTCACTGCGGAGGCTGTATGCTCAACGAACAGGAAATGAAATCACGAATAGAACGCGCAGAGATTGCTAATGTCCCAATCGTAAATTACGGTCTTGCAATTGCACACATGCACGGAATATTAACAAGGAGTCTTGAGCCATTTGCGGACGAACTCTAATTTATCACGCTTAATTCACGAGATATTCAACGCTTTCCCCTTGAAGTGGCCGGTGTCTTTAATGCTCGTTGTGTCATGTTCTGCGATTAACGTTATCCCATCGATATTTATTCAGAAAGTTATAGCCCTGATCGAGAATGCAGGCCCGGACTCATCGTGGCAGGAGATAAGCGTTCAGGCTGCGGGCTTGTTAATTATTCTTGCAGGATTGTATATTATTGCGCTCTCAGGGACATTAATTAACGGCTATATCAATGCAGAAGTTACTCAAGGATTCTTGAAATATTTGCGAGTCAAAATGTTCGACAGAATGCAAAATTTACCCCTGAAATTCTTTGACTCTCAATCACACGGGGACATAATGAGCCGCTACACTAACGACGTTGACGCACTAAGGCAGATGGTCTCGCAGGGAATTCCGCAAATGCTCACGTCCTTTATTACGTTAATCGTGATATTAGCGATAATGCTTTATTTCTCGTTATGGCTGACTCTCGTAACTTTAATCGGAGTATATGCAATGTTCAAGATTACTAAACGAGTCGGAGGCAGGAGCGCGCGAAATTTCAAGGCTCAACAAAAGAACACAGGCGAACTTGAGGGCTTTGCAGAAGAGATGATGAACGGCCAGAAGGTTATAAAAGTCTTTTGCAGGGAAGATAACAGCATTCAAGATTTCGAGAGGCTCAACAATAAATTATTTCTTGAGTCAGAAAAGGCTAACAAGAGAGCTAACACACTCGGACCGATATTAAACAACGTCGGCAATATTCTTTATGTAGTAACAGCTCTGGCAGGAGGCTTGCTAATCTTAACCGGCGCAGAAAATTTCAGTCTCTCACATCTTCCAATGAGTATTAGTGTCGTAATTCCCTTCTTGAATATGACGAAACAATTTGCAATGAATATCAATCAACTTTCAATGCAGCTTAACTCTATAATATCAGGTCTTGCAGGAGCAGGGAGAATCTTTGCGTTAATCGATTCAGAACCTGAGTCAGACAACGGCGAGATAATAATCAATCACGAGTCAGCACTCGGCAGCATAGAATTTCATAACGTAGACTTTTCATATGATAATGAGTCAAAAATTTTGCATGATATAAATCTCACGGCCAAGCCCGGCCAGAAAACTGCATTAGTAGGCTCAACAGGTGCAGGCAAGACAACTATAGCGAACTTGATTCCCAGATTCTATGACGTTCAAGCAGGAAAAATTTTTTATGACGGCGTGAACATTCAGGACTTGAGAAAATCTTCACTGCGAAAAAATTTAGGCTTAGTTCTTCAAGACACGAATTTATTTAGCGACTCAGTTCTCGAAAATATCAGATATGGCAAACTTGACGCTTCAGATTCAGAATGCATAGAAGCAGCTAAACTTGTCGGAGCAGATGAATTCATAACGCGCTTACCTGAAGGCTATAACACTTTTTTAACCGGTGCAGGGGAAAATTTATCACAGGGTCAGAGGCAGTTAATCGCAATCTCAAGGGCAGCTATTGCAAATCCTGTTGTCATGATTCTTGACGAGGCTACATCTTCAATTGATACCAGAACAGAAGCTCAGGTTCAACGGGGCATGGACGCTCTTATGAAGGGACGAACTGTATTTGTGATAGCGCATAGGTTATCTACTGTGAGGAATTCTGATTTGATTCTCGTAATCGAACACGGGGAAATTATCGAACGGGGGACTCACTCGGAGTTAATGCAATTACAGGGAAGATATTATAAACTTTATACGGGAGCGTTTGAGCTTTCATGATTATATTTACAGGAGTGAAAAATTATGAACGTCAGAATTAAATTATTATGGGACAATGACGCAGCAGTATGGATTGCTACAAGTGAAGATCTGCCTTCTATGACACTTGAGGCCGGGTCATGTGATGCCTTGATTGAAAGGGTGAAATATACTCTGCCGGAACTGCTTGAACTCAGCAATATAAAAACTGATTACTGCGATTTAAATTTTATATCAGAGAGACGGGACAGGGTGCTTATAAGCGGCTGAATACGTATTGTAAATCACGAGTTCCCGGTAGACGGTAAAATAAAATCAAGATTCACTGCTAACGAAATATTAAAGCAGGCAGGAATAGACTTCAGGTTCAGATAAAGTTATAAATGCTTGTAAATATCTCCCCTTGAACCTGCTGCAACGACACTCACAATAATTATTTCGCCGTTCTCTACTGTATACATAATTCTGTAACTTCTAATTGCAATTTGCCAATATCCCCTGAATTCGCCCTGCAATTTCTTGTAATTTACCTGTTCAGGGTGATCATTACGCAAAACTTTAGTAACAGCCTCTTCAAATTCTTCCCGGATTTCTAAGTGCTTCCTAAAAAATTTTTGAGTACGGCTTGAATAGTTTATTTGAATAAACTTGTCATTCATTACTTATAAATAATAGTGCTTCTTACAATCTTGAAATCATCCCGCGACATTGATTTTAATTCAGCAATAATTTCACGCTCTTCTTCATCGTAGTCATAGCCGTCATTATCAAAATCATGATTATGCACAAAGTCAAAAAGTTCCTCCGGCTTCACAACAGGTTCTTGCATATCTTCCGTAATCATAAAACAAACCTCCTTGAATCTTTTTTTATAATGTGAAATTATAATACCAAACTTAATTTTCATGTAAAAGGAGACAATATTTTGCCTGACTCACTATTCACCCTCCCGACCGACCAGCCCCTAGCCGAACGTATGCGCCCCCGTTCTCTTGACGATTTCGCAGGACAGGAGCATTTAATCTCGCCCGGAAAAATCTTACGCAGCATAATAGAAAGCGACAAGATTCCATCAATGATATTCTGGGGACCTCCAGGCGTGGGAAAGACGACTTTAGCGAAAATCATAGCTAACAGGACGCAGGCAGAGTTCATAAATTTCTCGGCTGTTACAAGCGGCATCAAAGAAATTCGCGAGGTCATGAAGCAGGCTGAAGCAAATAAAAATTTCGGTACACGTACTATTTTATTCGTTGACGAGATTCACAGGTTCAACAAGGCTCAACAGGACGCGTTCTTACCGTTCGTAGAGAAGGGAAGCATTATCTTAATCGGAGCTACTACGGAAAATCCATCGTTTGAAATTAACAGTGCTTTATTATCACGCTGCAAAGTTTTTGTGTTAAAAGCTCTGACACCTGACGACTTGATAAAATTACTCAGACGCGCATTAACTTCACTGGGAAAAAATTTTTACGCAGATGATGACATATTAAGAGCTGCTGCAATATTCTCTAATGGCGATGCAAGAACAGCTTTATCACTCCTTGAGATGATGGCAAATAACGCTCAGGCAGACTCAGAGGGAAAAATAATAATCACTCCTGAAATTTTAGAGCAATGTACATCAAGGAAATCGCTTTTATACGACAAGAACGGAGAAGAGCATTATAACTTGATCTCAGCACTTCATAAATCAATGAGGAACTCAGACCCGGACGCGGCCGTTTACTGGCTTGCAAGGATGCTTGAGTCCGGTGAAGATCCTTTGTACATCGCACGGAGATTGATTCGCTTTGCAAGTGAAGATATAGGACTCGCCGACCCTAACGCGCTTTCAATGAGTGTAGCCGCTTACAATGCTTGCCACTTTCTGGGTCTTCCTGAATGCAACGTCAATCTTGCCCAAGTCGTAATTCACCTGTCAATAACTCCGAAATCTAACGCCGTGTATACTGCATATAACTCAGCGAGCAAAGATGCCCTCAAGAGTCTTGCTGAACCTGTGCCGCTCCAGATTCGCAACGCTCCGACAAAGTTAATGCGCGAACTTGATTACGGCAAAGATTATAAATACGCCCACGATTACGAAGACAAGCTAACAGATATGGAATGCTTACCCGATTCACTCAGAGGCCGCGAATACTATCACCCATCAGAACAGGGCAGCGAGTCGCGATACAAGAACAGACTCGAACAAATTAGAAGCTGGAGAAAGTCTCACAAGTCATAAATATAATGTGAAAATTTAGTATGACATGAAAAATTATTTTATATATAATTTACGTTCATAAAATTCATGAGAGGAGAATAAATATTCATTATGGGACTCAAACTTCTTAAACCTATTAAAGTAAACATTCTTGCGTTAATCTTGCCAGTAATTCTACTGATGGGAGCTTTAGAGCTGAAGCAGCTGTAAATTATATCGATGCCAACGGGAAGACTCAGAGCACGGACAAAGCAATTAACTTGTCAACAGTATCAGCAGACAGTGACGGCAGCATTACACTTTCAGGAGGATGGTACTACTTAGATCAGAGTAAAAATGTAAGTGCGAGTATATCATTAAGCGGAAGTGAGGATATACATCTCATCTTGGGCGATGGATACGAACTTCTAACACCAATGATTCAATCAGAGCAAGACTCAACTGCTTCACTCACCATCTATGCACAAAGCAGCGGAAATAGTGTAGGAAAAATAACGCTTGAAGGTGACTCGTTGTCTTGTGACATGACTGTCACGGGCGACATAACAATTAACGGCGGAGATATCACAGTCTCAGGGGACGCAGCTATGATTACGAGCAACGGCGACATAACAATTAACAACGGAAATATCTCACTATCAAACCAAAACGGTGGTCCAGCTTACATTCAGAGTCAAGGCAGCAGCGTAACAATTAACGGCGGACAAATCACGGTAAATAGTCAATATCAGCAATCCGGGATCATCTGCGGTAATAACGGCACGATAACGTTAGGTTACACAAATGCGGACGACTTTATACAAGCTGCACATTATCTAGCTGGTTCTTCTGCAACAACTCCGATAATTGCATCAGAAGACATCTTTGTTGACGATAGCAACAACAAATACAGCGGAACTCTCGCAGCTGGCTCAATCGACGGCAAAAAGTTAGTTCCGTTGTCAATCACCGTGAAATTTGAGGCTAACAACGGCACCGGTACAATGAGTGATCAAACTATTGTTTACGGTATTCCAAAGACCCTGACTGAGAACGCTTTCAATAGGGACGACTACATATTCGAGAACTGGAACACCGGGACAAACGGTGACGGGGATTCATACGAGGACAAAGAGGAAATAAAATGCGAGAGCAATGATGTAGGGAAAACATTAACTCTCTATGCTCAGTGGCTGCGTCCGATAACTTATATACTTAACGGAGGCACTAACAGCTCTTCAAATCCTTAAGGCTACAAGGAGAATGCTTCTGATTCTACATATCTTTACGATGCTACAAGGACGGGCTACACGTTCGGAGGCTGGTTTGATAACAAACAATTAACCGGTGACAAAGTAACGGAGATCCCTGCAAATTCTACGGGTCTAAAAACTTTTTATGCTAAGTGGACAATCAATCAATACACTTTGAGTTTTAACACCAACGGAGGCACACCGGCAACAATAGAAGCTATAACTCAAGACTTCGAGACATCGATAACAGCTCCGGAAAATCCTACAAGGGAGCATTACACCTTCAGCGGCTGGAGTCCTTCAATTCCTGCAAGTATGCCTGCTCAAGATATGACTTGTACAGCACAGTGGACACCTGTAAATTACTCAATAACTTATAATATGAACAACGGAACTAATAACTCTAACAATCCATCAACATATACGATTGAGTCAAATGCAATAACTCTTCAGGCTCCCACTCGAACAGGCTATGATTTTGCGGGCTGGACGGGAAGCAACAGCTCGACTGCTCAGACAAGCGTAACAATCGCTAAAGGTTCAACCGGCAATAAGAGCTACACGGCTAACTGGACTCCGATAACTTACACTATAAGTTACACACTCAACGGCGGTAGTGTTTCGGGTAATAATCCTACGAGCTATACGATTGAATCAAATGCAATAACTCTGAATAATCCGACTCGAACAGGCTACACGTTCAAAGGCTGGAGCGGGACTGGCTTAAACGGAGACTCTAACACAAGCGTAACGATAGCGAACGGCTCAACAGGCAACAGAACATACACTGCTAACTGGACTCCGATAATTTACACTATAACTTATGACTTGAAGGGCGGCACTGTTTCTACTAATAACCCGGCAAAATACACGATTGAAATCAGAAGATATAACGCTGAATAATCCTACAAGAACAGCATACACATTTGACGGCTGGACAGGAAGCAAGGACATCGCACCAGATTCACCGGATATAACTGTAATAATTTCTAAAGGCTCAATAGGCAACAGGAGCTATACCGCTAACTGGACAGTGATAACTTACACTATAAGCTATGACCTGAAGGGCGGCACTGTCTCACCTGATAACCCTGTAAGCTACGACATTGAATCAGATGACATAATATTAACTAATCCCACGAAAACTTATTATGTCTTCACAGGCTGGACGGGGACTGACTTAACGCAGGCAACTGACCCCGTAACTATTCAAACAGGCTCGTACGGCGACCGTTCATACACTGCGACATGGGCAATAAACAAAGAATTATGGGGCGGTGATGATGCTGACGGCTCGGCAGAAAAACCTTACGTAATAACTACTCTTGACGGCTGGGAGCTGCTCGCTCACGAAATCAACGTAGAGGGCAATTCTGATCTTTACAGCGCCGATATATTTATTCTCAGCGCAGATTTGACAGTTAGCACCATGATTAAGAACTTCAAAGGCACATTCGACGGGGGCGGGCATGTTCTAACACTTGATATTAATTCTAATGAAGACTACGCTGCTCCATTCCAAGAAGTTTACGGTGCGACGATCAAGAATTTAGTTATCAGAGGCACGATCATAACGAGCGGTGATTATGCAGGCGGAATTATAGGCACGTCATCGGGTGATACTTACATCGAAAACTGCGTGTTTGCAGGAAAACTCTTAGTTACAGACTCTAACCCCAATGCAGTCAGCGGCGGCTTTGTAGGCGAGAACAACGGGACTCTCACGATAACAAAGGGCTTCTATGTACCGGCGGAACTTGAGGACGGCGAGAAGGAATTAAACGCAAACGGTTCTGCGACTTTCACACGAGATAATAACAACGCGACAAGCACAATCACTGACAGCTATTATCTTTACACTTTGGGAACTGCTCAGGGCCTGCAGGCTTACTTTGTGAGTTCAGTAGAAGGCATTAACATAGCTCTTGCAGAAGATACTCAAAAGGGCTTCAGCTTTGACGAAGTGATTTACGCAGGCGGTAACGAAAACGTAACACTCACAATCACAGGAATAGGCGACGAGCGAACCGGTTACACATTCAACGGCTACAAACCCAGCGCAGGAAATTTGATAGAGGCCGGAGATGAATTTTTGCTGATTATGCCTGAAGATGACGTAATTATTTCGTTCAATTATGGCGCAAATGTTTATACTATCAGCTTTAACCCTAACAACGGCACAGGGACTCAAATTCCGGATATGTACATAACTTACGATGCAGGAGAATATACTCTAACGGCGAACACTTACACACGAACGGGCTATGACTTCACGGGCTGGAACACTCTTAGTGACGGCTCTGGAATATCTTTCGCGGATAAGGCAGCAATTAAGAACCTCACCAACAATATCACCCTTTATGCTCAGTGGCAGGCGATAACTTACTCGATAACATATAATCTTGACGGAGGCACACTAGCTCAAGACAACCCAACAAGCTACACGATTGAAACAGAGTCATTTACTCTCACCAATCCGACTAAGGACGGCTACACTTTCACAGGCTGGACAGGTACAGACTTAACCGAAGCGACTCAGACCCTAACGATTAATCAAGGCTCAACAGGTGATAGAGAATACACAGCGAATTACACACAAAATCAGCAGGAACAGCAAGAACAGGAATCTGAACAGGAAGCTGAACAAGAATCTGAACAAGAATCTGAACAGGAACAGGAGCAGTATGAGGACACGATTACAGATACTCCTGAAAGCCTGAATAATATGACTCCTGAACAGAAAGCAGCTGTGATAAATTTAACTCTTACTGACAGCGGGACTACAACAATAACGGACTTATCGCAGGTAAACTTTGAGGGTTTTACGAACTTAACTAATCTTGACTTGTCAAAGCTCACGAATCTTGAAGAAGCTGACCTGAGCAAGATCCCTGAATCCGTGAAAAACGTAAACCTCCAGAATTCTAATATCAGCTCACTGAAACTCCATAACAGCAAAGTAGAGCGAGTCAATGCTGCCGGCTGCAAAAATCTCACGAACATTGACGCAGAAGATAACACTTCACTCACTGAATTAAACGTGAGCGAGTCAAATATTACCATGATAAACGTCAAGAACTGCTCGAGACTTCAGAGTCTTAACTGTTCATCGTGCGACATTGAAGCAGGTTATCTGAATCTCGAAGGCTGCATAAATCTTGTATTACTTGACATCAGCAGGAATCATTTCGGATGGTTCGACTATGACGAGGCAAATCTCAGCGCGTTGAATTATTTTGACTGCTACAGCCAAGATATAAAAGACTGGGAGAGCAAGAAAACTTTCAGCTTCACGAAATTCTTTAACTCAGGCGATGTAACTGCAGCAGGCGTTGAGATCATGGCTTCAGCGTACATTAATAACATTTATGATATTACCGGTTATACTGCAAGCGGCGACGAGATAATCACAGAATATGACCCTCAGCCTGGAGTCGCAACGTTCGAGAGTGCTCCTGCTGTGATAAAATATTTTTACGATACAGGCTTTGATAATTCGAGCATGGACGTAACTATTCGCGCATCAAGTTACAACGATGAAGACGAATCTAATTATCTTGACGACTCAGGCTGCGGGGGCTGCAACTCCGGGTTAACTTTCTCATCATTAATCTTTGCAATGTTCGCGTTCATGTTCAATAAGAGACGTTAATAATAATAAATTTTCCCTCTGAGTCATCACGGCCCGGAGGGAATTCAATTACTAATACATTTACTAATACAACTTCACGAGATTAACGCACTCGATAACTTCATTTACTCAGAAAAATTTTTACGTATTACAACGAGAAGCAGACTCCCTTCACGTAAAGAAATCTGCGCGTCATGTTCAGGACTCAAAACTTCATTGCTTACTCCGTATTGATATGATGATTTTATTTCGCCGTCAGTCAGATTATATTTTGCTCCCGTGATATTTATTCCCCGTGCAATGCCTGATATATTTATCAGCGAGAAGAATTTACAACCCCACTTGATATTCACTCTCTCACCAGCACTAATAATGCTCATCTCTGAATAGTCATCAAGAATTACTGCGCTCTTTCCTGACTCTTTCAGCATCATCAAAGCATAAATATTAGCAAGAGTATGATCTATCCTGCCTCCTGTTACCCCGATTAGAATAAACTCAATGAAGCCGAGCCTTATTCCCTCTTTGACTGCATAAATAGTATCAGTGTCGTCTTTCACAACTGGAAGGACTATAACATTATTCAAGTCATCAGGCTTTGAGTGAGAGTCAAAATCTCCGATTATTAAATCAGGTTCATGAAGCAGAGAGTCTTTATGATTCAATCCGCAGTCGCAGTAAATAAAGTAGTCATCATCACGCAGATATTCACGGATTAGAGCATAATTCTTGATTTCAGCTCCTCCGGCAATAACGCAGCGTTTCATGATTTATATTCTGCAAATTTCCCGGAAAGATTAAAGCTGTGATTCATCGGCCCGCACCCTTTGCCAAGATCAAGCATTGAACTCAAAGCACCTGAAATATATTCTTTAGCTCGACTCACAGACTCACTGAGCGAGAAACCTTTTGCCAGATTAGCAGCTATTGCACTCGATAACGTACAGCCTGTACCGTGAGTGTTATTCGTGTTGATTCTTTTGCCGAGAAACCATTTTGACTCACAGGACGAATACAATAAATCATTTGCGTTATTCACATCATGGCCGCCCTTAACGAGTACTGAGCATTTATATTCTGCGTTAATAATTTTCGCAGCTTGAGTCATATCTTCTTGATTATTAATCTTTATGCCTGATAATATCTCAGCTTCAGGAATGTTAGGCGTTATTAGCATTGACAATGGGATTAACTCTTCAGTGAGCGTTATAACTGCGTCATCGTCAATCAATTTTGCACCGCTCGTTGAGACCATCACAGGGTCAAGAACAATATTTTTTGCGTGATAGAATTTCAGTGCCTCTGCTATCGTGTGAATTAATTTAGAACTCGATACCATGCCTATTTTTATTGCGTCAGGGTAAATGTCATCGAACACTGCATTAATTTGCTGCCTCAAGAATTCAGAACTTGACTCCTGAACTGCAAAGACTCCTGTTGTATTCTGAGCTGTCATAGCTGTTACTGCGCTCATTGCAAAGACTCCGTTTAGTGCCATAGTCTTTATGTCAGCTTGAATCCCTGCTCCTCCTGATGAGTCACTGCCTGCGATCGTTAATGCTGTCTTCATAATGTGAACTGCCTCCAGTCTGTAATGTAATAATCTGATAACTTCATAATTTCTGATTGATAATTTATGTTCGAGTCGTCCTGAACTCCTGCAATGATAAAACCCGACTCTTTAGCTGTCTTGATTGCAAATAAAGCGTCTTCAAACACTATGATATTTTCAGGCTTTGAGTCTAGAAACTTTGCGCACTCGTGAAAAATTTTTGACTCGTTCTTGTTAGTCTCAAATTCTGAACACGTGAATATATTTGCGAAATAATTATTTATTCCGTTCCTGATTAGAGCTGACTGCAATAAATCTTTATCGCCTGAAGTTGCAATGACTGACGGGATATTAAATCTCTCAAGAAAGTTTTTAACTCCAGGCTTGAGTCTGACTTCATGAACGTAAAAATTCTCGATAATCTTTAATATAGACTCCTGAATCTGATTCAGTGAAGCATTTATCTTGTAACGAGTCTGCAAATAATAGCTGCTCTGTTCAAGGCTCATGTCATAAAGAATTTCAGATAAGCCTTCTTCAGGAGTGATATTCATGCTCTCTAAGTATCTCGCTCCCAGTTCGTCCCAGATATGCATTGAGTCTAATAATGTCCCGTCAGCGTCAAATACAGCACCGTTAATATTCATGCAAATAATTTCTCTGATACAGAACGCAATTTATATGAAGCCGCCCTGATGTCATCACTTGCAAAGATTGCGCTAATCACTGCTACACCTGCAATGCCTGAACCTGAAAGCTCGTGAATATTATTAATGCTTATTCCTCCGATTGCGACGACAGGAATATTTACGGCCTCACAAATTTTTCTCAAGTCATCGTGAGTTATATCTACAGCATCAGACTTTGACCCCGTGTGAAAGACTGCTCCTGCTCCCAGATAGTCAGCTCCTTTAGACTCAGCAAGCAATGCCTCTTGATAATTCCTGACTGATACGCCCAAAATTTTGTCATGACCTATTAATTCTCTTACTCTGCCTGCCTCCATGTCTTCTTGGCCTACGTGGACTCCGTCCGCATTTATATCGAGTGCTAAATTGACATCATCATTAATGATAAACGGAACTTGAAACTCTCTGCATAGTTCTTGAATCTCTATAGCTTCGGACTTGAATGACTCGTAATCTAAATCTTTCTCGCGTAATTGAACAAGAGTCGCTCCTCCTGTTAGAGCCTCTTTGACATCGTGATATAAAGTCCTTCCATTGAGCCAGTGCCTGTCAGTTACAGCGTACAGCGTTAAATCATGTCTAGCGAACTTCATATTTTGCACCTTCATTCAGAGTCTTAGCGTCCATGTTATATAGTGCGTCAATGATTTTATTTCTGTATGTCGAATTCCCTTCGCCGTCCTGAAGCCGAGTAAAAGCTATTTCCCCTGCAAGTCCCATCATGCACACACAAGCAGCACACGCCTCGAGCTTATGATCATGATTAGCAGCAACAAAGGCCGTCATTATTCCAGAGAGCTGGCAGCCTGTACCCGTAATCCTTCCCATTTCAGGTTTGCCGTTGCGAATCACAAAGCACCTTGACGAGTCAGAAACTAAATCAATTGCACCAGTAAGAGCAATAATGCAGCCCGAAGACTTCGCGAAATCTTTCACAAAGTCAATCATGAATGCAAGATTATCATCATTAACCGAGTCTGCCTTGTCAGCGTCTACCCCGTGAGTCGTCCCTGAACCCATTGCAAGAGTCTTAATCTCTGAAGCATTGCCCCTGATTACGTCAAATTTTATCTGCTTGAGTAAATCTAGTGCTGTGTTAGTTCTGAGTGAGCTTGCACCTGCTCCGACAGGGTCTAATAATAAAGCGCGGCCAAGTTCTGAAGCTATCCTGCCGGATTTAAACATGCTCTCTATAGTTCGTGAATTCAGAGTCCCTATATTAATATTTAACCCGTTACATATTGCAGTGATCTCTACTGCGTCATCAGGTTCATCGGCCATAATAGGACTTGCACCGCAGGCGAGTAAAGCATTAGCAACGTCATTAACAGTAACATAATTCGTGATATTATGAATAAGCGGCGAAAATTTGCGGACATTATCAAGATACCTGCCTAACATAAATAAATTCTCCTTCATGAATTCTAAATTTGGGATTGTGCATACAGTGAAAGTTTTGATTCTATAACGCTCCCTACGCCGGCATTACCCGGATCAGGTTCATATGGTCGGAATAAATAATTAATTCCCTCTCAGCCTGTATAAACAAGCTCCCATTAAAAATTTTTATTTCAAGTTTTAATCAAGTTAATAATTTAATCGTGAATTATATCTCATAAAAAGTAAATATGAAACGTAAAGAAAATCTCATTTATAATTCATTATGTATGTTTTGTGAAGATTGCTATAAAGATTTTTGTACTTGACAGGCTTGACAGATTTTTATTCAACATGTAATCTTTACAACATCAACGCTCTGTTTTATAATTCAGGGCATAAGATATGTTTTTTATTTTCACAGTATTATATATTTATCAGGAGGCTTTTTTAATGGCACAGGGTACCGTAAAGTGGTTCAACGAAAGCAAAGGGTACGGATTTATTACCGCTGACGAGGGTAAAGACGTTTTTGTTCACTTCAGCGCAATTCAGGGCGAGGGCTTCAAGACTCTCAATGAGGGTCAGAAGGTTTCATTTGACATCGTCACGGGGGAGAAAGGACCTCAGGCTGCCAACGTTGTAAAGCTGTCGTAGTAAGTAAGTCTCCTGCATCCCGCGAAATCCACAAGGCAGCAGATTAATCACTTGACAATTAATTAAAAAATTATTGAGGACCCTGTACGCTCGCAAGGCCCTCATTTTTTATGCAAGTATTAGGGTTTAGGCATATTCTTCATCATTTCCTGCATTTCCTGAATTTCTTTCTCACTCGGAATTTTGGGCAGTCCCCGTTTTGCAGGTTCATTCTTAGAGCGAATAAAGACTCCAGCGGTCTCTTTCTCCTCAGGGTGTTCGGGATCATCTTCAAGAGTCATAACGAGTGCGTCAAGTTCGGTCGAGTACATTGCAAATATAACTATCTTGTTTTTATCAGGAGAGTTAATTACGATTCTGCTGTCGCTTACTATATAAGTTCCTACGTTCTGGCCGTTCGAGTAAACTTTGCCGTCATCATCAAATGTAAAACTGAGATTATCGCAAGTCCATGTGCCTTTGTACCAGCCTTCAGGGAACCAGAAATTATTAATCGGGTACAAGTATCTTATTTCGCCGGTCTCAACAGAGCCTAATGCCCATATATAGCTATTGCCTTGAGTCCCGACAACCGTGTAATCTTCTGCGATGGTCTCAAATTTTCCGTCATCGTTCTTGTGAGTAATCTTCATGACAGGAACAATCCCCGATGTATCAAGGCTAATATAAACTGGGAACAAGTTTTCACCGTAGACATCAAAATTTCCCGGATATGACGCGCTCGACATGTCAAGCATTCCAACTTCAAGAATAATATCTGTAGGAGCTAATATCTTGCGTTTCATGGGATCTGACCTGTTGATAATTTCTTTAGTGTGGGCATAGCGTCCGGGTAATAATTTCGCTCCGTTCTGCTTTGTGAATTCTATTGCGGGCTTGAATCTGTTGTCTGAGGCAGCCTGCTCCGGTGTAACTCTTGCAAACGCACTTGATGAACTCAACACGATAACGAGGACGAGTAATAACTTCATGAACTTCATAAATAAAGCACCTCCGAAAAAATTTTTAATGCTTAAATTATATATGTAACTACCAGATTTTTTTCACGCGGTTAATTTCGTCTTGAGTGATAACGCGTACCTTCTTGAAGATTCCTGCGTCATCTCTCATGTTTCCTTCTCCGTCTGCAAATCTCATGATGAGCGAGTCCTGAACCCTGTCATAAATAGCAAATATAGTCTCTCGTGTAGTGTCTTCATAGGTTAAAACTATTCTGTTATCGCTGACAGTATAGAAGCCCCGAAATTTATCGTTTATATAAAAATTTTTATCGCTGTCAAAAGTATATTTCACGTCATCAGCATTAAGTTCTTTCCTGCCGACCCAAGAGCCTTGATACCATTTATCAGGGTAATATTCGCCCTTCAACGGGTAAAGAATTCTTACATTGCCGCTTTGTCTGCCTGCTTGGATTATCACATAATTTTTTCCTGAGTATGACGGAAATAACGAAATGTAATCTTCCGAAGCCTGTTCTTTATTCGGGTAAAGCAGCTTAACAACGGGAACTTCTCCGGGAGTCCTTGTGTCAAGATTCATCATGAACGACGCAAGACCATCATGATAAATATCTATCAAAGCAGAATACGCCGGCAAATTGTCATGAGAGTAGGGCAACGGTTCAAGCTCAAGAATAAAATTTGTCGGAGCAAAGAATCTCTCACCGCCTGAAGTGTTGTCTGCGACTCTGGCCTGAACATAGCGGCCGGGTAATAATCTCGCTGCGTTCTGTCTTGTTGACTCGATGAAGGGTGCAAAACGTTCGTCCTGTTTAATTCGTTCGGGAGTGATCCCTGATGATGATTTAGCTTTGACTCTCGTGAATGTCTCTGCGTTGATCTTAAATTTCTCGTCATTATCTTCAAATCTCATAACGAGCGTATCAGAGTCCTTATGATAAAGTGCGTAAATAGTTCCTTGCTGGTCATCTAAGAAAGTCAGGGCAATTCTATTATCAGAGACTGAATATAACCCGCAAAATTCATCGTTCATGAAAAATTTATTGTCGTCACCGAACGTAAATTTCATGTTCTCGCTTTCACAGAACCAAGAGCCTTTATACCAGTTCTCAGGGAAAAAATTATTATCGATAGGGAATAAGAAATAAAAGCTGCCTTTCTCTATTGAAGTCATCATCCAAGCATAGCTGTTCTCGTAATACGGCATTGCAACTGCGTAACCTTCAGCCATCTTCTCGAGTTCGCTGCCCTTGAGCATGTAACGCCGTCTTATAGGAACTTCGCCCCGGGTATCAAGAGTCGTCATAAAAACTGCTTGGCCGTCATGGTAGGTATTCAGGACTTCGGAATATAACGGCAGATTATCATATGAAGTATTCAGCTTCTCAAGTTCGATAATAACAAGAGTCGGAGCTACTGTTTGTTTACCGCCCTGTTTCGTCTCTATCATGGCTGCCTGAACGTAACGCCCCGGTAATAATTTCTCACCGTTAAGTTTTGTATTCTCGACATGACTCCCCCAGACAGGATCTGACTTTATCTGCTCAGGACTTACTGCCGCGAACGCACATATTGACGAACATAATATTAATAATACTGTCAAGAAATTTCTTGCTCTCATGAATAACACCTCACATAAATTATTTAACTCTCTTGAAGACTCCTGCTGTACCGTTGAGTTTCTCTATATCGCCTGCAAAGTTCATTATGAGCGAGTCAAATCCCTTGTCATAAAGAGCGTAGATAGTTCCCCTCTGGCCTGTAGTGAAGCACAAAGCTATTCGATTAAGATTCACTGAGTAGAGTCCCAAAAATTCGTCGTTGATATAAAATTTCTTGTCATCATCAAACGTAATCTTTATATCTTCTGAAGTATTATTATCTATCCATGATCCTTTGTACCAGTTTTCAGGGAAAGTGTTATCGTTCATGGGGAATAGAATGCGATTCAGATTATCTGATACTCTTGACTCAACGAGCATATAATTTTCGTTCCAGTCAGCAAAAACAGCGTAATCTTCGGCAGCTTTAAAGAGTCCGTCTTTCTTAAGCACAAACGTTTTCAGAACGGGAACTTCTTTTTGTGTATCAAGAGTCATTATGAAAGTTACTATGCTGTTCTCGTACATGTCCAAAGTCGCAGAGTATGACGGCAGATTATTATATGAAGTCTTCAGGGCATCAATCGTCATGACTAAGAAAGTAGGTGCAAGCATTGAGCTTTGTCTGCCCTTGTATCGTGCAGGCATAGAGGCAGCTTGAATATAACGTCCTGGAAGCAACTTAACGCCTTCGAGTTTAGTGCGTTCTATGAATGGCGCGAATCTTGGATCAGATTTAATTACGTCCGGTGAAATGTCAGCGCAGACACATGAAGGAATAATTAACGTGAAAAGAAGTGTCAGAGGCAGGAAAATTTTAGCTTTCATGAAAAAATTACACCTCCTGGAAATTTTTGCTAATTATAATCCTAAAGCATGTCATTATGATAAAATATTTAAAATTTAATTAAGTAAAATATTTCCCGAATTTGATTTTATCAAGCATCAAGCTGACTAAACTCTTTAATATAAATATGCAAGCGAGGCCTTATGATAAATTATGAACGCAAATAATCTCATAGTATCCAAGTTCGGAGGCACTGCCCTGTCAAGTTCCGAAATGGTAAAGAGGACTATTAATGTAATCAACTCCGATCCAAACCGCAAATATATTGTCGTATCATCGCCGGGCAAGCGTGATAAAAATGACGTTCGTGTTACTGATCTGCTTTACATGTGTCATTCGCGCTACACTAAGAAAGAAAATTTCACTGACGCACTTAATGAAGTTCAAGCACGCTACACTGAGATAATTTCAGGACTCGGAATAAATTTCGATATAAAGTCCGAGATTGACAGCATAAAACAGAAATTATTCACAGGAAAGAGCAAAGACTTCATTGCAAGCAGAGGCGAATATATCATGGCGAAGATACTTGCTCAGTATTTAGGCCGTGAATTTGTTGACGCTGCTGAACTGGTTTTCTTTAATAGAGACGAATCACTTGACGAAGCGAAGACTTACGAAGCTGCTGCAAAGAGACTCGAGGGCTTGGAGTCCGCAGTTATTCCGGGATTTTACGGAACTATAGCGAGTACTGAGATTCATACGTTCCCAAGAGGCGGCGGCGATGTCTCAGGGGCAATCATTGCTCGTGCTGTAGGTGCGGGCTTGTGCGAGAAGTGGTCAGAGACTACGGAAATTTTCAGTGCTGACCCGTCCATAGTCGAAAACCCTGCATTAGTCCGAAATGTTACGTACGATGAGTTAAGAGAGCTTACATGCATGGGCATTAAAGTTATATTTGAAGATGTCATACTGCTGCTTCAGAAAGTAGGCATTCCCATATCTATACGAAATATTTTTCACCCTGATGATCCGGGAACCCGAGTAATGTCAAAGCTGCCTGAAGAACTCAAGCGCAAAGTTGCAGCATGTATTGTCGGCCAGAGACACTATAAAGTCCTCAAGATAGAGAAGTTCGGCTTGAACAGAATGCACGGAGTCGGCGAAAAAGTTTTCGGGGTATTCGCAAAGAGGGGCATATCCTGCGAGCATTATATTTCGGGAATTTATAATTTCGCAATATTTCTCAAGAACATGATGTTTGACTTGAAGCGCAATGAAATTCTCAGCGAGATTAGAGCAGCCATTCAGCCCGAAGGAATACAAGTAGAGAAAGATATATCACTAATTGCAATCATAGGCGAGGGCATGGGAACTGTTAAAGGCATATTCGCCCAGATATTTGACGCAATTGCAGCCGAAAATGTCAAAGTCCAAATGATTAATCAGGGAGCAGATGATTTGAATATTATTATAGGCTTCAAGGACTCGGATTACGAAAAGGTTACAAAGGCGTTATATAGAGTCATGATACTTGATCAGGATAAAATTTAAGGGAGCGGCGAAACTCCCTTTTATTTTTACTCTTCGTCTTCGTTATCTTCGTTATCATAATCAGGACACGGGACGTTATAAGCTACAGCAGTCATCACAGGAATTACAAGCAGAGTCAAAACCGTACTCACTGTTAAGCCTGCCATTATCGTAACAGCCATAGGGCCGAACATTACGTCCCATATTAGCGGGATCATTCCTAATACAGTCGTACCTGCTGACATAGCGACCGGTCTTAAGCGCGCGACTCCGTCTTCAACTATTGCCTCATATTTATCGCGTCCCGCAGCAAAGTCCGAGCTTACTTGATCTAATAACACGATTGAATTTTTCGCCAGCATTCCCACGAGAGAGAGCAAGCCTACTATAGCAAGAAAACTTACATCCATACGTGCAGCCCATAAGCCGAGAACTACGCCGATTAATATCAGGGGTAACGAGATAAAGATTATGAAAGTCTGCCTGAAGCCGTTGAATAAAAATATCATTATCAGGAACATTATTAACACTGCCCCGGGAAACGCCTTAGCCATTCCTGCCATTGACTCGTCCGAGAGTTCATGCTCTCCGCCCCATTCGAGAGAGTATCCGGAAGGTAATTCTATTGCTTCAATCTTGGGCTTAATTCTCGCGAGCATTGCATCAGCGTTATAACCATGTTTGACTTCACTCATGGCTGTCATCATTCGGCTTCTGTCTCTGTGAATTATTATGTTGTCTTCAAAGACTGTCTCAAGGCTTGAGAATACCGTACCTAGTGGAACTGCTTTATTTGCTGCCGGAGACCATGTTAGCATTGAGCTTAGCAATTCGATATTATTGCGTTCTTCCGGTGTAAAAGCTGCGTATATTGATAAAGATTTATCACCGTCCCTGAATGAGCCTATAGTCGCCCCTGTAGTCGCTGTTAATATAGACATGTTGATTAACGGCCTGCCAAGTCCAAGACTCTGCATGTTATCTTTCAAGATTTTGGGTCTGATGACTTCAACACGTTCGCGCCAGTCGTTCCTGACAAATTGACTTGATGGATCATTCTGCATTATTTCTATTGCCTGCTGAGTCAATTTTCTCAAAGTGTCAGGGTCTTCACCGTAGAATCTTGCGCCTATTTTCTCACTCATTCCGGAGCCTCTTGCGAAGAGTCTGCAATGTCCCTCAGTACCGGGCATCTTGTCATTTATATAAGCCTGAGTCCTCGTTAATGCGTCTTGAGTAAATTTGCCGTCCTTCATCTCGATCATTAATTGCGAAAATGCGTTATTGCCTTCAGGGGGCGAATAAGTCAGCATGAAGCGAAGACCACCTCCGCCGATAAACTGCGAGACATTCTTAACGTTCTCGTCTTGAGTTATGTAATCAACAAGCTCTTGAGTAATTTTCTCTTGAGCAGCTAATGAAGTTCCCTCTTGACTCCATAAATCTACGTTGAAATATACGGTCTCAGCGTCCGGGAAAAAGCTCGTGGGCATTCGTGAAAATATAAACATTGAGACAGCGAACATCAATATAGTAATCATGATTGTCAAGAATCTATGACGCAGACAGCCTTCAAGAATCGCTTTATATGTCCTGAATAAGAATCTATCATAAGGATCTGAAGTATTATCACTTGACGGCTTGAGCATTAACTTACCAAGAACGGGAGCAGCTATCAACGCAGCAAACCAGCTCAACATCATAGAGATTGCTACGACCTGAAAGAGACTCCTCAAGAACTCGCCGGCCTGAACGTTTGCAAGACCAATCGGAGCAAAGGCCATTACAGCTATGAAAGTTCCCCCTAACATTGCCCACTTTGAGCCTTCGACTGAATCACTTGCTGAATCTTCGAGAGTCATTCCCCTTTCAACGCCGACTAACATACCTTCTGCTACGACAATTCCGTTGTCAACAAGTGAACCCAGAGCAATAATCAAAGCTGCGAGTGAAACAATCTGAAGAGTAATATTCATGAAGTTCATGATTATGAAAGTTCCTGCGACAGTGATTAATAACACGAGACCTATAATTAACCCTGAACGTAAGCCCATGAAGACGAGCAAGACTCCTACGACGATTGCAAGGGACTCTATTAAGTTAATTATGAAGTCATTCACTGATTTAGTAACTTGATCTGACTGCATATATATTTCATTTAACTCTATGCCTACTGGTCTGAACTCTTCAAGCTCGCGCAGTCTTTTGCTGACAGCCCGGCCCATATTAACGACATTGCCGCCTTCTACTGTCGAGATTCCTATTGCTAAAGCCGGACGATTGTTAAATTTTAACTTGAAACTCTGAGGTTCAACGTAATCACGCCTGATAGTCGCTATTTCTTTGAGTCGAGTCAAGTTCCCTCCCGCAGAGCCTATAACTAAGTCGCCTATATCTTCAACGCTTAATATTGCACTTGTGGGTGAGACTCGTATGTATCTGTCGCCGAGTGTTATATTTCCTGTAGATGTCAAAGTGTTCTGCTGGGTCAATGCTGCAAAGACTGTTAAAGGACTCAGACCAAGTGCAGACATTCTTGAAGCCGAGAACTCGATATAAATGCCTTCAGTCTGTTCGCCTAAAATTTTAACGCTTGCAACTCCTGGAACTAACACTAAATTTTTCTTGAGAAAGTCCGCATAATCATATAATTCTTTCATTGTGTAGCCGTCGCCGATTAACGCGTAATACTGGCCGTAGACTTCGCCGAAATCGTTATTAATTATAATCGTAGCTCCTGAAGGCATGTAGACTCCTGCGTCATTAACTTTCTGCCTGAGCTTATCCCACACTTGAGGGAGTTCTTTGCTGGTGTATTCGTCTTTAATATCAACGTAAATAATTGCCATTCCCGGCGTTGAACGTGAACGAATGTGCTTGATTTCTCCCATTGCCTGAACAGCGTCTTCAATTCGTGATGTAACTTCCTGCTCGACTTCGTAGGCACTTGCACCGGGATATATTGCGCTTATAACGGCAGTCTTTATCGTGAAAGAAGGGTCTTCGAGCTTGCCTATCTCGAAATAAGCTGCGATGCCTCCTATTAAAGTCAATATGCAGATAAATATAATGACTCTGAAGCGTTTAATGCTTGCTCTTGCGATGTCCATATTTATAACCTGACTTTCTGGCCTTCATGAAGGAAATAGACTCCAGCGGTGATAATCGAGTCGCCGTTATGCAAGTCATTCTTGTTGAGTGCTTCTATTTCGATAAACGCGTTATTATTAATCTCGCCTGTGTTGACCTGAATTTTTCTGACTGAACCGTTATCGTATTTCCAAATATAATTATTATTTCCCTCGTTAAGGATCGCAGTTACAGGGACAAAGAATTTATTATTCGCGGCTTTACGTCCTGCACTGAAATCTACTTCGACAGTTACGGCCATCCCCGGTAAAATTCGCAAGTCGTTCTGATGAGGCATGACAGCTGTAACGGGATAAGTATTCGCATTCGTAGCCTGAGCAGCAATTTCTTTAAGAGTCAAATTAAATTCTCGTTCGGGCATAGCTTCAAACTTTGCTTTAACGCTGAATAAGTCAGAAATAGCTTTTAACTCGCGCAGGTTCTTAACGCTTGGAACAGGCGCTAATAATATATCATTGTCGGGAATGTTAAACACTATCTCAAAGTTCGAGAAGTCCTGAATGTTAAATATTACTTGGCCTGCTGAAATGTTTTGCGAACGTTCAACTTTCCTGTCTGTGATTATCCCGTCAAACGGAGCATGTAATTTCGTGTAGCTCAATGCGTCTCTTGCTGATTTGACTCCTGCATTTGCTAAATCTACTGCACTCTTTGCAACGTCCATAGCTGTCTTTACTGAGTCATACTGAGCTCGTGATATTGCCCTCTGCTTGTATAAATTCTCGTAGCGTTTAAAATCTGTCTGAGCGTTCTTGTATTGAGCCTGTGCCTGAGAAAGTGAACTTTGTGCCTGTTTCAGTGCCGTGTGAAAGTCCGTAGGGTCAAGTGAAGCGAGTAATGCTCCTTTTCTGACTGAAGCTCCCTTTTCGTAATTAATTTGATTGAGAGTTCCTGCTACTTTGAAAGATAAATCTGCGCGTCTGCCTCCCTGAACTGTGCCGAAATAGCGTCTTGTGAAATTTTCTCCGCTGCCCTGAAGCTTTATTGCTCGTACTGGTCTGATTATTTCCGGTTCCGGCTCTGTTGCCTGCTCTTCTTTGAATGTGTCGAGTCCGTAAAATACGCCTATTATTATTAAGACTCCCAGAAGGAATTTAATGAAGTATTTCAAGTAAAACCACTCTCCCTGAATGAAAATTTTTTGCGTGTAATTATAAGTCTTTCAGGGAGGTTTTGTCTTTACTGCTTGTTTACATGTCTAAAACTGTGCTGTGAGAGCCTGTGCTCATTAAGAGTAATATTAGAGCCTCTTCATATTTTCTGTAGACTAGAATCCAATTAGGTTCTATATGACACTAGCGGCATCCTTTCCATTTACCTTTTAAGTCATGATCTCTGTACTTTGCAGGAAGCTGTTCACCTGAAGCAAGAATATCGACTACTCCATCAAGTTTGCTCTCGTCAGCTCCTCCCGCAAGAACTCTTTTTAAATCTTTCCTGTATCGTTTTGATAATTTAACTTCGTAAGCCATTTTGAAGTTTCTTTCTTTCTTTCTCTCTCATTGCACACTCGAGCATTAATTCTTCGTCCGTCTTATCGCTCAAAAGGGCTTCGTGCATTTCTTTAACATCATAGAACGGGCCGATTAAATTTCTGCCGTGAATAGCGTCATCGATTGCCTGCTTAGTCTCTTCATTAGGTTCAAGAATATCCTCGACGGCAATTAAAGCGTCCCACACTTTGTCTTCCGAAAGATTATCAACGATCTGTCTCAAAGTCTCACGCGGTGTAAGTTCAACATGCATAATAAAAATTACCTCCTGAATGAATTATAAAAATTTACCCCCCGAATTATATTACACTCAGGGGGCATGAAAGAAATTAATTAATTACTTGCTGGTATTCTGTTCGTCCTTCATGTCAAAGTGGAACATTACTATTCCGCACGGTGGGAGAGTGAGATTTAACGAGTAGGGCATATTGTGGCTCTCTATGATGTCCGACTCCATGCCTCCGCAGTTGCCTATACCGCCTCCGCCGTACTTCTCTGCGTCAGAGTTCAATATCTCATGCCAGAAGCCTGCTCTGGGAACGCCGACACGATAACCATAACGAGGGACAGGAGTGAAATTCGCAGCACATAATATATACTCATCATCGCTCTTGCCTTTACGAAGCCAGACAATAACGCTCTGGTGCCAGTCCGAGCAGTCAATCCATCTGAAGCCTTCCTGACTGAAATCTAATTCATGAAGGGGCTTGTATTTCTTGAGTGCAGTGTTTAAATCTCTGACCCAGTCTTGAATGCCTCTGAATTCGGGTTTCTGGAGCAAGTGCCATTCTAAGGCCGAGTCGTGATTCCATTCGAGACCTTGAGCGAACTCACTGCCCATGAATAATAACTTCTTGCCGGGATGAGCCCACATATAGCCGTAAAGTAATCTCAAGTTAGCGCGTTTCTGCCACCAGTCGCCGGACATCTTGTTAATCAGCGAGCCTTTGCCGTGAACGACCTCATCATGACTCAACGGGAGCATGAAATTTTCACTGAAAGCATACCAGATCGAGAACGTTAATTGATTCTGATGCCAGCTGCGGTAAACAGGATCAAGGCTCATATATTCTAACGTGTCGTGCATCCAGCCCATGTTCCATTTCATGCCGAAGCCCAAGCCTCCCAAGAATACAGGACGAGTTACCATAGGCCAGTCAGTGCTTTCTTCTGCTATAGTCTGGATAGTCTGGAATCTCCCGAATAATTCAGAGTTCATGTCGCGTAAGAGTGATATTGCTTCGAGATTTTCGCGGCCGCCGTAAATATTGGGAATCCATTCGCCCTGTTTACGTGAATAATCAAGATAGAGCATTGATGCAACAGCGTCGATTCTTAATCCGTCAGCGTGATATTTGTCGATCCAGAATGCAGCACTTGATATTAAATAGCTTCGAACTTCATTGCGTCCGTAGTTAAAGATATAGCTTCCCCAGTCAGGATGATAGCCTTTTCTCGGGTCTTCGTGTTCGTATAAAGCCGTGCCGTCATAGCGTGCGAGTCCGAAATCATCAGTCGGGAAATGACTCGGGACGAAATCAAGAATTACTGCAATATTTTTCTTGTGAAGTTCGTCAACGAGACTCATGAAGTCTTCAGGAGTTCCGTATCTGCATGTCGGTGCGAAATAACCCAAAGTCTGATAACCCCATGAGCCATAGAAAGGATGTTCCATTACTGGTAAGAACTCTACAGCGTTGAAGCCCATATCTTCGCAGTAGCCGGGCAGCTCTTCGGCCATCTCTTTATATGACAGCGAGAGTCCATCGTCCCAGTGTCTACGCCATGAGCCTAAGTGAACTTCATAGACGCTCAAAGGTGCAGAGAGATTCATTTTTTCGCCCCTGTGAGCAAGCCATTCTGAGTCGCCCCATTCGTATTCGCTCCAGTGAGTTATTGATGACGTTCTCGGGGGAAGCTCGAAGACTCTCGTGAATGGATCCATTTTCTCTTTGATTTCGCCGTGAGAATTCTTGATACAGAACTTGTATAACTCCCACTTGCCTAAATCAGGAATAAAGCCCTCCCAGATTCCTGAACCGTCCCAGCGCGCTGCTAATGGGTGAGACTCCGTGTTCCAGCCGTTGAAGTTTCCTACTACGCTGACTGACTGCGCATTAGGTGCCCATACACTGAAAGCTATTCCGTGAGAGCCGTCTGATTCGTCTACGAAATGCTGAGCTCCCATCTTGTCATAAAGGCTGTAGTGAGTTCCCTGCTTGAACAAGAATATGTCATAATCAGTTAATGATGATACACCGTGTCTGACATTGCCTGCCATGTATATATTGCCTCCTTATTGAATTTGCGAGTGAAATTAATTGCGAATATTTTATGTGATTTGAGGCTGTTATTGCAACTTTTTCATAAGCTCATCGCAGACAATCTGAATGCCTTTCCATGTCCAATGGGTATCTCCTGCCCAGTATAAATCTTTTTCACCCTGTTCAAGTCTTTCACGCAAAATTTTCTTTGTGTTAATGAACATGTAATTTTTATCCGGCTGTTTCTGAATCTCATCGAATAAAATATTCTCAGGTCTGCCCCTTTTGTTAATTACGTATGGATAATATAAATCATATTTATCTACACATCCCATGAAGATTAATTTAATATTCCTATTCCTGTCTTGAAGAAGCTTTGATGCATTGTTCAAGTTTTTATTTATCATTGCAGGATTTATCCGGCGGCCGATGTAATTAAGATCTTGATGATAAAACAATAATAAATTTTCCTGTCCTGTATTAGAGAATAAATTTTTATCAAGTTCAGCAATATACGAATCTCCTAACTTGTCAAAGCCGAACATGAGGCGCATAAGTCTGTAATATACGAACTTCATATTAATATTAGCAATAACAGAGGGCAGGAGTCCTGAAGATATTTTTTTTCTGATAATGCTGGCAGTTTGCTTCTTTAATGAAATTTTTGCAAGTTCTGCTTCAACAAGGCTCTTTTTCGGAAACTCAATTTCCTTATTACCGAGACGAGTTTGAATAGACCGTCCTACAGATTCAATTATTACGGCTCTAGGATTAATTTCATCAAGCAGACCTGATTGAACAAGAATATATAAATCAAGCAAGCAGTTATTCTTAAAGCGCAGATTCAAGACTCTGAGATTATATCTGTCTTCAAGATAGTCCTGATAATAACATATAGATGAACCTATGCCGTTTGAAAACGAGTCGCCGATTGTAATAATGTCAAAAGATTGTTTCAATCCATTTTGTTGAAGATATTCTCTAAGTTCTGTATGATGCTTTAAGTACTTCATGTCAGGCAGCATATCTTGAGTCCTGATAAAACTTCCCAGTCTGTTTAAGTCTCCCTGAGCAAAAGATATCTTCGTATAACCGTGCCACAACGCCAAATTTGCAAGCATGAACGCTGATAATATAATCACTATGCAATAAAAATATTTTCGTGAAGTCATAATTTCACCCCTAATATTAAAACTGGAAATAAAGAAAGTCCGTTACCCCTGAAAAATGCATGAACGAAGCAAGAGCAGCCGCAAGCGTTATAACTAACCAGAATATATTTGCCTTGAATTTATTCATAATATAATTCGTGTTCGGACATAAGAGAACTACAGGCACTAACACAGCGAGCAGTTTCTTATCTCCTCCAAGTTCGCCGAATGTTACTCCGTAAGACTCAAGAAAGCCTAAATATTTTGCAAGACTCACAGGCAGGGTAATATCATTCAAGTCAGTCATAGCAAAGAACATCTTCAAAGCCTCATCGAGGCTCCCGGCTCTGAATATAATCCAGCAGAATATTACGCATATAAACGTTAAAGGCCATGAAATAACGGCAGGCAGCTTGATATTAAGCCTTCTCCATTGATGATTAACCGCTAAAAGAATTCCATGAACGGCTCCCCATAAAATAAAAGTGAGTCCCATTCCGTGCCATATTCCAGTAAATAACATTGCGAGAATTACGTTGCGTATCTTCTTGAGTTCACCTTCACGGCTGCCGCCTAACGGGATATAAATATAATCTCGAATCCATTTGCCTAACGAGATGTGCCAGCGTCTCCAGAAATCTATAATGCTCGTTGATTTATACGGCGAGTCGAAATTCACAGGCAGATTTATATTTAACATAAGGCCAAGTGCTAAAGCCATATCAGAATAACCTGAGAAATCAAAATATAACTGGAACGAGTAGCTTAATGCAGCTGTCCACGCTTCGATAAAAGACAGTGCTTCAGGCTCGGCAAACATGTCTTTAACGAAATGTGCAAGGTAATCTGCGATATAAACTTTCTTGAACAGTCCCAGAAAGAACAGCGTCAATCCTTTTGCAAGATTATTATAATCAGGCTTGAATATATTTGCTAACTGAGGCTTGATGTCTCTATAATTCGTTATCGGCCCTGAGGTTATGCACGGGAAAAGGGTAACGTAATTTGCGTATTCAAGAAGTAATGAGCTTTGATTATTTGCGTCCCTGTAGACTTCGATTAAGTAAGCACTCTGAGTGAACGTGTAAAAAGATATTCCCAGCGGCAAAATATTAACGGACTTGAACAAGAATAACACTGCAAAATTAAATATTATTCCGGATATTAGCAAAATTTTTCGCGGTGAAGCTGCAATCCTGACTGCAATAAAATAATTCACGATTACAGAGCATATTAACAACGGCAGAAAATATAAATCAAGTGATCCGTAAAATATTAACGAACACACAAGCAGATATAATAACGCAAAAGTTTTATTTAGCTTCGAGACGTAAAAGAATCCTGCAAGTGTAACAGGCAAGAATATAAATATAAATTCGTACGAGTTGAAGAGCATTATAATAACTCCTCCCCGTATTGAACTTGAGAAAATGAATGACGTAAAACAAAGTTGAATGATACTGCGAATGTTAAAAATGTTAGAAGAGTATAATTAAGGCAACGAGCAACGAGCAACGAGCAACGAGCAATTGTACAGGTTCATAATCATTGTGTCAAGCTCCTTTACAAGTATTTTTTGATACGCCTATAATACTATCATGAACAACAAATTTTATCTCATTACGGGTATAATTTATTTAAAATCATGCTTTAAATTTTTAATTTTTTACAAGGGGAGGAATTTATTTTATTATGTCAGCCCGTATAAAATTTTCACGATTAATATTATTTATTGCGATTCTCTGCTTAACGTCAACGTCATGCAGTCTTTACGCAGCCGAAATCATTGCAGAACATGACGCTCACGTAGGAGAACAAGCTGTGTTATCCGTCAATGCCTCGTCTATTCCCGCAGGAGGAAGCGTTGAATGGTCAGTCAGTCCCACGACAGGCAAGAACCCCGCAAGAATTTCACTCAGGTCAGGAGGCCGCGAACTTGCTTTCACTCCTTTAGACACACAGCCTTTGAAAGTTACAGCTTCATTCATTGACAGAAACGGAAATACAGCGCATTCTTTCGAGCAGATTATCACGCCAAAAGAATTTGACATCGCCGTAGAAGTTATTAATGACAAGCCTTTGACTATGTGGGATGCTTCAAAACGTTCAAATTATGTGCTCAAACCTGAAACTCTCATGGCAAACACTCCGATTAAATTACGCGCCCAGTTATTGCCTGCATTCGAGGGCGAACACTCTTTCACATGGACGGCAGACGCAGCTACAGCAGTTATGAGTCAAGATAACGACGAAATATTTATCAAGAGGGGCAGTGTAGGTGAAAGCGAAGTTACTCTGACAGCATATAACGCAAACGGAATAAAGCTCGGCTCAGGTTCAGGCAGGGTTAATATTACTCTTCCGATTTCAGTATATGAAGAGTCATCAAGACAGCGTGAAGCGTGGAACTCATGGAAACAGGCTCAGTCTTTATGGGAGAACGAGAGCTACTCTCAAGCCGTAGAACTCGCAGCAAGAGCAGCATCACTTGCACCAAGAGACAACGAGATTTCAGAAGGAGTCAGAGCCATGAACACGAATTATGCAAGATATTCGCGGGCTGTGAAATTACGTGAGGAAGCTGCAAATTTAACGACAGCAAATAAATTAGACGAAGCATTAAGAAATTTGAGAGCTGCTCAGGTAATATGGCCGCTTGATGAAGGCCCTCAGGAAATCAAAGAAGCTGAAGACAGAGTTAATGAATTTAGGCTCAGACAGCAGGAAGCTAACTGGCTCAGAGACACAGCAAGCGCGTATGACAACGAAAATTTATTCGAAGAAGCTCTTGATTATTACTCAAGAAGTATTGCAATTATGTCAAATGATGCAGTTGCGGACCGAATGACTAGAATTAGAAATCGACTCACTTTAATTGCAGACGCTGACAGATACGCAGGAGAAGGCAATACTTTAGAACGTGAAGGCAAACTTCAGGACGCTTTGAATCACTACGCAGCAAGCATAATGAGCAACCCTGACGCGACTCTAAAAGCTCATATGGACGAATTACAGAACGTTATAACCAGACGTGAGAGGCAGGCCAACGCACTATATAGAGAAGGCCAGGAACTCGAGAAGCGCAATCGTCAGGAAGCTCTGAGACGCTACACCGAGAGCGTAAATATCTGGCCGAATGACAGAGCTGCAAAGAAAATAAATGATTTACGCAACGTGAAATTAGCTCCTGATACAGTTCTTAGAGGGCCTGAAGATTTCGGAATAGGCACAAGACTCGATGCTCAGAAAATCATTAACGAAGCTGATGAATTATACTCTCAAGGCAAACTTGACGAAGCACTAGCACTCTACAAGAAGGCAGGATCAATTGCCTCAAATCCTGATATGAGAAACTGGCTCTCAAGATTCGAAGCCTCACTCAAAGAACGCGATGCAGTCAACGCAGCAAATAAATTAATCTACGATGCAAACGCATTGTATAAAGCAGGCAAGAAGAAAGAAGCTCTTGATTTATACAGGCAGAGTCTTAACGTTCACCCGAATCCGGAAATCGAAGCATTTTTAAGACGAGAAGGAGCTTCGAAATAAAATCATGAAGATAATAGGCTTCTGCAACCTCAAAGGCGGAGTAGGCAAGACTACTTCATGTCAGAATATAGCCTGTGCATTTGCTCTCAAGGGTAAGAAAGTCGCAGTTATAGACATGGACCCTCAAAGCAATTTAAGCGCGGGCTTCGGCCTTATTCCCAAAGCTGATGAAGCGCAGGTATTCGATTTATTATCAGGCACTGCGGAATGGGACGAGGTCAGGAGACACAAAGAAGGCATTGACATAATTCCAGGCTCGTTGAATCTTTCTCTGGCAGAGTTAAATTCCCGCAGCCCTGTTAATCATGATACGGCACTGAAGGACGCTTTGAGCAAAGTTGATGACTCAAGATATGATTATATTTTTCTCGACAGTCCGCCTCAGTTAGGGATATTCACTCGAAATGTATTAACGGCTTGTGAGAAAATTCTTGTTCCTATGGATGGAGGACATTACAGTTTATTAGGCTTGAAGCTGTTAAATGACTCTATTGATCTGCTTCACGAGCATTTAAATCCAGAGCTTGAGATAACAGGCATTCTCATGACAAATTATAATTCGAGATTATATATTGCACGTCAGGTATATGCAGAAGTTCAGGCAAAATTCGGAGATAAATTGTTCGAGTCCTACATCAGCCAGAACGTGAGTCTTATCGAAGCATCAAGGGCAGGACAGTCAATATTTGCATATTCGCCTAAATCTAAAGCAGCAGTGTTATATAAAGAAGCAGCTGAAGAGTTATTAGAACGTCTTGAACCTCACGAAGAGCCGGAGACTCAGACTCAGACTCAGACTCAGAGTCAAACTGATAACGCAGATACTTCACAAGATAATCAGGTAATCGAGATAACGACTCAGAATCAGAATCAGAATCAGACTCCGGAGCCTCCTGAACCTCCAGAGCCTGTTGAGATTATCGGTGTTGATGTTGATGTTATTGGAGGAACTGACCTCAAGCAAAGAATTATTGACATGCTCGATGACTCTCAGAAAGATACGTGGCTTGCTATGCTCGGTGCAGTAAGTGAAATAACTCAGGATGAATTAAATATAGCTGCCCTGAAAGAAGATTTTGACTCCTGCGACAAGAATAAATATGCGTTCTACGCGTTGTCTGACGAGAAAATTTTAGTCCCTGTCATGGATTCCGGAAAACTTACGGATAATATAAGGCTCGTATTGAAATGGGACGATGACGGCTCAATCAATGCTTTCATGTAAAGACTAACGCCCCCCTTAATTAATATAATCGAGAGGGGCAAATTTTTTATTCAACGATTCCAAGTGAACTCATCAGGAAATATTTTAGAGAGTCTCTGAGCTATCAGTCCTGCAGCAAGACTCTTAACGCAGTCCCCCGGCAGAGGCATCAACACGAAATATAATAATAACGCTTTGGCCCCTAGTTCATTGCCCAGATAATATTTATACACGATGTAATAATACGGAATTCCTACAGCATAGATTACAGCCATCCCGGCAAGTGCTCCAAGAGTCCAGGTTATTAAACAAGGCTTGAAGCTCTCAGCGATATAGCCCGCAATGAATGACCCGAACACGAAGCCTATAATATATCCGAATGTAGGATTAAACACGCTGCCGGTGAAGACAGGGAGTCCTGCAAGGCCTGCGCCTATATAAACAAGAACTGAAGCAGGGCCGAACTTATGACCAAGAACAAGACCCGATAACACTACAAATAAAGTCTGAAGCGTCAAAGGAAGCAATGGAGTCGGAATCTTTATATACGTTCCGATTGTGATTAATGCTGCAAAGAGTGCTGATAATATATAATTTTTCATAATTAATTAATTCCTCCTGATGGTGTTTACTTCGCCCGAACGCAAAGTTTCTTTGAAGCCTAATTGATTTATGATCTCGAGTCCTCCGTCCGAGCTTATGCCCAGAACATGAGCCGTTAATGTCTCGCCGTCTTTGATGTAAGTAATGTCGCTGTCAATTAATAGTGAACGCTTTCTGTATTCGTGAATCAAATGTGATTGAGTAGCATTCAAATCTTCAGCAAAGTTCATAATATAATCTGCAATCCGTGCGCAGAGTTCATCGCGTCCAAATTTTATTCTGCCGTCGGGAAATATTGAGCCTGCATTGTAATCACCTGCAAATTTTTTCGTTGATACGTTAATCCCTATGCCTGTAACTATGCTTTCAATTTCACCGCTCTCGAAACTTGTTACAGCTTCGGTTAATATTCCCGTAATTTTTTTATTATCTAGATAAATATCATTGACCCACTTGATTCTTAACGCTTCACTAAGCTCCGGGCATAAGTCTTCGATTGCAAGGCACACGCTTACTGCATCAGCAATAGTTATAAATTGAAAGTTAGCAGCTTTGATATTGTCAGGCTTTAATATAATGCTCATGTAGAGTCCTGTTCCTGCAGGAGACTCGAAAGAATGGCCAAGTCTGCCCCGCCCTGATGTCTGATGATTGGCAGCTATTAACGTCCCGTGAAGATCGTTATTATGATCATGATTCATTATAAGACTTTTCGCGTAATTGTTAGTCGAGTCAATTTCGTCAAAGCATATAACGCGCTTAATCATAGAGTCATACTTCAAGTGTGAAATTATTCCCTGTCCTGTTAATATATCGCTGAAGTTTTCCAGCATGTAGCCTTTGTTAGTCCGGGATTGAATCACATGCCCTTCTTTTCTGAGAGAGTTAATAATTTTCCAGATTGCTGAGCGTGAGACGTTGAATTTCTCTGCAAGCTCTTCACCTGAAATGTATTCACCCCTGCGAGCCTCAAGCATGTTGAGAATCTTTTGCTTCATGAGTAATAAATCACCCCGTTAATAAAATGTAAACGCGATTAATTATATTACAGGTTGACAATTAAAACTTTCTTGCGTAAAAAATATTTTGATAGTTATAATATTTATGAGTGTTAATTCTTTTATGTTCGGAGGTCAAATCATAAAATGGGAGTCAGTGCAAATATAAGGCAGTTAAGAAAGAAAGCAGGTCTCACACAAATAGAACTTGCTGACAAAATCGGAGTCTCAATCGCAACGTTAAGACGCTGGGAGGCCGGAGAAACTTCACCGACAGGGACGAGAATAATTGAGCTTGCAAATTTATTAAACGCTTCACCTGATGATATAGTCAGAGAAAATGATTCATCAAGAAGTTCACGTTCTGTTATAAGCTACCCGAATTCAGAGAACTCAAACGGAATGCTTGTATATGAAGGGGAAGGAACCCGAATAGAACTCCCTCCCACTGAGAAAGGCTACGAGTTGTTTAACAGGCTTGTCGAAAATTTAATCAAGAATAAGCATAAAGATTCACAGTAAATTTTTTTCTAGCATATAAAATCTTCAGAGCTTGAGCCTGTCATTTCCTGAAGGTCAGTTGTAACGTCGCTCGGAAGTCCAAGAGCCTTAGCAAGGGTATCAAGATATTTTTTCTCTGCCTGAGTATCGACATCAATAGCCATTAACGATGCAGAATATACTTGAGCCGCTAATTCAGGTCTTCCCCTGCAAGCCTGGACTATTTTAGCCGTCTCCATTGGACCCTGTAATTTCTGAAGGACGTAATTGACTCCGTCTTGGCCTATTCCTGAAGATTTCACGTTGTTAATAATCTTGTTGAACTCGTCAGCGTCAACTTGGCCGTCAGATTTCGCTGCGTCGATCATTGCAAGTAATATAATCTCTGCGTCTGAACTCTGCTGTTCTTGGGTAGGCTGTGTGTATGCCTGAGTCTGAGCAGGTGCTTGAGTCCCTGATGACTTTTTCGTAAGAGCCTTGTATGCCATCATGCCGAGAAGACCCATTAAGCCGCCTCCGAGTGAGTTAGCTGTTGTGCTTTGAGATTTTCCCGTTAATGCTCCGAGCAATGCCCCGAGTCCTGCCGCTGCGAGATTGTCGCCTCCGACTTTGCGTGTTACGTTCTGACCTGCTCCCATGAGAGAGCCTAACAAGTCTCCCATGCCGCCGCCTGAGCTGCTTTGACGAGGTGATGAGCTGCTGCCCATGAATGAGCCTAGTAAGTCGCCTATGCTGCTCCCTGCGTTGTTCATTCTTGAAGTCGTTACAGGTGATGAAGTTCCCTGCATGACTGAGCCTAATAGATCCATAAAGTTAAATGCCATGAAAAATTTTTGCTCCTTTCACGTTGAATAATTAATTAAAGATTTTAGCACTTGTTATGATAGAATTTTACGCAATTCCAAATTTTTTATTTATCAAGGAGGCAGTATCGTGAAAAAGTTTTTATTAATGCTTCTCGTTTTATCACTTGTAGTATGTGCTGCAGGTTCGGCTTCTGCTGAATGGAAGTTCGAGCGCAAAATTTCCATCGTATGCCCCTGGGGTGTCGGAGGCGGAGCTGACTCAACGTTAAGACCTATGGCAGAGTTACTCAAGAAAATCTTAGGCCAGGAAGTCGAAGTCGTGAACGTTACCGGAGGCAATGGAGTTACAGCAGTTGAATACGTGTACAAGCAGCCTGCTGACGGATATACTTTCATGCTTGGGACTCAGTCTTTATTCATGCAGGATATTCAAGGCACTACGTCAATGAACTTTAAAGATGAGTTTATACCGGTTGCGAGACTCGTCCATGCTATTAACGTTATAACTGCGTCAAAGAAAGCTATGGAGAAGAAGGGATATAAGACTTTCTCAGAGATGAGAGAATACGTTACAAAGAATCCCTTTGAGGTCAGCGTAGGAATGCTCACGAGTACAGGACTTGACGGAGCGGCTTTAAAGCAGGCTCTTGAAGGTCTTGATATTCTTGATGTGTCGTACCCTTCGGGCTCTGAGATGAACTCGGCACTTGTCGGCGGACATATTGACATTATGGTAACAGGCACGGACGAAATCGAGGGCTTAATTGCTGCCGGTGATATTGTCCCGTTGTTAGCTCTATGTGAGAAGAGAATGAAGCGTTATCCCGATGTTGAATGCTCTGTAGAACTGGGAATTAACTCAGTACTCGGCCCGGCAAGAGGAATCTTCGCAAAGAAAGGTACTCCTAAAGAAGCAATTGATGCACTCGTTAAGGCAATAGAAGAGGCTTCAAAGGATCCTACATGGCAGGCGTTCTTGGTTCAGGGCTGTTACGACGAGAGACCGGGGTTTGCAGGACCGGAAGAATATGCAGCAGCTTGCGAGGCGGACTATAAACTTCTCAGCGATTACCTCAAGGCTGAAGGAGTCATGAAGAAGGATTACTACGCGAAATAATTAATTAATCTCTATGCGGGGTGAAATTATGCCCCGTTTTTATTTGCTCGTGAATTTATTAACTTTATGAAGGGAGAGAAATTTTCACAGTGTTTGAATTAATCTGCAACGTTTTATTATGGCTGGGACTCCTGTATTCGTATTTCTTTAACGTCCTTGAAGCTCCGATACCTGACAGGACAGCAAGGAACCCTTACACGTTGAAGCCCGATGTGTGGCCGAAAGCAATAATAATATTATTATTAATCTGTATAGCAATAAATATCTTCAACATAATCCGCAAGAATAAAAATAATCCTGAATTCTCACTTGACGCGTTATTAAGTATCAGGGCTCGTATGTGCATGGGAATAGCTTTAATTCTGGCAGCTAGTTTTGTGTTAGAACCTTTCGGCTACATGGTTACATGCGTTCTTGTGTTATTCCTGTATGGCTTGTTACTTGGCCAGACTCACGTTATAAGACTCGCTTTCATGTCGATTATATTAACTCTTGTCTTGTATGTAGTCTTCAGCGTGTTATTATCCGTCAATCTTCCAAGAGGCACGATTCCCGAACTGCGAAACTTCTCGCTGTATATTGAAAGTATCGTTGCTTCTGTGAAGTCAGCTATTATGTAAAGGAGGGTTTATCACTATGACAACATGGGAATTATTCACTAACGGTTTCAGCGTCTTAATGGATCCTTATACTTTCATGATGGTTGTATTTGCTATTATCGTAGGCACGATATTCGGAGCATTGCCCGGAGTCAGTGCTACAATGGCTGTAGCTCTGGGTCTTCCATTTACGTACTCAATGCAGCCAATTCCTGCAATAGTCTTTCTCGTTGCTGTGTACTGCTCATCAATCACAGGCGGAAGCATTACAGCAATACTCTTCAAGATTCCCGGAGTTCCCTCAAGTGCTCCTACGACGTTTGACGGCTATCCTATGGCTCAAAGGGGAGAAGCAGGCAAGGCTTTAGGTATAGCGTTAGGAAGTTCTGCAATCGGCGGACTCGTCTCGGCTCTGGCAATGCTGACTCTTTCACCGCAGTTGACTCAGGCTGCGTTATCGTTCAGTCCTTCAGATATATTTGCTATAACTTTCATGGGACTCTCGATTCTCACGTGCTTAGACTCAAAGAATATCTTGAGAACGTTAATTTCAGGTTTACTGGGATTATTATTAGCTTGTGTCGGTCAAGATCCTATGTATGCCGTTCAGAGACTCACATTTGGGAGCGGTGAATTAATTGCAGGTCTTGAGATGATACCGGTCTTAATAGGAATATTCGCAGTTACTGAAGTCTTAAAGCAGACCAAGAAGCGCGATAAACTCTCAGCCGAAGAAGGAACAGCAAGCGTTAATACAAAGATGCCTTCATTCAAAGAGTGGTGGGGCATTAAGTGGCTGTTAGCAAGATGTTCTGTCATTGGCACGATAATAGGAATTCTACCCGGAGCAGGAGCAACGATAGCTTCATTCTTGTGTTATTCGAGCGAGACGAAATTATCAAAGTATCCTGAGAAGTTCGGAACTGGAATCATTGACGGTATTGCTGCCTCAGAAACCGCAAACAATGCTGCAACGGGCGGAGCTATGGTTCCGTTGTTATCTCTTGGAATTCCCGGGGGCAACGCTGCTGCTGTCATGATGAGTGCTTTAGTCCTGAAGGGTGTACAGTTAGGGCCGCTGCTTCTCGTCAATCAGCCGCAATATTTAAGCGCAACATTTGCTTCAATGGTCGTTACTAATATATTAATGGTCGTTGTAGCAATAGGAATCGCAAAGATTTTCGCTCAGATTTTAGCAGTTCCATATTCATATTTAGGGCCGATTATCATAATGCTTGCTATTATTGGCTCGTACGCTACGAATATGAGTATCGCTGACGTTAAGATTATGGCTATTGCGGGCGTTATAGGCTTGATAATTTCTGCATGTCATTTCAACAGTGCTGCTTTAATTCTTGGCCTCGTGTTAGGCGTTATCTGTGAGGGCAACTTCAGCAGGGCTTACACGATCTCAAGGGCGAATCTAGTCAATATGTTCGCAAGACCTGTAGCAGGGACTTTAATGGCCGTGAGCTTTGTGTTATTGATATGGCCGATAGTCTCGCAGTTATTCAAGAAGTCAGAGAAATAATTATTTACTCAATTATTTACTCCCGGAGAGTCATGAAGAGCTTTCCGGGATTTATTTTTTTATGAGTGTCTCTTAAGCATTAAGAGTGTTTTATTATCCTGTTCACCGTTAAAGAACTTATCTAACACTTTATGAAACACTGAGTCTTTTTCCGACACCTGAGCAAATAGAGTCATGCAGGATTTTAATTTCACGTCGTCAGCTCCCATAACGTGATAGGGATTGCAGTCCGTGAGAGATAATAGAGCCTGTGTTATCTCGATTAATCTAGAGCCTAATACCGGGTGAGCAAGATAGCTTTTAGCCTCGTCAATGTCTTCTATTCCGTAAGTATAAGATCGCGTGCTTTGACCTAGTCCCCTTAACTGCGGAAATATATACCATATCCAATGAGTTCGCTTATGCCCTGAGCGTATTTCGTCAAGAGCAATGTTATAACTTTCTTTTTGAGCTGTTATGAATCTTTCGAGATTATATTCTTTCATGATTAATTATTCTGACTCTACCTTTCGTGATTGATTCGAGTATATTATGACATAAAAAAATTCCCCTCGCCGTTAATGACAAGGGGACGCAAGAATTTATATTTACGGTCTGGCAACGTTCAGGAAGCTGCAAAGTTCATCGATACAAGCCTCTTTATTCTGTTCGCTGACTCTCTTGCTGAATAAAAAGTTAAATATCAAATCCATCTGAGACACGAGCATATACATTCCGGGTATCGTATTAAGATTATTTACTTTGGCTCTGCTTATGGTCTCGGACATCGGAGGATTAATCACGCTGTCAAACACTGAAGAGTCCTCCGGCATTCTGTCAATGAAGCCTAAATATTCGTGCTTGTGGGCAAAACCTGCCATTCCTAACGGTGTAAGATTCGCAAATAATTTACACTTCTCGGCAGCTTTATTCAGGCTCTCAGGTTCGGGCTTAATCACTTCGACTTCAGCGGGGGTGTTATCGCGAATTATTCTAGCTGTATTCTCTGCGCGTTCAAGAGTCCTGTTCGTGATATAAATTTTCTTGACTCCTGCCCGTGCGAGTTCACATGCTGTGACTCCTGTTATTCCCCCTGAACCGTATAATAATGCTTCAATGCCGTCAAGTTTCGCACCGTGATCAAGCATTGCCGTAACTGCCCCTTTGCCGTCCATTCCTGCACCGTGCGAGCCGTTCCCGTCAAGTCTGACTGCATTAACAGAATGAAATAATCTGCTCGTCTCGTCAACATCATCAAGCAAGTCTACAAAATCCCCTTTGTGAGGCATAGTAGGCGCAAGATAATGAATTCCCATGAGCTTACATGCTTTGAGAAACTCCGGTAACTGTCCCTTCTTAATCTCGCAGGGAAGCATAATAGCATTCATGTCAAGCAGCTCGAACAACTTATTATAAGCTCTGGGCGCGTTAGTCTTTGCTATAGGGTCTCCTACGTTGAGTACTAGCTCTGTATCGAGATTTAATTTTACGTTCTCAAGTCTCATGATTATATTTATTTACTTCGCAAGCTCTGCCGTAATCTTCAGGAACTCGTCAATGTCATCATAAGTGTGGCAGTGAAGAGGCGAGACTCTCACTATTCCATGCTGGCCGATTGAATTAACCTGACGCGCTGAGTAAAGACTCTTGTCTGTTCTCTCATGAATTACGACTCCGGCTGACTCGTAGGCTCTTGCAGCTTCCTCACAGCTCATCTTGTCAAATACTATAGGCACGATTAAATCACGCTGAGTCAAGTCGTCCATCTCAACAGCAACTTTTACGCCCTTCATTCCGATTAATCCGGGTGCATCGTCAGAGCCGTGAAGCATTCTGTGTAATAATGCCCTCTCATGCAGGGTGATTCTGTTCATGCCCTCAACGTATAACGCGCGCTTGTCTTCAGTGTTCGTGAACTGCCGGCCGATCCAGCAGACGTAATCAAATATTGCGCTCAACATTGCATACATGCCGGGTGCACAGCCTCCCATTTCCCAATTGCTCTGGGTCTCACGTATTAATTTTCTGTGAGGGAGATTCATAACTCTGTCAGAGAGCCAGCCTACACCGAGTCCCCTGAGTCCGCCGAATTTGTAGGGAGCGAAATTAACGCAGTCGAGTTTACAGCCCTTCATGTCAGTTAATCCGTGAGGAGTGTGCTGAACTGAGTCGCAGATGATATATAAATCAGGCTTAATCTTCCGCGCCTCGCGTGCAAGGGTCTCAATGTCGAGAATTGCGCCGGTTATGTTCGATGTCATGATTACGCTTAACAAGCACGTATCTTTATCAACGAGTTCAAGAATTCTTTCAACGGGAATGCTTCCGGTTCTGGGATCAGTCTTCGCGACTCTGAATTCTTTCTTGTACTTAGTTGATGGGATTTCGCAGCCGTCAAACGCTGAAGGGTGTTCAAGCTCCGTAGTAACGACATTAGTGCCGGGTACGTTCTCGATTATCGCTTCAGATACGTCAAATATTATTATTGAAGCAGTCATTGATGTCATGATACAGCCGCCCTCAGCATTGAAGAGGGTTTTCATGTCATCGCACGCCTTGACCCTTAACGAATCAAGATAATCTGAAGCCTTGCCGCCGTGTCCTCCGCAGTTGGGTAAATCGTCAACTTTCTGGAACTCCTCGCTTGCTGCCTTGAGTCTCATTGAGCCGCCCGAATTGTCAAAGAATAAACGCTTCTTCCCTGTGAATGGGTCTATGTCAACGTGATAATACTTGTCTCTAATTTGAGCCGATAATTCAGCAGGCATTAACAGCCCGTTCGGATATTCTTTCATAATTAATAAAAACTTCCTTCCTGATTGAAATGTTGATTATAATTTATTTCTTAGCTCCGAGATATGCCGCAATTAATTCATCATCTGCAAGGAGTTCCGCGCCTGTCCCTGAGTTCGTAATTTCTCCGGTCGTCAACACGTAGCCCCTGTCTGCAATTTTCAGAGCCTGCTTTGCGTTCTGTTCGACTAATAATATAGTTATTCCCATGTCCCTGACTGTCTTAATGACGTTAAAGACTTCTGCAACAACAAGAGGAGCGAGTCCCATTGAAGGTTCATCGAGCATCATTAATTTAGGGTCGGCCATCATTGAGCGTCCTACGGCTAACATTTGCTGTTCACCGCCTGAGAGTGTCCCCGCTAACTGCCTGCGTCTCTCCTTGAGTCTTGGGAATGACGTATAGACCATCTCAAGCAGTTCTTTATCTCTTGCAGGTGTCCGAGTCCTGAAGAACGTTCCGACTTCAAGATTTTCTTCTACTGACTTAGCTATGAAGACTCCGCGCCCTTCCGGTACTATCGAAATTCCAAGAGGGACAATTTGATAACTCTTCTTGCCTACGAGTTCCTGGCCGTCAAATTTAATGCTGCTCCCTGAGTTTATCGTTACCATTCCTAGAATCGATTTCATAAGAGTTGACTTGCCTGCGCCGTTAGCTCCGAGCAGTGAAACTATTTCGCCCTCGTTGACTTCGAGTGATATACCCTTAAGAGCAGTAATAGGCCCGTATCTTGAGACGAGATTATTTACAGAAAGAATCGTTTTGCTCATTAGTCATCGCTCCTTCCGAGATATGCTTCAATAACGTCTTCGTTTGCCTGGACTTCCGACGCTGTGCCGTGAGCTATCCTCCTGCCGAAGTTCACAACTGTTATATCTTCTGAGATGTCCATAACAAGCTCCATGTCATGTTCAACGAGTAAGACAGCAAGATTATATTCATCTCTGATGCTCCGGATAGTCTTAACAAGTGCTTTCTTTTCTGAAGAGTTCATACCCGCCGCAGGTTCATCAAGTAACAATAATTTCGGTCTGGTAGCTAATGCCCGGCCTATCTCAAGTAATCTCTGCGTACCGTAGGGAATGCCTCCAGCTTGAGAATTTGCTATGTCTTGCAGCTTCAGGAACTCAAGAATCTTCATGGCTTTGACTCTGTTCTCGTCCTCTTCGCGTTTCATTTCTGAGGGCTTGAAGATTATGTTAAACATTCCTGCTTTCGATACACTGTGAAAACCTGTCATGACGTTATCAAGGACGCTCATTTTCTTGAAGAGTCTTATATTCTGAAACGTCCTCGCTATTCCGAGTTCGACAATTTTATGAGGCTTCATAGCGTTATAGCTCTTCTCGTCGTTGATTACAGTCCCGTTGAATGTTACCCTGCCTTCTGTAACGTGATAAGCTCCCGTTATCATGTTGAATACTGTAGTCTTTCCTGCTCCGTTAGGACCGATTAACGCTGCTATCTGGTGTTCCTGAACGTCAAGATCAAGGGCTTCAACAGCTGTGAGTCCTCCGAATCTTTTCGTTACGTTCTTTAATTCAAGAAGTGCCATGTTATCTGCTCCCCTTTCTCTTAAAGAATGCAAGTAATTTTTGAATATACGGATATAAACCACCGGGGAAGTGAAGTATTACTATCAATAAAATTATTCCGTAGACAACGAGCCTCCAGTTTCCGCAGAACCTTAATAATTCGGGTAAAGTCTGCATTACGACTCCTCCGATGATTGGGCCTATCAGAGTCCCGAAGCCTCCTACAATCGCCGTCCAGAGAATAACTGATGAAGTGTTTGCTATGAACGTATCAGGACTGACATAACGAATCATCATAGCATAGAGAGTCCCTGCTACTGCGCAATAAACTGAACTCAACACGAAAGAGCGAATCTTATATGTAGTAACGTTTATGCCGGTCAGCTCTGCTGCTTCTGAGTCCTCACGAATTGCTATAAATGCTCTTCCGGTTCGTGATTCAATCAAAATTTTCTGATAGAGAAGGCCAAGCACTACAAAGAATAACGTTAAATAAAAATATCGCGTCAAAGTATCAAATGTGAATCCGAATATTCTCGGCGACTCAATTTTTAATATTCCTGCCGTCCCGTTTGTAACAGGAGTCCAGTTAATCATTACGATTCTTATAATTTCTCCGAAGCCCTGAGTCAGTAACGCGAGATAGGGGCCTTTAACCTTCAATGCAGGAATTGCCAGGACGAGAGAAGCTGCTCCCGTAATCAAGATTGAAGCTATGAGACAGACAAAGAACTGCGCGCCCGTCCATGTATTAAGAATTGCCGTAACGTATGCGCCTATGCCGAAAAATGCTGCCTGCCCAAGTGAAAGCTGTCCGGTGTATCCTGTTAATATATTTATTCCTGTTCCTAAAATTATATATATCCCTATCATGTTGACTATCTGCTGAATATAATCATTAGGAACTGCAAGGGGAATCGCACACGCCGCAGCAAGAACTATTACGAGCCAAAATTTTTTATTCATGATTTCGCTGCCTCCCTTCAAGCATTAAAGTTTGTTCTCTATCTTCCTGTTTAATAAACCCGTAGGCTTCACGAACAGGACAAAGAATAATACTAAGAACGAGAACGCATCACGATAAGCCGAAGATATATAGCCCGCTCCCAGAGCTTCGACAACTCCTAAAATTATTCCGCCGAGTAATGCTCCCCATAAGTTGCCTATGCCCCCTAAGATAGCAGCCGCAAACGCCTTGAGTCCTATCGCCGCGCTCATGTCTGGTCTTGCGTAAGTCAACGGAGCAATCAAAGCACCTGCAATACATGCCAAGCCTGCCGAAATTCCGAACGTCAAGAATCTCATGTGGCTTACATTAATTCCCATCATCGCAGCACTCTGGGCATCAGAACTCGCGAGCTCCATACACTTGCCGACTTTGACTCTTGTAAAGAACAGGTGAAGAGCTACTATCAACGTTAATGACACTAAAATTATTCCGATACTCTGAGGCGAGACCTTGAAGCCTGCAACATTAACCGGAAACTGTGAAAATAAACTTGGGAATCTCTGCGGGTTAGTTCCAAATACGACCATTGCACCGTTACGCAAAATATAAGAGACTCCGACAGTAGCGATTAAAAGATTTATAAACGAGCTGAATTCGACTCTGCGTAATATTAATCTCTCAAGTAAGAAGCCTATTATTGCAGTAGCTAATACAGCGACAATCAGAGAAGCAAACAGCGGCACCTTAAGTTTTATTATCGTGAGTGCTATGAATGTTCCGATCATCATAATATCGCCGTGAGCAAAGTTTAACATTCCAAGTGATTTATAGACCATAGTAACGCCGACTGCCATTAACGCATAGAGCGAGCCGTTGGTGAGTCCGTTAAGAATGAACTGAAACAGCATGAGTTAAATATCCTCCTTTCGTGTATATAAAAATAGAGCCGTGATTTCTCACAGCCCCGATGATTCAAATTATTTCATGTTGACTATTTCATGAACTCCATTTTTGACGGTGATAAGCATCAAGTCTTTAATCATGTCGCCTGTCTCGTCAAATGCTGTTGTCCCTGTAGCTCCTGTGTACGAAGCTGAAGCAATGTACTTGTTGAGAATTTCGCCGTTCTTCCAGTCTGCACCGTCAGCTATTGCGCGTTTCACAGCGTCGGCCATGAGATACACTGCATCATAAGACTGCGGGCCGTTCTGGTCGTAGGAGTCTTTGTAGAGAGCCTGATACTTCTTATCAAATGCCTGAACAACGGGGTCAGGGTTAGCAGCGTCAAAGGCTGTGCAGATGATTATGCCTTCTACAGCTTCTCCGCCGAGATTAACAAGCTCCGGTGAATTCATTCCGTAGCCTATCATCGGGTAAACAAAGCCGTACTGCATCATTTGAGTCATGATTGCCGCGCACTCTGTGTGATAGCCCCACATAAAGAAACAGTCAGGTTTAGCAGCGTCCATCTTGCTTAATATAACCGCAAAATCTGTATCTCCTGCGTTGTAGACTTCAGAGTCAACTATTTCAATTCCGTACTCATCGACAAGACCCGATACTATTTTGAAGCCGCCTGTTCCGAAATCGCCGGAGTCATAGCACATAGCAATTTTCTTGTAGCCTAATGACTGGCAGTATTTCAATAACGTCTTCGCGTTAGTAGCGTCCGTTGATGTCATTCTGTAAATATATTTATTTCCCTGCTGTGTAATCGTAACGTTCGATGATGCCGGAGTAATCTGGGGAATCTTAGCAGCTTTCGTTATTTCCATCATAGCAAGGGTACATGATGACAACTGAGCACCGAGAATAATATTAACTTTGTCCTGCTCGACTAACTTTTGAACGACATTAACAGCATTAGCAGGGATACCTTCATCATCTTCTGCGAGCAACTGAATCTTAATTTTGCCGTTAATTCCGCCCTTCTCGTTTATTTCGTTGACGGCCATTTCAGCAGCGTTTTTCATGATGACTCCGGAAATAGCAGACGACCCCGAAAGAGGACACACAAGACCGATCTTGAAGACATCATCAGCAGAAGCAATAGAGGAGAAAGCAAGAACTAAACCTAACACGATAGCAAGAAACTTTTTCATAGATAAATACTTCCCTTCTTGAGTAATTTAATTAATCAAATACAACTTTTCCGTCTTTCCAGATAGTTTTGCCGTCTACAGTCATCGTTGCATTCGAGAACATCATATCAATATGCAGAATGAAATCTTGATTATCAGTCTCGTTATTTCCAAGAGCGCAGTGCATATAGCCGTAACAGCCTTCATCTTCGAGCATCCTTCCGCAGAGTGAGGCAGCAGGATTCAGACCGCAGGCAAGTTCGCCGATTCGATACATTCCGGGTGTATTGCCTTTGAGTTCGTCGCCCTCAGCAAGTGCCTTAGCAAATAGTCTTGACTCGTCAGTGTCCTGTTCGACTCCGTTTACGAGACCTGTAACTTTCGTGCAAAAACTATTCTCGATATAGACAACTATGGGCTGCTTGAGCTTCTCTATGTAAGGGTGGGTAATCGAGCCGTCAATAACTAATTTCCCGTGAGCAGTTCCAGGAATTGCACCGACAGCGCATTCAACGTCAGGAGGTGAGCATGTCTCGCCGGGGTTTCTGACTATTCCGTACTGAGCGAAAATCTTATGACCCTTGATTGAGCAGTAATAATCCGTCCCAAGCGGTGAAGTAACGTGAACTTTATCGCCCGCAGCATAGCCGGGGGTGCCGTGATTGTCTCCTGCGAAGCCCTTTGCTATCTGGTCAACGTATCTCTTGCTGTCTCCTAAGAAGTCGTTGTAAAGTCCTCCGTGTTCAAGCATTTCGATACTGTAATCACAGCAGTTAAGATCCCTTGCACCGTTCTCACATGCCCTGCGTCTTGCGAAACTGTGAGAGAGTGAAAATTTCGTAGCTCTGAAAATTACGTCAGCGTTCATCATTGCAGCAGCTACTAAATCAGTAGGTTCTTCACCATGCATTTTTCTTGTAGGCATGAGAATTAGACTCTTATTCGGGAACTCTTCAGCAGCGTCCCAGAGAGCTTGGCCGATGTTAAAGCATTCATCATCAGTAACGATTAAGATTTTCTCTTCAGGTTTACAATTTGCGCATAACGTTAATAAACGCCTGCAAGACTCATATACTTTTTTCATGATAGAGTCTCAGTGCCTCCCTCAATATTCAATTTTTAAATTTTTTGTGGATGTGCATAATATACTTTTATTCGCAGCTTAAATCAAATTATAATATTTTGCACTCAGACTAAATTTTATTAAGATTAAGAGGCTCACACATGGACTTGAAGCAAATCGAATACATAATAGCAATCGACGAACAACAGAGCATAACAAGGGCAGCTGATAAACTTCACGTAACGCAGTCAGCTTTGAACCAGCAGTTATTGAGGCTTGAAGATGATCTCAACGTGAAACTATTTGAACGCGGTAAAAGAATCATGATTCCGACTTATGCAGGGAAAATTTATCTTGATTCAGCGCGAAAGATATTAGAGATCAAACGGGAGACATATAAAATCATTCAAGATATATCTTCAGAAGAGACAGGAGAAATTTTAATCGCCGTAACACCAGAGCAGGGCGCAATGATGATTACGGACTTGTACAAAGACTTTCACAGAAGATGGCCTAAAGTCAGACTCGAAATTCACGAGGCACGAAATAAAGAAATGGAACAGAAATTATCTCGCGGTGAAGTAGATTTGATTCATGCAAGTTTTATCGAAGAGAGCAGAAATTCCGAATTTGAATATTATATCGTAGCGAAAGAACATATAGTGCTTGCTCTTCCATCGAGTCACAGGCTTGCTCACTTGGCAGGTAATCAGAGTCATAAAACTTTGCCGGGAATAGATTTGAACTTGCTGCAAGATGATGAGTTTATTATGCCTCCTGCAAAGACTTTAATGCGTGATATTATCGATAAAGCGTTTCTGAATGCAGGGTTCTCACCCAGAGTACTTTTTGAGACAGACAGCTCGCAGACAAAATTTCAGATGGCAGCCAAGCAGATTGCTCCGTCGTTCTTTCCTGAGTCTTACGTAACAAGTGATGCCCCCTTAGTATACTTCACGTTTGAGCCGGATTCAGAGTGGTTCTTGTCGATTGCGTATAGAAAGGGAGCTTACCTGACTAAACCGGAGAAAAGTTTAATGCAGATGATAAAGCAGTATTACAACTCTAAGATATTTCGCGGACATTGAGACGGCACTCTATTTTCTTCTCATAAGCAAATCTCTCTTGCTCTTAGCGTTCAACACTGAAGGATGATTATTTCCTGCTCCTTTGGGAATTAATTTCTCGCTGTCCCTTGCCATGTCTTTTAAGAGTGATAATAATTGATTCGAGATATTAATATTTTTATCGCAGTCCATTCCTATTGAGAGTATTTGCGATACAAAGCCCAAAGTTGCTGCAGTGTACCAGTTCCCCGCATAAATCTTTTTACCGGTGTAGGGCTTCACTACAGGAGAACTTATTTTATTAGTCAGATACGCAATCACTAAATTTCTTGACGGATCAACTATGACAAGAGTCCCCGTCCAGCCCTGATGACCGAACGCATGAGAGCTAGACTGAGTCCCGAAATACCAGACGCGCTGATTATCGCCTTCTCTCCACCAGCCTATGCCCCAGTTTGCAGAACTGCTTGATTGAGGAGCAGTGAATGAGTCTATGACGTTTCGCGAAAAGAATTTATATCCCCCGTAGCCTCCTGTGAGCATTACTGAAGCCAGATACGCAATGTTTTCTGCATTCGAGAATAAACCAGCATGACCAGAGACTCCTCCCATTGAGTGAAATGCTTTGTAGTCGTGAACTTCGCCTCTAAGTGTATAAGTCCGTATGCCGTCAAATGTCATGTGGCCGTCCCTTGCATTCCCGTAGAGTTCAGTCGGTGCGCAGTTGTTATGAGAGAAATTATTCTTGAGGGGATTATAGGCAATTCGAGTCAAGTTCATTGGCTGCCAGAAATTTTTACGCATATAATCATCAAGCCTTTGACCAGAAACTTTCTCGATTACGAAAGCTAATAACATGTAATCTATATCAGAATACATAATTTTAGTACGCGGCTGATAATATAAAGGTGTCCTGAAAATCGCTTTTAGAGTCTTCGCCCGTGTTTCATCGCTTCCGTCAATTCCTGTATATAATGGATTGCTTGCTTTGTCATCGTGTTTTCGCTGTGATAAATCATAATTCTTGTCGTGATAATAGATCTCTGGAGGAAAGCCCGCCCTGTGGCACATTACGTCTTTAATAGTTATCGAAGCCTTCCAGTTCCTCATTGTATTAATATCAGGAGTCTTTGATTTCGAGTACTTGACTGCCAGGACATCATTAGCGAACTCCCGGCCAAGAACGTCAATTATTCTTGAGTCAACATCAAGTTTTTTCTCGCTGACTAATTTTTGAATCGCATAATTTACTCCGAACATCTTGCTGACTGATGCAAGATCATAAAGAGTGTTAGTGTTAATATCTTTTCCCCATGCGTTTGAATATACAAGCCTCCCGTTGCGAATCACTGCGAGCTGGGCACTTGGGAAACCGTTAGCTATGTCTGACTCGATTATGTCCGAAATTAAAGCCATTGACTCAGGACGTATGCCGGACTCATCAAGAGAGCCTTTGAGAATAACAGGATACGGAATATAAACGCTGACAGCATTTTTCTTGTTCGAGTCAATATTAGAAATTTGCAGGGTGTTAATCCCGTCAACAGTATAATCTGAAATATCAAGAGCGTAATTTCCTGCTGAATTAATTAATGAAGTGTTGACGCTCTTGCTGTTGATGAACATATCGAAATGTTTTATGCCTTCTGAAACTTTGAGATATATCACGCCTTGAGAGTGCCAGAAATGAAAACTTACCATGCTGTTTAGCGCAAGTGAGTCATCGACCCGCCCGAGCTGGTCAGGAAAATTTGCGGTCTTCTGCCATTGATACGGAGGCAGCGAAGATATTTTCGTGAACGCCTGAGACGGTGAAATTAACAACGCGAATATAATTAACGTGCCGAATATAGTCTTTGCATTTTTCATGATGATAAAATTTCTCTCCTTTATTCAATTATAAATTTTCGATTTGCAGATTATATATTATTCTCTGCGCTATAATTAATTTTATTACTCATTCAGGAGGATTTAATTTATGTTCACAGGCAAAAAATTTTCTATGACTCTGATTATTATCTTTGCGTTATATTTATCTTGTACTGACTCTGTGTTAGCTGCCCAGCTTAAGAAATCTAAACAAATCTAAACAAATCAGACTCGGCGTAATGAAGGGCGATATGACAGAACAGGAATTTAAATCAATGCTCCCGTCTATAGTGAAATGGTCAGTGTTTAACTCTAATCACAAAGGCAACACGACATTCAAGTTTTATGATGAATTTATCGCTATGGCAATGGCTCTCAGTGTCGGAGAAATTGACGAAATCGAAGTACCAAAGCCAACAGGTGAATATATTATCGCTGTGAATCCTGAATATGAAATTTCATGCGTTATGCGTTCTATTCAGGCAAGTTTTGTATTTGGATTTCTCAAGGACAGCGGCGAAGAACTCCGTGACGAATTCAATAAAGCCATAAAGAGCATGATAACGGACGGAACTCTTGAAGCATTAAAGAATAAATATTTCTCGAAGCCTGAAGAATTACTCTTTGAAGATGTAGAGTTTGAATCTTTTCCAAGTGCAAAGACAATAAAAGTTGCAGTAACCGGCGATGTTCCTCCTATTGATTACGTTACAGAAGACGATGAGCCGGCAGGGTTCAATACAGCTATACTTTCAGAGATAAGCCGCAGACTCAAAATTAATATCGAAATCATTGACATCAATGCAGCAGCAAGAACAGCAGCACTCACTTCAAGACGTGTTGACGCAGTGTTCTGGTATGTCAGCATGAATGACGACAGCGTGAGAAGATTTTATGTCCCTGATCAGGTAATAATTTCAGAGCCTTATTACAGCTGGGATACTTTCGTTCATGTAAAGCGCAAGCCGGACTAAGATAAATAGATAAATAAATAAATTCTTGATAAAAAATTAATCGTGCGCTAAAATCTCAAAGTAATTTTATTTTCCTGCGGACGTAGTTCAACGGTAGAGCGTCAGCTTCCCAAGCTGAATGTTGCGGGTTCGAATCCCGTCATCCGCTTTGAGAGTCCTGTTGATGAGTTATGAGTCAGCAGGACTTTTTGTGTGCCGTGTTATACTAATTCCACATTTAAAACGTGAAAAATTAGGAGTGAATATTAATGCCTGGTAAAAAATTTCTTGTAGTCATTGCGTGTGTGTTAATCCTCGCGTGTTCGTGTGCTGTTAGTGCTGAAGGTCTGAAAATCGGTCTTCTCAACAGGTCAGTTACCGAAGAACTTTTTAATAAGAACGTTGCTTCGTCATGGTTATGGACGGTCTTAAGGAATAATCACAGTAAACATGACAAATTCATATTTTATGATGACTTGAGCAGCATGTTGTTAGCTCTCAACAAGGGAGAAATTGACGAGATTGATACAGTAAAAATCGTTGCTGAATATATCACCGCGCAAAATCCTGATTACGAAATTTCCTGCGTCATGAAGACTGATCCTATAAGTTTCGTATTCGGCTTCCTGAAGCACCGACTATAAAGATTGCTGTAACCGGTGATATTCCTCCTATTGATTACGTTGCTCCGGACGGTAATGCAGCAGGTTTCAACGCAGTTATTCTCGCAGAAATAGGCCGCAGATTAAAGATTAATATCGAACTCATGAATATTAACACAGCAGCAAGGAATGCGACTCTTGCATCAGGACGCGCTGACGGAGTCTTCTGGTACATAGCACATGAGTCTGACAAATCAGAAGGAATTTTGTTCTCGGAGCCTTATTATACGTTTGATGAGTTTGTTCACATTAGAAAGAAGCAATAGCTTATTAAGACACTTCGAGTCCTGTTGAGTGAATCAGCAGGGCTTTTTTCATGCGTTTAACTTGTAAATTCAAGGCTTGCTGTATTATACTAATTCACCATGAAAATTTAGCGCGAGCATTACACGGCAATACATGATAAATATATAATAAATTAATTAGGAGGCAAAAATTTTTCATGAAAACTTTGTTATCTTGCATTCATATTATCGTCGCAGTCTTAATGATCGTAGTAGTCTTGCTTCAGCAGCGCAGGCAGGGCGGTTTCTCAGGAGTCTTCGGCGGAGGGACTCAGGCGGACTCCGGTCAGTGGCAGAGGTTCACTCCCCTAACGAAAATTACGATTGTTCTTGCTATTGTCTTCATGATAACTTCATTCTTTATAGTCTTCCTGAACTAGTTAGTGTTAATTAAGTAAGGAGCAAAATATTAATGTTGAATTCCCTCAAGGAAGTAACTGATCTAAAAGTTGACAATCAAAGACTCTACAGTGCTACTCACGAAGAAATCAAATCCGGAGCTACGACAGATATTTACTTTATTAATACTCGAGACGTTTTGCGTTCGGTCAACATGCTTGACACACCTGTTACAGCCGAAATCTTTACCCGTACTACAGGAATGTTTGCGGGCCTCGCAGAAGTTCTTGAACTCTTGAAAGATGCACCGGTTCAAATCGAAGCACTGCCGGAAGGAGAATATTTCTCGCCTAAAGAAGTCGTAATGAGAATCAGGGGAGCTTACGGGGCTTTCGGCTATCATGAGACTAATTTACTTGGCATATTATCGAGTTCATGTGCTTGGGCAACGGCTGCTCGTGAATGTGTCGAAGCTGCTGGCGGCAAGGCAGTATTATCGTTCGGAGCAAGGCATCTTCATCCGGCTGTAGCTCCTGTCATGGAAGCAATTGCAGTGAAATTCGGAGGTTGTGCAGGTGCTAGCTGTATTCTAGGCGCGAAATTGTGCGGTCGTGAACCTCTGGGAACTATACCTCATGCGGCAGTCTTAATCATGGGCGACACTGTGAAACTTGCTAAGGCTTATGATGAGTCTTTACCTGATAACATAGGCCGGACGTTCTTAGTTGACACGTTCAAAGATGAATGCGAAGAAGCATTGAGACTCGCTGAAGCATTAGGAGACAGACTCGGAGCAGTGAGACTCGATACACCGGGAGAGCGCGGAGGAGTTACAGCAGAACTTGTGAAAGAAATTCGCTATAGACTCGATCATGCAGGTTTTAATAGAGTCAAAATCGTAGTCTCGGGAGGCTTGAATCCTGCAAGAATTAAAGAACTCTCACAGGCAGGCGCGGACATTTTCGGAGTCGGAAGTTATATAGCTCATGCTGTCCCTATGGATATGACTATGGACTTGAAAGAAGTCAACGGCAAGGCAATTGCAAAACGAGGCAGACTCCCCGGTATACTTGAAAATAACAGGCTGATTAAGATAAAATAATTTTCACGTGAACAAAGCCCCCGTTCACCCAGAAAGTTTTTTAATACAAGCAAGAAATTTTGCAGATAATTTTGCAGGAGGAAATTAATTATAATGACGGGCAGCAGCTCATACTTGGCAAAACCCGGCCAGGTTCAACGAAAATGGTATGTTGTTGACGCTGAAGGCAGATCAATTGGTCGTCTTGCAGCAGTCATCTCAAGAATATTAACAGGCAAGAACAAGCCTACTTACACGCCACATGTAGATACAGGCGATTATGTTATCGTAATCAACGCAGACAAAGTGAAGCTCACAGGCAAGAAGGCTTCTCAGTCAACGTGGCACTATCATTCAGGACACCCCGGCGGCTACAAGTCAACGAACTGGGGAGATTTGCTCAAGACCAAACCGGCAGCGTTATTTCACCATGTTGTAAAGGGAATGCTCCCGAGAAACAGGCTCAAATACGCAAGCAAGCTGAAAGTCTACACAGGGCCCTCACACCCTCATGCGGCTCAGAACCCTGAAGCTCTCGAGATCTAAGGAGGAGAATATATAATGTCAGACGATAAATACACATGGGGAACAGGCCGGAGAAAGAATGCCCTTGCAAGAGTCAGAATTTGCTTAGGGACAGGCGAAATCAAGATTAATGACAGAACAGTTGAAGACTATTTCCCGCGCTTAGTGTGGCAGTCTCAGGTCTACCAGTCATTAAAGACAGCAGGAGTCGAAGGCAGAGTCGATGTCTTTGTGAATGCATCAGGCGGCGGCTTAACTGGTCAGGCAGGTGCAGTGAAGTTAGGTATAGCACGAGCATTAATCAAGATGAATCCGGACTTAAGACCAGCCCTCAAGAAGGAAGGCTTATTAACGAGAGATCCCAGAATGGTCGAACGCAAGAAATTCGGTCAGAAGGGTGCAAGAGGTAAGAGACAGTTCTCAAAGCGTTAATATTATTAATCGATCAAGAAATTATTTCCCTCAGTCAAGAAAATACTCAAGACCGGGGGAATTTTTTATTGCTTTATGTTCGCTTCAATCTGTAAAACTTCATGATTGCTGCTGGTTAATGCGCTCTGAACAGGACTCTCAGTGAAAATAATTTCGGCTTGGACTCCTGTTGACGCTGCGACTGAAGTTAATATCTTCCTGGCGTTCTCGTCTGATTGGGCAAGTATTCCCTTCTGAAGTTCGTTGTCTTTGACTTTGTGAAGGTCTGCCTGAATCTCTCTGTTCTGGTCTTCGAGCTTGACTGATGTGAATATCCCTGCGCTCTGGTCGTAAACTTCAAAGCTGTTGACGTCCGCATATACGTCCGTGATTTCGCTGTGAGGCAGTGAGATAATGACTTTGCCGTTGAAGCCTTCTGAGACTTGAGCCTTTGACAAATCGCAGCCGCATACTATTGTGCCGTAGTACTTGAGCATAAACTTTCGAGTCGTCCCGGGAAAGTTCATGTTAAGAAACGGAATCTTAACGCCCCCTGAGTATGACACGATTGATTGAAAGCTCTCCCGGACTGTTGCAAGTTCGCTGACGTTCTTGATGCCTGCAAGTATAGTAGATCGCACAGAACGATTCGGGTTAGCATGATTTTCTTTCTTGCGCGTGAAGAGTAACACATTTATAGTAATCGAGATGATTAATGCAAGAGTAATGATTATCGCTGTCAAATTAAATTTCCTCCTGTTCGTGTGAAAAATTTATTTCTGTCTTGTAATTTGATAATAACATAATTTGCAATTTACCGCCGAAATAATTAGAATTACCGTGTCAATAAAATATATTTATATCAGGGAGGGCTTTGCTATGCTTCTGACGGAACGGCACGGAACGGCACGGAACGGCACGGAACGGCACGGAACGGCACGGAACGGCACGGAACGGCACGGAACGGCACAAGTTAAAGTTTGCGTGTCTTGAGTGGCTTAACAGTGAGAGTTCATTTATTTTCTGGATGGTGATATTGAATTCTACATATTCAAGAATAACTTATTCTCATTTGTTAATCGGTTGGTTTTCATTTTTTAGAGAGATTTTAATATGGGGTAGAGATATTGCGGTGATTTTTTTTTCTGCTGCATTGCTTGACATAACAGTATATCTTATTTTCAACAAATTTCCGCGCATTCACAATACAATAAAAAAAATTTTTCTTCTAATTAGTGCATGCATGTTCCTTGCTGATTTATTTGCAATTTATTATTATCAGCTGCCTTTTAACTCAGAAATGTTGAACGTTGCACTTATGACTAATTTCAGGGAAGGCAGTGAATTTATTCAGATATATTTGTCGGATTTGCACTTCTGGTTATTTTTTATTGCAATAGGCTTTATCTTGATGTTATTTATGAAAATATTCCGACTGATTTTATCTAATAAAATTCTAGCATGTTTTTTACTTATTATCTGTGTTTCTACCGGAGGTTGGGCTGCAGTACGCGAATTTCGTATCGGAGGAGGGGTTCACAAAATAAAATCTTCTATTGCGCCATTTAGAATAGCAAGCATGTTAAATGACATACATCAATCACTGCAGAAAACGAATGAAGTTATGAGTCGAATACCTGAAGTAAAAATAACGAAAAATAAAAGCTCAATCCCTTACGTTATATTTGTACTCGGAGAATCGACAACAAGAAATCACATGAGCATTTACGGATATAATCTGATCACCAGTCCAAATCTTGCCAAATGTCAAAATGAAGGCAGACTGTACGTCTTTAATGACGTTGTAAGTCCTCATGCCTTAACAATTCTTTCATTGCAGAAAATATTTACTTTTTATCGTTACGGTTCGGCTGGAGAATGGTTCACTTATGCTAATTTATTCAGCATTCTCAAAGAAGCAGGCTACTATACAATGTGGCTTTCAAATCAGGAGATGTCGATAGGAGGAATAGTAACAAAGTTTTATTCAGGTCTGTGCGAACAAAGAAAATTTATAGAAGATTTCAAGGACAATATAACAATAGCAGTAACTACCGATGAAGCAATTTTACCTTTATTGGATAAATCTCTTGAGATAGAACATGCAAAAAATTTTTATCTCATTCACCTTATAGGCACGCACTTTCACTATTATAAAAGATACCCTAAAAGTTTTGAAAAATTCTACACACAAGATGAAGATAAAACAGGCGGACTTATCAATATGTCTGTTAGGCAAAAAATACTTCGCGCACAATATGATAATGCAATTCTATATAATGACTTTATATTAGGTGAAATAATTAAACGCTTTGAGGATAAGAATGCAATAATTATTTATATTTCGGATCACGGCGAAGAAATTTTTGATACTATGAATCTTTTAGGTCATAACGATGGAGTTTTAAGTCCCAATGTTATAGAAATACCGTTTATAATATGGCTCTCAGAAAAATTTGCTGCCTCATATCCCGAACTCGAAGCAAGAATCGCCTCAAGCGTCCACAAGCCCTACATGACTGACGACATGATTCACACCGTGTTAGACATAATGCAAATCGAGACTCATGGATACGATCCGGCCAAGAGCATTATTAACGCATCGTTCGATATAACGAGACCAAGAATTTACTCCGGACATATTTACGACAAGGAGAAGGGTTTAATTGCAATACAGTAATATATTCGCGAGACTCTTTCATGCAACAAGATACTCACTTGAAGGGCTTTATTACGCATTAAGACACGAGCAGTCATTCAGATATGAAGCAATAGTTTTCGTGATGATTATATTCTCGACTCGTTCACTAATCTTAACCGGAGCATGGTGCGCCGTCATGTGCCTTGAGTTAATTAACAGTTCAGTGGAGAAAGCCTTTGACTTGATCGACAAAAATTTTAATTCACAAATCAAAGCTGCTAAAGATATGCTCTCAAGTTCTGTATTTATTGCCGTTTGCTTTAATATAGTTTTGTGGGTCGTCATGCTGTTATAATGAGTCAAATTCTTAATCAGGAGACGATGACTCATAAAACACTCGGAGATAATCACGAACTTAAAGACTCTGGGACTCGAAGCAGGAGCTAATCAAGACGATATTCACTCAGCGTTCAGGAAATTAGCTCTTGAACTTCACCCTGATGTTACAGGCTCTAAAAGCGATTTCAGGTTCAGGCAGATAACGGGAGCTTATGCTGTCTTGAAAGGCTTGACACCGGAGGAACTCGAGGCACTTGCACCGGAGACTAAGCAGGCTATTTACGATTACGCAAAATCTGACTCTGAATCTGAATCTGACTCACGAACACAATCACAGACTCATAATATAGAACCTGACGAATATAAATCAGAAAAATTTGATGAGATTATTAATAAATACGAACTCGAGATAAAAAATTTCTACGTCAATAACCCTAATAACGAACAGTCAGAACTCAACGCAATAATATTCAGACTCAAATCGCAAAATCCAGGAGTCATTAATACAGCATTGAAACATTCAGGACATCTTGCAAATAAACCGGAATTCAGGCGCGCATTGTGTGAAGTGTTGAAGCGTCCTGTCATCGATGAACAGACAGCAAAACTTGCAGGGAGCTTGCCTTTTGAGCCTCAGACAAGAAAGCAGCTCGCACTTGACTCAGCCGAGAACGCAGGAAATTTTCCGGCAGGATTAATTATTAATCTCATAGGCGATGACTTTGCAGTAATGGAAAAATTTTTATTGTTCGTGACTCCTGAAAACGCACCGTTGATAATCAGAAGACTCCCATCAGGCAAGACTCCATCTTACGGCGTATTGCGTCATTTATTGAGTTCTGACGACGAGAAATTATTAGTGCCTTTATTGTCTGCAATGAAGCTCAAATTTCCAAAGGCAGCACATGATCACAAGAACAGGCTCTATGATCTCGAACTTCACTCTTCACCAGCTGTCAGGGCTTGGGCAAAGCAGCTTAGGAACTGAACGAGAGGAGAATTCTTAAATTGACTTTGACACATGAACAGAGAGCCGAACTCATTGAATGTCTCTTAGATATGGGACAAATTTTACTCGAGAACGGAGCCGAGATCAGCCGCGTTGAAGATACTTTGCTGCGAACTGGTAAAGCATACGGTGCAAGACATGTTGACGTGTTCGTTATCACTTCGATAATAATATTAAGCATCGAATTTGACGACTTGGACGCATTGACTGAGACCCGCAGAATTTACTCAAGCACAGGAACATTCTTTCACAAGATAGAACGTGTTAATTCACTCAGCCGGAGCTTGTCAAGAGAGTTAATCCCCTTGTCAGAATTAAGAGCTTCACTGAATGATATATCATGCATGAATAAAAATGACTCTGTTATTATCATCGGCGGAGTTATCGCAGCAGGAAGTTTCACTTTATTTTTCGGGGGTTCACTTGATGACAGTGTTGCAGCTTCAGTGTTCGCAGTTTTCGTTACAGCCCTGCAAAATTATCTTGGCCGGACTGAAATTAACACTACAGCTTTGAATCTTCTTGTATCGTTAATAATAGGCTTGTGTGTCGGAGTCCTCTGCAAAGTCTGCACGTTCATTCACATGGATAAAATATTAATCGGCGATATTATGCTCTTAATTCCCGGCTTGGCAATGACTAACGCTGTGAGAAATATTCTAGTAGGCAACACCATATCAGGAATTATAAGACTCATCGAGAGCTTTATATGGGCTTTGGCTCTGGCAGGGGGCTTCATGACGGCAATGCTTGTAACTGACATTATATTTTCATGAGAGTGAATCATCATGAGTGAAATAATTTTACAGTTAATCACAGCTTTTACGGGTTCATTAGGATTTGCCCTAGTGTTCGGAATGAGAGCTTCTCATTTATTTTATGCATCATTCGGGGGCTTTATATCATGGGCTGTATATCTTGCTGTCTACTCGGCGAGTCATAATGAGTTCTTTGCGTGTCTTGTCGCTTCGATTGCCGCTATGTTGTACGCTGAGTTCATGGCTCGAGTCAGAAAATGTCCTGCTACGTTGTTTATAATCATCGCGATAATTCCCCTAGTTCCTGGAAGTTCGTTATATTACGCAATGAGTAATGCTGTTCTTGGCGATATTGAGGCGGCCGCGTTCTATGCTGACCAGACTCTAAAATGGGTCTTGGCGATTGCAGGGGGAATAAGTTTCGTTACTGCTGTCCATGAGTTGAGATTAAGACGGTGAAATTTCTTGAGTGTTAATGAATTTCTCGCAGTAAATAAAGTTACATGATGATTAATGTTGTCGCGTGAAGTTGTATTAGTAAATGTATTAGTAATTGCGTGATTGTGTCCTGAAAAATTTTTTATGAATTAATTATAGATTCTCGTCCCGAAAATTTCTACACGTTAATAAATCGCGCTGTGATATATTTAGTAAAAATTTTATCTCAATTAAGTTAAGGAGTCATAGATTATGACGCGAAGTAAATCTGCCTTGCTAATAATAGTCTTCACTGCAGCCGCTATGTTATGTCTTGCTGACAGCTCCCCTCTGATTAATATTTCACGATCCGACAGCTCAGTTTTTATCACGGCAGGAAGAGCCATGTTAAGCGAAAAAGTAATGTACAGGGATATTTTTGATCACAAGGGGCTCTATATATTTCTTGTTAATTGTATAGCTGCAATGATAGACGCCAAATCTTTAATCGGAGTCTGGCTTCTTGAAACATTATTCATGCTGGCCAATGCATTTATTGTCATGAAGATTTATCAGCAGGTTTTCGCAGAGTCAGATAATGTTATAAGTTCTCAAGTTCTAGTATTATGCGTGTTGTTCCCCTTAGTCTTTGAAGGAGGCAATCTCACAGAAGAGTATACGCTGCCGTTTCAGTTCTTGAGCATTTATTTACTCGTGAAATATATTAATTCCGGTGAAGTAAAGCACTCGCCTTTAATCATGTTAATTCACGGCATTAACGCAGGAATAGCCTTAAACTTTCGCCCTAATCATGTCTTAATGTGGGTGCCCATAGCTCTAATAATGTCATGCAGTCTGATTTATAATAAAGAATATGCGAACTTGATAAAAAACTTTCTTGCAGGTCTTGCAGGTCTTGCTTTAGGAGTCATGCCTGTTGTGATTTATGCCATTGTTAACGGTGTGTTATATGATGTCATATTCGGGACGTTCATTTGTAACTTCATGTATATTAATACCAGTGAGACAAGTTTTATTTACAGGGTATTCAATATAGTTTTTCACATGCGCGATGATTATTATAGTTGCTTTATTATTGTCGTGTCTTGTTGTGATATTTCATGATAAATTCAGAAGATACAGGCTGTATTATTTATTAATGATTATTGCAGGCGTAACTGCTGTCTCGTTATCGGGCCGAAGATACGGGCATTATTATATTTATCTCATGCCGTTATTGCTGCCGGTGATATTCGTTATTGCTGGTTATGTATCGAGAATAAAACTTGCAGGGAAACTTCAGACATTAATAACGTTCGTGCTGATTTTATATTGTTCGTTCATGGCTGTAACAGGTCATAAGCCCCTTTCATCGACAGCAAGAAAAGTGTTTGACGATTTCCCAGTTATCAACACAGAGAATAAACGAGTTCTGGTAACGGGCAACAGAGCAGCTTATTACGTGAAGTTCGGTATTATTCCTCGAGAAAAATATTATTTCCTGCCTTCTCTGCAATATGATAAATTCCCGGAACCTGTTGACTCACAAGCAGAGTCCATCTTGAGCAATGTTAATGACATGATATTTTACACCGGCGGTTCTGATGCAAGATTCGCTCAGACTGGCAGACTTGATTTGATTCATGAAACGCTCGCAAAGAATTATGACTTGTTAATGACTCATAATGACACAAAAATTTACGGGAAGAAAAATTTACTGCCTTAAATAACGCACTGTGATAGAATTAGCTCATTCCACAAGAAAATAATTCAGTAAGTATATATATTGCAGGAGGTGTTTGTTCAAATGGAGTTAAAAGCGGTAGGTACAGCCGGAACTCTTGAGTCAAGCGATGTAATGATAACACTTGAACCCAAAGACAGCGGCGGTATCGACTTAACCCTTGAAAGCTCTGTTATCAACCAGTACGGAAGGCAGATTAAAGCCCAAGTCCTGGACTCACTCGCAAGACTCGGAGTGAAGAACGCAAAAGTCATCGTCAACGATCACGGCGCATTAGACTGCACAATTAAGGCCCGCGTAGAGTGCGCATTCTATCGGGGCTGCCAGTGCGACATGGACGGCAAATTTGACTGGGGAGGAGTGATCCGCTAATGAGTATACCAAGACCAAAGCCAGAGAGATTCAGACTCAGAAGAACTATGATGTTCATGAATGCCCAGAAGCCCGGCTTAATCAAGGACGCTTATATTTACGGTGCTGACTCGATTATGCTTGACTTAGAAGACGCTGTTGCAGAAAATCAGAAGGACTCCGCAAGATTCTCTCTGTATCACGCTCTGAAAGAAATCGATTACGGAGATACTGAAGTCATAGTGAGAATTAACGGACTCGATACTCCTCACTGGAAAGAAGATATTAGAGTCTGTGTTGCAGGAGGCTGCGACGGTATAAGAATCGCAAAGACTGAGTCGGCTCAGGACGTTATCACAGTTGATAAAGCTGTTACTGAAGCTGAGAAAGAATTCGGAGTCGAAGTAGGCAGGACTTTATTAATGGCAGCTCTTGAGTCTCCCAAAGGTGTATTAAATGCTGTCGAGATTTGCCAGGCTTCACCCAGATTATTCGGAGTCGCTTTATCCGGCGGAGATTACAGAAAGTGTATGCAGGTTAAAGTTATCCCCGGAGGAATCGAAATGTTATTTGCAAGAGGTTTCATGCTCAACGCAGCCCGTGCAGCCGGTATTCAGTGCTTCGACACAGTATTTACGAACTTGAACGACGACGAAGGCTTCAGGGCAGAAGTTAAGCAGAATGTAGAGATGGGCTTTGACGGAAAATCACTCATCAACCCGAAACAAATCCCGATAGTACATGAAATGCTTGCTCCTACACAGAAGGAAATTGCAGAGGCTGAAAAGATCGTTCGCGCTTACCGTGAACACGCCAGCGAGGGAGTCGGAGTCTTTACTCTTGACAACGGAAAAATGATAGACATTGCTTTTGTACCTGGTGCAGAGAGAGTCATCAAGTTAGCAAAAGCCAGCGGAATATATGAGGGGGATCTTTAATCATGAAGAACGCAGTAGGTAGAGAGATACCCGCAGAAGCATTAGCAGTAGAGTTAAAGAACGGCCGTAAATATGAACCCTATCAGGGCAAAGGTTATCGCGACGGCAAATACATCAAGAAGGCTGGCCCTACGACCAAAATTTACGAGAATCCCCAGGAGAGCAAAATTCTCCCGTCAATCCGTGATGCAGTTATCGCCTGCGGGATCAAAGACGGCATGACAGTTTCATTCCATCATCATTTTAGAAACGGTGATTATATCGTCAACATGGTAATGAAAGAAATCGTTGCTCTCGGAATCAAAGATATTACTATCGCGGCTTCAAGTCTCGGCGATGCTCATGACCCAATCGCAGAATATATCGAACAGGGAATAGTTACGGGCATTCAGACTTCAGGAATTCGCGGCAAAATGGGCGATGTAGTCTCACACGGAAAGTTAAAGACTCCTGCAATATTACGCTCACACGGAGGCAGAGTCAGGGCAGTTGAAGAGGGCGATGTTCACATTGACGTAGCTTTTATCGGCGCACCTACTTCGGACGAGTACGGAAATGCTAGAGCTTTAGGCGGCAAAGGAGACTGCGGAGTATTAAGTTACGCTGTTGTTGACTCTGAATATGCTGACAAAGTCGTAGTTATAACTGATACACTTGTGCCTTATCCGAATTTCCCGCCCAGTATTCACGGTGTAAATGTTGATTATGTCGTGAAAGTTGACGAGATAGGCAACCCTAAGAAAATTGCTTCAGCTGCTGCAAGAATGACCCAGAACCCGCGAGACCTAATGATGGCCGAGAATACTGCAAAAGTAATAGCTGCTTGTCCGTGGTTCAAAGAGGGCTTCTCATTCCAGACAGGAGCAGGCGGGCCTTCACTGGCTGTTAATAGATTCTTGGAGCCTTTAATGGACGAGAAGGGAATCAAAATGGCTTGGGCAATCGGAGGAATTACGGCGGCAATCTGCGAGCTTCAGAGAAAAGGCAAAGTCGGTAAGATTATAGACGTTCAGGATTTCGACACCGGAGCAATTGAAGATATTCGCACTAACCCGAATCATTTCGAGATGACAGCAAGCGAATACGCTAACCCTGCGAATAAAGGCGCGTTCGTCAATAAACTTGATTTCGTTGTATTAGCTGCACTTGAGGTCGATATTGACTTCAACGTTAATGTTATAACCGGTTCTGACGGGGTACTCAGAGGCGCACCGGGCGGACATCCTGACACAGCGGAAGGAGCAAAGTGCTGCGTTATCGTTACACCGTTGACCCGCGGACGTATGGCGACAATCTGCGAGCATGTTGTTACAGTTACGACTCCAGGCGACTGCGTTGACGTTGTTGTTACTGATTACGGAACTGCTGTAAATCCTGCACGTAAAGATATAATCGAAGCACTTGACAAGGCAGGCATTAAGCACGTACCCATCAAAGAACTTCAGGAGAAAGCATATTCTCTCGTCGGAGCTCCTGATGATCTTCAGTGGAAGGACAGAGTCGTAGCAATTCTCGAAGCACGCGACGGAACTATTTTAGACGTTGTGAAAGAGATTAAGCCCTACGAAGACAAGTAAGAAAATAAGAAAATTTTTCAGCTCTCTCGTTCAAGCAAGCCTAATCGGGGGAGCTTTTTATTATGCTATAATCATAAAAACTTAAGGAGGCGTTACGTTATAAATGTATTATCTTAATAAAGAATTAACAGGACAACCAAAACGTAAATTTAAAGACATGCAAGAATGGGCCGATTGGGTTCGTGCTACTGCCGGTTCAATCACTGACGAAACTTTTGTAGAGCCTGAAGACGGGTATGTACTCACAGAAGATGAAAAACGTATATTATCTCGACAGTAATATCTGCATATTTTATTTACGAAATCCTGAGGGAGTTCTTGCTCAAAAAATAATCTCAATTGATCCGGAATGCATCAAGCTCTCTGCAATAGTAAAAGCTGAACTTCTGGTAGGTGCTTTTAAGAGCGCAAGAAGAGATGAAAATTTAAAACAAGTTCTTAATTTCTGTGACTCTTTTGAGATTGTTCCATTTGATGATTCTTTAACTGTGACTTACGGTAAAATGCAGGCTCGTTTAGAACTTCAAGGCATGAAAATAGGCTTCAATGACACTCTCATAGCCGCAACTGTCTTAGCACATAACGGGATACTCGTAACGAATAACACAAAAGAGTTCAGCAGAGTAGACGGACTCACGCTCGAAGACTGGACTCAAGAATAATCAAGGCGAATCACTTTTACTCTGCCTCAAGCAATCCGCCCGCAAGAATATAATTATTACTCAGCAAAATATTTATCGAGAAACTTTACCCATATCATCATACCTGCTCCGTTTAAGTGCAATCCGTCATCAGTGTAATTATTATTCATTTCGCCGCTGTTATTAACTTCAAAGATTGAATACGTATCAATAAAGCTGCATTGCGTCTCGTCAGCAAGTTTGATTAACCCGGCATTGAAATTTTTTATTGCTTCACTCGTCCTGCGCCTGCACCGTGCGTTATTCTCAAGTTTCTTATGATCAACAGGAAAGACGCTCTGAATGTATATTCTTGTCTCAGGAGAAATTTTCTTTATCGAGTCAATTATTGTTCTGTAATTTCTCATGCTCTCAGTGAGTTCTATTCCGTTGCCGATGTCGTTAATTCCTAATAATATAAAAATTTTCGCTGCGTTATCTATTCCTGACTCGTTGATTCTGTGCAGGACTCCACGTGTATTATCGCTTGAGATTCCCCGGTTCTTGATGTGAAATCGGAATTGAGTCAGCTCATTGAAGGGCGTATTATCCGTCAGACTGTCACCGAGCATTATTATAACTTTATCACTAAGATTATGAATCGGAGAATGTTTATACACGTCAAGCATGAAATTATAGCGTTGAGTATTCACGGGATCGATTACTCCATCAGTAATAATACCCCCCCCTATATGCGTAATTCTGCGTAGTAGCTTTTGCATTATCCTGTATCTAGCGCAGAACATGATTATCACGAGCAGTAAAATTATATTCACAGCGTACATTGTGTGAAGCATGTTAATATTAATGTGAAGCATGTTATGACCTCGCAATTTTCTTGATGATAAAGCGTTTAACTCGCCCGGCAGCATGTCTTAATTTTATATAAACGTCCTGAAGTTTATTCAGTGCAAGATAATATTTTTGCTGTGAAGGTGTAAGAAGTTTGTTATTCTCTTCAAGTTTCGTGTTAAAGAATGACAGTAAAGCCGGTTGCAGCCAAGACCCCTCCACAGTATAAGTAGTTTTACGGTTGCGTATATTATCTCCGAAACGTGTAGGAGTCGAACCCGGAATACAGCCGAAAGTTAATAATGCATGAGCGTTGTAACAGTGAGCAAGTTTGCAATGTCCTGTAGGTCTCTCAGGGAACGGAGCATCAGGATTCTCAAATACATTTCCCATAGGATAGCCTCTATAACAGCTCTGAGCATTTCCTGTAGCAAGATTAATATGTGCTGTCCACATTCCTGCATAACAAAATTTAGTCTGCTTAACTCCGAACACACTCTTTTTATATCTCCAGAAGTCAGAGTCAAAGCTGCCCCATATTCTGTCGTATTCCTGCATTGGCAAAGATGTAAGATAGTCTATGCCCTGAGTCCTGTCGTCCCTTGCTATAGTGAAGTGAGGGAACGCTCCGAAATTCTTTAGCGAGAACTCTTTTAACTCGTCAACGTACGGCACAAGCTCATCATGAGGAGTAACTTCAACACTTGCCGAAGCTCCTGCGTCCCAGATTTTATGAACGTTATCTGCGAATAAATCAAGCATTCCGTGTTTCTTGAGTTCCAGATAGTGAAATGAACACTTGAACTCAGTGCGCGCCCTCAAGTCAGCCGGCCAGGATAATATTTTCTCAAGCATCGGTGTAATTGTCAGGTTCGTAACTATCTCGGCGTAGTGTCCGCGTTCGACCAGTGCACGAACATAGAGATCAAAATTTTTTGTGAGAAGAGTCTCTCCGTCAGCGCATAAATTCATGTAAGCGAGTCCCCCTATTCTCTCAGGTCTTAATGCATAAGCTACTTGTTCGGGAGAAAATTTCATGTCAGCCTGCAAGCCTTGATAGTGTACAGGTCTCTGAGCAATATAACAGTACATGCAGCGGAAATTACATATTGAAGTCGGAACATGAAGCAGCAGCATTTTCTTGATTCTGTCCATGATTACTATTACTCCTTTATTGTATTAATTATAGTTTTGAAGTATGTTGTGAAGCTCGAATTATCCCACTTGGCCGGAGACTCTAGTGCTTGCTTAAGTGAGTCATCGAACTCGTTAATATCTCTGCAAATTTGAATGTACCCTAAATCTTGAATCCATTCGTAGACGCTGTGAACTTTGCCGGTCTTATTGTCAAATGCAACACACGGAGTATTTGTTACAGCAGCGAATAACATTCCGTGAAGTCTGTCTGTGATGAGAAACTCACAGCCTGCTAGGGTCTTTAGAGAGTCAATTAATGCCTCGTCCCAGTCGTGAATCTTAACTTGACTCTGAGCAGGGTTAGTCGTCCAAAATTTTACGTTTCCAAATTCACGGATTAACTTTGCGTAGATTTTATTATGTTCGCGGTAATCGAGAATATTCTCAATGTCAGGCCGTAAGCACACGAGGACTCCGGAACGATTTTTATTATCAAGACTCGTGAAGTCCATAGAGCAGACCATATCGGGGACATGATTAACGCTCTTTGCATTCGGGAATAAATTTTCTCTGTGTATCATGTCATAAGAATTTCTGTCGCGTACGAACACATGAAGATTCGTGAAGACAGCAAAAGACTCTTTGTCGTCAGCAAGCTCGCTCCTGCCCTGTTCGTTATCTGAGTAATAAATAGTCTGAGGCATTATGATTATTTTGTTATTCGGGAAATGCTTAAGAATATATAACGCTTCGAGTTCGTCATGTCTCCAGAAGCTGCCGAAATATCCTCCGCCGTTGGTGAGCAGAATATCTCTTGAATTAAGATTCTTGATGATAATATCAGGCTTAGTTCTGCAAATGTCTCCTGGAAGCTCGATTAAAGTATAATCTGGTAAATTCTCCGTGAATAACTTTCTCTGAGCAAGAGCTATAGCAATATCGCCCCTGTTGCCGTGTCTCGGAACGCAAAGAGTGATTATGCGCTTGTGCTGCCTAGTGTTAGTCTCCTTGAGTCTGTGAATGATATTTACTGCTTCATCATCGAGTCCGTTCAATGGACGTAAAATATTTCTCGCGAGTCTAAAGCATTTCGTTACGCCGGGTATTCGCCTTATTAACGCCTTGAGTGAATTAGCATTAGCAGAAGGTCTCAGCCTTGAAGTGTCATAGCCTAGTGATTCAAGTTCGCCGAGAATGTCATTAAATGCACCCTCAGAAATTTTTGACTCAGGACTCTGCCTTTTGTTATACAGACGCGCGGGGATATGCATTACTCTTTGAGCTTTAAGCATCGTCATGAACGAAAACATATAATCTTCGTGAGTGCTTTCTGTCTTGAACGTTAAATTATTTGTAGTGAGAAATTCTCTCTTGTAAAAATTTAGGTAAACAGGAGCTTTGTAATCATGATTAGTGTAAAGTTGATAAAACAGTTCAGAGCCTTGCACTACATCAGGATAATAACATCTTGCCGTGAAATAATTTCTTTCATGAGAGTCAATGACTCCGCCGTCAGTGAAAAGTTCTGCGTCAAAGCAAAGTATATCGAGATTATGTTTTTCTGATAAAGCGTGAAGTATCTCTATTGTTTCAGGTTCGATATAATCATCGCTGTCAAGGAAGTAAATATATTTGCCGTCCGAATGTGAGAGTCCTGCGTTTCGAGCGTCCGAGAGTCCGCCGTTTGCCTTGTGGATTACTGTAATTCTTGAGTCAAGCTGTGAGTATTCATCGCAGATTTTAGGACTGGAGTCCGTTGAGCCGTCATCTACCAGAATAATTTGAATGTCTTTGTGAGTCTGATTAATTGCGCTGTCAATGCATTGTCTTAAATATTTCTCTACGTTATAAACGGGTATAATAATAGTCGTGTCGTGTCGTGTCGTGTCGTGTCAGTTTAGCAGATTCAACCATTTTGTCAAGAGTCCTTTCACTCAAATTTTGCTAAATTATATCAGCGAATCACCTTTAGCAGGCAATCCGCCGAAAGATTATTATTATTTACTAATCACCAGCAAGAGCGTAAACAACTCACGACTAAAGTCGCGAGCTTTCAGTGAAGTTTGGCTGTTACACCCTTATTCGCTGGGGCTCGTTTACTAGCCTCTACCCGGTAAAGGTTGTTATACCTTATCCGATTACATTTACATTTTTGCAACATTTGTACTTCTTCCGTACCTCGTCGCTGGTCGAAACTCTGCCGCCAACGCTGGAGAGAGAGCTAGTACTGCTCTTAAAGCTAGAACGGCTCTAAGACCGTTGAGTG
>JAFSJJ010000043.1 GCA_017439345.1 Synergistaceae bacterium
CCCTTGTGTTTAGGAGAAGCACCCGCACCTGTATCTGTGTTATAGTCTTTTTGCGGAGATTTAGAGTTTCGGCTTTAAATTTCTGAGATTAGACCGAATGACAGACAGGAAGTCCGGACGATTAAGAAGTTCGGAAGCACGTGAATTTATTCGTGTGAGGCTTCACTATCTCAAAGCTATTGCACATTCTAATAATAAATGACTTTATCGAAAGATTTTCACGAGTGCCGGTGTAACAGCTGGTGCTTCTTTATACCCTCTTGCAATAATATCTAAAATTGCAATCTCTGCAAGTCTCTGTGTTATTAGTTCTCTCGCTGAAGTCCTGATTAATAATTTTTCTCACTGAAGAGTCAAACTGCATAATGATTCTCTCAGCTTCGGACTTGTCATAATCGTAAATTATCTCGGGCGAACTTGTTAATTCTCCTGTGTAATATAATTTTATCCTGCTTACTCTCTGACCTGTAGTCTTGCCGAGCATGTAGGCATATATATTAATTTGCTTCTTGTGAGTCTCAAGCCTGAACCTGTCTCCTGTGATATTAATATTAGGCTTGCGTCCTGTCTTGAAGTCCGTGATCTCAGTGCGTCCGTCTCTGAGTGAAATTAAATCAGTCCTGCCTTCGAGAATATAATCTTCGCGCAATAATTTCAATTCTGCTTCAGTCCTGAGAATATCTCCCCAGTCGCTGCCCCTGAGTATTATATATCGCATGACGTGGCTTTTAACTGTGTCAATATCTGCTCTAGTTAATATAATTTTCTCTGTTGATGATAATGCTGCATATTCTGACTCTGTTAAATCCGAAATATTCTGCTCGTTGATTTTGCTTTCCTGATGAGAAATTACTAACCTGTGAATATTTTCGATTACAGCATGAACAAGAATTCCCATGAAGGCAGATTTGGAAGTTCCTGAAGTGAGGCTGAGCTCATGAATGAATTTATATTTCACCGGGCATGAATCATAGAGCATAATATCACTGAACGAGTAAACTTTTTTCGCGCCCGTATTGCCTGACTCGCTTAGGGTGATACTTTCAGGGTCAAAGCTCTCATCAGCATCATCGAGCTTGTTATATATCTCCTCGAAATATTCAGAAGGCGTTTTATCGTCCTCGCTGCATGTTAATATCAATAAATCTTTGGCACGCGAGAAGGCTGTATAAAACAATCTCCAGAAATCAAAATATTTTATATCGCTCTCAGGTTCAAACGGTGAACGCTTGTAATAATTCTGCATTACCTGACTCATGACTGCATTTTCCTGCTTACTAGAGTCATAGGGCACGCTTTCAAGAGAGTCAACGAACACCACAGGGAACTCGCGCCCCTTAGCCTGGTGAATAGTCATGAAGGCAGCATGTCCTGAAGGAGCAAATTTTTCGTCTGATTCGAATTCGCTCAAGCCTCCTTCAAGCATGAATCGCAAATAAATATTAAAGAGTCCAATCGTGTTATATTCAATATACTTAGAGTTAATGCTCGTGATTCGTGAGTTGAACTCGAAGTTTTTTACCGCCTGCATTAGACTCGCTAAATTCCGTGCAGGTCTCAGGGCTTTAACAGAGTCTTTTATATCAGCGTCGAGGGCTTTATTGAACGGCATGAAAGCAAATAAATTATAAAGCAGATCAGAATATTTATAACCTGCTGAACCGTTTAATTCACCGTGAAATTTTCTCTTCTCGAGCAGCCACTTCTTAAGCTCAGAGTATCCGGGCTTGTCTATGAATCTTGCTACGTTACGCAGACAGTTTTTATAATACGCAATATAATCGGGTTCAGTGCCGTTGAAGTTGAATGCTCCGGACTTTAATGCTTCAAGATATTTAGGGAATAAAGATATTAAGCAGCCTAATGCAAAATGAATTTCGCCGCGCTTAAAGAACATATCAGAGCGGGGAGAGTATACGCCGATATTATTATTCTCAAGAAATTGCGAGAGTGCCTGAACACGTTCACTTTTTACGGATCTGAACAAGAACGCTATTTGATTATAGTCCGTAAGTCTGCCGGAGTCCTTCAGAGCCTTAATGAACGCTAAAATTTTCTCGTGCCATTCGTCCCTGTCATTGACTCCTGCGAGTCTGAAAACTGCTTTGTGATTATTATCCTGCCTGAATGCCTCTAATTTCTTCTCGTGCCTGAAAGCTCCCCATGTGAAAAATTTTCCTGTTGAAGTGATCCAGTCATTAAAGAAGTTCACGATTTCAGAGTCAGACCTGTAATTTAATAATAATTTAACTATCTTGCATTCGTTCTTGCTGAACTTGTCGGGGAACTCTAATATATTGCGTACTGCTGCACCTCTGAATCTATATAAGCTCTGGTCATCGTCTCCTGCTGCACAGATATTCTTTCTCTCGCCTGCAAGTAAAAATAAAATCTGCTCCTGAATATAATTCGTGTCTTGATACTCATCTGCCATGACGTAAATAATTCTGGTCTGAATGTCGCTCAAAATTTCCGGGTTATCGCGCAGTAATTTATATGTCTCGACTAGTAAAGCAGAGAAGCTCAACGAGTTATTACTCACTAATAAATCATCATGAACTTTCACAGCCCTGCCGAGAGATGCAATAAAGTAATCAGAGTCCTTGATTAATTCCTCAGGGTCAACGAGTTCCTCGCACAAATTATCAATATAGCTGCAAAGTTCTCCTGAACGCTTCCATTTGCCTTGAGACGTTAGAAAATTAACTTGGCCGAATTTCTCAAGATTATTCATGACTAAATACGAGTGAGCATAGTTATCAAGGACAGCAAAATTTTTCTTGAATCTCGTAAACTGGACGTAATCGCGTAAAATTTTCTCGCACAATGAGTGAAAAGTTCCCGTGAATAAGTCATTAGAGTCCGCGAATATCTTTCTTGCTGCAAATTCTTCTGCTAATCTTGATTTAATCTCATTAGCTGCACGGTTCGTGAAAGTCGTTATTAATATATTTTCAGGCTTGATTCTCTTTTTCTGGATCATGAACACTGCGCGCTGTATCAAAGTGTAAGTCTTTCCTGTTCCGGGACCTGCAAGAATTAACAACGGCCCGCTTGATGTAGTTATTGCTTCTTTCTGAGCCTCGTTAGCCGTTCCAAAGTCGAAATCTGAAATGTCATCAGGAGTCAATTTCTTGTCTTGAGTGCCTTTATCCTGTCTAGAGTCCTGATTGACTGCAAGGGTCTCATCTTCGCCTAGATAATTCATCAAGACGCTTTGAGGGTCATCGCTGCACAGTCTGGCAAAACTTTTCTCTGAATTATTCAAGTCAGAACGCGACGCAAATATTATTACTTCCTGTTCACAGCATGTAATTTCTTGTGATAAGTCTGCAAGTGAATCCGGGAAGTCATAGAATATAACGAACTTAGCATTATATTTCTCTGGTCTTGGCGAGTGCTTTATGATTCGTAATTTCTCGTCAGCAAACGTGATTAGCAGTTCAGGCCTTGACGTGTAAATTATTCCTGTAATGTCTCTCTTATCACGTACCAGTTCACGAAGCTCAAAGAGTTTATTCTCTGTCTTGATTATTCTATATTCAAGATTAGCTCTGTTGAAGCCTGTTATTATTCTCAACGGTGAACGCAGCTCAGTAAATTTCAGAATATCCTGCCTTAAATCCGGACTCGTTGAGTCTGCAAATACAGCAGTGGGAATTCTGGCAGTCTTGAGAGACGAAGCAAACTCCCTGTAATTTTCAAGCTCGTTAGACTCTCCCCAGTGAAGAATTATCGCAGTCATTGAAAGTTCGATACTGTTCAAGAATTTAATCATGTCAGGTTCGCTGAAACTTGATAGAGTCGCATAAAGAATCTTGCACGCACCGCCCTTAATGCGTCTCAGCAAGTCGCGCTTCTGAGTCGGAGTCAATAAAGAGTTTATGCACCCTGAATGAATATCGTTAATATTTTCGGGTTCAGTCGGAGTAATCACGAGAGTCAAACCCGGCATTAACAAAGCAGGCAGCCTGTAGCAAATACTTTTGCCGTAACCTGGAGGCATTGAGCAGAAAACATCGCGTCCTGATAATAAAGCATTAATAATCTCTTCTTGGCCGGGCTTGAATGAGTCTAATCCAAAGTGAGCACGCAGTAACGATACAAGATAATTAACTTGACGTGGCTTTACTGGTTCGGGAGTAATCTCTTCTTGACTCTGAGTCTGACTCTGAACTTGTGTTGAGGCCTGGAAGAATTCAGCAAGTTTTGTATTCTGTTCGTGAGACTCTTCAAGCTGTGATTTAAGTTCATCGATTTCGTATCTTCTTGCCTCGAGTTCGTCATTAAGTCCTGCAATCTGTTCATTGAGCCCTGTTATTTGGTTATTGAGCGCATTAATCTGCTCTTCCTGACGTGAAATTTTCTCGGTCAGCAATTTTGTCCTGGCATTGATTATATTTTGTACCTGCTGCTGTTCTTCGCCTGTCATATTAATTCACAATAAGTGCGGAGGAGGGGACTTGAACCCCTACGTTGTGAACATCAGATCCTAAGTCTGACGCGTCTACCAATTCCGCCACCCCCGCGAGGTCGTTATAATGTGCAATATTTTAGCATGAGGTGAGATTTTATTCACAAAAAAATAGCAGACCCCGTTAATTCAGAGCCTGCCGTTAATGCTTTGTGATGTTTATGATGAAGTTGAACTGCTGCTGCTCGAACTGCTGTTTGTCATCATTTGAAGTATCGAAGCTATCGAGTTAGCCTGCTGTGAGAGTTTCGCAAAATTATCTTCTGCTGAAGCGTACTGAGTGCGTAAACGTTCCTCCATGCGGTCGAGTCTGTCCTGATATTTCTCAAGGTACTCGTTGATCGTGTTAATTCTCGTGTCAAGATCTTCTATCTGGCGCGTTAAAGTTCCTGAAGTCTCGCCTGAAGCAGAGGTTGTTGTCATTGACTTCAGCCACGAGTCCATTTCGCTTGCAAATTTGAGCATAAGTGTCTGCACTTCGTCCGAGTTATCTTCAAGGGCTTCCATGAATTTGCTTGTGTCAAATTCAAGTTCTCCGCTCTTGCCGTAGTCCGTTGAAGTCGTTGCTATTCCGAGCTGATAAAGTCCCCTGTACGTATAATTCATTTTAAGAGCATTCATCGCAGCTGTTCCCGACATTGTTATTTCGCTGCCATCAGTCGAGTTGATGATTAATAAGTCATTTGCAACTTCGGCTTTAAGCAGTGGGGTAGCTAACTTGTTGCCCTGATCATCATAATAAATATCGTTCATAGGACCGCCCTTAGTATCGTCATTTATCTTTGCAACTATGTCCTTGAGCGTGTCAGTAGGTTCAATAGAGACATCAACGTATTTAGTTCCTATTCTGAGTCTTAGCGTTGATACAGTTTTCAAGCCGTTATGAGCCATAGTTCCGTAAATTTCTTCAGAACTGTTGCGCTGAGTGAAAGAGAACGTGAAATTTTGTGAAGTTATCGTCCTCATCTGACTCTTTGTCTGTCTGAGCAATGAATTTCCGTGAAGGAGTCCCCATCTCATTCTGAAGTCATCTGAGTCAACCGTAGCTGCTGAGTCTTTATCGAGCTGCTTCTCTGTCATTCTTGTATTCATCCAGCTCATGAGGCTGTTATAGTTGTCTACGAACGTTTGAATTGACTCGACTGCCTTCTCTGCGTCCTGCGAAATGTCAAGCGATACATGTCCCGGCCCCTTGAGAGTGATAGCCGTACCCTTGATTAATGCGTTGCCGTAATCATCGCTCAAGTAATTTTCTGAACGCGTTATAGTCTCGCCGTCAAGTACAAGTTCTGCGTCCTGAGCTGCCGTGAAATTCTGATAGTCGCCGTTAGAGTCAGTGAAGCCTAATGCTTGCAATAATGCCCCGCCAGCGTCGTCGCTTAACTCGAAAGTATTTGCGTCATGAGAATAACTTACCGTTAATTCTGTGAAGTAATCCGGGAGAGTTCGTGATGTCGTTGCAGGCTGAGTCCATGAAATAGAAACATTGCCGGAACTGTCTATACTGCCTACGGAAGCACCTAAAATTTCGCGCGCTTTCTGAGTATCTGTTTTGCCGTCTGAGTCAGTTTCAGTGCTTGATAAATCGTAAGAATCAAGATTATAGTTAATTGACGTAATAGAACCGTTTGCAGTTGTGAGTCCTGAGCCGTCCATAATGTTCACTGAGTCAGAGCTGTTACGCCTTGCCGTGTATGAGTAGTTATCGCCGTTCGAGTCAGTCAAGTTAATAGTGTAATTACTGCCCGGAGTCGGGTAATACCATTCGTAATCAGTGCCGGTGATCCAGCTTATTTGTGCATTGCCGTCGTCATCTTCTGTAACGTCAAAGTCAACGCCCTCGTAAAAGCTCTTTCCGCCGTAATTGATTATCGTAGTGCCGTCTTCAAACAGCGAGTATTCGGGAGCCTCGTTTATTGAGTCAGTATTACCTCTCTCGACGCTGAACTCTAATATCTCTCCGCCCCCTTCGCCTCTGCCTGTGTATGTAAGAGTGAAGTTAGGGTTTGCAGGAGCGTTAATCCAGTTAATCATTACGTTATGTTCACCCGATGTGCCGTCAGTGTCTGAGCCTTGAGTTATCGTGAAATCAGTTCCGTATGTGTAAGAAGTATTATTGCCGTCAGTAAGAGTGAAATACTTTGCAAAATCAGAGTCGCTTGATGAAGCCGTGAGTCCCGTGTCGCTGAGAATCTGTTCATAGCTGAGTGATGTATCGTTGTAGTTTCCCTTGCCTGAGTCTACGGTGATTGAGATTTCCTGACTTGATGAGCCGCTGTATGTATCGCTTGCTGTGAGAGCGTCAAATGATTCATATATCAGTTTGTAGCCGACTCCCTCTTCAGGGTGATTTGATACTGTCCCGGCAGGCTTGAACTTTATTGCACCGTCAATAATCGCGAATTCACCGCTTCCCAGTGAGTTTAAAGCGTTCTCTGTCGTTACTGAAGCATTATATGTGTATACGAGTCCGTTGCTGCCTTTAACTGTAATCTTGTCAGCCGTAACTTTCCCTGCTGAATAATCAGACGTGAAGGAGCTTAAGACCGTTGACTCTGTGGTGCTGTCCTTAGCTGCTGAGAATGAGTACGAGACATTGAAGGGTACGTTCCCGCTGTAAGACGTGTTTACGCTTGTATCTTCTGCTATTACAGGTGAATGAGCATCTCTGTATTCTTTAATTCTGTTTGCTCTGGTCTCAAAAATTACGCAGCCTGGATTATTAATCGCAGTGCCGTTTTTACGTAACACATAATTTTGGCCGTATACTGCTTCTTCTCCGTTTATAGTTACGGAAACAGTATCATTGTCAGCTAAGTCCATGTACTGAAATCCGCTTGATGAATTAGTTAGTGTACCAACACCGATAAGGCTTGCTAACTGGTCGTAGCTGTAACCTATTGCGCCTTCTGTATCATATTTATAGCTTCCGTATGAGACATTGTTTGCCCATGAAGCCGGAGTATATGTTACGGTGTAATCATCAGGTGCGCCCGTGTCGTGTTCAATCCATGAGATATTGCCTGAAGAGTCAATCGTGTAATCAGTGCCGTACGTATAAGTATATGTCCCGTCAGTGATAGTAAGTGCGCTCGTCCCGTAGTCTGAAGCTGGAACACTTGCACCGCTCAAGATTGAAGAGAGTGTTTTATTTGTGTCGGTCTTGTTGACATCGCCTTTTGTTGTCGTCGTAACGTCCTTGCTGAACGATAAATTATAATTATCTCCGTCAGAAGGTGCTGCCTGCATTCCGTATGTCGTTAAATCTTTATATTTAGTGTACGTTGTTACAACAGTGCTTGCGTCGTTGATGTCCGTTGAGCCGTCCCCGTTAGCGTCATCAGTGATTGCCCATGAGATAGTATAGCCGTTGCGGTCATCGTTGACTCTGATAACGTAATCCTTGCCGTATTCGTAAGTATTGCTCCCTGAAGTCATAGTGAACACTGAAGAGTCTTCCGGGTCAAGATAAGTTCTCAAAACGCCGTCCGAGTCAGTCAGAGTAACTGTAGGGATTGAACTTGAGCCGTAAGCGTTCTTGTATGCCGTAGTCAGAGCCGTGAAATCTGTTGAGCTTACAGGGTCATCGCGCGATGAAGTTGTACTTGTCTTGTTGAGCCATTTAATTTCACCGTCCGAGTCAACTTCAAAATCAGTTCCGTATGTGTAGCCCCTGATTGTGAGTTTGGAACTGTCGAATTTAGACGTGTCGAAATCAGAGCCGAACACAGTTGTCAGCAGCTTGTCATTATCAGAAGCATTGACTCTTGCAATTCTGGTGTAATCGTAATCATAACTCATGCTGAAGGTTATACTTCCGCTTGTTGGTTTAGCCGCAGGTGTACCTGAGATATCCTTAGCACTTGCATAATCAGATACAACAGTACCTCCGCCCCAGACAATTTCCCAGCTTGCATTTGCTATGTCCGATGAATTATTTTTTGTCCTGATTAGGAAATCTTTACCGTATTCGTAAGTCGTTCCGCCTGATGTTACCTTGAAAAGCGAACTGTCTGACGGATCAATGATGTATGACGTGTTGCCGCTGTTATGAGTTACAGGGAGAATTTGCAAATCCGAGCCTGTAGTGTTCTTGTATAACTCGCTGATTTTGCTGAAGTCTAAAGTTATATCATCATAATAACCTGAAGACTTGTTTTTCGTAAATTCCTCACTGCCCTGAGCCTTGTCATCATATCTGACTATGTACGAGTCAGGTTCGCTTGTGTATGTCGTATCCGTTGCGTCCTTAGTGCCTGATATATTACTGCTTATCGTATCAGTCTTAGTATATGTTACTGTGTAAGCGTCCGGTTCATTCGTAGTAGGAGTATCATCAACTGCACTCTCAAGCCATACGACTTTATTATTCGTAATCGTGAAGTCCTTGCCGTAATAATATTCGTTGCCGTAATCGTCGACTATTTTAGCGCGCTGTGAAAGAGTTCCGTTGTCTATGATGTTAAAGCCTGATATTTCAGCTTCACTTGAATTATACGTGCCTGTTGACTGGTATACATCGCTTGAGTCCATCGTGTAGCCGAGTTTGACACTTTTGCCGAGCTTCACTTCGCCGGTATCGTTATTTCTGTTCCAGCGGATCTCAGTTCCGTAATCTCCTGTTACAACCGCGTAGTCCTTGCCCTGAGTGTAGCCCTGTATGCTGAGATTTGCTTTATTCGAGTCATCGACAAGAATATTTGAGAGCCTGTTATAACCGTTCGGGTTATATGTGATTGTCTCTTCTACTGTGTCATTGCCGAGTCCTGTATAGTCGCTCTTAATCATCAGCCTGTTATCCGTAACATAAGACGTGATATTTAACGGAGTATCAAGAGTCTTGAGTGTCGTATTAATTCTTGAGCGCAGAGTGTGAAGTGTATCATCGGCCTTGACTTCGATCCCGACTTTCTGGCCCGCTGCTGAGATATAAATTTTGTTGTCAGTCAGACTCCCTAAAGTGTTGCTCAAGGTCGAGTCTTTTATTTGATTTGATCTGTTAGTCTGTGCCGTAGCTATCTGATTAACGACTAAATCATAAACATTGACTTCTGCGTCAGCGTTCACCGTTGCAGTTAATACGCTCTTATATGAACCTGTGCTGCCTATGTTCTCGATTTCGATTTCTTTAGCCTTGTATGTTGAAGGCATCTTAAGTGCACTCATTGAAGACGATATAGCATTTACCATAACTTTCATCTCTTCAAATAAGCTCTTTTTATTCGTTAAGTCAGTCTTCTTGTTAACTTGGACTTGAGCGGGTCTTGCAGCATTCGTGATTAACTCGTCAATCATGCTCTCCCAGTCCATGCCGGAGACTACACCGTTAATGCTCATTGATGCCATGTGAAATTAACCTCCTGTTCGTGATAATATCCTGAAAGTTTTATCGGTGCATTAAGGAGAAAATATTAACATGGACAATCAACAAATTCATAGCTCAATAGTAAGTTTCATATGGTCAATCGCTGATGACTGTTTACGAGACGTTTATGTTCGAGGCAAATATCGTGACGTAATCTTACCCATGACTGTTATACGCAGACTCGATGTCTTACTCGAAGATACAAAGCAAAAAGTTCTTGACATGAAGGCCAAACTTGACGCTTCTAATTTATCAGAAAATTTTCAATGGGAAGCACTCTGCAGCGTAACCGGTCAAGCATTCTGTAACTCGTCGCCGTTTTGTTTACGAGACTTGACAGCAAAGACTCACAAGCAGACTCTAATCACGGACTTTGAAGCATACCTTGAAGGCTTCTCACCTAACGTTCAGGAGATTATAGAAAAATTTAAGTTTCGTAACCAGCTCCAGACAATGAATAACGCGAATATTCTCGGAGACGTAATCGCAAAATTTGTGGCGGGCGATATAAATTTATCTCCTAAACCTATTTACGATGATGACGGAATAACTATTAAATATCCCGGACTCGATAATCACGGAATGGGTATGATTTTCGAGGAACTCATAAGACGCTTCAACGAAGAGAACAACGAAGAAGCCGGAGAACATTGGACTCCCCGCGATGTTGTCGAGTTAATGGCTGATTTAGTCTTCATGCCCGTAGCTGATAAAATTTTGGACGCTCCCTACACGATTTATGACGGTGCCTGCGGTACAGGGGGAATGCTCACACTTGCCGAAGAGAAATTAAAGACTCTTGCTGAAGGACGAGGCAGAGAACTATCAATTTACTTATTCGGCCAGGAAATTAATCCGGAGACTTACGCAATAGCTACGGCTGATTTATTGCTCAAGGGAAACGGCGATCAAGCTAGAAATATCAAATACGGGTCAACGCTCTCACAAGATTGGCACTCTGATATGACATTTGATTTCATGCTCTCTAATCCTCCGTACGGCAAGAGCTGGAAGGGTGACTCAGAGAAACTCGGAGGCAAAGGCAAAATCATAGACTCAAGATTCACTCTGACTCATGACGGCCAAGAGTTAAACATGATTCCACGAACAAGCGACGGTCAATTATTATTCTTGCTCAACAACATAGCAAAGATGAAGCATGATACACCACTTGGCAGCAGAATCGCAGAAGTTCACAACGGCTCATCAATCTTCACAGGAGATGCAGGTTCAGGAGAGAGCAATACACGGCGCTACATAATAGAGAATGACTTACTCGAAGCAGTTATAGCTGTCCCTGAAAACATGTTCTATAACACTGGAATCGGAACTTTCATTTGGATTATCTCTAACAAGAAAGAAGCCCGGCGCAGGGGAAAAATTCAGCTCATTGACGCAACAGAAATGAAATCACCGCTACGAAAAAATTTAGGCAGTAAAAATTGTGAATTCACCCCTGAGATTCGAGAAGAGATTATAAGAATCTTCATGGAAATGCAGGAAAATAACATCAGCAAAATATTCAATAATGACGAGTTCGGCTACTGGTCAATCACTGTAGAGCGTCCCCTGAGACTCAAAATCTACCCTGAGCGCGAAATCCCTGAGTCAATCTTCAAGACTCATCAAGAGTACGACACGACAATAAAAGCACTTGGCCGAGTTCGTGATTATCTCGATGACTGGAAGCAGTTCGCAAGACTTACGGGACTCAAAGAAGCTGTGCTCAAGAAAATCCGCCCGTTCATTACAGAAAGAGACCCTGACGCAAAGCCGTTGACTCACGAAGCTGACCCTGAATTAAGAGATGTTGAATCCGTGCCGTTCACGTATGAAGGAGGCATTGAAGCTTTCATGAAAAATGAGGTGCTGCCCTACGCCCCTGACGCATATGTTGACGAGACAAAGACTCAGATTGGCTATGAGATCAGTTTCACGAAATATTTTTACAGACCTGAAGAATTACGGAGCATGAACGAAATTTTAGAGGGCATTAATAAACTTGATATAGAATCACGAGAGATATTATCAGGACTTGAGGAAGATTTTATTTCATGAGGAGCTATGACGGGTATAAAGAGTCTAATATTGCGTGGCTCGGTGAGATTCCTGCGCACTGGGACATTACGAGGGGCAAGAATCTTTACAGAAAAATGAATCGTCCTGTAAATGATGGCGATGAAGTAATTACTTGCTTCCGAAATGGTGAAGTTACTCTGCGAAAGAACAGAAGGACAACAGGCTTCACGGAGTCTCTAAAAGAAATCGGCTATCAAGGCATAAAGAAGGGCGACATTGTTATTCATGTCATGGACGCTTTTGCAGGGGCAATAGGTGTTTCTGATTCTGACGGCAAAGGGACTCCTGTTTATAGTGTGTGTCAAGCTAAGGGAGAAGCAAATAATTATTACTATGCTTACGTACTAAGAGAAATGGCAAGAACAGGCTACATTCAATCACTGTACAGGGGAATAAGGGAGCGTTCATCAGATTTCAGGTTTGAAGTATTCGCTAATCAATATTACCCCGTCCCGCCGCTCTCCGAACAAGAACGCATTGCAAAATTTCTTGATTACAAAATTTCACGAATAGAAAAATTAATCTCTATCAGGAAAAGACAAATTATTGACCTCGAAGACCTCAAGAAAGCATTAATCAACAGGGCAGTGACTCAGGGGGGCTGGAAGGTCGTGAAGTTGAAGAGAGTTGTTACAGTGAGAAGCGATAAGGGAGAATACAAGAGTCAAACGGCTGATAAATACATTGGGCTTGAGAACATAAAGGGTTACTCAGAAAAACTTGTCGAGACAGGAACGCAATACGATACTTCGATTCAAAGCAGGTGTTGTAAAGGTGATTTGCTATTTGGTAAGTTGCGACCGTATTTAGCAAAAGTTGTTATCGCGCCTTATGATGCTTTCTGTACGAGTGAATTATTAGTAATCAGCAGCTTTGCAGGCGACATGAGATATTTGCGTTATGTTATGCTTAATCCAAAGTTTATTAATGATGTCGATTCCTCAACATACGGAGCGAAAATGCCTCGTGCTAATTCTGCATTCATATTAAATTCACTAATTCCCCTCCCGCCACTAACAGAGCAAATCAGAATCTCAGAATATCTTGACAAAAAATGTTCTCTGATTGACCGCGCTTTGATAAACTTCTCTAAGCAGATTGAGGCACTCAATGAACTTAAAGCACGTCTGATTTCTGATTGTGTAACAGGACGAATTAACATACTCGGACAGGAGAATTAATTATCATGACACACTTGCACTTCACGGACATTACTGAACACGGCTTCGAGTCTCTCATAGTGAATTATTTACTCGAACGCAATAATTACGAGCAGGGACTCAATGATGACTATAATAGAGATTACGCTCTTGATGAGACCAGATTATTAAGATTCTTGAGAGAGACTCAGGACTCAGAGCTTGAGAGATCCGGAATTCTTGACTCTGAACTCAGGAAGGCAGAATTTTTTGCTCAGATCCAATCACAGATTTACAAACGGGGAATAGTTGACGTGTTGAGAAACGGTCTGAGCTTTCACTGTGTATCATTCGTCATGTTTTACTTATCACCCAGCGAAAACAACATCAAGGCACGGGGACTCTATGAGCAGAATATTTTCAGTGTTACCCGTCAATTGAGATACTCGAACGCTAATAAAAATCTTGCTGTAGACATGTGCATATTCATTAACGGTCTTCCCCTGATAACTATTGAGCTTAAGAACAGTTTGACAGGCCAGAGCGCAGACGATGCAGTTTCCCAATACATGAGGGATAGAGATACAAGAGAGCTTCTATTCTCGTTCAAAAGATGTATGGTTCATTTTGCAGTCGATGACTCAAACGTGAAATTCTGTACCCGGCTTGCAGGTAAAGAGAGCGTGTTTTTACCGTTTGACAAGGGCTTCAATGACGGCGCAGGCAATCCCCCTAACCCTGAAGGACTCATGACGGATTACTTATGGAAAAATATATTAACGAAGACTGAATTAACGCGGATTATAGAAAATTATGCGTGTCTCGTTAAGGGTGAGCAGATATTCCCCCGTTACCACCAGTTAGACGCAGTGAATAAGATCATCGCTGACGTAAAGAAAAACGGAGTCGGACATAGATATTTGATCCAGCACAGCGCAGGGAGCGGCAAATCAAACTCTATAGCGTGGTTAGCTCATCAGCTCGCAGGACTTGAAGCGGACGGGAAAATTATATTTGACTCTGTTTTTGTTGTAACTGATAGAAAACTTCTTGACAAGCAGATTAATGAAACTGTGAAAAATTTTACTCAGGTTGCAGGCACAGTAATTCACGCTGAACATTCACGGGACTTGAAGAAGGCAATCACGGACGGACGGCGCATAATTATCACGACTATAGAAAAATTTCCGTATATAGTTCAAGAGATGGACAACGCTCACAGGGGCAGACGGTTCGCAGTGATTATAGACGAAGCTCACTCAGGGCAGGGGGGCAGGAACTCTATAGAGATGACGAGGACTCTTAACTCAGACTCAGACGATGAGGACGCAATAAATTTTCTCGTTGAGTCTAGAAAGCTCCTCAAGAATGCGAGTTACTTTGCGTTCACAGCGACTCCGAAAAATAAGACTCTTGAGATATTTGGGACTCCGTATCAGGACTCAGACTCAGACTCAGAGTCAGAATCAGGAATCATCAAGCACAGGGCTTTTCACGTCTACACCATGAAGCAGGCGATTCAAGAAGGCTTTATTCTGGACGTATTGCAGAACTATACGCCGGTTAAGAGCTTTTACAGGCTGATAAAAGTTGCTGAGGATGACCCGAAATTTGACAGGAAGAAGGCACTAATTGAGCTAGTTAAATTCGTTGAAGGCAGTAAATTCACGATTGAGAAGAAAGCTGCTCTCATAGTAAAGCACTTTCACGAACAAGTTACAGCTAAAGGCAAGGTCGGAGGCAAGGCGCGCGCTATGGTCGTAACGTCAAGTATTCATAACTGCATAGAATATTATAGATCTGTGAATAAATCCCTTGCTGAGAGAAAGAGTCCCTTCAAGGCTTTAATAGCGTTCTCTGGTTCTAATAACGATTTCGGCGGGGAACTTACATCAAGAGGCTTAAACGGTTTGAGTGACTCAAAGATTCCCGAAGTCTTCAGGACTGACGATAAATATAGATTCTTAATCGTTGCTGACATGTTCCAGACGGGATTTGACGAGCCTTTATTACACACGATGTATGTAGATAAAATGTTGAGCGACATAAAAGCAGTTCAGACCCTTTCACGGTTAAACAGGTGCTGCCCTGGCAAGTATGATACTTTTATTCTTGACTTTGCGAATGACTCAGAGATAATCAGGAAGGCTTTTTCGCGCTATTACAGGGGAGTAATTTTATCGGACGGGACTGACCCGAATAAACTCTATGAACTTGAGCAGGCTTTGAGGGAGTGCGGAGTCTTCACAGTTGATGACGTAAATAAATTCGTGAAATCATATCTTGAGGGTTCAGGACGTGAAGAGCTTGATTATATTCTTGACAAGAACGCGATGATTTACAGAAATCTTGATACAGCACTTCAGATAAAGTTCAAGGGATCATCAAAGGCATTCATCAGGACATATAATTTTCTGGGGGCTGTGTTGACGTTCAATAATCCTGACTGGGAGAAGCTGTGTATATTCCTGACTCTTCTGGTTCCTAAGCTGCCCTCGCCTAAAGGTGATGAGTTCCCCGCCGGTTTAGTCGAAGCTGTTGACTTGGAGAGCTACAGAATCGAGGCTCAAGAAACTATGTCGTTAATTCTTGATGATAAAGACTCAAATATAAACCCTGTGCCTAGTAAAGATATTCACGGCAAAGATTCGGACTCAAAGCAGGATTTATTATCTGTCATACTCTCAGAGTTCAATAATATTTTCGGCAATATCAAATGGAACGACGCAGACAACGTTAAGATTCAGATTCTCAAGCTGCCCGAACAAGTCATGAAAGATAAGAAGTATCAAAACGCTTTGCAGAATTCCGACGAACAGGGAGTCAGGCTCGAAGCTGAGAGGGTGTTAAATAAAATTATGTGTTCATTGATTGCGGATAATATGGAGCTGTACAGACAGTTTCAGGAGAATGAATCTTTCCGTAATTGGCTTTCGGATTCGGTGTTAAAGGCAACGTGCAATAACTACGACACACGCCGCCTCACAAGTTAAGTTACTCTGCTAACAAGTCGCCCCGTAATAAATCTTCAGGACTCTGGCGTTCGACAACTAATTTTGCATTTCCGTTCTCAACGAATACTACAGCCGGACGAGCTAAACAATTATAATTACTTGCCATGCTGAAAGTGTAAGCCCCCGTGTTGTAGAGTGCTATCAAGTCTCCTGCATTTAACTTTTGAATCTGTGCATTCTCGATTAACACATCGCCGGACTCGCAGCACTTGCCCACGATTGAAACGTGAGTATTCCCTTCTCTGTTATAGATTGCGCCTTCAGGATTAGAGACACTTACCGCGTTATATTCTGCGTTGTAGAGCGCGACTCTTGGGTTGTCTGCCATTCCTCCGTTGACTGCAATGTACGTGACTCCGGGAAGTTCTTTAATGTTCTCGACCCTGTAAATAGTTATTCCTGCTTCTGAGACTATCCAGCGTCCCGGCTCTAATATAATTCTTGGAACTTCAAGGCCGAGTCTATTGCACTCCTCGTATAACTTTTTCATAATTGCGTCCGTGTAGAATTCTGACTTCATTGACTCGAGCGCAGGGTTAATTACAGCTCCGAAGCCTCCCCCTATGTTCAACTCATGAGTCGTAAAATTCAACGAGTCTTTTAATGTCTTCATGAGTTCTAAAATTTTTTCGAGAGACTTAATATAATCATCAGTGTCAAATATCTGCGAGCCTACGTGAAAATGAAGTCCCCTCAAGTCAAGTAAACTGCTCTTCATTGAGTAAGTTACTGCGTCACGTAACATGCTGCCTTCTAACGGAAATCCGAACTTGCTCCCAGTCTGGCCGGTTGCTATATATGCGTGTGTATGTGCGTCTACTCCGGGTGCGACTCTGATAAAAATTTTCTGGACTCTGTTAAATTCCTTCGCGTAACGTTCGATAATTTGCAGCTCGTCAGGGTGATCAACTATTATGCGTCCGACTCCTGATTTGACAGCTAAAGCAATCTCTTCATGACTCTTAGCGTTTCCGTTCATCTCGATTCGTTCAGGAGGGAAATTAACACTCAGAGCAATATTAAGCTCGCCCAGTGATACGACATCGAGTCCGAGTCCCTCGCGCTCTATTAACTTGGCCATTGAACGAGTCAGAAAGGCTTTACCTGCATAACGTACTCTTGTATTCTCAAAGCGTTCGAGAAAAGTTCTCGTGAGTTCCCTGCACCGTGCCTTGATTATCCCAGTGTCATAGACGTATAAAGGCGTTCCGAATTTATTTGCAAGTTCGAGGCAGTCAACGCCGCCCCAGTGAAGATTATGATTATGCAAAAGTCAACACTCCTTGTGATAATATTAGCGAATTATTATATAAAATATTTTGAACAGGACATAAATCAAATATGCTTAGTCTTTCTGAATGGGAGCGCGAAAATTTTTATAACTCATCACATCAGCCTGGCCTCACTGTTATATTTCCGTCAAGGGAGATTTACTTCTCACCGGAACTGCTTAACACAATGAGGATGGGAAACAGCACATGCCCTAAAACTTTAGATCAATGGTACGAACTTTGCCACCCTGAGGACCATTCGCAGATAAATAAACTCGAACAGGCTTTAGCAGGCCACGAAAATTTTTGCTCTCAGACCCGAAAATTATATTGCGGTGACGGAGTATATAGAACCTTCAGGCTTGATGCTTTTATTCAGCGAAGATATGACGGCCAGGCAGTGAAATTAATCGGCACTGAGACTCTTGCGTTGAGTGCGTGGCTTGAACTTGCTGACGAGGGCGACAAGATTACATGCGAGGACTCTAACGGGGTAATAAAGACTCTCGAAGCTGTGAGAATTCAAGGCGTTATGACTCTCAGAGACTCAAGCGTCCTTGATGACATGCAGCAGGAAAATATGAGGTTAAGACGAGAGATTCAACGCAGGATATTCGCTCCGAGTCCTTCACCTGTGAAATTTTATGACTCAGGTGTCCAGATTGAGTCAGTTGTCCGGACAGCTCTCGAGGAAAATATTAACGCAGCTCTAAATATCTTGACAGGAAATAACCAGCTTACGGCAATTAGACGCTCTCTTAATGAGTCATATCTCACTATCGGAATCGCAGGACTTACCAGCAGCGGCAAATCTACTTTCATGAATGCTTTGTTAGGTGAAAAGTTAATCCCCGAACAGACTAAGGCAACGACTAATATACCCATCATGTGCAGAGAAGGAGAACTCAGGAGCGCGAAAATTTTTTACAGGGACGGACGAGTCGAAAATATCAACAGCAGGAAATTAACAGCGTCTTACATGAAAAATATTGCTTCAGAGAGCTTTAACCCTTCTAACAGAGCAGGTATTGCCCGAATAGAAATTACTATGCCTGGAGCTTTGATCCCTGAAGGTCTGTGCTTTGTAGATACGCCAGGTTTTGATGCCCTTGCAAGCTCAGGGGGGGTAGCGTTGAGAAATATTCTGCCTGAACTTGACTTAATCATTTACGTTACTCCCGTCAGAGCAAGATTAAAGAAGTCTGATTATGAGTTCCTGCGAGTCATATTAGCAATTAATGAACGTGTTATATTTGTCTTGTCTCAGATTGATTTAGAACGCAATGATTCAGAAGCCGGAAGAGTCATCAGGTCAGCTCACGATAAGATTTTGAGTGATATAGACTCAATAAGGCACGATATGAAAAAATTTGCTGCTCATGATTTCGATGTTATACCGGTCTCGGCCAAGACTGCGTTAGAGAAATTCTATGACAAGAAGTCTCAAGCCTGGAACGAGTCAAATATAGAGAGCGTAGTAAATTACTTTGCTCCGTTGAGTGAAGCTGCATTCACAAGGGCTTTGCTGGCACGAACAGAACGAACACTCAAGATAATTGACTCAGTGATTGAAAGCGATACTAACTCGATTAACTCAAATTCAAAATGGAAGCTGCAAGATATAGCCGATAATCTGCGAAGGATTTTATCAGAACGAGTTAACCTGCCTGAAGTCTCACGAGAAAATTTATTCAGTGAAGATAAGCTCAGAGTCAGTGAAAGAAAATCAAGCCTTCTTGACTCGTTATTAAGCTCAATGAAAGAATACGAGTTCAGGACAAAATTTTTTGCCCAGCCTGCAATTAACAACTCGCGAAAGATTATCCTGCTCAGTTCAGACCGTGCTCAAAGCATGAAGTTATTTGCACGACTTGCACATAATCTAACGCTCGAAACTCTGCCTGACGGTGGAGCGTCTTCAAGTGAGTGGCTCTGCTCGGGACATGTTTCACCGTTTGGATGTATCAAGCTGCCGTTAATAGGGAGTGAATATAATATATTGATTGCGCCTTCGAACCTGAATATAAATAATAATATCGACTGGCATAAATTATTTCGCGAATATGTTCCTGTTGTCAGCGTTGATCTTTCGAGGGTTGACTCTGGGCTTTCGGACTTGGCCTATTCGCCTTATATTACGGGTCTTGCGTTGTCGAGATGGGTTCTTGCTTTCGGGAATGCTGCTTTGTTTGAGACCAGACAGATAGATTTGATCTCTCAGGTTCCTGAGCGCGTCAAAGAATTCACTGAGCTTAACGGGTTAAAGAGTCCTGACTGGTTCATATTCGAGAACTATAAAATATTTTAGCGTTAATTAGTGATAAGAAATTATAAAAGGAGTCTGATTCACGTGAATGATAATCATAAGCCATCAATAGAAGTATATGTTGCTACTCACAAGAAAATAGATTTTGCCCTGCCTGATTACTGCAAGAAGATTCAGGTCAACGCCGAACGCTTGGGACAGTGGGAAGGGTACTTGCACGATAACGATAATAGAGAAGATAATATATCGCTCAAGAATCCGAACTACTGCGAGCTTACTGCACTATATTCAATGTGGAAGAACTGCAAGGCTGACATTCAGGGACTGTTTCACTACAGGAGATATATAAGCAGGGTTGAGAAGGTTAGAGGCGAAGACGGCCTTAATACGCTTATGACATCTTCAAGAAATATATGCAAATTTGCAATTACACAGGATATGATAATTAATGCCCTCAAGAATGCTGATGTAATTTGCGTGCGCCCCTTCAGGAATGCTTTTCCCATCTTAGAAGAACGCAAGCAGTATTGTTACTGGCATGACATAAGAGAACTCAACAATGTTATACGCGAATATTATCCGGATTATACGGCAGCATTGCAGCATGTTTACGATAACTGCGAAATAAGCGCGTGTAATATGTTCATCGCAGGACGTGAAATAGTGAACGGCTATTGCACATGGATGTTTGACGTTTTGGAAAAACTTGAAGGCAGAATTTCTTTAGAAGGTTACGATGTTAATCACGCCAGAATTTACGGCTATCTCAGCGAATTTTTACTTGACGTATATATGTACCGCAATAACCTTAAGCCTGCGTACTTCTATAAAATCTTTATTGAGGAGAACGCTGTAACACGGTTCAAGATTTCCACTGTACGCGCATTGAGAAGAATTCCCGGCCTTGCAAATGTTGTGAGGGCATACCGAAAATCACGCCTTGAAAGACATTCTATTGAGACAGACGAATTTTTTATTAACACAGAAGATATTTATTACACTTCATGTACGGCAGTAATATTTAAGCCTAAGAATATAAATTTTTCAGTTAGTTCACTTGAAGAGCAGCTCATAAAGCTGGAGACTGAAGCCAAAGATAAAAAGCGTATTTTGTTTCCAAGAATTATATTAGACCCTGCGACTCCTGGAGCAGTGAAAGACTCTCTCAGAGAAGCAGGTATCAGGATAATGAACGCGCAGTAAATATATAATCACTCAAAAAAGGAGCTTGATTTTTTTGACAAAACAATATAATCATGATATAGAAGCCAGAAGCCAGAAGCCAGAAGC
>JAFSJJ010000044.1 GCA_017439345.1 Synergistaceae bacterium
GTCTTGTCTTGTCTTGTCAATTGTAGCGGCTGAAATCATTTTGTCAAGTCCTTTCTGAGTAAATTTTTCATGATAAATTCTATAAAATTTTTCAGTTGAGTCAATTCCAAAATCACCAAGCCTGAAGCAATTATTATCTCGAGTTATCTCTCTGTACCATTGCATAGTTTGCCTTATTGCAGGAGCGTTGAAGTCAAAAAGTTCTGCGATGCTGTGAATTATTGCAAGTCCGAACGGAAAATCAGACGTGAAATATCTTGAGTCAAAGTCCGGAATCCAATTTCCGTCACGTAATTTTTTCATTGGCGATGATAACTTGTTGAGGCTCTCTATGCTTTGAATCTTTCGCGTTAATGCTTCAGGTGAATTGCTCTCATAGTGTTCGCGCAGTGATTTTACTTGAGAGAGATCAAGATTTATTACACGGCACAAGTTTTGCAGTTCGTCATCAAGTTCAAATAATAATCTCGAAGCTTCATTGTCCCAGCTGCCATAGAATAAAAAATTTTCAGGATAAGTCATGCCTTCATGATAGTCTTGAAATAGAGTCCTGAGTCTTGAAGTATGCAAAACAGGATTGCTTGGAGTAAGAGTCACGTTCAGATAATTAGCAAGAGAGTCGCAAGGTATATCGAATAGATTTGAGATTATAACAGGAATTCTTTGAGACTCTGAGGCAGGAATAGCAGCAAGTTTGAGTCTGTCCTTTTTGCCTGAAGCCATGACGCTTTGACCGTAATTAATTACTCGTGCTATAACAGGGACTCTTTGAAGACCGAATAATACTGCGCCGTTGTTAATGCACTCTTGAAACTGGAATTCTGCCCCTCCTGAACCTGGAATTATGCCGATTAACGAGCCTGCCTGAACGTAAGGAGTAATTAACTTCGCAAGTTCCCCGAATAATGACGCAGGATAAGTGATAAATATAATTTCGCGATGATTCAAAACTTTTGCTATGTTATCAGAAGCAAGAGAAATTCTGCCGGTTATAACGCTGCCGTCATCATTATGAGCCGTGATGAGATTATGCCATTGTTCAGGCCTCGATGTGTAAATATTAACGTCAAAGCCCTTGTCAGCGAGTACACATGCTAAGTAAGTGCCTATGTTTCCTCCGCCTATGATTGCTGCGTTGCGCATTGAAATTCATGCTCCCTTCGTGAGATTTATATTAGCGATAATGTATTATAATTCATGTGAAATTTTGTAAAAGGAATAAATTAATTCATGACCCGAAAATTATATTACGAAGATTTATATGCACAGGAATTTGACTCTGAAATTGTGAGTCAGGAAGAAGTCAACGGCAGTTATAATGTCATTCTCGATAAGACCCTTTTTTACCCTTCAGGAGGAGGACAGCCCTGCGACTTAGGATTTATTAACGGTGTCGAAGTTCTTGATGTTCACGAACATAATAACGAAATTATTCACGTCCTGAGTGAAAAAATTACAGGCCCTGCACACGGTGTTATTGACTGGTCTAGAAGATTCGAGCTGATGCAGCAGCACTTAGGCGAGCATATCTTTGCAGGAATGTTATATAACCTTCACAATCTTCACACACTCAGAATGCGAATCGAAGGCGATAACGTCTCAATTGATTTAGGCGAGGACGTTGACGAGAAAATTATATTTGAAGCCGAGTCTCTTGCGAATGAAGCAGTGTATAAAAATATTCCAGTTGAGATAATTTATCCTGATATGAACGAAATTAAAGCTCATGCGCGGAAATTACCCCCTGAGAAGTCTTTAGAGTCAGAGCCAATCAGAATAGTGAAAATTGAAGGCGTTGATTATGTTCCGTGCTGCGGTCTTCATGTGAGTACAACAGGTCAAGTAGGCCTAATCAAGGTTACGAGTTTCGAGAATCACAAAGGCGGCAAGAGAATTTATCTCCGGTCGGGGCGAGCGGCTTACAAGTGGCTTGCAGATCTTCATAATGAAGTCAAGCGTGCAGAGTCAGAGCTTGTCTGCGGATATGAAGGCATCAACGAGAAAATATTAAATCTCAAGAGTCAGATTCACGACTTAAAGGCAAATAACGAGTCCCTAATCGAACACTTTTTAGAGCCTGTATCACGAGAATTAATAGAGAACGCGCAGACTTTAGGGAATAATAAACTTGTGAAGCATATCATGAGAGATTCGAGTCAGGACGAAATCAAGCACTTATTCAGACTCTTAACGAGTAATAATCATGATGTCATAGCACTTCTTGCAGGGATTAATACTCAGGGAGTATTTATCATGTTCGGCTGTAACCGTGATAATAAGAGCGTTGATGTCCGGTCGGCTTTCAGGAAGGCAATAGCTTTACTCGAAGGCAGGGGCGGGGGCAGTGCGTTCAGTGCTCAGGGCTGGGGTGTCAAGTCAGAGTTAATAAATAATGCCCTTGATGAGGCAGAGAATGAGCTTGCAAAATAAAAATTTCCCCCGTCATCATTAACAACAGGGGAGCATGTAATTATTTCGTCTGCTGTTGAATCCAGATTGAGGCAGCTTCATTCAACGGCAGGTCAATATTATGTTTATTAACTTTGCAGGTGTAAATTTCTTTGTCGCGCTTCACTAATTTAACTTCAGTCCCCGCAGCAAATCCTGACTCAACAAGTTTTTTTCTCAACGGTTCGTCAGCAGTGATTCGCAATACAGCACCTTCTGAGCCCGGCTCACACAGAGTCAGAGGCACAGGCACGAGCAGAATAGGCTTCTCGATAGCAAGAAATATTTCATCTACCCACGGCTGATGTTCTGCTTTAGCTTTCCTGAAATACTCTAGCAAAGCATATAATCTCTCTTCAGTTACTGAGTCAACATAGTGTTCCATTGAGCACGCCATCTCTGAAGAGTGTTCGCGGTCAAGCCCTAATAACTCGTGAAAGAACGCCCGAAAGCCCTCGTGTCTCCTGAAAACTGTCATGCCTTTGAGTCTCCCTGCGTCAGTCAAGTGCAAATTTCCGTAACGTTCATGCTTTAATAATTCAAGTTCAACGAGTTTCTGTACAGTTGCAGTAACAGTGCCTTTTGTGATCTTGAGTCTTTCGGCCAAGTCAGTAACAGTAACATTGCGTCCTGTGCTTTCGAGTAAAAATAATTCTTCGAGATAGTCTTCTATTCGTGCCGTAATCATATTTTTTATTCACCTCAGGTCTTCATGAATTCATAAATTATACTTGATTTATTTGCTTCTGAGTTTCAATGCCTCCCCGAATGTAGCACTCTGGTCAATGTCGTCTATAATTTTTCCGTGTTCGAGAATAATTTTTCTCTGGGCAACATCGCCGACTTCAGGATCATGGGTAACTATTATAATCGTAACCCCTTCACTATGCAGCCTCCTGAATAAATCTACGACAATCCCTTCGTTCTCCTCGTCAAGATTGCCTGTAGGTTCGTCGCCTAACAAAATTTTCGGTGAGTTAATCAGAGCGCGTGCAATACAGACTCTTTGCTGTTCTCCTCCTGATAATTGAGCCGGTAAATGTCTTGCTCTGTCCTTGAGGCCGACTTTTTCAAGAGCTTCCATTGCTTCAGATTCGTCCGGCATACTGTGATAATACTGTGCGACCATGACGTTCTCGACTGCTGTTAAGTAGCTTATCAAGTGGAACTGCTGAAATATTAAGCCGATCTTGTCTCGTCTAATTCGAGTCAGACTTGATGAGTCCTCTTTGCTGATGTCAACTCCGTCAAGAATAACGCTCCCCGTTGAAGGAGTATCCATGCAGCCAATTATATTAATCATCGTTGTCTTGCCTGAACCCGAAGGACCCATTATAGAGAGCCAGTCCCCTGCGTTGACGCTTAAATTTATATCTGCGAGGGCTTTTAATTCACCGTAAATTTTCGAGACGTTATTTAACTCTAATATTTTATTTGACATTTATTATTCTCCCTTCAGGACTATTGCCGGATGAATGTCCATAACTTTGCGGACAGGTATTATTGAAGCAGCTACGGTTATGATGATGAACACAGCTATTGTTATGGGAATTAGGGCAATCTGGAAGTTTATAGCGCGTCCGAAGACATTTAGACTCACTTGTAACGCGAACTCAAAGCCTAGAAAGACTCCTAATGCTCCGCCGATGATTCCGAGTAAAACGCCTTCACCGAGTAATTCACTCATGACTAATTTGTTCTCAGCTCCAAGAGCCTTCTTTAATGCAATCTCGCGCCGTCTCTCTGCTATCATTGCGGTCATTGTCGTATAAACTGAGATCATAGTTATAATCAACACTACGACCGTAACGAGCAGTACAAGAGCTTGCAACTTGCTTAATACTATATCCTGCGATTGAGTGAGCCTTCTGACTGCACGGGGCTGAAGTTCGGGAATTTCCTTCTCAATTCGTGAAGATAGCGTTTCGAGTTCTGCTGCATCTGCAATAACGCTGCATTCAATAACATCTGCTCTGAACGAGTCGCCGATTAACTCATCCAGCATGTCTATATCACAAAATATGAAGCCTTCCTCTGCTCCTCCTGTACTGACGATGCCTTTAACAGTTAATTTCTTGTGAAAGTTCTGACGCGCTGAGTCCCTTTTCTGATTCTCCTGAGCTGATAAATCCTGCCGTGAAGCCTCTGCCCTCTCTCCGTACTTTACGCCTTGAATAGTGAAAGTGTCATCAAGTTTTAGATTCAAAGTCTGCGCTATCTCGTGTCCTGTCATGACTTTTTCAGGTTCGCTTGAATTGCCCCAGCTGCCTTCGATATACCAGAAGGGGCTGTTCTTCTCTGCTTGAGCTAAGTCCGTTCCTGCGATGATATAAGGCTGTTCGTTAATCTTCACAGTCTGATAGCGGTATGGAGCCATGCCTACGAGTTTATTTTTGCCTATCAAGTTTTCGAGTCTGCTCAGAGTCTCACGTGTAATTTTAGAGTCTCCTCTTGGTAAGATAATTAAATTTGCACCATAAGATCTGAACTCGCGCCCTAACTGCTCCGGAATGTCGTAATATATCGTTACAAGTCCTGATAATATCGTAGCTCCTATAGCGATTGCAAGAACTGCGATTACGAGTCGTGAAGCCCTGCGTATGAGAGAGCCTGATACCATGCGCATATACATTCTGAGTCTATTATTTGCCATGAAGAACCTCCGTAGGCTTGAGAGCCATTAAATAACGAATTGCGGGAATGCTCCCGGCCAGAGTAACGAGAAATAAAATCACAGCGACAATCAAGATTACCATTCGAGCAATTTCTATATATGACCCGAATACAGTCTGCCCGATTATCTGAGCAAAGCCTATACCCACGAAATAGCCTATCACTCCGCCTGCAAGTCCTGTGAGCATAACTTCAGATAAAACAAGTAAAGCTATCTGCCAGTTATATGCACCCAGAGCCTTCAAGAGTCCAAGTTCCTGGCTTCTCTCAATGACGCTTGCTGTAATTAGATTCGATATTGCCAGAGCAGAACCTATTGAACTCAGAATAGTAATCAGAATCATTAATAACGTCGTCTTGTTTAATATCGTGCCTTCTGACTCAGCGACTTGTCTAACGGGCTTGGCGACTCCGTCCCTGATAACTTCCTGAATCTGATGACAAATTGCGCTCACATAAGCCGTACAGTACCATGTTTCATATTCTTCAGGTGAAAGGCTTCTAGGATCCTGAGCAGCTTTTCTCGCTAAGTCATTATCAGGTGTCGTGAGGGCCGAGACTTCAATATGAGAGACTTTGCCGGGAAGATGCATTAATTCCTGAACATCTGACAGGTGCATTAATATTTTCTCGTCATAATTTCCGCCGTCGTTGAATACAGCTTTGACTCTGAAAGTTTTAGTGAGTCCGTTATTCGTGAGAGTGATTGAGTCTCCTACATGAATATTATTCTGTGAAGCTAATGCGCTGCCTATCATCACTGAGTCTTTATCTGAGTCTGAGTCATTGAGCCATTCGCCTTGAATGTCCCACCATGTCCGTAAAGACTTTAACCCCGTGTGAAGCTCTTCACCTGTCGCAAGAATTGCATTTTTCTCCGGCCAAGTTCCTATTAAGTCAACGTTGCTGTTCTTGAATACTGCATGACCCTCAAGAACCGGTGCGAAGTCAATAATATTAAATCCCCAGAAAATTGACTTGAGCTTGAGAACATCTTCTTCATGTAAGAATTTATCATTCACTCCGAGTCCTTCTGTCAGTCCGTATAGATCGCTCATAAGGGCAGCGTCTTTGTGTCTTACAGTGATATTTGCTCCGTAAACTTTGAGTTCTCGATTGACTTTATCGCCGACTCCGAGCATAACGTTCATCATTGCAGTAGAAAGCGAGACACCTAGAATAACAGTAAATGCAATCATGAGCATCTTGCTTTTCTGACGTACAAGGGTCTTTATTATCATTCGCAAAAACAATTCGTGAAATTCTCCTTTCTGAATTTTATTCTGTGTGTAAACTGCACCCTTTATTTACTCCCACCCGCCCACCCAGTCTACTGCGTAGACTGAGTAAATAGGCAGAAGATTCGCTATTTGAATCTTTTCTCGTGTTTCTCTAGTTCTCTGACATCTATAAAAATTTTTCCTGATTTAATCTCATACTCAAACGGTACAGGGTTGCAGCCTCCTTTGAAGCCTATAGTGTTCTTGTTCATGACGACATCACACCTTCTGCATACGACTTCATCACCGCGCTCGTAATAACCTGCAATGCCGCAAATATCGCAAGCGTCTAAACCGACTCCGTAAGCTGTACCCGCAGACTTCTTTACTACCAAGAATCTAACATCAAATTTATTAGGCGTAACGTACGAGAATTTATGCAAATGTCCATCAGAAACTTTTGCAAGCTCAATAGTGATAACTCCTTCGGAAATGTCGTAAGGCTCCGGCTGAACTTCCACAGGCGGCTTTGTGTCGTAGTAGTGCAGAACTATAACGATAAATACTGCTGTCAGTCCAAATAATAATAAGCTCCATGACCATCGGCGGCAGTCCCGTAATCTTGCTTTCTCCTTGCGTAAGAGTGCTTTATTTGCGTATTCACCTGAAGGCTTCATGTGAGTCCTTATTACAAACACCAGCATTATTAACGCTAATATTAACTGCGAGTAAAGAAATGCGTTCGGATTCTCGCCTCTCCATATCATGACTTGAAAGACTGCATTAGTCAGCTTTATTAACTTTAACCTCTGGAGGGCAGCGACTGACGACACACCGAACTCAAGAGCAAATATTACAAGACTCAAGAATAAAAATATGAATTTCTCTCTATTAGTGTTTAACGACTTGTGAACTTCACAGGAACTCAAAGAGAGCAATAGACACACGCATAAACCCAGAGTAAAGCCCAAAGCTCTTAACATTGCATTAGTGCTGATACCTGCCTCACCGAAATAAATAAATTCACGGGTATACTGCAACACCGGAGGGACTAAATATATTAACGAGACAAGAATTAATAATGACAGCGCAAAAATATTCACACGAGAAATAAATATAATCAATAATGTAACTAACGCAAGAGCTGCAATTGTAATTACAAGATAACGATTAAACGCTATAAGAGCTAAATTCATGCCTCTTGGATCATAGACTCTGAGTCCGAACACTGCACAGCCTGCAAGAAGTCCCAGAAGAGTAAAAGCTCTCACTAACTTTTTGTGATTACCTGCAAAACTGAATATCATTCCCAGCAGTAAAGCAAACGCTGCAAGATGATCCGTAACTGCAACAAGATACTTTAAAATTTTACATCACTCCTAATCTTAATGCTTAACATAATAAAAACGGAAAGCCCGGACTAAATCCAGACTTCCGCAAAAAGTAATATGCTGATTTTGAGCAAATATTTTATTAATTAGTCGTTCTGTAACTGTTCTCCGGTATAATTCCAGTCAAATTCAACAGTGTAGGTCTTGAAGAACTCTTTTGCTTTCTCTTTGGCAGGGACTCCTGTCTCATCGTCAATGTGAAGCAAGTAATCAGTCGGAGGCTCAATGATAAATCTTAACTTATAGGGTCCGACCGGAAGACCTTTAGCGATATTAGCTCCATAGTGGGGGCCGTCGTCCGCGTTCATGGGCATGAATGAACCTGACATTACAACTTTGCCGTCAACTTTTGCGATCTCGTATTTCACTGTCAAATATGCCGGCCAGATGTCCTCACCGTTGCCGAAACCGTATGCGATTGCGTCTGCTGGCTTAAGGTGAATATCTGCCTCAAGGTGCATGTCTGACTCCTCGCGTGAGAGTCCTTTACCTGTCGGATACATGTCTACAGCCTGAAAATATACTGCTGCTACGTTGTAAGGGCCTACCTGAGTCTCTCCGATGGGAATCTCCTCAAAGCCTGCCTGACCGGGTTTGACGCTGACTGCCTGAGCTCCGAACGCTGCCCCTGAAAGAGCAAGTGTGAGAATTAATAGCGCAAAAAAGCATTTCTTCATGGTAATATTACCTCCTGAATAAATTTATTTATATAAATCCCCGTGACTATCTCGCAAATATCCGCGGGGTATTTATTTACTCTTATTATCTTTCTTCCTGAACAAGTGAGGCAGCATGATCCATACAGCAGCTATGACAAGCATTATTTGAGGTATCAAAGTCTCCGCCCTGTCGTAAATGCTGAGTATCTCAATGCTAAATCCATTCATTGCAGGTATTACAGTCTGTCCTGTTATAACGTCTGCTTCGGTGAGTTCAACGACTCCCTTACCCATGAAAGATATACACATTAAGAATAATAATATGCTGGTGAAAATAAAGAACGCTCTCAACGGTAACTTAACGCTGAAATATCTAAACGCTACCCACACTGCAACGAGTACGAGAATTCCTGCCCCGATTCCGTAAGCTATATATGTAGGGTTGCTCATGCCTCCGGTGAAAGCTGCCGAGTAGAATAATATTAACTCTGCTCCCTCTCTCATTACTGCAATGAACGCCGCAAATATTAACGTCCACTGACTTTTTGAGTCTATTGACTGCTGAACCTTGCCGCTGATGTAATTTTCCCATGCGATATTATCTGCCTTCGAGAGCATCCAGTTACTTACATAGAATAATACTGCTACAGCAAGGAACATCGTCCAGCCTTCTAATAATTCACGGGCGACTCCGCTCTGTTCTCCCATGAGGGCCTCTAATGCCCACGCAAGGACGATACTAGCAAGAATAGCAGCAAATGAGCCGAGATAAACTCCCTTTAACATGTGCTTATTTCCTGTCTTGATTAAATATGCAACGATTGCGACTATAACAAGAATAGCTTCAAGTCCTTCACGAACGAGAAGACCGAATGCAGTTACGAACGTCAGCCAGTCCCGGCTAACAGGTGCTTTACTAGTCTTTACTTCAGTTGATGACTCTTCTTTAACCGGTTGAGTTTCCTGAGCTTGAACGGGTGCGCTTGCAAGTAACGGCCTCTCAACTTTTGTATCAGCGTAAATTGCTTCACCTGCTGAGTCAGGGTCGCTGATTTCCGATTGTCCGTCAAGAACCATAGCGTCCTTATAGATTTTAATTTTGAGGTCTTCTATTTGCTGCATCAGTGAATTCTTTTCTTTATCCTGATTGCCTAATAAAACGTGCTTGATGTCTCTGAACTGGGCTTCAATGTGATTGACTCGTGCCGCTGAGATTGCATACATAACGGTACTCTCGAAGCCTTGAACTTCATAATATTTGAAATATGCATCGTTGACGTTAGTATATGCGTCTTTGTACTTGTCGTTCTTGACGTTCTCGATTGCAGAGTTGAACTCTAACGCCATATCAGCAGCTACTCCCCGCCAGTCGTCATAGTGCTTCTTTTTCTTGGCAGCTTCTGACTCACTGACACTTGAGAAGATCAATGCGAACATAACTAACAAAGGCAGTGCATAATATACAAAGCCTCTTTTATTCATAATTAAGACTCCTTGCTGTGTGTAAAAATTATGTGCGTCAAACTTTATAAGATTTATTAACGGTGCAAATTCTATCAGCTGTTATTTTACTGGTCAAGTGAAAGTTATTAATTACAAACTCTATAATATAACCGGAGCAGGCAGACTATTAGAGCCTTCAAGCCTGATTTCAGCAATGACTCTGAACTCTGCGAAGTCCTGAATGAGTCTGAAGTTTGGCTGATAAGATTTGATTATGTTCATGTCGTGTGATATTTCTGCAAGCTCAAAAATTTTATAGAGCCTGTAATTTCTGATTGAGCCTGTAATCATTCCAGGATTATTTATTATTATTCTGGGAGGATTCGAGATAATTAATATGTTGATATGACGATCGATATTATAATCAGCATGAAGAAGAGCATTAACTAACGCCGCCCGCACTGCCTGAGAACATGAACTTGAAAGCCTGTATGTTAGTCTAGTGATTAAATCATTACAAGCCTGCCAGATGTTAAATGCTTCACAAGAAAAAATTTTGCTACAATGATGAAGCTCTGCCCTGACCTGCAAAATATTCCCGAACATTAAGGCTCCTGCGAAAGTTAAATGTTTGCCGGAGTAAATAAAGCTGCGTCTCAAGAATTCATGCTGTGATAAAAAATTATATTTCGTGATTGAGTCCCTGAATTCGTTAATGCTCTTAGTGTCAAGAATAATATTCGAGTCATCAACCGCGTAATCATCACGTGAAGACTCAAGAGAGTCCAAAGCTATAATGCTCCTTGCGAGTTTACCGGATATGACGTTCACGCCTTCGACTCTGCGATAGACTTTATTATTTAATATTCTGGGCTTATCGTAACATGATAAAGATTTTATGTTAGCTGCGATTATTCTTGCCGGAGAGTCAAACACTCCGCATTCAGATTCATAACCTGCAAATAGTGTGCGGGGCTTTATGCTGTCATCGAGGCCTGAAATGATTAACTCTCCTGTCTCGTCATAGAAAGCTCCTGCGATTATCCAGCCCCCTGAAGAGTTCTCAAGCGCGCATATAGTCTCTGGGATTTTGTCAAGTTCATGATTTCCCAGAAACTCTCTGTCATCGTCTGAAGTTCTCTTGAGGAATGAGTCAAAGTTTTCACTCAAAGCAGCTTTTGAAGTACCTCGCCTATGTCCTGGTTAATGCAAAATGAACGGCTTGAAATCTCTGCGTGTGAGAGCAGCTCTTCTTTACCCAGAGTAATGCTGCAATAAAGAGCGTCCGGCCATTCGCGGGTCATTCGCCAGAACGGAAATTTTATTATTCCCGGAGTGTTCATGCCTGTGCCTAAGTCAAGAAATAAAGTTTTGTTATCGTGATTAGCGTCAAGAAATTCTGAGTAATTATTTCCTGCTTTGTGCCAGCCCTCATCTTCGACAAATTTATCATCAGTGCGCAAATTCATAGTCATAGGACGGCCGCATACTGGACAGACAGGGAGCAGCTCTTCAGGGACTTTCATATTTTGTTGACTCTCTACCATCTTAATAATGATTGATTCGTTGTCGTAAGTCTTCTCATGGCACGGTAAAGAACATTGAAACAATCCGTAATCGCCCTGAGTGTAAAATAACCGGGACTTGTCAAAGCCTGCCTTCTGGAAACAGTGATCTACGTTAGTCGTTATGACAAAATAATTTTTATCGCGAACAAGTCTCAGCAAGTCATTATATACAGGTTTGGGAGGGTCGTTATATCTGTTAATGAAAATATTTCTGCTCCAGAACGCCCAGAACTCGCACGGCGACTCGAACGGGTAAAAGCCTCCTGAGTACATATCGTGAAAGTTATATTTTGTCTCGAAGTCAGAGAAATACTTTGCGAATCTCTCACCGTCATAGACAAAGCCCGCCGATGTTGAGAGTCCCGACCCTGCACCGATTATTATTGCTTGAGCGTCATTGAGTGCCTGCCGTAATCTTTCTATTTCTATCATGAAATAATATTCAGCTCCTTTTTGTAAATTTCGTAATCTAAATCTTTGAACACGTTGAATATAATCTTTATTCGCGAGTGACTCTCTTCAAGAAAATTTTTCACTGTCTTAACTGCAATTTTAGCGGCTGTGTCATTCGGGAAGTGAAATTCACCGGTCGATATACAGCAGAAAGCAAGAGACTCAATATTATTTTTCTCTGCGAGTTCGAGGCAGGACTTATAACAGCTCTCTAATTCACCGCAATGTTTGGGAGTCAAAGCTCCTGTTACAACCGGCCCTACAGTGTGAATGACGTAATCACACGGCAGGTTATAGGCTCTCGTAATCTTTGCTTGTCCTGTTAATTCGTCATGACCCTGAGCAAGCATTAATTTATAGCACTCGTCCCGAAGCTGAAGACCTGCGGCAGAATGAACAGCGTTATCTATGCACCTGTGGCAAGGAATAAAGCAGCCCAGTAATTTATTATTCGCAGCGTTGACTATTGCGCCTGCTTTGAGTCTTGTTATATCGCCCTGCCATAAAGAGATCCCCGGACAACTCGCCGGAATCGAGTCAGAGTCAATTATTCCCTTGAGTTCTAGTTCATGTGATAAAAATTCGTCCTGAAGCTCTAAAAAGTTTTTATCAAGTTTCATAGGCGGACGTAAATTCATCAGTGAGCGCAGTAAGATTCTTTTATCTGTAATATTTGCTGCATCGTGTTTATATTCCGGCATTTCGTCGAGTAAAAAATTTATAAGTCTGTCAAGTTTCGAGTCCATGATTTATTTTGCTCCGTAAAAAATTTTTGCAGATATTATAATAACTCAAAGGGGTGATTAACATTAAAAGATTCTTAATAGTCGACGGGCACGGTATAGCTTACAGGGGATTTTATGCCATTCAGACGAAATTAACTGCTCCTGACGGTACACCTACTGCAATGATAGCAGGCTTCATGAATATGCTCTTCAAGGTTCAGGATGAGTTAATGCCAGATGTTAATATAATAGCCTTTGATGCAGGCGGAAAAACTTTCAGGCATGAATTGCTCAGCACTTACAAGGCAGACCGCAAGAGTTTAGATTCAGACGAGTTAAGGGACTTGAAGACACAATTACCGATTTTGCAGGATTTATTGCGCTTGATTGGCTGTAATGTGATAGTCCGCAAAGGCGTTGAAGCTGATGATGTAGCTGCTTCGTTCGCAAGACTGGCTCAAAGTGAAGGTCATGAAGTTATATTGCTGTCGTCCGATAAAGATTTATTTCAGCTTTTAGGTTCAGGAATAAAAATGCTTCGTCCTGTCAAGCACGGAATATCAGGAGCAGAATTCTATGATGTAAATTCTTTCGTTAAAGAATACGGCTTCAGACCTGAGTCAATGGCTGACTACTTAGCTATAGCAGGCGACAAAACAGATAATCTTGACGGTGTTCCTGGAATCGGTGAAAAAGGTGCAAAGAAGTTACTTGCTGAATACGGAACTATAGAAAATATTTTTGCTTCACTTGATAAGCTCCCCAAGGCTGCACGCTCTAAACTTGAGGCATTCGGACTCGAACAGACAATATGGACACGCGACAATATAACGAGGCTCAAAGAAGATATTTTTGCAGGAGATAAAGAATTTCTGAGTCAATGCATAAATTTTAAACCTGATATAAAGCAGGCTGAAGAGTTAGCGGCAAGATTAGGGCTTTCACGGGTATTAAAGCGTCTGGGCAGTGATATAGAGGTTGAACGTCCTGTTCAAGTTTCAAGCAAGTTTGTGCTTCCTGATGCAGATACTTTGACTCTTGATTACAAATCTGACTTGAAGAATAATCCTGACATGTTCAAGAGTTCCGGACGAATATGGGACTTGAAGACAGCTTATTATCTGCTTCACCCTGATCGTACTGCTAAAGATTTTCCGGATATTGCACACTCAATCAGAACGAGTGAACACCCTGACAAAGCACTCTGTGAATTCGCAGGAAGATTGCAGGCTCAGATTATCGAACATGAAGGCTTGATTAACGTCATGAATGATATTGATTTACCATTAATTCCCGTATTGAATAAAATCGAAGCTCACGGAGTCAGAATTAATCACTCAAAATTTTTATTGATTCAAGATAATTTAGAGTCAAGAATATTAGAGATCGAAGCAAGCATTAACCAGGCAACAGGAATCAGAATCAATTTCAATTCGCCTCAGCAGGTATCATGGCTCTTATTCGAGAGATTAGGCTTTACCCCTGAAGACAAGGCAGGACGCAGGGGCTTTCACTCGACAGACGCAGCAGTTCTTGAGAGACTCGCGAAGTTACAGGGCAGCGTTATCCCTTCACAGCTTCTTGAACACAGGGAATTAACTAAGATGCTGACAAGTTTCGTAATTCCATTTCAGAAGGCAGCAGACTTAGACGGCATTATACGAACAACTTTTGAACCCGCTATGACAGGCACAGGGAGACTCAGCAGTAGAGATCCTAACTTGCAGAATATCCCGGCTTTCGGACACTGGGCAGAAGAGATTAAATCGGGCTTAGTTCCTGTTAATCCTGAAAATGTATTTATATCGGCAGATTATTCGCAGATTGAACTGCGTGTATTAGCTTATCTCTCAGGTGAAGCAAAGTTAATCGAAGCGTTTGCAGATAATCGGGACATTCACACTCAGACAGCATCATGGGTGTTCGGCGTACTGCCTGAGTTCGTTACTCCTGAGTTACGGCGTGCGGCCAAGATGATAAATTTCGGGTTATTATACGGCATGAGTTCATTCGGTCTTGCTGAGAGATTAAATATTTCGCGTCCTGAAGCAAAAGAGATCATGAATAAATACTTTGAAGCAGTCCCAAGCGTCAAGAGCTTTATTAATGATATAGTTCACGAGGCTAAATCACGAGGCTGTACCCGGACATTAGCAGGGAGAATCAGACCAGTTAATGAGATTTCGGCAAGGGGTCAGGCTCTCGACAGGGCAGTAATTAACTCGCCAATTCAAGGCACGGCAGCAGATATAGCACGTAAAGCAATGATTAACTTCATGAATACAGGACGGGGAGAATTATTCTTGCAGGTTCATGACTCTTTAGTGTGTGAATGCAGTCCGAGTGAAGCAAATGAAATCAGCGAAATATTATGCTCTGTCATGAAAGAATCAGGAGGAGAAAATTTGCACTTAGAGACAGCAGCCAAAACCGGCAGGACTTTAGCGAATGTGTAATTTAGCTAGACTCTATGCTAAAATTTGTTTTCGTTTTTAACACACAAAAATTTTTGAGAGAAGGTTTTATTGAATCATGATGAAATTCCTGCGTACCCAAATGAAATGGATTATGGCTGTAATTGTTGTAGCGTTCTTGCTCTCTACGTTCTTAATGTACGAGGGCAGAAGCACAAGGCGTTCACCTGGTCCGAGAAATGCCGATGGAACAATGGAAGATTACGAGGTTGCAATTATTAACGGCAGGTCTTTAATGCGTTCGGAACTTGAACAGCGTCTTAGAAATTACCTGAATAATTACAGCACTAGAAGCACTATTTCGCTTGACATAGCAGCAATCTATCAGACTGTTTTGAATCAGGCAGTGTTAGACTCCCAGATGGCTAAAGAAGTTCAGGAGAAGGGCATCACTGTAACTGACGCTGAAGCAGACAGAGCAATGAAGACTTACGCAGATACATATTTCCCGACCAGAGAAGCATTTTATCAGATTTTGAATAACTCAGGCATAACGATAGAAGATTATAGAAAGAGTCTAGCCCGTCAAATGGCCAATGAAAGACTCGTTCGCCAGGCAGTCGGTGAAGTCGTAGTAAGTGAAGATAAGGCAGTCGAATTCTATGACACCATGAAGAATTTTATTTACTCAAGACCGGAAGGCTTTATGCTTCAGGTAGCTAATTTTAACTCGAATAAAGCTGCCGAAGACATGATAGCAAGAATAAATTCAGGTCAAAGCTGGGTGAATATAGTCTCAAATGATGAGCTTGCTTCCAAAGACGTTATTAATATCACAAGAGAACCCGTGTTCCTGCCGTCAAGTGCTATGCGTTCAGGAATGCTGAGCGTGTTAGCTTCTGTTGATATAGGAAAGATAAGCCCCGTAATTAATATCTCAAGCACTGATTTTGCCGTAGCCCTCAAGACAGAACATGTTGATGCAAGTTTAACGCCTTATAACGAGGTCAGCGCAGATATTAAGGCAATGCTCAGGAATCAGGAAGAGAGAAAGAGATTAAGCGACTTTGAGGCCGAATTAATGAGTAAAGCTCAGGTTGTCATTAATGATAAATCGTTATTCGCACGTCCTGTAGTTTCTCAAGATAACAAGCCCGAGCCTGAACAGGAATTCGAGATTACTGAAATTGAGGAAGTCAGCGAAGACTCAGAGCCGGAATCAGAGTCAGAGTCAGAGTCAGAACCTGAACTTGAATCAGGAGAGCAGGAAATCGAGATTACTGAAGAAGTTATTGACGTTGACTCAGAAGATAATGATTCAGAATCAGAGTCAGAGTCAGAACTTGAACTTGAGTCCGGTGAGGTCGAAATTGAAGTAACTCCGGAGTCAGGTGAACCTGTTGAAGTTGAAGCAGAAGAAACTGAAATTGAAGTCCTTGAGGAGCCTGAATCACAGGACGATAATCAAGAGCATGAAATATTACCAGAAACAGCAGAAATTCAAGAGTCATCTTTAACTTCAGGAGATAATAAATAAAGCAATAGCAATACAGGAAGTGATTTATATATGACATCAGCGCAAGACATTCACAAGATATTAATAATCGGTTCCGGCCCAATAGTCATAGGTCAGGCTTGCGAGTTTGACTACTCAGGGACTCAGGCTTGCAAGGCGTTGAAATCTCTAGGTTATGAAATAGTTCTTGTGAATTCAAATCCTGCAACGATCATGACAGACCCCGAAATGGCGGATATTACGTACATAGAGCCTCTTAACCCCGAAAGACTTGAACAAATCATAGCACGTGAAAGACCCGATGCATTGCTCCCTAACTTAGGGGGGCAGTCCGGGTTAAATTTATGTGCTGAGTTAAACAAGGCAGGAATTCTCGCAAAATATAATGTTCGTGTTATCGGAGTCCAGGCAGATGCAATCGAACGCGGTGAAGACAGAATCGAATTCAAGAAGACAATGCAGCAGCTTAATATCGACATGGCACGGTCTGAAGTTGCGTATTCTGTTGACGAAGCTTTGTCTATAGCTGAGAAATTAGGCTATCCCGTTGTATTACGACCTGCTTATACAATGGGAGGTGCAGGCGGCGGACTCGTCTACAATCGCGAGGAGTTAAAAACTGTCTGTGAAAGAGGCTTGCAGGCGAGTATAGTTCATCAAGTCTTAGTCGAAGAGTCTGTGCTTGGCTGGGAGGAGCTTGAACTCGAAGTAGTCCGCGACAAAGATAATAACATGATAACTGTGTGCTTTATCGAGAATATTGACCCTATGGGAGTTCATACGGGAGACTCGTTCTGTGCAGCACCAATGTTGACTATAAGCCAGGAACTTCAGGCAAAATTACAGGAGCAGGCCTATAAAATCGTTGAACATATAGGAGTCATCGGAGGCACTAACGTCCAGTTCGCTCACGATCCCAAGACAGGCAGAGTCATAGTAATAGAGATCAATCCCAGAACATCGCGCTCAAGTGCATTAGCGTCAAAGGCTACAGGCTTCCCGATTGCGTTAGTATCTGCGAAGTTAGCTGCAGGTCTTGCACTCAGTGATATTCAGTGCGGTAAATATGGGACTCTCGATAAATATAAACCCGGAGGTGATTATGTAGTTATAAAATTTGCTCGGTGGGCGTTCGAGAAGTTCAAAGGAGTCCAGGATAAATTAGGGACTCAAATGCGCGCAGTTGGTGAAGTCATGAGCATAGGCAAGAATTTCAAAGAGGCTGTGCAGAAAGCAATACGTTCACTTGAGAAAGACAGATACGGACTCGGATTCGCTAAGAACTTTCACGAGTTATCAAAGTCCGAATTATTAAGCCTGTTAGAGTACCCTACAAGTGAAAGATACTTTGTTATATATGAAGCTCTCAGGAAGGGCGCAGGTGTTGATGAGATTCATAATTTGACTCACGTTAAGAAATATTTTCTCGAGCAATTTAGCGAACTCGTCAATGAAGAGGAGAAAATTTTAACGTTCAAAGGCAGCGTGCCTCCTGATGATGTGTTAATTCAGGCCAAGAAAGACGGTTTTAGTGATAAATACTTAGCCAAAATCTTAAACATTCCTGAAGACTTAATAAGAACTAAGCGCGAGAGTCTTAATATTATCGAGACATGGGAAGGTATTCACGTCAGCGGAACTGAATCAGGAGCATATTATTACTCAAGCTACAATAACCCGAATCATAATAATCAAGTTTCGAATAACAAGAAAATCATGATTCTCGGCGGCGGTCCTAATCGAATCGGTCAAGGTATAGAGTTCGATTACTGCTGTGTCCATGCTGCTAAATCTCTCAAGAAATTAGGCTTTGAGACCATCATAATTAACTGCAACCCCGAAACCGTAAGCACTGATTATGATACCAGCGATAAATTATATTTCGAGCCTCTGACTCTTGAGGACGTTTTGAGCATTTACAGGCATGAGCAGCCTTTGGGAGTTATAGCACAGTTCGGAGGCCAGACCCCGTTAAATCTTGCAAGCGAACTCGAACGGAACGGCGTTAAAATTCTGGGAACTTCACCGGAAATTATAGACTTGGCCGAAGACAGAGGAAGATTTAAAAGCGTCATGGATTCGTTAAATATTCCTATGCCTGAGTCGGGAATGGCAGCAACTTTAGAAGAAGCTCACAGGGTCGCAAATAAAATCGGTTATCCTGTAATGGTGAGGCCGTCTTACGTTCTCGGAGGCAGGGGAATGGAAATAGTTTACGATGAAGCCAGCCTTGAGAATTACGTTAATGCAGCAGTCGGCGTAACACCGGACAGGCCGATATTGATAGACAGATTCTTGAATCACGCTCTTGAATGCGAGGCAGATGCTATCTGCGACGGAACTCACGCTTACGTCCCGGCAGTCATGGAACATATAGAACTCGCGGGGATTCACTCAGGGGACTCGGCATGTATAATACCTTCAAGACATATAGAAGCTCAGGCACTCGAAACTATAAAAGAGTATACGAGAAAAATTGCTGAAGCTATGCACGTTGTAGGCTTGATGAATATTCAATACGCAATAGAGAACGGCAAAGTTTTTGTACTCGAAGCTAATCCCAGAGCGTCCCGAACTGTGCCTCTTGTCTCGAAAGTCTGCGGGATTCAAATGGTGCCTCTTGCAGTCGAAGCCATGACTCGAGAGCTTACAGGACTTGACTCGCCCTTGAAAAATTTACGTGAGCGCGTTATACCCTACTGGGGAGTCAAAGAGTCAGTGTTCCCGTTTAACATGTTCCAGGAAGTTGACCCGGTGCTCGGCCCTGAAATGCGTTCAACAGGTGAAGTTCTGGGCATTGCGTCAGAGGCAGGCGAGGCTTTCTACAAGGCAGAAGAAGCGGCAAATGCAAAGCTCCCGTTATCAGGCACAGTGTTAATTGCAGTGAGTGACTCAGATAAAAGAAATATTGCTGACATTGCACGTAAATATATTAGTGCAGGTTTTGACATTCTTGCGACTGAAGGGACGTTCGAGGCTCTGACAAATTCAGGGATTCAGGCAAATAAAATAGGTTCAGGACGGCCTGATGTAATGGACTATATTATTAACGGTCAGGTTCAGCTCATTATTAACACTCCCAGAGAGAAGGCTTTCACGAATACAGGCAGCATGTTACGCAGGGGAGCGGTCAAGGCTCGAATTCCATATATAACGACTTTGGCAGGAGCAAGTGCTGCAATAGAAGGCATTATGAGCGTCAAGAGTCAGGGCAGCAAATCAGACTCGTTGAAATCTATAAAAGAGTGGCATAACATGATTCGCTAATAAAAAATTTATTCAGGTCTTGTGTTAAATCATGAGGCCTGTTTTTTTTTTTGGCTAAAATTTTGATAAACTCAACACAGGAGGTTATATTCATGTATTATCTTGTAAATTTCCGCATACGTGATGGAATGTCTAACTTATTAAAGTCTACAACTATTTTTTCAGCTACTGACACCGGAGCAGTTATGCAGGTTCAAAGCATCAGCCCTAGTGTAAACAGTATTCAAATTTTAGGGATGGCCGAAGACGAAGCAGGATTAGCCAGAATCAAAGATAAACTCATGCAAAAAGGAGTTCCGGTAGGTGTCCACTGGAAGTTCTAGCTGTCTGCTTTATGCTAAAATTTAGTTCATGAAATTAAAGGGGGGAATAAACTATGCGCTTCAAGATGATTCACGAGAATTACAACGTTCAAGATCTTAACAAGTCGCTTGCTTTTTACGAGAAGGCTTTGGGACTTCACGAGAAGAGGCGAAAGACTGCTCCGGACGGTTCGTTTATTATCGTGTATATTGGCAATGAAGAGTCAAACTTTGAGCTTGAATTAACCTGGCTTGCAGATCATCCTCAAAAATACGACATCGGCGAAGAAGAGTTTCACCTTGCGTTTGAAGCTGATGATTTTGACGCAGCTCATAAATTACATGAAGAGATGGGCTGTATCTGCTTTGAGAATCACTCGATGGGAATTTATTTCATTCAGGACCCTGACGGCTACTGGCTTGAGATTTTGCCGGTGAGATAATATTTTGAGTGTGAGCAGGTCTTGTGAGAACGAGGCCTGTTTTGTTGTTAATGGGTGATACTGGGTTCGAACCAGTGACCTCTTCCGTGTGAAGGAAGCGCTGCTACCCCTGAGCTAATCACCCTGATAGATAAGATATTAAGAATCTTACAGCAAGAAATTTCAAAGTCAAGAATTTTACATAATACACTTCATAATTTTTACGCTAAAATTTACACACTATCCAATTTTCAAATTTTTATATTATTTAACAGGAGGATTTTATTTATCATGAAAAAACTTTTCGCAGTATCATTAGCTCTTGTTCTTGCTCTCGTGCTGTGTTCGAGTTCGTTCGCGGCTAAGTATGAGCTTCGTATCTCTACGACTCAGACAGAAACTTCAATGATTTATGCGGGTCTCAAGGCAGCAGCTGATGAGATTAACGCAAAGACAAAGGGCGAAGTCAACGTTACTATTTACCCTTCATCACAGTTAGGCGGAGAAGAGGACATGATCGACCAGGCTATTGCAGGCATAGGGATTGCAGTTCTCAGCGACGCGGGCAGAATGTCCAATTACGTTAATGATATAGGCATATTCAATATGGCTTACTTCGTTGATAATTATGACGCAGGACTCAAAGTCATTAACACTGCAACTTTCAAGAAATGGACTGAAGAGCTCGTCAATCAGGGAATCAGAGTCTTATGCTTCAACTACTACGACGGCGCAAGAAGTTTTATGCAGAATAAAGAAATCAAGACTCCTGCAGATCTCAAGGGCGTAGTTACAAGGACTCCCAGCGCAGCACCGTATAACGCTTCAATTAAGGCAATGGGCGCAACTCCCTATAATATCGCGTGGTCGGAAGTTTATAACGCAATTCAGACAAAGATGATTGACGCATGTGAAGTTCAATATACTTCGGCAGTGTCTACTCACATTTATGAAGTCTGCAAATACGTAGCCAAGACCGAGCATATTAATTTATTCAACTGCTTAATCTGCGGCGAGGCATGGTTCAAGCAGTTACCGGACGAGTATAAAAATATCATTCTTGAAGCCTGCTACAACAACGGAATCAAGAACGCCAGAGAGATCGAAGCTGCCCAAGCTGACTTAGAAAGAGTCTTAATCGATAACGGCATGACTATAACCCACGTTGACAAAGAGGAATTCAAGAAGGCTGCTGCGTCTGCATATGAAGAACTCGGCTGGACGAACTTACGCAAGGCAATCTACGAGGAAGCAGGACTCTAATATTCAAGATTTTTACAGCGGGGGAAGACTCAACCCTCGCTTTTTTTGTACACGGAAGGAATGAATTTATACTTAATGAGAAGACTCTACGAAAAATTTTGCTCTCTTGAACAATGGCTGGCGTTATTATTGCTTGCCGGTATAACTTTACTCGTATTCATTGCTGCTTTAACCCGCACGTTCGGCTATCCGATTAACTGGGCTCAGGACGCTGCACTTGTCATGTTCGCGTGGATGTGCTTTCTTGGCGGAGATATAGCAATCAGGACTACGGGACTAATCGGCGTTGATTTATTCGTGAAAATGCTTCCTGTGAGTCTGCAAAAATTTCTTGATGCCGTATTCAAGATTATAATTCTCGTGTTCCTGGCTGCTCTTGTCATTTACGGCTTTCAATATGCTAAGGGCTACTCACGGCGAATGATTACGACCCTTAATATCTCTTATGCTTGGGTTACGTCGTGCGTTCCTGTCGGAGCGTGCTTGATGTTCATTAACACGTTAATAAATCTCGTTCACTCGATAAAGACTCCGGCTTCAGAATGGGGGAAAAATTAAATCATGGGAACTGCAATAATTATCTTTCTTGTATTCTTGATTCTTGGTATGCCCGTAGCTTTTGCAATCGGAATTTCGGGTTTCTCGTTCTTTATTATTAAGGGCTTGCCTATGAGTATACTTGTTCAGAAGTCTATTTCTACTACGCAAAGTTTTACGATGTTAGCTATTCCCCTCTTCATTCTCGCAGGGAACTTAATGAACGCTACAGGTATAACACGGCGTTTAATGCGTCTTGCGAATGTCTTAACCGGCCACATGTACGGAAATATCGGCCAAGTATCCTGCGTCCTGTCTACTCTAATGGGCGGAGTGTCGGGTTCTGCTGTTGCTGATGCTGCTATGGAGACTCGAATCTTAGGCCCGGAAATGACGAGACTCGGCTATGCTAAAGGCTGGTCGGCTGCTGTGAACGGGTTATCAGGCTTAATCGTTGCGACTATTCCCCCGTCAATGGGATTAATTATATACGGAACTGTCGGCGAGGTCTCAATAGGCAGGCTCTTCATGGCTGGCTGGGTTCCGGGACTCTTGATGATGGTCTTGATGATGATTGCAACGACTATCTCGGCTCGTAAGCTCGGCTACAAACCTGAACATGACAAACCTGCGACTCTCAAGGAAATTTGCAGAGAGCTTATCTCGTCAATATGGGCGTTGTTATTCCCTGTGTTATTAATCGTCTTAATACGATTTGGAATCATGAGTCCTTCTGAGTCAGGAGCGTTTGCCTGTGCTTATGCAATTTTCGTAGGGACTGTGATTTACCGCGAATTAACTTGGCCGGTACTTATTCAGACTTTGAAAGACTCAGTGAAAGATATTACGGTTATAACTATCATTCTTTGCTTCTCTGGAGTCTTCGGTTACGGTGTAGTCTTCGATAACTTGACGACTGCAATAGCTTCGGCTCTTGTATCAGTAACGAATAATTCTACGCTGTTGTTATTCTTAGTCGTGTTATTTTTGTTACTGTGCGGGTGCTTCATGGAGACTACGGTTATTGCATTAATCTTGACTCCGATTCTATTGCCGGTTATGCAAAGAGTAGGCGTTGACCCTGTTGTATTCGGAATGATTATGATGACGACCGTAACATTCGGAGTTATGACTCCCCCTGTAGGAACTGGACTCTATGCAGTGAGCGACATAATGGGCTGCTCGATTCAAGAGACTGTGAAATACGGCATTGCGTTTTACATCGCAGTAATTCTTGTTGTAGTGTTCATGATATTCTTTCCTCAAGCTGTGTTATGGCTTCCGGATTTGGTTTACGGTGTATCTATGTAATAAGGAGGTTATGCAATCTTGATTAGGCTTAATAATATTTTCGTCAAGTTCGGAGAGTTTGAAGCTCTTCATGATATTAACGTCCACGTCAAAGAAGGGGAATTCTTTACGTTCTTAGGGCCTTCGGGCTGTGGGAAGACTACGACATTACGAACTATAACAGGTTTCATTGAGCCGAGCTCCGGGACTGTCCTAATGAAGGGCGATGACATTACACACGTTCCCATTGAGAAGCGTAATATAGGCATAGTGTTTCAGTCTTATGCTCTGTTCCCTACTATGACGGTTTATGACAATATAGCTTTCGGACTCAAGATTAAGAAGTTAAGTAAATCCGAGATCGATAAAAGAGTCAGGGAGATAGCCTCGAAAGTAGATTTATCAAGCGAACAGTTAGCAAAGGCAGTGAGTCAGCTCTCAGGAGGCCAGCAGCAAAGAGTCGCAATAGCACGCGCCCTCGTTACTAACCCGGCTATAATCTGCATGGACGAACCGTTAAGCAATCTTGACGCAAAATTACGAGTCCAGTTGCGCAATGAGTTAAAGAAAATGCAGCGTGAATTTGGAATCACAACTATTTACGTTACTCACGACCAGGAAGAAGCATTAACACTCTCAGATTGTATTGCAGTCTTCAACAAGGGACTCATTGAGCAAATCGGCAACCCTAACGAGATATATAATCACTCTAAGACGGAATTTGTCGCTAACTTTATCGGTGATATTAACAAACTCGAAGGCACTATAACAAGTTCTCTGAATTTACCGGAGAGTCAGAATCATTTTATCAGGCTCGAAAGGATTCACGTTCAGCGCGGGGAGTCTTCAGGCTTTGAGGGAGTAATAGAGTCTCAAGAGTATTACGGACTCTATATCAAGTATTATATTCGTGCAGGCGGTCAAGTTCTGAAAGTTATAGAGAAAAATGACGGCATTAATATTTATTCGCCAGGAGAGTCTGTGAACGTTATAATCAACCCTCAGGACATCATGAGCTACAAGAAGGAGTGATAATCTATGCAGAAAGCTAATAACTTTGACGCAGGCTTTATAGCTAAGATATTCGGCCTCGTATTATTCTTATATTTATTTCTGGGCTTCATGGTGCTGCCGTGTCTTAATACGCTAACTTCAATTTTCACGACAAGAAACGCTTCAGGTGTGATAGATCCCTTTGCAGTCGTAAAATTTTTCATGGCCGGGACAATGCCTTTATTCGTGTGGAACTCTTTGAAGCTCGCAATCTGTCTCGTTATCACCGTTAATGTTGTAGGAATAAGCATAGTGTTATTAACAGAATACTTTGACATCAAAGGCGCGTCTATATTGCGAATGGGTTACATGACCACGCTGATATATTCAGGAGTCGCACTCGTTACGGGCTACCAGTTTTTATATGACTCAAACGGAATGATGACAACGTGGCTGGCTCAAATTTTCCCTCACATGAATCGTCAATGGTTCTCAGGTTTCAACGCAGTGTTATTTACTATGACTTTTGCATGTACGTCAAATCATGCTTTGTTCTTGAGAAATGCAATCAGGGGAATTGACTACAACACAGTAGAAGCTGCTAGAAATTTGGGAGCATCTCCGTTTAAAGTATTATTCAGAGTTGTAATGCCGACTCTATTGCCGACTCTGTTCTCGTTGACCGTAATGACATTTATAACAGGACTCTGCGCTATGTCTGCTCCTACTTTACTCGGCTATAACTCGATTAACCCGGAAATTGTAAGGCTCGCGGGGTCAAGTGCAGCTGATGAGTCATTCCCTCAGGCAAGGGCAGCGTTGCTCAGTATAATTCTTGCTATGTTCACGGTTATATTACTCAGCGTCCTGAATCACTATGAACGAAAGGGGCATTATCTCTCAGTCTCTAAGACAAAGGCCAAGCTCGTCAAGCAGAAAATTAATAATACGTTTTGGAATATCGCGGCTCATGTCTACGCTTACGTGTTATTTATAATTTACATGACTCCTGTTGTTATGATAGTGTTATTCTCGTTCCAGAACTATCCGGCAATAAGAAGCAAGATGCTTAATTTCACGGATTGGACGTTCATAAATTATTTCGGGACTCAGAATTACGAATATATGACATCGCGGGGAAGGCTCAGGACTCGAATCGGTTCAATTTCCGGAGTGTTCTCGAACTCTGACGCAGTAGGGGGCATTAGATTATCATTCATAATGTCTGCAATAGCGGCGGCTTTAGCTTGTGTGATTGTAGTCTTGGCCGTGTCGTACATCTTCAAGCATAGAAACAAGACAAGAGCGTTAATAACAGAGAGCTGCTTATTATTTCCGTGGCTGCTTCCGACTATATTAATCTGCTACTCGTTCAGGATATTTTTTAATAAAGAAGTCTGGTACGTGTTCGGACAAAATTTATACTGGCGCGAGAATGTAAGATTCTTAATCATCATGGCTTACACCGTTACTAAATTGCCATTTGCATTGAGAATGATTAAAGCTGCGTTCTATGCGATTGATGACGAACTTGAGGACGCTGCTAAAAATTTGGGAGCTTCTCCGGTTTATACGTTCCTGAAGGTCAAGCTGCCGATTATATTGCCGAGTGTGCTTGCTGTATTCGCCCTGAACTTTAACGCGTTATTCACTGAATATGACATGGGAGCAACGTTTCAATCATCGTACGGTAAGACTTACGCAATGATTATCCAGAATATGACAATGGAAGAAGGACGCGAGGGCTACAACATAAATGCATCGGGCAGGCGGTGTGCTTCTACTGTCTTTATAATGATAGTGTCAGGGATAATTTTATATCTCGTCTACGGTGTGGGAGCTAGAGACTTAGGAGAGAGACTCGAGGCTCGCAAGAAGTGGCGCAAACGGTGGGCAAGACTCACAGGGAAAAAATCAGAGTGATATAATAACAATGTGTCCGGGTAGTAAGCTGCTCGGACGTTTATTAATTACTAATACATTTACTAATACAAACTCACGCAATGAACTCCTTCACAAATTGATTTTATACGCTCTTCACGATTGATTAACTTGTTACACTTCAGCTGTAATATTTATGTCAAGATTCTTGATTCCACGAATAGATTTTAACGCATCAATGAATTTCTTTATGTCGCGCGCTAAGCCTTTAGTGATTATGCATTCAAGACAGGACGAGTGACTCAAGTGAACATGAGTCGAACAGATTATCACACCCCCGGAGTCATGCTGTGCTGCTGTGAGTTTGCATGACAATCCGGGTAAATGATGATCGTAAATAATCGTTACAGTTGCGCAGACTTCTTTATTATCGTCAGACTTCCAGCGTTCACCCGAAATATACTGACGCATTAAGAATCTTATTGCCTCTGAACGGTTCTCGCGTTTATGGTCTGAGTAGTAATTCTCCTCAAACTCGCTTAATAATTCTTCAGGTATAGTGATACTGAAGCGCGTTAATTTATCGTGTTTATCATTCTGCATTGATGACCTTTTTACGCGTCCTCTTGGGTGCAGGTTCTGGTTCTGAGTCAGAGTCTAATTCCGAGTCAGACTCTTTGAACTGAACGTCAATTATTTCTTCTTTAGTGCTGATTGAATGCCCCGTAAGCTGCTTGTAGAAATACTTGCCTCCCGAACAGAATAACACGGTCAATAAGCCCCAGCCGAACACTCCGAATACGAACGAAGGAAGGACGAATAACACAAAGTGAATAACGCTGAATATGAAGCCGCCTATGCATAAGAACATCGGTGAGAATACAAGAAGTAATATACCCTTGTCTTTAGCGTCTGAACTCCTCCAGAGCTTTAATACGTCGCTGAGTCCGCTCATGTATAACGAAGGCTTGACGAAGCTCAAAATTTTTTCACGGATCTTTGCAAATGAAAACGAGAACAAATTATTATGACCTCCTGAAAGTTTTTTGTTTTATTATAATATACTCACATTTTAAGGAGGAATTATATAAATCATGAGAAAACTTTTTGTAATTATCCTGCTCGCTGCTATGCTTTTTACGAGTCATAAGGCTTATGCTTTGTTCGATGACGCTTACGGCAGAAATTATCCTTCATCTTCGTCTCATTATTCTTCTTATAGTCCGCTGGATTTGTCATATGAATTCAGAGACGGTTTGAGCGTTGAGCTTCTCGGCTGCTATGTCAACGATGAAGACGGCAATGTCTATAATTTATTTCTCGCTAAGTCCCCTAAGGACATGAAACTTGACGTAGCTGCTTCGGCTCTGTTTGACAATAAGGGCGGCAGGTTCACTCTCGGGGCAGTAACAGGAGGCAACAACTGGGGCATAAGAATGGCGGGCTACAGGACTCATAATTTGACTCTTATAGCTGACGTTCCAATAATAATATTATTCGCGTACTCGGCTGAATATGAAGAGTCATCAAGAAAACCTGAGAACTTGAGAACTGCCTCAAAAATGAAGTATTTATTCAACGGTCAGGAACTCGAATTTAATAATATCAGAATGCAGAGTTGGGCATCATGTCTGGCCAAAATGAAGAGCTTAGGCTACACGAAACAGGAATGGTGGGAAAGGCATTAGGATAAATAATAACGCTCCCTGCCTGAGTCAGACAGAGAGCAAAATTTTTTAATTAAGACTTCACGTTGACAAGCATCTCATCAGAAAATTTGAGCGACTTCCCTAATTCATAGAGTGCCTTGCGTAAATTCTCCGGTTCCTGCCTTAACGCCTTGCCTTCCCGTGCAATAAGTTCATAATATAAATTCTGGGTGTCCTCAAGCTCTAAGTGCCAGTCAAATTCGCCGCTGAATAATTTTATTAACTCATTGAGTTCATTTACTGCATTAATATCAAGACCTGCAACACACATTGAAGTTAATATTTCGTTCATGCAGTCAGAGAATGCAAATTTGATTCGTTCTTCATCTGGTTTGATGTGCCAGAACTTCGCAAGTTCAAATTCACGGGCTATGCTCTCAAGATTTGGACTAGAGTCTTCAAGTTTCTTTACGATTTCTGAAGTGAGCGTGAACTCCGCAGCAGTTGTGATTATTGCAGGAGGCTTTGACCCTAAGAAAGTCAAGTACTCTAATAACTGATCATAATTCTTGACGATGTCCTTAATACTGTCTTCGAGTCTGTTGATGTCCTGTTCAAGAAATTCGTTTATCAGCCTGTTCTTGGAGTTCGACGGGATATTATTTAACGTGAACTGATTATAGCCGAACTTGTCGAATAATAATTTTGCCCTGTCTTCATTATAGAATAACGCTTGAAGCTCCTTCACGTCGTCAATAGTCAGTGGCTCAAGAGAATCACTCTCACAAATTCCGCACAGAAGCAAAGCACTCTCAGTGTAGCCTTTATTATAAGTAACTGCGAAAGTGTAAGTGTCCTCTATGTCAGTTATACGTGATTTGACGTGAACTTTTCCTGCTGAGAACGCCTGCTGTTCGTTGATGTCGAGCCGTAATGCATTGCCCTCCATGTCCCAACAGCCTTCGGAGAAAATTTCTTTGTACTCGTCAAGCAGTGAAGTTATGCCGTAATATGCAGCCATTTGCTTTAAGTCCGCTATACCCTGTTTGGCCCTGAGTTCATAAATCTTTGCGCCGTCCTGTAATTCCGGAACGTTACTTGGAGCTTGAGCAAGAATCTTCAGGAATTCTGACTCTAAATCTTCATCAAAGAGTCTTTTAGCCATTCCGATAGCACATGCAGCGTAACGCATAATTTGTACAGGTTCAATTCTCGAGATCTCATCAAAGAACCACCCGCAAGACGTGAACATTAAGAGCGAGTCACGTTCCATTTCGAGCAGAGTCAATGCCTTTACTTTCTCATCGTGAGTCAAATTTCGTCCTGTCTGTTCGAGTAAAAATTGATTGATATTATCTTCGGATCTGTCAAGAATAACGTTGATATATTTATTGCGTGCTTCCCATGGATTAGAAAACATATTTGCTGACTCGTAAAGATTTGCAAGTCTGTCTCTTAGTGCGTTAAGTGCTTCGCGTAAAGGCTTTCTCCATTTGTGATGATAGTCCGGAGTCCCGTCCCCGCAGCTGCAATCACTTCTCCAGCGTTCGACACCGTGCGCACAGCTCCATGAAGAGTTCTCGATGATTTTCACTTCGCGTTCAGGAGGGTAGAATGATAAGAACTCGCCGTAAACTGTCAATTGAGCTTCAGTTGAATAATCAAGGGTATCAAGACAGTATGCTAAAGCCATATCGCCGTGTTTGTGATGATGGCCGTATGACTCGCCGTCCGTTGCAACGTGTGATAATACAGGCTTCCCATGTGAGTGATTAGCTTCGATTAATGCCCTTGCGAAAGCTCCTCCGTCATCGAGTAAGCCCCCGAATGCAATTTTTTGGGAGAGTGTTCCGTCATAGAAAAATAAATTCATGCTTCGACCTGAAGGCAGTTTGCATAGATATGCGCATGTTGTATCGACCCTTGCGCCTGTAACGTCCTCCCAGTCTCCCCAGCCCATTATTCGAGTCGACTTAGCCTGCCATGGTGATAAAACTGTGAATAAAATATTATTCTCTGCTAAGACTTCAAGAGTCTCTGTGTCTACTGCACACTCAGCGAGCCACATACCTTCGGGCATTCGTTTAAATCTTTGCTCGAAATCTGCAATTCCCCATTTAACCTGGGTCTCTTTGTCGCGTCTTGAAGCCAGCGGCATAATGATATGATTATAGACCTGAGCCATAGCCGGGCCGTGTCCTGAGAATCTCTTCATGCCTTGTTTATCTGCTTCGAGTATTGCAGCATAAGATAACGGATCATTTTCCTCGAGCCATGTTAATAAAGTCGGACCAATATTAAAGCTCATTCGTGAATAGTTGTTGCAGATTTTAATTATTTCGCCTTGTTTATTCAGAATTCGTGACGCTGCGTTTCTGCTGTAACATTCGGCGTTAATTCGGGCGTTCCAATCGTGCCAGGGAGCTGCGGACTCCTGAACTTCGACGGTCTCAAGCCAGGGGTTCTCTCTGGGCGGCTGGTAAAAATGTCCGTGAATGCAAATATAGTGAGGCAAAAGTTATGTCTCCTTTCGTATTTAATTAATTATATATAGATAAAAAAAAATATCCCTCCTGAATAACATTATCAAGAGGGAATTAAAATTTATTTCGCTATTTCAATAAGTCAGGCAGGTATTTATTAATCAGGAAACCCGCACCAAGTCTCACAGGGATGACCATGAAAGCTAACACAAAGCAGTTAAGCCATGAGTCAAGGGTCAAAGCATGAACGCTCAACACATCGCCGCCGAACGTTATAAATATATACTGAAGGACAAATATAAATAACATAACAAGCACACAATTTTTACTCGTTGCCATTGAGAGACCGTTGAACGTTATTGACATCATGAAGACTGCGAATAAAGCCGATCTGAGATAAATAATATCATCGCTCATAAATAACGCCCTGACTTTTGGAACGAATAACACTGCAAGACATATAAACGTTATGTAAACTGCTCCGGTTATTATCTGGCTTAGCATAGAACTTGTGATTATATTCTCGTCTCTGGGAATGGGCTTCTCGTTCATGTATTGCAGTCTAGGCGGTTCAGTTCCGAAGGCAATTGCTGCTAACGTGTCCATAGCAAGATTGATTAATAATAATTGTATTACAGTCAAGATAATATTCTCGCCGAACATCGGCCCTAAGAAACACGTAAAGACCGCTGCAACGTTGACAGTGAGCTGAAACACTAAGAACTTTCTAATACTCTTGAACATCGTGCGTCCATAGAGAATTGCTTTTGCTATTGATTTAAAATTATCGTCAAGAATCGTAATATCGCCGGCTTCTTTCGCTACTTCAGTGCCTGACCCCATTGCAAAGCCTACATCAGCCTTCTTGAGTGCAGGTGAGTCATTGACTCCGTCGCCTGTCATTCCGACAACATAATTTGATTCCTGAGCAATTTTCACAAGTCTGCTCTTATCGCTGGGCAAAGCTCTTGATATGACTCTCAAATTCGGTAATAACGACTTGAGTTCTTTGTCAGACTTCTCGGCCATCTCCTGCGATGTCATTGCGATCTCTTCAGGCTTGGTGATTAATCCTGCTTCACGGGCTATGGCAACGGCTGTCTCTTTTCTGTCTCCAGTAACCATGACGACCTGAATACCTGCATTGCGGACTCTCTTTATTGCTTCAACGGCTTCTTTTCTCACGTTGTCGCGGATACTTAATACACATACAAGCTCCATCTCTGAGTCCGGGTCTTTTCTCTTGGCGACTGCTAACAATCTCATTGCACGTTCTGCCTGAGCATTGATATATTTATCGAGAATTGCAGGGTTTACGTTTTTGCACTGAGCTATAATCTTCTCAGGAGCTCCCTTATAATAAATGCTTCCGTCGTTAAGCTCAACACTTGACATCTTGTTATCAGAGTTAAATGCTGTGAACTCCTTGACGTTATTCTTTGCAGATTCGATTTTGCCTAGAACTGCCCTATCAGTCATGAAGAAAGCCATTAATGCCCTGTCAGTGCTGTTGCCGCCGATAACTGAGTCATCACCTACTGAAGCACTATTATTGACTCCTGCACCTGTGATTAAGTCTTGAAGTAATTCTGAGTCAAGTTCAGTGAGTGATTTAAACACTTTGCCTTCTGAATTAGCGATCTCTGCAATACTTAATCTGCCTTCTGTTATAGTTCCTGTCTTGTCGCTGAATAAAATATTCAAGCTGCCTGCTGTCTCGAGACCGTTCAGCTTTCTCACTAGGACATTATCGCCTGCCATCTGCATTGACTGGAAGGACATCAACATTGAAGTCAACATCGGGAGACCTTCAGGGACTGCACAAACTACAATCGTAACTGCGACTGTTATAGCGTCAACGAGTAATCTTATCCAGCCGTAAGCATCACCGGGGGCGTTTCCTGTTGCAAGAGTCCTGAGCAATATTCCGATTATGATTGCTGCTGCTCCGGTATAACCAAAGACTGAGATTTGATGAGCCAGCTTGCCGAGCTTGACTTGAAGGGGCGTTTTTCTTGTCTCTTCCTGGACTTCGAGGGCTAATTCACCGAACAAAGTTTTGTCGCCGACCACGAAAATTTTCATGTAGGCTTCACCCGAACATACTACGGTGCCGCGATAAGCATAATATTTGTTGAGCAAATCTTTAATGTTATAGCGTTCGTTCTGAGTGTTTGGAATCTTGTCGGCTTCTTCTGTCTCTCCGTTGAGTGCTGACTGATCGACTTTGACGCTTCCTGAGATAATTTCGCCGTCCGCTGGAATCTTGTCGCCTGCCTGGAGAAATATAATATCGTCCGTAACAACTTCGCTGACGTGAATTTCATGAATGCTGCCATTGCGAATAACTTTTGTCATCTCTCCGGCTTCCTGCTGGGCTTTGAGGGCTGAGGCTTTGTTCTCCTGCTGGTACTCTGTGATTGACGAGACTCCAGAAGCGATTAACACAGCGATTAATATTCCTACAGGTTCGAACCATTCAGCGCGTCCCATGAAGAATAATACTAACTGGATAACGAGTGCGCATAATAAAATAATGATCATTGGATCTGAGAGGCTGCCCAGAAATTTCTTGAATAACGGATCGCGGGGCAGTTCAGTCAATTTGTTTGAGCCGTATTGTTCGCGGCTTGACTTTACTTCTAAGTCAGTGAGACCCTTGAAGTCGCTCATGTGAAAAATTCCTCCTGTTTATATTTATATTTTTATTAGTGTGAAAGATTTTTATTAGTGTGAAAGATTATAACTTTTAGACCTGAAAAAATAAATTATTCGTGATTTGTAATGTTTATGAATTAATTATTAATCTTCGTGTATTTTCCTCTGCCTGTAAATTTTATGAAGCCCTTATCTCTCAAAAATTGCAATTGCTGCCGAATCTTTGCGGTTACATTATGATTATCTGAATGCTTTAGCGCGAGTTCATCAGCAAATGAATACATATCTTCAAGCGAAAAATTATCACCAGGAATTTTCTCAATGCACGTTAATATATCCATGAGCCAGCCGCGATGATTTATATTCTTTACTCTAAGTCTTGCTGAGCGTTCATAATTTTGCATCACTATATTTTTATTTAGCTCAGTGTGAGACTCGATAACTGCTATTTTGCCGCGTTCCGGAATATTCCCGTAAAGTATCATAGAGCCTATATAGCCCGAACGTCTTGCATTTGGTGATAATGCTTTGCGTATCTTGAGAATATCAGGAGTGAAAAAATATTTTGGTACTAGAGTAAGATTTTCTACATGACAATCATGATAATGCATAATGAATAAATTAGGATTCGTGCTGCTGTTAATGCGTTCGAGAGCTGCATAATATGCCCCGTCCAGAATACTTTTGCCGATTGGGCTGCCCTTGCTCTTGAGTTCGTATATTTCACCGCAATTACTGCAATAGAAATCAGCGAGTCTTGAATTATTCGGGAACTTCAATAATGAATCACAACCGCAGGCCGGGCAGTACATTTCGTTCTTGAGCCATGACTCACTGAGTATTCTTATGCGCTGTGAAGTGCTGTGATAATTATTAATATCTTGTATTACAGGAAACGTGAGGTTCATTGTTGCCGCTTTGTTTCAGTCTTTCATATATGCTTTGAACTTGTGAGTCGAGACTCTTTTCTCTTCAGGAGGCAACGTCATATAATCCCCGAACAGTCCCCTTAACCAGCCGTCATAATCTCCGGGAACTTTATATTTTCTGCCCTCGAACTCAAGAGTCTTAAGCTCATCAAATGCAGATTTATCAAGCATAGTGCTATGAAGTCCTGAGAAGTCGCCTATTCGTCTTGTAGATTGTGAGATACATGATTTAGCGTTCTCTATTAATTTTCTGGTGAAGTAGTCTCTAGGAAATATTCGAGTCATTAATCTGAAAGCATAGACACAAAGACTCCTGATAAAACCTCCGCGAGTAGGCTTCAAGAACACAGGCATTTTTCGAGCCAAATTGCACAACACGTAAATATCACGCTTCCTGAACATCTTTGCAGCAAGTTTATCATCATCGGGAGCATTATCCATAACGAATATATCAATATAGACAGCTAGTTTAATCCCGTTCTCGTCAGGTTCATATAGAATAGTATTCTCGTCATAAATTTTTGCAAATGGCTGTAAACATTCAGAGTCATTCTCGAAGCAGTGAACTTTATAGCGCGTGCTTTGTTCATTGAAGGTTTTTATGAATTTGTCGTAATCAGGTCTCAGCATTGCTATATCAATATCATCGTCCCAAGCTATATAGCCCTTATGTCTGACAGCTCCCAGCAAAGTCCCTGCATTGAGCCAGTACTCTATATTATTCTTTTCGCAGAAGTCAGCAGCGTAATCAAGTATATCAAGCTGAAGTTTTCTCATTTCGTCAACGTGAATTTCTCTCATGATTAATTATTCTCCTTCAAGTTTTCAAGAATTTTTCTAGCTAACACAGGACCTATACCCGGCACTTTCTCGAGTTCCTCAGGACTTAGCTCCGAAACCTTGCGCGCACTCCCGAACTTAACCAGTAACTCAGCAGCCTTCTTGCGTCCAATTCCCGGAATATCATCAAGCCTTGAGTGTCTGACTCTAAGTCCCCTCGCATGTCTGTGAGTCGTTATTACAAACCTGTGAACTTCATCTCTAACTCTTTGCAGTAATTGCAGTGCAGGATCATCGCGGCCAAGTCTCAAGGGTTCAGGCTTACCGGGAATATAAATTAACTCTTCACGTTCAGCAAGTGCTATTAATGGCAGCTCAAGATTTAATTCATGAATAGCTCTCAGTGCGTAATCAAGCTGTCCCGGTCCTCCGTCAATTAAAGCAAGCTGGGGGGCAGGTTCTGATTTATCTATAACGTGGGAATAACGCCTCTTGACTGTCTCATAGATCGAAGCAAAATCGTTAATTTCGCCCTCTTCAAGTGAACGAATCTTGAATCTTCTATATAAATTAGGACTCGGTCTGCCCTGCTCAAACACTATGCACGCTCCGTAGGTGTCATGACCTGAAGTGTGAGAAATGTCGAATGCGTCAATCCTCCACGGTAAGACTTTAAGATTTAATATTTCCTGAAGACGGTTAAGCACCTGCCATGTTTCATTGTCCAAGTCTTCTTGAAGAGCACTAGAAATTTTCTGTCGTGATAATTTCCATACTGCCCTGATAGTGTCTCTGTAACGTCCTGCTCTCTCGAATTCAAGATTTTTTGCAGCGTCATTCATCCTTGAGCGCAATCTTTCGACTAACTCCGCTGATTTGCCCTCGAATAATAATATTATGTCAGCGACTCGTTCTCTATATTCTGACTGGGTGCAAAGTCCTGCACATGCTCCCATTGAACGGCCAAGATTATACTCAACACAGGGACGCTTATTTACATCAGGATTTATTTTGCTCTTGCAGACTCTCAGCGGGAAATAACGTTCAGCGAGCCTCATTAAGTTTTTGATATTTCCTGCGTCGACGAACGGACCTAGATATAATGCTCCGTCATTGTGTTTGTGTCTTGTGATCTCTATTCTTGGGTAATCTTCGTCAGTGATCTTTATAAACGGGTAATGATCTCCCATCTTTAGCTCAATGTTAAAGAACGGTGAATATCTGCGAATCAATTTAGCTTCAACGATTAGGGCTTCTGCTTCGGTCTCAGTGCGTATAATCGAAATATCTTCTATCAGCTCAACAAGTTTATTGAGTCTCGGCGATGAGTGAGAGTGCCTGAAATATGAACTTACTCTGCGCTTGAGTTTCTTTGCCTTGCCGACATAGATAATTTTGCCTTCAGAGTCTCGCATTAAATACACTCCGGGGCGTTCTGGTAAAGTTTTTAATATTGCGGAAATTTTCTCTTTCATGATTCGAGATTATAACATTATAATTATTCGCAAATAAATTTTTCAGGAGGATTGATTTTACATGAAGTTATCACGTGTATTAATTCTTGTTCTTGCTTTATCGTTAATTGCATTGCCCGTGTCAGGTGCAGAAGTCGACAAAACAGGCTGGCCCGGTCAGTTAAGATTCATGGCTGGACCTCCCGGCGGTAACTGGTTCGCTTTAGGCACTGCATTATCAGAGATGTGGACAGGCGCAGGACTTCCTCAGACAACGAGTTCATCAGGCGGAGGAGTCTCGAATATCCTTAACGCTCATGCAAGACGCGGAGATTTGGGCTTCTCTGTAACGTCATTGCTCGGAGCAGCTCTCAAGGGTGAGGCGGACTTCAAGGGCAGGGTAGTCGACAACGCTGTAATCATGTGCAATCTTTACACGCAGTATACTTATTTCATAATGAGAAAAGATTTCGCGGAGAAAAATAAAATCAAGTCCGTTGAAGATATTATTGATAAGAAACTAGCGATGAGATTTGCAACCCTCAAGCCCGGCACAAGTTCAGAGTTCGTGATTAAGGCGTTATTCGAGAAGGGTTACGGCTTTGATTATAAAAAGACTTTCCAGGAATGGGGCGGAAGTGTCGAATATGCTTCTTATGACGGAGGAGCAGATTTACTCGCTGATAATCACTTAGACTGCTTTGCTTTCTCAGTAGGCAAGATTGCTTCAGTCGTCATGAATATAGAGAGTCAGCTTGATGTTGTATTGCTTCCTGTAGGTCAAGAGGCTCTTGATAAGTTATCAGATGCATACGGAACAGTTACCCTCACGATAGACCCGGGAATTTATAAATCAGTCCCCGAAGGTGCTGAACCTGTTAAAGCTGTCGGTGATTACACATGCATAGTTATTCGTAAGGATCTGCCCGCGTCCCTTGTGTATGAACTCAACAAAGCAATATGGGATCACAAAGCAGAACTCGTTGCAGCAGTCAAAGATGTTGACGAACTTACACCGGCTATAGCTCTGCCCGATAAAGTACCGGCTCATGAAGGCAGCGTAAAATTCTGGGGCGAAGTGAAGTAAATGCGCAAACTTTCAGGAACATCAAAGGCTCTCATATACGTATATATTCTTGCTATGGGAGTCTTTCACCTGTTTACGGCCTCAGCAGGAAACTATGAAGCGTATTTGCAAAGAAGTATTCATCTTGCGTTCGTGCTGCCTTTAGCGTTCGTGTTATTCCCTGTTAATAAGTCAGCCCCTAGAGACCGCGTCCCGTTTTATGATTGGCTGTTAGCTATATTAGCTGCTGCACCGGGAGTCTACTCGATGATAAACTACACTGCTATAACAGAACGTATTCAACAGATTGATCCATTAACTACTGCTCAATTAGTGCTTGGCTCGTTACTCGTTATCTTGCTGTTAGAAGGAACTCGGCGAATCGTAGGCCTGCCATTGTCGTTAATAGCTGCATTGTTTGCGATCTACATGCTTTACGGCTACAAACTTCCCGGATTATTGCAGGGTTACCCGTTCAGTTATCCTGAAGTCATAGAGCAGTTATACTTGACAGATGAGGGCATATTCTCATCACCTTTGGGAGTCAGTGCGACTTACGTAATGATTTTCTTGATATTCGGGGCATTTCTCGAGAAGTCAGGGGCTGGCGACTGGTTCATGAGTGTTGCTCAGGCTTTCACAGGGACTACACCGGGAGGACCTGCTCAAATTGCTGTGCTAAGCTCGTGCTTGTTCGGGTCAATTTCGGGTTCAGCAGTTGCGAATGTCTACGGCACAGGAACTTTCACGATTCCCCTAATGATGAAAATAGGTTATGAGCCTTTCTTTGCAGGAGCAGTTGAGGCCGTTGCTTCGTCAGGAGGTCAAATCATGCCTCCGATTATGGGTGCAGGAGCTTTCTTGATGGCTTCGTTCTTGGGCATTCAGTATCGTGAAGTCATGATAGCTGCGATTTTCCCTGCATTGCTTTACTACGGGGCGTTATTCTTAATGGTAAGACTGCGCGCTCTTAAGACAGGACTCAAAGGTCTTGACCCTTCTGAATTACCTTCAAAGCATTATGTGTTGAGCAGGTTCTACATGATTGCTCCGATTGTAGGGTTAATAGCGTTCTTATTAATCGGCTATACTCCTATGAGGGCGGCTTTATTGGGAATTGGTTTAGCGTGGCTCGTTTCATTCTTTAACTTCAAGCCACAGACAACGGGAACTCAAAAAGTTTTAGCATGTATAACGGCGTTAATTTCACTTGGACTCGCAGTATTCTTTATGATGAGGCCCGAACTTGCTAATAACGTTAAACCTGGCGTTCAGTTCGTGATAGTGCTTGCTTATATGCTCGCAGCTTCGTTCTTTAATCCCGGCATGAATACCCGCGAATTTATCGACGCAATAGAGCAGGGAGCTTCAGGAATTCCCCTAGTGTGTGTAGCGTGTGCGACTGCGGGAATAGTTTTAGGTGCAGTGTCATTGACAGGAATCGGGGGCAAACTTGTAGGCTTCGTAATATCTTTTGCCGGCAACATGCCTCTTCTTGCGTTAGTTCTCGTAATGTTAATAGCGACTCTCTTGGGAATGGGACTTCCTACGACAGGAGCATATATCTTAGCTGCTGCGTTAGGTGCGCCTATACTTGTTAAGCTGGGATTTCCTCCGATAGCTGCTCATATGTTCGTGTTTTATTACGCTATAATCTCGAATATAACTCCTCCGGTTGCTCTGGCTGCTTATGCTGCGAGTTCTATTGCTGACTCAAATCCGAATAAAACAGGCTTTCAGGCTATGCAATTGGGCTTCTTGGCCTATGTAGTACCGTTTGCATTCTGTTACGATCCGGGCCTCTTAATGCAGGGGAGCTGGACTCAAATTTGCTGGGCGTTATTGAGCGGTGTAGGAGCTGTGATTTCATTTGCAGGTATGTGGATGGGTTATCTCAAGACTCCGTTGAATGTCATGATGAGGGCATTGCTTCTTGTGTCAGGAGTCTTGTGCCTTACAGTATGGCCTATGAGTACGATTACAGGACTTGTGCTTCTGGTCATCGTGTATGTTATCTCGTCACGGAAATAATAATAAAGCAGGTCAGTAAATAATTATTGGCCTGCACAAAATTATTTTTTGAATTCGTCAAGTTTCTGAACTATTACAATATCAGGTCTCGTTATGTTTATGTAGGTCTTGAGGCTTCCGTTGAAGTGTCTCATGTCCAGCGAGTCAATTTCTCTGATGTTCATAGCAAGAAAAGGAATTACGCAATTGAAAAACGAGTTGTGAACTATCAATAATTTTTTCTCACAGCATGATAACATATTCTTGATCTTAATTAACGGTCTGTCAGCATGATTGTAAGCTGCATATGGATTCTTGTTATAGTAATCTTTGCTCTTGATGTGAGTCATATCGTAAGTTATTGCAAACTCCCCGATTGTGTTTATGCCCATGTCAGGAACTTGATACGTGAATAAAGTCTTGCATTTCGGATATATTAAGCTGATGTCTTCAGGTTCTGAACGCATTAACGTAATTTTCTTGCCGTGAGACCCTAAGAACCAGTTATGATAAATGACGCTCTTGAAATTTTCGGGATTAAGTACTTCAGGATTAGTGATACAGTTGTATTTATCTCTGAGTAACTCTAAAATTTTCCCTGCTGCCCAAAGTCCTGTTTCTGCCTTCCAGTGATGATCTGTAACGTAAAATGCTTCGTGATGACTCATGCCCTCATCGTGTAAAGCCTTTCGCAGGTCATAATAATTCACTCCTGACGCTTTGAGCCGTGATAAAAATCTGTCCGTGTTCTGGTTAGAGAAGTCAAGAATTCCTGAGATATCTTTATCTTCATATTTGCATATTTTAGACGGAGAGTTTATATAAATAAATTCTATATTTCTATCAGAGCAAAATCTTGCAAGTTCAATTACTGAACCGGCGTTTTGAGTAATGTCTGTGCTCTCTGTGAATTGCGTTAAGTAAGAGTCTTGTAATTTACTTACAGGGTTATAGTCTCGAATATAGGCAATGTTCCAGTTGATAAGCTCTTCATAGAGTTTTGCTGTCTCTACAAAGTTATGATAATTTAAGAGTTCTTTGCTGGTTCGTCTGTCAAGTTTGTCTCTAAGAATTTCGTAAGTATTTTGCGCTGTAACAGGGGGGGGGCATTGAAATCACTGGATTCATACGGATAAAGTTCTGCCCAGTTGATATTGATTTTCTCTGACGATGATAACTTCTCAGGCTCAAGAATCTTATTCACTCGATAAATCACAGACTTAGCCGGAACAGATAACATGAACAGCATTATAACACTCAAGAATAAATACGCTAAGAATTTTTCAGGTTTCATTAAGCTCACACCTTCTTAAAAGTTAAAGTATATAAACGGATTGTAACTTGAGCTTATTATCTCGCAAAGACTTATCGCTAACACTAACGCAAGCCACGATACTTCAAGCCACTTCACACGAGCTATCATTTTTCCCATGAACGGCAAACACCCAATCAGAGCAGCTATTAACACTATCCACGAGCCTTTGATATAAAATATAAATCCTCCGTCATAGAAAGCATTTGAGTTCATGCCAAACATTCCTGAAATATAATTAATTCCCTGAGAGACGCTTTCACTTCTAAAGATGACCCACGCAAGAATTATGATTAATAACGTCCAGACATGAGAGAAAATTTTCATATGAGCAATAATTCTCGTCTCTTTCTCGATGAGCAGCACTATAAAATATATCAAGCCCCATAAGATAAACGTCCAGTTAGCACCATGCCATATTCCCGTTAAGAGCCACACTGTAAATATATTCAGGATATGACGCGCTTTTGATACCCGGCTGCCTCCCAATGGAATATAGACGTAATCCCTGAACCATGTAGATAACGAAATGTGCCACCGGTGCCAGAAGTCAGTTACGCTCGAAGCTATATACGGATAATTGAAATTTTCTTCAAAGTGAAAACCGAACATTAAGCCTAGTCCTATTGCCATATCGCTATAGCCTGAGAAGTCAAAATATATCTGTAACGTGTAAGCTATTGCTCCAAGCCATGACATCATAACAGAAGGGTTAATTATATACGTGAAGATATTATCAGCTATGACTGCAAGAAAATTCGCAAGCAAAACTTTTTTCCCTAAGCCATAAATAAAGCGTCTCACACCGTCTGGGAAATTATTAAAGTTTTCGTTACGTTCTGAGATTTCGCCCTCAATCCGGTTATAACGAACTATAGGACCTGCAATTAACTGCGGAAAGAACGAAATATACAACGCTACATACAGCAAATTTTTCTGAGCTTTAGACTTTCCGTAATAGACATCGAATATATAACTCATCATTTGAAACGTAAAGAACGATATTCCGATTGGAAGAGCTATATTTAACTCACGGCCAAGATTTGCAGCTATGAACGAAGCATATTTGAACACTCCCAGCAATGACAGATCAAGACAGACTGCTATAATGAGCCATAACTTTTTGTGTGAAGTCATGAGAAGTGCAATCAGCCAGTTAATGACTATAGCAGCTGACATGATAAAGATAAATAAAGGTTCTCCCCATGCATAGAATAATAGACTCGCAGCAAGCAGGATATAATTTCTCACTGAGAGAGCCTTCACACAATAATAAAGAATTAACAGACACGGCAGGAACGCAAATAGAAATACTCCTGACGAGAAGACCATTTAAATAATACACCATCTTTCTTGATTAAAATTTATTTTATTATACGCAAATATCAGCTCAGGTTATAATTATTCGCACTAAATCTTAATTTATGAGAGTGATTAATTTCCATGCCTGTCAAGAAGTCTGAATTATATTCAATCTTATGGGAAGCCTGCAACAAACTCAGGGGCGGAGTCGAACCTGCACGCTATAAAGATTATGTGCTTGTGTTATTGTTCTTCAAGTACGTTTCTGACAAATATAATCATGATCCCTTCTCTGAATTTATCGTACCTGATGACGCTTCTTTTAACGAATTAATCAAAGCTAAAGGCAAAAAGGACGTAGGCGAGATAGTAAATAAAACTCTGCAAAGATTCTTAGAAGCTAACAAGCTGCAAGGCTCGCTCCCTGACGTAAATTTTGTAAACGAAAACGAATTAGGCTCAGGAAAGGAATTAATCGACAGAGTCAGCGGCTTAATCGGAGTCTTCCAAAACCCCGCGTTAGATTTTCGCTCTAACAGGGCAGGCGGTGATGACATTATCGGCGACGCTTACGAGTATTTCATGATGAAGTTCGCTCAGGAGTCAGGCAAGAGCAAGGGACAGTTTTACACTCCCGGTGAAGTATCGAGGATCATTGCAAGGTTAATCGGTATCGAAAATATTACGGGTAAAGCGACTCTCTACGACCCTGCGGCAGGAAGCGGGAGTTTGTTAATTCGTGCAGCAGATCAAGCTCCGGTGAATTCCCAAGGAGACTCGCTAGTTTCAATATACGGTCAAGAGATCGACAACTCAACGGCAGGACTTGCTAAAATGAATTTCGTGTTACATCAAAGAGGTACTGGGGAAATCGCAAGGGGCAACACCCTATCAGACCCGAAATATATAGACGAGTTCGGACAGCTAAGACGCTTTGACTTCATCGTTATGAATCCTCCTTTTTCTGATGAAGCATGGGCTGCAGGTCTTGACCTCGACTCAGATAATCCTGATATTTATCACAGATTCGAAGGCTTCGGAGTCCCCCCTGAGAAAAACGGCGATTATGCATGGCTGTTACACGTAATAAAATCCCTGAATTCAAACGGTAAAGCCGGAGTCGTCATGCCTCACGGAGTCTTATTCAGGGGTAACGCTGAGGAGTCAATCCGCATTAACCTGCTCAAGACCAGATATATAAAAGGTGTCGTGAGTTTACCTGCTAATTTATTCTACGGAACTGGAATCCCTGCTTGTTTATTATTCATTGACAAAGAGGACGCTCACAAACGTGAATATATTTTCTTTATCGATGCCAGCGAGGGCTTCAGGAAGGACGGCAGCCAGAACAGATTACGCGAACAGGACATAGAGCGCATTGTCAGGGTCTATAACTCTCAACAGGAAATTTCAGGATATTCGAGACTCGTCCCCTACTCTGAGATATTAGAGCTTAATGCAGGTAACATGAACGTCCCCCGTTATATCCAGAAAGAAGATGACTCCCTGCCTCAAAATATTCACGCTCACTTATTCGGAGGCATTCCCGAACATGATATTAACTCGCTCGGCAAAATATGGCGAATATCTGACTCTCTCAAGGCAAAAATATTTTCCCTGAGTGAAGGCAGTATTTACAGGCTCAAAGCTGACTCGGACTCAATAGAAAAATTATTCGACGATGACGAAACTTTACGCGCTCAGAAACTCAAGGAAGGCCAAGAACTTTTTGAACTCTGGCAAAGTAAAGCACGAGACTTATTATTAACAGTTAATCAGGACTCTAACCCTAAGGCTTTAATTCGTGAACTCGGCGATATGATTCTCAGTGAGTACTCCGGCGCATTGATAATCGATAAATACAGCGTGTTTGACTGTCTCATGAACTACTGGAACGAAATTTTACAGGACGATATTTATTTTATCAGAGCTTACGGCTGGGAGTCAGGCAGGGGAATATCTTACCAGTACGACAAGAAGGGCAAAGTTAAGAGCTTCGACGGTGAATTAATACCCCGTGAAATCATAGAGAGCATTTACAACATCAGCGAAGACCCGGAAATTATCGAGAAATATTCAAGTCTCACAGTCAGCGGGATTCAAGAGTTATTATTTAATCACAAATGGCTCGCATTCCTGAAACGTGAGATAAATAACGAAATCGAGAGCGTAATAAATTCGTGCGTGTCAAGACTCGTTATAATCGCAAAGAGATATGAGCATACACTCGGAGAACTCGAAGCCTTGACAGATAAATCAAGAGAAGCAGTGAGGGCTGCGTTGAAGGGGATGGGCTATTAATGACTTATCCGGAAGATTGGGAGGTTAAGAAGTTAGGGGAATGTTGCATTATTCTTGATAACAAACGGAAGCCTGTTAGCGGTTCGGTACGTGTAGCCGGGAAATATCCTTATTACGGAGCTAACGGAATTCTTGATTATGTTTCGAGTTATATTTTTGATGGAGTCTATGTCTTGGTAGGTGAAGACGGAAGCGTTATAACTCCTAATGGTAATCCGGTCGTAACGTGGGCTGAGGGTAAAATATGGGTGAATAATCATGCTCATGTTGTACAAGAGAAAGAGGGTACTTCTTTACGTTATCTTTTCTACGCACTACAAACTATCAACATATCAGAACTGATTCACGGTAACATTCCGAAATTTACAGGCCGTGACTTGCGTAATCTTCAAATCCCGATTCCCCCTCTCCCGGAGCAGCAGGCCATAGCGGACACTCTAACAGTATTCGACACTCACATAACTAACCTTGCAAATCTCATCGCCAAAAAGAAAGCTATCAGAGACGGCGCACTTGATGACCTGATGAGCGCAAGGACGAGGCTTAAAGGGTTTAGCGGTCAGTGGGAGGTTAAGAAGTTAGGGGAGCTTGGAGTCGTAAAAATGTGTCGTAGAATTTTCCAAGAGCAAACAAGACCGGTCGGCCAGATTCCATTTTACAAGATAGGAACATTCGGCGGAGAAGCTGACGCGTATATAACTCGTGAGCTATACGAAAAATATAAAAGTTTATATCCTTATCCTAAAATCGGAGATGTGTTACTTTCTGCTGCCGGTACAATCGGACGCGCTGTTATATTTGACGGCAAAGATTCATACTTTCAAGATTCAAATATTGTGTGGCTTGATGTTAATCACGATGTAATATGCAACAAGTTTCTATACTATTTTTATCGCTCGTGTCATTGGCATAACATAGAAGGTACAACTATCAACAGACTATATAACAGCATAATCTTAGATACTCCAATAAATCTTCCTCCCCTCCCTGAGCAGCAAGCCATAGCCGACACCCTCACAGCATTTGATGACGAGATCAACGCCCTCGAGTCCGAACGCGCTAAAATAATTCAGATTAGAGACGGAGCAATGAACGATTTATTAACCGGAAAGGTGAGACTATTACATCATGGAAAGTGAAAGACAGCTTCAGGAACGCGTTAAAAGATGGCTGGCTGATGATTTACACTATGAATTTATCGGCAATCGGGAAAATATCAACAACACTTCAGTAATTTGCGGGTACTTGACTAAAAATTTGCGCTCGCGGGGTTATAAAGATGACGTTATTAACAAGGCTCGTGAAAGACTCTGCAGCTTGGCCGGCTCTCAGGGCGAGTCACTATACTTTGCAAATGAACGGGTCTATAACTTACTGCGCTACGGTGTGAACGTGAAAGACTCTAACGGCGAATATATAACGGTGAATTATATCGACTGGCAGAATATTGACAAGAATAATTTTTACTTCGCTGAAGAGGTTACAATTTCACTCAGAGAACGCAAACGCCCTGATTTGGTCCTGTACGTCAACGGTATAGCCCTCGCAGTGATTGAGCTTAAGAATTCCCGTGTCTCAGTCAATGAAGGTATACGGCAGATGATTCGCAATCAAAGCGGCGAATGTATTCAAACTTTCTTTAACACTACTCAGCTTTTAATGTCAGGAAATGATTCGCAGGGACTCAGATACGGAACTATAGAGACTCCGGAGAAATATTATTTAACGTGGCATGAAGACAAGAACGCAGAGGACTCGCTTTCACTCAAAATCAGGACAGCTCAGTCAAGAGAGAAAAATATTTTACGTGACGGAATTATTTCACTCTGCCAGCATGAAAGATTTCTTAACATCATTCACGACTTCATAATATTTGACAACGGAGTCAAGAAACTTGCACGTCATAATCAATATTTCGCAGTAATTGCTGCTCAGGCTCGAATCTTGGACGGAGAAGGCGGAATAATCTGGAACACTCAAGGCTCCGGAAAGTCTTTAATAATGGTATGGCTTGCGAGGTGGATACGTGAACACATCGACGACAGCAGAGTCGTAATCGTTACAGACCGTGAAGAGCTGGACTCTCAGATTTCGGACGTATTCAGCAGGGCAGGAGAGAAAAATATCAAGCGTGCAAGAAGCGGCCGGGACTTACGCAACATCTTGAATAATAACGTTGATTATATAATCTGCTCTCTGATTCACAAGTACGGTCATAACTCAGGGAAAGACTCAGATATTGAGTTATACATTCAGCAGCTCTTGAAGGACTTGCCAAAGAATTACGAAGCTAAAGGCAATATCATAGCTTTCATTGACGAATGCCACCGCACGAACTCCGGGAAACTTCATAAAGCAATGAGACAGCTAATGCCTCGTGCTAAGTTCATAGGCTTTACTGGGACTCCGTTGTTGAAGTCTGATAAACTATCAAGTGTAAAAATATTCGGAGCGTACATTCACACGTATAAATTTGATGAAGCTGTTAATGACGGCGTTGTTGTTGATTTGAGATACGAAGCAAGGGACGTTGACCAGTATTTGACGGACTCAAGAAAGATTGACACGTTATTTGAAGTCAAGACTCAGGGATTGACCGAACACGCTAAAGAAGAGTTAAAACGCAGGTGGGCGACTATCAGCAAGTTATACAGCTCGCGTGAAAGACTCGAACGTATAGCAGCAGATATACTTTACGACATGGACACCAAACCGAGATTAGCAGACGGCAGGGGCAACGCTATTCTTGTAGCAGGGAGCATTTACGAGGCTTGCAGGTACTGGGAAATTTTCCAGAGCAAAGGCTTCACACGGTGCGCAGTAGTTACATCATACGAACCTTCAGAAAAGAACGTCAGGACAGCTTCACAACACGGCGAGGACGAATACAAGAAAAATATTTATGAACGAATGCTTAACGGCCAAGACCCAAAGGACTTCGAGACCTACGCAAAGAATACTTTCAAGCAGGCACCTTCACAAATGAAATTATTGATTGTCGTAGATAAATTATTAACAGGCTTTGACGCTCCCCACGCAACGTATTTATATATTGACAAGAGCATGAGGGATCACGATTTGTTTCAAGCCATATGCAGGGTCAACAGGACTGACGGCGACGATAAGAATTACGGCTACATAGTTGATTATATGGACCTGTTCAGAAATATAGAGTCAGCAATACAAGATTACACTTCAGGAGCATTTGATAATTATGATAAGGACGACATTGAAAACTTGCTGAGAAATTCTTATAACGAGGCAGAGGCAGAACTAAGAGCTAATCTTCAGGCTTTGAATGAATTAGAGTCAGGAGTTCGTGAGTCAAAACGTGATAGTGATTACATCGAATACTTTTGCGGTGATGATAATGAAAAAATGCGCGAGACTTTCTACAAGCTGACCTCTTCACTGACTAGATCATTTGCTGACTGCTGCGACAGATTAATAACTCACTATAATTATTCGGATAAAAGAGTTCATGAAATCAGGAGTCAAATTCAGAACTATAATAGACTCAAAGATTTAATCAAACTTGCTAGCCTTGATTATATTGACCTGAAGGGCTATGAAGCTGACATGAGATATATACTTGATACTTATATTCATGCAGGGGACTCAAGAATTATTAGCGAACTGTCTAATATGTCCCTCGTTGAGCTGCTGGTTGACGGCAAGAATAAAGACGTTCTGAAAGAATTAAACTGCGATGACACGGCCAAGCCTGATATAATCGAGAATAATATAGCTTACGAGATAATACAAAAGATAAATGCTAATCCGGTGTATTACTCCAAACTTTCGGACATGTTGAAAGCATTAATTAAGCGTCGCAAGAATGAAGCTGTTGATTACTCGCAGTATTTGATTGAAGTCGTAGAGATTGCCCGAAAAGTCTTACACCCTGAAGATGATATTATTTACCCTGAGTCAGTCAAAGATAGTGCAGCAAGAAGAGCATTATACGATTACGTAAATCACGACGAAAATTTGACCAGCAAACTTGATAAAGCAATTAATGAGAGCATAGAGCAGGGCTTCAGGGAGAACGCACAGAAATCACGTAAAATTCAGCAATACATTTATAATACTCTTATAGAGTCAGGAGTAAATCATGACAAAGCTATTAACGACACAGCAAAAATTTTTGACATAGTGAAGGCTCAAGATGAATATGAATAATCACAAAATAATTACAGTCGGTGAATTCGTGCTTAAAGTCTTTGAACGTTCCAGACAAAAGCATATGTATATACGGGTAATGCCTCCCAACGGTGATTTAATTGCCAGCGTTCCTTCTGGGACACCGGATAATGCAATAAGAGATTTAGTTCTGAGTAAAGCTGTGAAGATAATCAAGATTCAAGACAAATTCCGCAGTCAATACAGGCAGTCAAGGCGCGAATACGTCTCAGGCGAAACGTTTTATTACTGGGGAGTGCCTCACATGCTTCAAGTTAATTATTTCACAGAACAGCCAAGCAAATTTATAAAGCATAAAATAGAGATAGTCCCGAATAAAATAATTATGAGAGTTCATGAAGGTACATCAAGAGACAGACGCAGAACTTTTTTAACGGAACATTTAAGATTCGAGCTCGATGAAATGGTCAGATTGCTGCTCCCTGAATATGAGAGAAAATTTGCAATCAAGCTAAATAGATTTATGGTTCGCAACATGAAGACGCGCTGGGGTTCGTGCAACATTCGTGAAAGAAATATAATGCTCAATCTTCAGCTGGTGACTAAACCCTTGATTTGCCTTGAATTCGTCTTACATCATGAGTTCGTTCACTTTTTCGAGAGACTTCACAATAACAGATTTAAGCGCATATTATCAGCATATTATCCTAACTGGAGGGAAGCAGATCAGCTCATGCAGAGTATGCCTTTAGAGTGCTGGGAAAAATAATAAAGTTTTATTATAATATGAAAATCTCTCAAGACTGCTCGAACAATCCTGAGAGATTTATAAAAGTTATTTAACCTAAATTCGCAAGAATTCTCCCTCCTCCATAGGTGGGAGATGAATTGCGCGATATATTATATTGTGTTATATTATCACACATATCTACCGTAGGGACTACGGGAAGTAACGCCTATGGAGAGGACGTAAGACGACTTCAGCCAGTACGAGTGGAGCGCAGCCTCGATGAATTAGGAAGCCGACACTTCTATAAGTGGCGGTAGTTCACTTATTCTGAAATGTCAATGTCGTCCTCGCTGGTAGTTACGACTTTGGCACCTTTGGCTGTAACGGGGGTACTTGCGAATATGCTCCCGTTAGTTATTATTCCGGTCATTAAGGCCTTAACATCAGTTGCTTCAAGTTCGGCTGATACGTGGCTGTACGATAAGCTCATGTTCTTGCCTTCTCTGTCAGTGAATGTCAGTACCAGCTTCTTGGTAGTTCCTGCCATCTAATTCACCTCCTATCATAATTCATAATTGCGATTATTGCTCTATTCGCCTGCCTCAAGGTCGTTAGTAACGGAATTCTGAACTTTATACACAGGAAGTTCAAGAACTGGTCTGAGCAAATTCACGATGTTTAATGCCTTCTGAGCGTCAAATGCATCTACTTTGAGAGAGCCGAGACTCTGGTTAATCGTCTTGATCTGGCCGGTCTCTGTAGTGCCGTTATTGAGCTTTACTGTGCAGGAAACCCGCTGTTGTGTCGTTATAACTGCCATTTTTGGTTCACTTCCTTTCGTTTGGTTTACAAGTGATATTATAAATCATATTTGCAACCTGTCAAGCATAAAAAATAACAGGCTCAAAGCTAAGCCCTGAACCTGCTGATATATGCGTTAATTATTATTTCTTGAAAATGTTATCGAACGTGTTTAATATCTTATCTGAGTTATTCGCTAAGCTCTGAAGGTCTACGTTCATTGCCGATTTAGCGATACCTTCAACGTCAACGCCGTCTTGTTTTATATCATTGCGGACTGACAAGAGATTATTTGCGATTAATATTTCCTGGCCCTCTTTGGATAAGATAAAGTCATATAATAACTTGCCGTTCTCGTTATTGGGACTGCCTTTAACTAAGCCTATTGGTGAGAATATCGAAATTAAATCTTTTTTGAGATACGTAAATCCTATAGGCGAACCTTGAGCCATTAAATTATGAGAAACGTAATCGAGCATAATTCCCACGTGATAGGCACTTGCTGCGACCTGATTATGAGTTGCCGTAGTTCCTGATTCGAGTTCACAGCCGTTAGCACGCAGTTTCTTGAAATAGTCTTCGCCGTATTCGGGATTAGCGAGAAGTGCTGCTACAAAATATTTTGTCGTCCCTGCACTTGAAGGGTCTGTCATGACGATTTGGCCTTCCCATTTAGGATCGAGCAAATCAAGCCAGCTTTGTGGAGCTTCAGAAGGTTCGACAATAGCTGAATTGTAGCCTATGCCCATGTTCATCATTCGTGCGCCGGTGTAGTAGCCGTCAGGGTCAATGAATTTAGCGTCAATATATTTTGCTTCAGGTGATGAATATTTCTCGAGAATTCCTTCACGTTTGAACGAAATATAATCCGCAGGGTCTCCTACCCAGATTACGTCTGCTGCAACTTGGCCTGCTTGATGTTCTGTCGCTATTTTCGTGATTACCCGCCCTGTTCCTGCAAAATAATAGTCCATTGTTATATCAGGATATTTTGCCTCGAAACCGTGTTTTATCGCTACAAGCTGGTCTTCCTGCATTGATGAATAGAGCATGACTTTTGACGCGCTGAATGAACTTGACGCAAGAACTAGAATTAATGCTAAAGAGAATATAATATGTTTAAATTTGAGCATGAGATTATTACCTGCCTTTGTGAATAAATTTTAATAATTATATATTTTGTTGTAATATTTTGCTTGAATTATTATTTTTTTACAGGAGGCGAATTAATCAGTGTCAATTTATAAAAGTCTGTGTGAAATCGGCGAGAGAATTATTGCTAATAAAGACTTTCTCACCGAACTTGACAGGGAAATCGGCGATGCTGACCACGGCGTAAATATGGCGCGAGGCTTTCAGGCAGTCCTTGAGAAAATTACACCTGATGAGAAAGACATAGGCGCAGTTCTCAAGAAGGCAGGAATGACGCTATTATCTAAAGTCGGCGGAGCTTCAGGACCTCTGTACGGGACAGCTTATATGGAGGCAGGAAAAATTTTAGCAGGCAAAGAAGATTTAACTCCTGAAGACTTGAAGGCAGCTCTTGAGGCAGCTATTGCAGGAATTCAGAAACGGGGTAAGGCTGTTCGGGGTGAAAAAACTATGCTTGACGCTCTGATACCGGCTTACGAGACTTACTGCGAAAATATTAACTCAGGAATGATTAACGCTCTTGATTTAGCCTGTAAGTCAGCTCATGAAGGACTTGAATACACTAAGACTATAATCGCAACTAAGGGCAGAGCTAGCTATCTAGGTGAAAGAAGTATCGGACATCAAGACCCCGGAGCTGCGAGTATGACTCTTACTCTTGAGGCAATATTAGACGCATTAAAACAGGAGAATTAATTAATCATGGTCGGTATAGTTATAGTCTCTCACAGCTGGAAAATTGCAGAAGGTGTATGCGACTTGGCTCGCGAAATGAGTAACGGCAACTCTGGCATTATCCCCGCAGGAGGACTTGATGACGGCTCTATAGGAACTGACTCAATGAAAATAGCAGAAGCTATCAAGAATGCAGATCAGGGCGAAGGAGTTGTTATAATAGCAGATATAGGCAGCGCGATAATGAGTGCTGAGACAGCTATAGAATTACTCGAGGACGAAGGCAGCTCTATTCACGCGGAAATTGCAGACGCTCCGATTGTTGAAGGCGCAGTGTGTGCAGCAGTTGAGGCAGCAGGAGGCGGAAATCTTGACTCAGTTCTGACCAGCGCAGAGGAGTCAAAAGACGCTTCAAAATTATAATTAATATAAATTATTAAGTCAGGAGGAATTATTTACATGAAGAAATTAATTAATCGGGTTGAATCTATAGTCAATGAAATGCTTGACGGAATGACGGCAGCTTTTCCCAAGTATCTCAAGAGGCTTGACGGCTATGATGTCCTCGTTCGTACCACTGTAGCTTCTTCTAAGGTCGCGTTAATCTCCGGCGGTGGCTCAGGTCATGAACCTTCACACTGCGGTTATGTAGGCAAAGGAATGCTTGACGCTGCAATTGCGGGCGAAGTCTTTACGTCTCCTACTCCTGATCAAGTTTTCGAGGCTATCAAGTCAGTTAATAACGGTAAAGGAGTACTGCTCATAATCAAGAATTACACGGGCGATATTATGAATTTCGAGATGGCAGCAGATATGGCGCGCGATGAAGGCATTGATATTGAACAAGTTATCGTTGCTGATGACGTAGCAGTCGAGGATTCTACGTGGACAACAGGACGCAGAGGCATTGCAGGTACAGTTTTCGTCCACAAGATAGCAGGTGCAGCAGCTGAGGCAGGTTTAAGTCTTCCTGAAGTCAAGAGCATTGCCGAGAAAGTCATTGCAAACGTGCGTTCTATGGGTATGGCCGTCAATCCTTGTACACTTCCGTCATTAGGCAGAGAGAGCTTTGACCTCAAAGATGACGAAATCGAAATAGGAATAGGCATTCACGGAGAACCGGGCACTCACAGAGAGAAAATTTCTAACGTTAATAGTATATGTGATACCCTGCTCGAAAGGATATTTGACGAGAATATTTATAACTCCGGTGATGAGGTCGCTGTCATGATTAACGGCATGGGCGGAACTCCTTTAATGGAGCTGTTTATAGCAAATAAGTACGTTAATGCTGTGTTAGCCTCTGAAAATATCAAAGTCTCAAAAACTTTCGTAGGGAATTATATGACTTCACTTGACATGGAAGGCTTCTCGATTACGTTATTGAAACTTGATAGCGAATTAAAGAAGCTCTTGAATGCTCCTGCTGATACTCCGGCGTTTGTGCAGTTCTAAATAAATTATATATTAACAGGGGATCCGTTTTTGCGGATCCTTTTTTTTATATCTTGACGAATTCACTTACAGCAAATATACTTTGCAGAAATTTTTTACTTGCAATGAGGTATTATTATCAGGTGCTAAAGAATAAACCCGACAAAAAATTACGTCATGATGAACTCGCTAAAATAATCGAGGCTGACCCTATGATTACTGATAATGAATTAGCTTCTAGATTAAATGTCAGTGTCAGCACAGTCAGGCTTGACCGCGCAGCTATGGGAGTGCCTGAACTCCGCGAGAGAATTAAGACAATGGCAGAACATGCGTTGAGTAAATTGCAGTCGTTAAATGCCGGTGAAGTCATAGGCGAATTATTAGAGCTTGAACCGGATAAATGGGCATTATCAGTATTGCGTACGGTTCGTGAGATGGCATTCAGATTTACTGATATAGTCAGCGATAATTATATTTACTCTCAGGCAAGTTCTATTGCAGTGGCAGTGATTAAGGCAGCAAGTGTGATTATAGACTCAATGAGGGGCGAATATAAAGGTCATGCCAAAGTCGGCGATGTCTTGATAGCGCGTGCTAAAGTCGGCGTTAATCATGAAGGCAAAAAAATTGTCAGCGTCAGGACCAGAGTAGGCGACAAAGAAATTTTTGTAGGGCGTTTCATCGTTGAAGTGCTTGAGTAAATTGAAGGTGATAACATGAATAAAATTACTATAGCAGTTGACGCAATGGGTGGAGACAACGCGCCTGGTGAAATATGTTCAGGAGCAGTTAAAGCCTGTAATGAATTCGATGATATTGAAATAGTCTTAACAGGTGATAGCGAGAAAATAAAATCGTGTCTTGAAGCTCATCCCAGAATTCATATTGAACACGCTGATGAAATCATAGACCCTGACGAACATCCGGCTAATGCAATCAGGACTAAGAAAAATTCAAGTCTTCGCGTCGCTATGGAAATGGTAAGAAGAGGCGATGCTCAAGGCTGCGTCAGTGCAGGAAGTACAGGAGCAATTGTCGCTGGAGGTGTCCTAGTCGTCGGCAGGCTCCCCGGTATAGTCAGACCTGCTCTAGGTGTTCCTATTCCGTCAACGTCAATTGAGAAAAAAGTTACGTTTATGCTTGATGTAGGTGCTACGGTCAGGTGTAAGCCGGAAAATTTATTGCAATTTGCATTAATGGGAAATATTTACTCTCAGAAAATCTTGAACGTTAATAATCCTGAAGTCAAGTTATTATCTAACGGCAGCGAAGATATTAAAGGCGATGATACTGTGTTGGCAGCTCGTGAATTAATTGCGTCCAAAGGCGGAATGAACTTTCAAGGCTATATCGAAGGCAATGAAGTAATTTCGGGTAAAGCTGATGTCATAGTGTGCGACGGTTTCACGGGTAATATTGCTCTTAAATTAGGTGAAGGCATTATGCAGTCATTGAAGGCTTTATTAACTCAAGAAGTGAAAAGTTCGTTCATGGCTAAAGCTGGAATGTTAATGCTTGCTCCTGTGGTAAAACGGATATGGAATAAATTTAATTACGAGAAATATGGAGGTTCGCCTTTACTAGGTGTCAAGGGTGCAATGATAAAGGCTCATGGACGCTCTAAATCACCGGCAGTGTTAAGCGCAATATCTGTAGCACGAAATTTTATTTACGAAGATGCAGCAAGTCTCATAAATCATGATATAGAAAAATTTTCACTAATAAATTAAGCTAATAAATTAAGTCGGAGGTGAAGTGATTTTATGCTTCTAATTAGAGAAGATAACAGAATATGCAAATTATTAGGCACTAAATACCCGATTATTCAGGGCGGAATGGCTTGGGTAGCTAATGCAGAGTTAGCCAGCGCAGTCAGTAACGCCGGAGGATTGGGAATTATCGCAGCAGCAGCAACTCCTCCTGAAATTCTGGAGCAGGAAATTATCAAGGCAAAAAGTTTGCTCGAACCGGGAAAACCTTTTGGATTAAATATAATGCTCATGTCCCCTACAGCTGAGAGCGCATTAGAAGTCGCAGTCAAGCATAGAGTTCCAGTTGTTACGACCGGTGCAGGTTCTCCCGGCAAAGTCTTAGAGAGATTAAAGCCTCTTGGGACTATCGTAATTCCTGTTATAGCTTCAGTTACTCAGGCCAGACGTGTCGAGAAGCAGGGTGCTGATGCAGTCGTTGCCGAAGGTATGGAAGCAGGCGGTCATATTGGCGAATTAACTTCAATGGTATTAACTCCTCAGATTTCGCAGGCTGTCAAAATTCCTGTCATATGCGCAGGAGGTATCGCTGACGGCAGGGGAGTAGTTGCAGCTTTTGCACTGGGAGCAGAAGGCGTTCAAGTCGGCACTAGATTTGTATGCTGTCAAGAATGCACGGTTCATGATAATTATAAACATGCAATAATCGACGCTAGAGACAGAAGCACTGCTGTAACCGGTCAAAGTTTGGGTCATCCTGTAAGATGTCTGAGAAATAAATTAACTGCTGAATTTGAGAGGCTCGAAGCAAATAATGCTCCTGCGTCCGAAATCGAGGCTCTAGGAACGGGAAAATTACGCGCTGCAGTTGTCAACGGTGATACTGAATGGGGTTCATTAATGGCCGGACAGTCAGCAGCTATGATAAATGATATATTACCTGCAAAAGTGATTATAGAAAACATGTTTACTCAAGCAGAAGAGATATTAAATCATATAGGCGGGGTGAAGCAATAAATGAGTTATGCTTTATGTTTCCCCGGTCAAGGCTCTCAGTTCGCCGGAATGGGCAAAGAGCTTTATAACTCGTTCGCGTCGTCTAAAGAAGTCTTTGATGAAGCAGATGATTCGTTATCATTTCACTTGACCAGATTAATATTCGAAGGTCCTGAAAATGAACTTGTCCTGACCCGTAACGCCCAGCCCGCAATTATGAGCGTCAGTATAGCAGCATTAAGAGCACTTTCTCATGAACTTGGAGCAGATATAAAGCCTTTATGTTCAGCAGGCCACAGTTTAGGCGAGTACACTGCACTAACTGCTTCAGGAGTGTTGAGTTTTCGTGATGCAGTCAGGCTCGTCCGGCATAGAGGCATCTTCATGCAAGAGGCTGTTTCTGAGGGCAAAGGTTCGATGGCTGCTCTAATCGGTGCAAGTCCTGATGATGTGAAAAATTTGTGTCAGAGTGTTGCCCCTGAGGGCGAAATTCAACCGGCTAATTTCAATTCACCGGGTCAAATAGCAATTTCGGGACTGAGTGAATATATCGATAAAGCTATAGAACTCGCAAAGAGTTTCAACGTCAAGAAGGCTGTAAAATTGAACGTTAGCGCGCCATTTCACAGCAAATTCATGAAGAGTGCTGCTGATAAATTATTGCTCGAATTCAATAAATTAACATGGAACAATGCAAGTTATGACATCATCGCTAATGTCAGTGCAAGACCGGTTAATAAACCTGACGAAATCAAAGAGAGCCTCTACGCCCAGACCTTCAGCCCCGTGTTATGGCAGTCAAGCGTCCTGTATATGGCCGAAACTCTAGGGATTAATACATACTTTGAACTCGGCCCCGGTGAAGTCCTTGCAGGCTTGATTAAGAGATGCAAGAAGGGCATGAATATATTCTCAGGTTCAACGCCCGAAAGTCTCGAAAAAATCCGTGAAGCTATGGAGGTAAAAGAATAATGCTCGCACTTGTAACAGGCGCTTCAAGGGGAATAGGCCGGGCAGCAGCTCTCGAACTCGCAAAGAATAATTTCAATATCGCAGTAAATTTTAACAGGAGTCCTGATTCTGCAAAGTCAGTTTGTGAAGAGATAAAGGCTCTCGGTGTAAAAGCTGAAATTTTTCAGGCAGATGCAGGAGATTATTCTCAAGTTGAAGAAATGTTCAAAGCTGTAAAAAGTTCAATGGGTGAAAGTGTCAGCGTCCTTGTCAATAATGCAGGCATAACCCGTGATAATTTGTTAATGAGAATGAAGCCTGAAGAGTGGTACGAAGTTATTAACGCGAATTTAAATTCAGTATATAACTGCACACATGCTGCTATCAGGGACATGGCAAAGGCTAAATACGGCAGAATAATTAATATTGCGTCAGTAGTAGGCTTAACAGGAAATGCAGGCCAGGCAAATTATGCAGCATCTAAGGCAGGTATAATAGGCTTCACGAAATCAATTGCAAGAGAATACGCTTCAAGAGGGATAACAGTTAATGCAGTTGCTCCGGGTTTTATTGAAACTAGTATGACTGAAGTATTAAAACCTGAGATAAAAGCTGATATACTGAAAAGCATTCCCGAAGGCAGAATAGGAAGCCCTGAAGAAGTCGCTAAAGCAGTGTTATTCTTTGCAGGTGAATCAAGTTCGTATATAACAGGTCAAGTTCTCGCAGTTGACGGCGGAATGACAATGTTTTAGTGTAATATAGTATATAATAATTCGTTCGTAAGACGTGATACTTGTTAAGGAGGTGAATCAAAGTCATGAAGAAAGATGAAGTACTCGCAAAATTAGTGTCTATCGTTTCAGATCGTCTTGACGTAGAACCCGATCAGGTTACCCCTGAGAAAAGTTTTGTAGATGATCTCGGAGCAGACTCGCTTGATATAGTAGAGCTTATAATGGGAATCGAGGAAGAATTTGACATCGAGATCCCCGACGAAGACGCCGAAAAACTTACGTCAGTAGGAGAGGCAATGAATTATACGCTTGATAAAATCGGTGTTGAAGATTAGTATTTAGGCTGTATTGTATTTTTCCAGGGGGTAAGGGCTAATTCATGCTTCCTTGCTCCCGTTTTTGTATATAATTATAAATATCTTATTTCAGGAGTGTGAACAATTTGACAGAACATAAGCGCAGAGTAGTCGTTACAGGTCTCGGCCCGGTCAGTCCTATAGCGTTCGGCAAAAAAGATTACTGGCAGGCTCTTCACGATGGACGCAACGGAATATCAAGCATTACAACTTTTGAACTCGGTGATTGTCCTGTAACTTTCGGAGCTGAGATAAAGAACTTTGACCCCTCGCAGTACATGCCCGGCAAAGAGGCTAAGCGTTCTGATAGAGCAATTCAATTCGCAGTGGCAGCGTCAAAACTCGCAGTTCAAGACGCAGGACTTGATTTGAGCAGTATAGATCCATATAGATTAGGTGTATATATAGGCACTGGCCAGGGAGGCATAGAGACATCGTTCAATAATTTCAAGACTATGTTAGAAAAAGGTTCGCGCCGTGTAAGTCCGTATTTTATTCCCATGATGATTAGCAATATGAGTACAGCTTATGTTGCTATAGTTCTTGGAGCTAAAGGGCCGAACTTGTGCGTTGTAACAGCGTGTGCAACGTCCCTGCATTCAATGGGAGAGGCTTATCACGCAATTATACGCGATGACGCAGATGTTATAATTTCCGGAGGCACTGAGGCAGCATTACGAGCCATAAGCATAGCAGGTTTTGCCTCGATGAAAGCATTGTCGACTAAGAACGATGACCCCGAACACGCTTCAAGACCGTTTGATAAGAATAGAGACGGCTTCGTTATGGGAGAAGGAGCGGGCGTTGTAGTGCTTGAGGAGCTAGAACACGCATTATCACGAGGAGCGCATATTTACGCAGAATTCACAGGTTACGGAACTTCATGCGATGCAGGACATATCACGGCTCCAGACCCTGAAGCAGAAGGTGCCTCGTTTGCAACTCGTAAAGCTCTTAAAATGGCAGGCTGGGATTTGAGTCAAGTCGATTATATTAATGCTCATGGGACTTCAACAGGACTTAATGACAAGATGGAAGCAGGAATGATTAATAAAGTCTTTGGCGAACATGCAAAGAATATCGTCGTAACATCGACTAAATCAATGATAGGTCATTGCTTGGGAGCTGCCGGAGGTCTTGAGGTCATAGCGTCATTGCAGGCTATTGAAGAGAATTATATTCATCCGACTTTGAATTACGAGACACCTGACCCTGAGTGTGATATAAATATTTCGACAGGTTCAGGCGTTAATAAGAAAGTTGACAGGCTCTTAGTTAATAGTTTTGGTTTCGGAGGCCATAACGGGGTCTTAGCGTTCGAGAGATTTAATAAATAAGATGGGATTAACTGATTTAGATTTAGAAGCTCTAAAGCGCAAACAAAGGCTTGATGAACACGAGATAAATTTTCTTGAGGATGGCTTAGGCTACACGTTTGATGATAAAATGCTGTTAGAAGAAGCGTTATGTCATTCATCATTTGCGAAAGAATACGGACTGCCTTACAACAACGAGAGGCTTGAATTCATGGGCGATTCAGTTTTGAGCTTTATCACTGCAAGAAATTTATTCAAGATGTACCCAGATGCAAACGAGGGCGAATTAACTCGAATGAGAGCCGAACTAGTCAAGAGCGATTCGTTATACAAGAAGGCAGAAGCTTTGCGAATTCCCTATTTATTATTGCACGGACATGCTATGAAGAGCGGAGCTTTGCCAAAGTCAGTATGCGGAAATGCTTTAGAAGCGTTAATCGGTGCAGTGTGTCTTGATGGCGGAGTAGGTTCGGCGGAACGTGTCATCAAGAAGTTATTCTTGAGTGATTCTCAGGAACAAAGCGCAGGACCTGACCCTAAATTAAATCTTCAAATGTGGCTTCAGGCTCGTGGAATGCCTTTACCCAATTATGAATTATTATCGACTAAGGGGCCGTCACATGCTCCTGTGTTTGAAGTGAGATTAAGAATGTACGGTTTTGAACACGTTGAAAGCGACAGGACTCGGCGTGGAGCAGAGGCTAAAGTTGCAGAGTTAATCTTGCGAGATTTGAGGGAACGTTTTGGCCGCTAGATTAATTGCAGTTATATCAATAATAATATTCACGTTCAGCGGAGTCAGTTTTTGCAATGAGAAAATAAATATCACAGTAACTCATCCATGGCTGGCTCTGCTGGCTTCGTTTATCGGAGGGGCAGAAGTCAGCGTTACGCCTTTGAGAATTTGGAACAAGAACGGTGATTTAAGCATGTCAGATAGAGGGCGCATTCTCAAAGAACTTGAGTCAGGTTCAAAGATTATAGCTCTGGATAAAAGCGATGCTGAAGAGTCAGGAATTAATGACAGGAATAAAGATAAATTCAGCGTTAAATATTTATATTCTCCGTTTCCTGTGAGTTATAATGCTCTCTACGATCCTTCAGTTATTCCGTTTGTAGCTCAAAGAGTTTTAAATGCCTTGTCAGAATGGGACGTTCAGAATTATTCATACTATCAAAGAAGATTAGCAGAGTTTCAGGCCAGATTATCAAGTTCTGTTCTTGTAGGCCAAGTCTTGAAGGATATAACTATTTGTGATTTAACAGGTTCAGCAGGAGTGTTATTAAAGGCGGCAGGTTGCAAAGTGAATCGTTCAGAGAAATTTGACGAATGGCAGAAGGGCAATCTCTCAGGATTTCGCGAATATCTTGACTTGCAGAGAAGCAAAGGAAGCATAATCTTAATCGATGATGATACACCGGCAAATATAACGCGTTCGTTGTCAAGACGGCCTGACGTGTACAAATGGGAAAGACCTCCGCTTGATGTTGATTACCCTGCGTTTTTGTATGAGCAATATATTTCGTTGTGGCAGAAGATTACGGCTAAACCTCTGCCCGGACGCAATAAGACGCGTTGATTATAAAATTTCCTCGAGGATACCTACAGCATTTCTAACGCAGTCATCGCACGAACATAAAACTTTGCCCCCGTTCTTAACGCCTTTAATGACATGGCATATAGTCGCCCCGCACTTCTCGTTGAAAGCCGTGTAGAGTTCCCCTGCATTTTCTCTAATAGGTTTGCCTTGATATTTCATTAAGCCCAGAATCATTTCAGCCCCGCACAATGCCCCGCAAGTTGCTTCCATGAGACCCATTCCGAGTCCGAACCCTGCGCCGAGTTTGCGTAAAGTTGCCTCGTCAACGCCTGCTTCATCTGCAAAGACGCACGCCACAGCCTGACAGCAGTTATAATGAGCATCACCTTTTCTGTTCTTGAGTTCGACCGCTTTATCTTGTTTGATTGACATTGAAGATTTTCCCCTCTGTAAAAAAATTTTCGTAATTGTATCATGTTCAAGTCATTATGCTAGAATTAAAGAAATTTTATCAAGGAGGCTTTTATTTATCATGTGTGCAAAATTTCTGCTCGCATTAATTATCGTAGTTTCATGTTCAGCAAAATCATTCGCTTTGAATAATAATTATGATTATGACGAAGCATTAGAGTCAGCAAATTACATCAAGAAATTCTTGAACTCAACGCCATTAACTGCGATAATCTCAGGCTCAGGACTTGGCAGCATAGAGCAAATCATCACTGACAAGATAATTATTGACGCTAAGGACATTCCCAACTGGCCGAAATCGACAGCTCCCGGACATGAAGGCAAAGTTATATCAGGCAAAATTAATAATCGGGATATAATCATGCTTCAAGGACGGCTTCACTTTTACGAAGGTCATTCAATGAAGGCAGTAATTTTCCCCGTTCGAGTATTAAAATTGCTTGGAGTTCGTGAATATATCGCAACGAATGCTTCAGGAGCAGTGAATAAAGATTTCAATCCCGGCGAAATTATAGCAGTTCGAGATCATATTAACTTGATGGGTACAAATCCATTAATAGGCACGAATGACGCTAGATTTAATTCAAGATTTCCTGACATGACAAATGCTTATGATAAAAAAATGCTCGAGGCTCTAAAATCATTCGGGCTTAAGTCTGGAGTTTATATTGCTTTTACAGGACCTTCGTTTGAGACACCTGCTGAAATCAATATGGCTGCTCTTATGGGTGCGGATTTAGTCGGAATGTCGACAGTTCCCGAAGTCATAGCAGCTAACTCAATGGGAATGAGGGTCTGTGCGTTATCGTGTGCTGCAAACATGGCTGCAGGAATTGACCCCGACCACACTTTGACGGAGCAGGAAGTCTTCGAGAACATGAAAAAATCTTCGAATGAACTCGCTGAAATTATCTCGCTTCTAATAAATTATTTAAATCAGGAGTGATATTCTTGCACAAAAAAATTTTTCCTGCACTGATTCTAGTTCTTTTATTCGCTGCTAGTTCATATGCTTCATCATGGATAAATTTTCCTGCTGAATGGGACTTAGGGCAAGCCTTCGCAGTGTCGATAACATCAACGGCAGATTACTCAGACCCGGTCATAACATGGCTTGACAGGACGATAAATTTAAGCGTCGAAAACGGAGGAGCAGGCAGAATTTCTTACGGATTATTAGGCTCTGACGTTCGAAATACTAAACCAGGCGACTATAAAATATTATTCGAGTTCACTCAAGCCGGACAGAGATATAAAGCATCAGGAAATATCAAGATTAAGCCCCGCGAATATCCCAGAGAGAATTTACGAGTCAGCTCTAAGATGGTAAATCCTCCGAAGAAAGAATTATCTCGAATTAAATCCGAACAAAAATTAGTCGGAGCAGCTCTGCGAACCATGACAACGCCCAGATTATGGACTACACCGCCAAAGCCGCCTTTAGCCAGCATGACATCAACGAGTCATTACGGATTTAGGCGAATATATAACGGTGTCCCCCGAACGCCCCACAGCGGAGAAGATTTACGGGCAGCCAACGGAACAGAAGTTACAGCACCATTTGCAGGAGTAGTTGTATTAACAGGCTTTCACTATTATGCAGGAGGAAGCGTCTATATAGACTCAGGCAACGGAGTTATAACGGCATTCTTTCACCTGAAGGATATTCTCGTCAAGAAGGGCGATAAACTTGCAAAAGGTCAGCTCGTAGCAAGAAGCGGCAGTACAGGCAGAGTTACAGGGCCTCATCTTCATTATAGTTTATTCTTGAGTGGCAGGGCAGTAGATCCGATTCCGTTATTATCAACGAGTATTACTCAGATGCTGAAACTAGGGACTCAGTCGCAGGTGAATTAATATTTGACAAAAATATAATCTCAGTGTATTTTATGCAGAGTCATTCAACAGCCGGAGTGGCGGAATGGTAGACGCAGCGGACTCAAAATCCGCCGGGGGCAACTCTGTGGGAGTTCGAGTCTCCCCTCCGGCACCATTATTATTAATTCAGGAGAGTAATATTTAATGCCTAACAAGAAGTCAGCCGAAAGAAGAGTCAGAATTGGCGAACGCAACAGGCTCTATAACAAGTACTGGACATCAAGATGCAAGACAGCCGTTAAAAGCGTATTAAGTGCAGCAGAGTCAGGCAGTCAGGAAGAAGCCGCAAAGAGTTTCAACGTTGCCCAGAGCGTAATTGACAAAGCAGTCGTCAAAGGCGTAATGCACAAGAACACAGCAGCAAGACGCAAGGCACTTATGGCCAGACATATTAAAGCCATGAATGCATGACAGATTAATCAAAATGAGAAAATAACTCCTCCGGGAAATTAAAATCTTCGGGGGAATTTTTTTATTATATATAATGACTCGAAAAATTTTTGAACAGGTCAATTTACATAATCTAACTCTCAAGAACAGGCTAATACGTTCGGCAACATGGGAAGGACTTGCAGAATTCGACGGCTCTATTAGTGATGAGACCTACGAAATTTACAGGAAATTATCAAGCGGCGGAGTCGGTGCAGTAATCACAGGCTTCACGGACGTATCACAGGACGATTTTTATATTCACGGCATGATGAGGCTTTCACGTGATGAGTTAATCCCCCAGTACAAGACTTTAACGGACATCATTCACTCTAACGGCTGCCCGGTTATCTCACAGCTAGCAATGGGCGCATATTATAGAAAGCTCCCTAATGGACTCGTGAGGCAAATTGAACCCGACGATATGACTCAAGACGAGATTAGACACGTCATAGATTTATTTATCAACGCAGCAATTAGAGCTAAGAAATCAAATTTTGACGGAGTCCAGATTCACGCAGCGCATTTCTTTTTCTTGAGCAGATTTATAAGTCCTGCAATGAATCGCAGAGATGATTTATACGGAGGCAATATAATTAACAGGTCAAGAATATTAACTGAAATTTTACACGGCATAAAGTCTTCAGCACCTGAACTTCATGTTACTATAAAGATTAATTCAAGCGACTTTACACGGGGCGGACTTACTAATCATGAGAGTCTTGAGATCTGCAAAATTCTTGCTGACTCAGGAATTGACTCAATCGAAGTCAGCGGCAACGGAACTTCAGTCAGCGGGGTAAAAGCTCACATCAACGAGGCTTACTTCCTGGACTTTGCAGCAGAACTCGCAAATATAATTTCTGTGCCTGTGATTCTGGTCGGAGGCTTGAGGAGTCTTGAGACCATGCAGAAAATTTTAGACTCAACGAAGATAGAATTATTATCACTGTCAAGACCGTTACTGCGAGAACCTGATTTACCCGGAAAATTACTTGACGGCACAAGCTCAGAGTCTCAATGCATATCTTGTAATGCTTGTTATTCGTCCCATGCCCACAAGTGTATATATAGATAACATGAACAGATTCAAGCTCAACGTCCCGACCGAACGGGGCAGCATTCTCAACGGCGTATTATTCCAGTCCGAGAATAAGTCAGACTCTGTGTTAATCGCTATAACAGGAATTCACGGAAATTTTTACTCGAACCCGTTTTATTATAATATCGGCGATACTCTTAATGACAACGGCTTTGACTTTATTTACGCTCAGACCTGCGACGCGTTCAACAAGATTCAGACTTACAACATCAAGACTCGCGAAAGTGAAATTATAGGCTCATGGAACGAAGATTTTAATTACACGGATCAAGATATTGACGCTTATATTAACTTTGCTCTTGACGAAGGCTATAAAAATATCATTCTTGCAGGGCATTCACTGGGGGCTAATAAAGTTATTTACTATCTCTCAAGACATCATGACTCAGAGCGCGTGAAAAATTTTCTCTTAATGAGTCCTGCTAATATAACCTGGCTCACAAGCAGCGTAACTGAAAGCGAGAAAAATATTGTTCTCTCTCAAGTCAACAACGGCGATGGTGATAAAATGCTTCCGTTTACATTACTCGGCTGGATTCCATGTATAGCAAATACTGCCTGGCAATGGCTTTTTACTGACACACTTAATAACGTTCATGTTGAGTCAGATAAAGATTTCTCCCAAGTCTCGCAGATTACCCACTCAGGGGCGTTATTAATCGGCACTTACGACAATTTTACTTACGGCGACCCTTCAGGCTTCCTGAATAATATTAATAATCACATGAAAGAAGCTCATAATAACAAATTAATCTTCATCGAGAAGACCGGCCACACTTACCAGCATAAAGAACAGGAGACAGCGAATAAAATTCTTGAAGTCATGAAGGAATTCACAGCAAAAAAATAAGCAGGCTCGAAAACCTGCTTACAACTTATTATTATTAACTTTACTCTTTCGACATAGCTAATGCCCTATCAAACAAGTCATTAACTTCCTTTGAAGGCTCAGGCGTAATCAACGAAACAAGGACAGCAACTATTAACCCTGCAAAGAAGCCCGGTATAATCTCGTAAACTCCTGTGTGAGACATGTACATTAACCAGCAAATATCTACAACTGCTCCCGTGAAAATTCCCAGTGAAGCTCCTGAAAATGTGAATCTCTTCCAGAACAAGCTCAACATTATAGCCGGGCCGAAAGCTGCTCCGAAAACTCCCCACGCGTTCGAGACAAGAGCCATTATTGAACCTGCATCGGGTCTTGAAGCTATGTAGAGTGCTGCAACTGCAATCACGAGAACTACGAGACGGCTTGCCCATATCATCTCTTTATTACCGGCTTTATCACGTCTTATTACTGGTCTGTAAACGTCAGAGGCAAACGCTGAGGCTGCTGCAAGTAACTGGCTGTCTGCTGTGCTCATTGCTGCGGCGAGGACTGCTGATAATAATATTCCTGATACTACAGCAGGGAAAATTTTGCGGGTCATAACGACGAATACAAGCGAGTTATTATTTACTGACTCGTCAAAGCCTATGAACATACGGCCGATTACTCCGACTAGACCGGCGAAGATTAATATTAACACTGTCCATGATATGCCGATCTTTGCAGATTTGCGTAATTCAGGCTGTGATTTAATCGACATGAATCTAATTATAATATGAGGCATTCCGAAATAGCCAAGGCCCCAGCCCAGACCTGAGACTATATCCTGCCAGCTTGAGAACACATTCCAGTAATTGGGAGTATCAATATTTGCGCTTGCTCCAGATTCAAGCATTGATGCCGCCGCAAGGGGAACTATGAACATTGCCGCAAGAACTAACATACCCTGAAAGAAATCAGTCCATGATACAGCACTGAAGCCGCCTAAAAATGTGTAGCTGATGATGATAAAAGCTGCAAGATACATTGCTATAGTCGTATCAAGTCCCGTTACAGTGTTGAAGAGGGTCCCGCAAGCCTTAATGCTCGATGCCGCGTAAATGGTGTATGCAATAAGAAATACTACAGCAGAAATTATTTGCAGAGCCTTTGACTCGGACATAAAGCGATTAGTCAAATACTGAGGCACAGTTATTGAGTCATTCGCAGTAATCGAGAACGTCCGCAGTCTAGGAGCTTCGTAGAGCCAGCTTAACGTGTAGCCTAATGCGAGACCTACAGCTATCCAGACTTGGCCGAGTCCCAGGGCATAAATAGAAGTCGGCAGTCCCATGAGAACCCATGCGCTCATGTCAGAGGCTCCGGCGGAGAGTGCTGCAACCCATGCACCCATTTTTCTATCGCCTAAGAAATAGCCCTTCTCGGTTTGATGTTTATCACGGAAAAAGAAATATACTCCGATTGAGAGCATAAATACCAGATAAATTATGAATACGCTTACTTCTTGTAAATTCATGTAAGTTATTAACTCCTTTATTCAATCAAAAAATTCTTTGCAGTATATCACACTTGTAAAATAATCCCCCTCCTGAGAGATTTTCAAGAGAGGGAATAAATTTAGTCTTCGTGATGTTCTATCGGAATAATTTCCATTCCGTGTTTAGCTCGATAGTCATTAAGTGCCTCATGAATTGCTTCTTCTGCTAATACAGAACAATGCATCTTAATCGGCGGCAGACCGTCAAGAGCTTCAGCAACCGCGCTGTTAGTCAAGTTCCATGCTTCTTCTACAGTTCGACCCTTTATCATTTCAGTAGCCATACTTGATGAGGCAATTGCACTTGCACAACCGAACGTCTTGAATTTCACGTCTTCGATTATATTAGTGTCAGGGTTGACCTTGAGATAAATTTTCATGATGTCTCCGCATTTGGGATTTCCTGCTTCTCCGATACCGTCAGCATTAGCGATTTCTCCGACATTGCGGGGGTTGATAAAGTGATCCATAACTTTCTGGCTGTAATCTAGCGCCATGATTTAATTTTCTCCTTTCGACTTTAAATAATCTTCCCATAGGGGCGACATTGCTCTTCTTCTTGCTACGATTTCGGGCAAAACTTCAAGGACGTAATCAATCTGTTCATCAGTTGTGAGTCTTCCTATTGTGAAGCGTAAAGAACCGTGAGCCATCTCATGCTTGAGGCCAAGAGCTAAGAGAACATGCGAGGGATCAAGACTTTCTGATGAACACGCGCTCCCAGTTGAGGCCGATATGCCCCTAGCGTCAAGGTCAAGTAAAAGAGTCTCGCCTTCGACTCCTATAAAGCTGAAGTTAATATTATTCGGGAGTCTCTTATCACCGCAGACAGCACCGTTTAATTTAGCGTCAGGGATTTTATCGAGAATACCTGCAATTAATTTATCGCGTCTTGCTGAGTTAATAGCTTTATCTTCATTGAGTCTAGTTTTAAGAATTTCCATAGCCTCCCCGAAGCCGACTATACCAGCAATATTTTCAGTGCTTGCCCTGTGTTTATGTTCCTGAGCTCCTCCGTGCATAAAGTTTTCAGGTCTCATGCCTTTACGCAGGAATAAAGCTCCGACTCCTTTAGGACCGTACATTTTGTGAGCTGACATTGAGAGCATATCGATATTCATTGCTTTAACGTCAATATCAAGATGTGCTGCCCCCTGAACCGCGTCAGTGTGGAACGGAATTTTTCTCTCTCTGCAAATAGCTCCGATCTCTTTTATTGGCTGAATAGTTCCGACTTCATTATTAGCGAACATGATAGAAACTAGAGCTGTCTTGTCAGTGATTGCTGCTTTGACATCATCAGGATTGACGAAGCCTTCAGAATCAACCGGCAAATAAGTAACGTCAACGCCTTCAAATTTGTGCAGGTATTCAGCAGTGTGCAGAATAGCATGATGTTCAATTTGAGTCGTGATTAAGTGATTCTTACCTGTGAGACGTGCTTTATCAAGTGTTCCTTTGAGTGCCCAGTTGTCCGCCTCAGTGCCTGAACTCGTGAAAAATATTTCTGAACTGTCAGCGTTCAAAGCCTGTGCAACCTGAGTTCTAGCTTTCTCGACTGCTGAACGTGATTTTCTCGAGAATGAATAGACGCTCGAAGGATTACCGAAATTTTCGCCAAAGTAAGGCATCATAGCTTTCAAGACTTCAGGACTTGTCGGAGTAGTTGCTGTGTGATCCATGTAGACAAACATTTTATATAATTATTCCTCCTTTGATTTTAGTGCTTTATCCCGGACTAATTTGCGTTCGGGGTCAGTGCTGAGACTTTCAAGCAGTGAAATTTTCTCGTCTGCAATGTCTTCAAGTGTAGTGCTGTCTAAAATCTCATCGACTGAGCCTTTGACTTTCTGCCATAATTTGAACGTCGGACAGGTTACAGCGTTCTCACAGCCTTTATCAGTCTGGCATGATCCGAATATGAACGGTTCACCGAGTGCTGCAAGAATATCTGATATAGTGATTTGTGAAGCAGCTCTAGCGAGTTTATAGCCGCCCTGAGCACCTCTGACGCTCTCAAGGAGTCCAGCTCTGCGCATTTTGCCGAATAACTGCTCGAGATAATTAACGGGAATATTCTGGCGTAAAGCTATGTCATTGACTCTGACGGGGTTATTGTTAGTCGAATGAATGCACAAGTCCGACATTGCCCTAAGTCCGTAGCGTGCTGTTGTTGAAAGTTTCAAAGACTCTTCGCTCCCTTCTGAAAAATTTTCGGCGCAAAGAATAGCATACACGATAAAATTTATCAAGATTGATTTTGTAGTATACGTTGACAGAGTCACTATAAATAATCGTGATGTTACGCGTATAATATCAGCACGAAAAGCAACTAGACAGGAGGAGAAAATTTATGATAATGGGTATGAGTGATGTTCTTGCACTTGCGAAGACTCCGGAAGAACGCAAAGCAATGAAAGAGTCTCTAATAAGATTACGACACATGCGCGATGAAGATATTGATTTTTCAGATATTCCCGAAGTAACGGACTTCACAGGCTGGACGCGGGCGAAACCTTTTTTAGACAAGATACGAGAACATAATAAAAGAATCAATGCTGAACTCGAACGCAAGAAACTTGAAGAGAGGCAATCATGACTGAGTAAATCGAATACGGCGAAATAAAATTTAGGCTCGGCGATATATTATTCACTTGGGACGACGAGAAAGAAAAGATTAACATTCGCAAACACGGTGTTAATTTTAGAGAAGCAGCCGCCGCTTTCATGGACGAAGATGCTGTTTATGAATTTAACTCAATCGATGAAATCACAGGTGAAGAACGTCTTGACGTTATCGGTATGGTCTACGGGGATATAATGTTCGTAGTGTATGTTGACCGTATAACCATAGAAAATAGTAATATTATCCGTATCATATCAGCAAGACTTGCAGAGAAAAAGGAGGAATTCATTTATGCTTATGGGACTCGGTGATATTCTTGCATTTGCAAAGACTCCTGAAGAGAAAAACGAGATTGGGGAGCATTTCCTTATGTTAAGACAGAAGACAAGAGACAACGATATAGATTTTTCTGATATACCAGAGAAAACAGATATTTCACGTTTCAGACCGTTGAAGCCGTATCTAGACAAGATACGCGAACATAATAAAAGAGTTAATGCTGAACTCGAACGCAAAAAACTTGAAGAGAATCAATCATGATTGAACATAAGAAGGGAATAATACGTTATGTTAATGGGGCTTAGTGAAGTTCTTGCACTTGCGAGGACTCCGGAAGAACGAGAGGAAATGAAGAAGTCAATATTAAGACTCATGGAAATGCGCGACGAAGATATAGATTTCTCTGACATTCCGCCTATAAAAGATTTTTCACGCTTCAAACCGTTAAAGCCTCGTCTTGATAAAATGCGTGAACATAATAAAAGACTCAAAGCCGAACGAGAGAAAGCAAACGCAAATAATAACAACGAGTAATTAATTAATTAGCCTGCGTGATATATAATTGCCCTAACTCATTAAATTTTCTCACAAGAAAGAGAGGGGTAATTTATGCTTTCACGTGAACTTTACGACAACTACACTGCTATTCTACGCGAAGAACTCGTTCCCGCTATGGGCTGCACTGAACCTATAGCAATCGCATATGCCGCCGCAAAAGCCAGAGCTGCACTCAACGAAGAACTCACAGGGCTGCATGTCTCATGTTCAGGAAATATTATCAAGAACGTCAAAGGTGTAATCGTCCCGAATTCAGGAAATCAAAAAGGTATAGAAGCTGCTGCAATTCTGGGAGCTGTCGGAGGCAATGAGTCCAAAGAACTCGAAGTCATTGCAGGTGCTGATGACAACGCAAGAACTCTCACAAGAAAACTTGTATCGCAAAAATTCTGTGATGTCTCACTCGCTGAAGATGTCCCGAATTTATTTATCGAAGTCCAAGCAATAGGACGCTCGCATAAAGCTCTAGTCAGGATAGAGAATTATCACACTAATATTACGTTGATTAAGCGCGATGAAAATATTTTACTCGAGAATAATAATCACGATAATCACGAAATCAAGCAAGAGTCTCATGCTGATAAAAACTTAATGAAGCTCAGTACTATTCTTGATTACGCAAACGAACTTGATATTAACGACGTTAAAGAAATCCTTGACCGCCAAATTGAATATAACTCGCGAATCTCTCAAGAAGGCCTCGACAACAAATGGGGAGCCAGAGTCGGCAAAACTATTCTCGAGAACTGGGGCAGTGATGTCAGGGCTTGTGCATGTGCAAGGGCAGCAGCAGGTTCTGACGCAAGAATGAGCGGTTGTCCCCTTCCCGTAATAATAAATTCAGGCAGCGGAAATCAGGGAATAACAGTAACAATGCCTGTGATTCAATATTCAGAGAGCTGGCACTTATCACGCGAAAAATTATACAGGGCTTTAGCAGTCAGTAATCTTGTTTCGATTTACATCAAGCACTATATAGGCTCGTTATCTGCATTTTGCGGGGCTGTCAGTGCTGCTTCAGGTGCCGGAGCTGCTATAACTTACATGGCCGGAGGAGATTATGCCAGTGTCGGACGCACTATAACGAATACCCTTGCTAATGTCGGAGGCATAGTGTGTGACGGTGCAAAGCCGAGTTGTGCTGCGAAAATTGCTTCGTCAGTTCATGCTGCTATTCTGGCTCACTATATGAGTATGAGTGATAAAGAATTCAAAGGCGGTGAAGGTTTTGTTGAGGACGACCCCGAAGAGACGATTAAAAATATGGGCTATATAGGCAAAATCGGCATGAAGGAGACTGACAAAGAAATTTTGAATGTCATGATTAATCGTGTTGATGTTGATTCGTGTTTGTGATTATAAAGGTGTAAACTTTTCAGCAATAATTTTTTCACAGGAGGTTTTATATTCATCATGAGCAGCAATAATTCTTATACTAGTTCTTTACCGTTTAAGCTGGTTGTAGCACTCGTTGCAGGTATTCTTATCGGTCTTGGACTTACGTTAATTGAAGGCAGTTCGTTATGCATGGCGTTATTGAATATTATCGTAACGATACGCTATATTTCAGGACAGTTCATTAATTTCTGCGTTCCGTTGATAATCATAGGCTTCATAGCTCCTTCTATAACGCGTCTGGGCAGCAATGCTTCGAAGATGCTTTTACTTGCTTTGATTCTTGCTTATATCTCGTCAATAGGGGCAGCGTTTGCAGCAACTCTTGCAGGGTATTCGATTTTACCGTTCATGAATATCGTCTCAGAAGTCGAGGGCTTAAAGAGTCTTCCTGATGTATTGTTCAAGTTAGCAATTCCTCAGATTATGCCTGTTATCTCTGCATTGTTTTTATCTATCACAGTAGGACTTGCAGCAGCATGGAACCGCAGCAAATATATTATTAACTTGCTCGAGGAATTCCAGAAAGTAGTATTAAGCATAGTAACAAGATTCTTGATTCCTGTCCTGCCCTGGCTGATAGGCACGACTTTTGCAGGACTTGCTTATGAAGGCTCAATCACGAAACAATTTCCGGTCTTCGTAATGATTATATTGCTCGTTATGGCTGGTCATTATATCTGGCTTGCATTGTTATACTTCATTGCAGGAGTGTATTCAGGCAGAAATCCTATGAACATAATCAGACATTACGGACCTGCATACATGACAGCTGTAGGAACTATGTCAAGTGCTGCGACTCTCTCTGTAGCTCTCGAGTGTGCAAGGAAATCTGAGCCGACATTACGCGACGACATGGTAAATTTCGGAATTCCGTTATTTGCTAATATTCACCTTTGTGGCTCCGTCATGACAGAAACTTTCTTTGTTATGGCGGTCTCTAAGATTCTTTACGGAGTTTATCCTTCAGTAGGCAGCATGATTTTATTCTGCTTGTTACTGGGAGTATTTGCTATCGGAGCACCTGGAGTCCCCGGCGGTACTGTCATGGCTTCTCTTGGCTTGATTACGGGAGTACTTGGCTTCAACGAGGCAGGAACAGCTTTAATGCTGACGATCTTTGCATTACAGGACTCATTCGGAACAGCCTGCAACGTTACGGGCGATGGAGCTTTGACTCTGATATTAACGGGTTATGCTGAGAAACATAAAATTGAAGCTGAAAATCTCGGCAATATTTTAGGTTAGAGAATTTATTATTTAATATAACGCGCTGTATTCTTGATTAACTCTCAGGGTACGGCGCATTTTTTATGAATTAATAGGTCAGCAAAGAGCAAAGTTAAGTCAATAAAAAGCAGTACGACTCAACGAGGTCGACGCAGAAAAGTCAACTTTGACCAAATAGCAATGATAAATATTTATATAATGTAAAAAACTCTGACTTTGACCAAATGCAAAAAGTAACCCTGAAAAATTAAATTTTTGATGAGATCGACGCACGGACGAAAAAAATACTTTATTGAATTTGCAAGTGTTTACAAGTTTAAGTTATGAAACATTGCGTAATTCCTGCAAACGTGTTAAAATTCGCGACATAGTAATTGCAAGGGGTGTTGAGGATTACGAACCTTCCTATAAGGGATTGAAACCCGTAGGATTAGTGCTTAAATAGAATGAAACCTAATTACGAACCTTCCTATAAGGGATTGAAACGAGCATCATCGACTAAAGAGCAAATAAGCCAATCTGATTACGAACCTTCCTATTAGGGATATAGACAAAAAATTCTTATCAGGCTATCATTTACAACATGAAGGATTTATTAAGTTTCATCATTGCAATGATAATCTTCGGCTCAATCGGAATATTAAGACGCTTTAGCCCCTTGTCTTCTGCTGTAATCGCGTTCTTTCGTGGAGTTCTCGGCTCTCTGTTTCTGCTAATTCTCGTTAAGCTCACTCATAGACATATCGCAAGACCTGACTCGAAAACTATAATCAAACTTGCACTCAGCGGAGCATTTCTCGGCATTAACTGGCTGTTTCTGTTCGAGGCTTATAATTTCACCAGCGTCCCTGCTGCTACTCTGTTTTGTTACACGAATCCTGCAATAGTAATTATTCTCTCTGCTGTATTCCTGAATGAAAAACTCACTGCGAAAAAATTATTATGTCTGTTCTTATCGCTAACTGGCATGGTGTTAATATCCGGAATTCTTGAAAGCGGTCTGCCAAGTCATAAAGACATCAAGGGAATATTATGCGCTCTTGGTTCAGCATCGTTATATGCTTCTGTAATAATCATGAATAAAAGAGTTAATAATGTCGAAATTTACGCAAAAACTATAATTCAGTTAAGTGCGTCGGCTCTGGTCATGCTGCCTTATATTATTTTCACGGGCGAATTTGCTTCAGGAGAATTCAGCATTACTTCACTAGCATTGTTAATTTACACCGGCATAGTGAACACAGGAATAGCTTACGCGCTTTACTTCGGTTCAATGAGGGGGCTCAGTGCAGGGACAATAGCATTTTTCAGTTATATTGATCCTGTTACTGCTTTGATTCTTTCGAGCTTGATTTTATCCGAGAGTCTGACTTTTACCGGTCTTGCAGGAGCTTTGTTAATTCTCGCTTCGTCCATAATCAGCGAACGTTCTTGACTCGTTGCAAAATTTTTATTTATCACATAATATTTATTTATCCTAATCCTAATAAAATAATGAAAGAAGTTGTGCTGCATGAAAAAATTATTATTATTACTTGTAGTCCTTGTTATGTTATTAATTCCCGCTGTATCCTGCGCTGAAGTTATTAACGTTCAAATTGACGGCTCTCACGGGAAATTAGCGGCCGTTATCCAGAAGCCCGAAGGAAATAATAAATGTGATGTAGTAATGCTTCTTCATGGATTCGCAAGCAATAAAGAATTCGGATTGATGAAGCTGATTGCTGACGAACTCGAGAAAAATAATACTGCCTCAATAAGATTCGACTTCAACGGACACGGTCAGAGTGAAGGCAGATTTGAAGATATGACAGTACTTAACGAGCTAGAAGACGCCAGAAAAGTTTTTGATTACGTCAGAAATCTTGATTACGTTGACGCTGACTCTATATCAATTGCAGGACACTCACAGGGCGGAGTCGTTGCAAGCATGTTAGCAGGCGAACTCGGAGCAGATAAAATCAGTAAAGTAGTTCTCTTTGCTCCAGCAGCTGTTTTACGTGATGACGCTATCAGGGGAACTGCATTCGGCGTAGATTATGACGCGTCAAACCCTCCTGAGACAGTAAAAATTTTCGGTAATTTAAATCTCGGACGTAATTATATTCTGACTGCCCAGAAACTGAAAATTTACGAGACCGCAGAGAAATTCACCGGCCCTGTATGTCTTGTTCACGGGACAGGAGACAGGTTAGTGCCTTATACTTACAGCGAAAGATATAATAAAATTTACGCAAACAGCGAGCTTCATTTACTTGACGGAGTAGATCACGGCTTTAATTCTCACTGGGAAGAAGCAGCAAAAATCGCCGTTGACTTCCTGATGAGATAACAAAATTTATTTTATAAGGAGGAGTTTTCACTATGAAACGAAAACTTTTAGTACTTGTTATGCTTGTTGCAATTTTCGGAGTCTGTGCAGTGTCGTACGCTGATAATTTTGATTCTAAGTATGTTCGTGAAGAGGCAGCCCGCAGAAATATCAAGCTCATATCAGAACAGCAGGCAATGGACATAGCAATAAAACGCTTTGCACCTGATACAGCACACGTTAAAGAGATAGAACTCGACAACGAAGCCGATGATTATCCGAGTCCTAATTCAGAAAACTTCAGGCCGGTTTATTCTCTTGAATGCATTGCTAACGGTCAAGAGTACGACTTTGACATTGACGCTGTAACAGGCGAGATACTCAAATTCAAACTTGATAACTAATCACTAATTCGTAATTAAACTTTGCTAAACTTTTCTCCGTTCGGTTCAATCTAAATCTATATGACTGGACGGGGATATTTTTTATAATTGCAAATTAGCGCTCTGTATAATAAAATTTATTACATTCCAATTAACATTAATAAATTCACAATGAAAGAGGTTATACTCAACATGAAGAAGGCTTTTATAGTCATGCTTGCCCTGGTTCTTGCTATGGGTATCGTTAGTTCATCGTTCGCTGCCGACAAATTCCCGTCGAAGCCCATTCAAATTATATGTCCCGTCAAAGCCGGAGGAGACACTGACAGAAACACCCGCGCTCTTGCTCAGGCAATGTCAAAAGTTTTAGGCGTTCCCGTTGTTGTCGCAAACGTTGACGGAGGAGCAACAGTTATCGGAATGGAGCAGGTTCTCGAGTCTGACCCTGACGGCTACACTTTAATCATCAACGGCACTGATATATTCGTCCCTAAGATGATGGGTACAACTGATGTGTCTCTTGACTCGTTCAAGACCGTAGGAATTCCATTAATCGATAATACAACGGTGCTTGTTGTTCATAAGGACTCAGGCTATAAAGACCTCCCCGACCTCGTAGCAAAGTCTGCCGCTGAACCTGACACAATCGAATACGGCGGAAAGATCGGAGCTACTAACCAGATCTGCGGGATTGCAATGAATCGCGAATGGAAAGCAGCAATGCGCTTCGTAGATGTAGGAAATAATGCTGCGAAAGTTACTGCCCTTCTTGGAAGACAGACGAACGTTATAAATCTTTCGTACTCATTAGCACTTGATTATTTCAAGACAGGTGAATTTGTTGCGTTATGTTTATTAGGCTCAGAGAAAAATGAATTGATTCCTGACGTTAAGCTCGCTTCAGATTACGGCCTCAAGAACGTAGACTTCAGCAAATTCTTCTGGGTCGGAGCTCACCCTAATACACCTGATGAAATTATTGATATTCTCGCGGACGCTGTAGAGAAAGCCTCGAAAGATCCGGAGTTCTTAGCATACTTGAAAGCAAATTTCCTGACACCTGCAACGATGTTAAAGAAGGACGCTCAGGACTACGCAATGAAATTCTACGCTGACACAATGGATATTTACAAGGAAGAGTTCTTAGCAGCTCAGTAAAATATTTTTACGATACCCGGACTAATTAAAACGGTTCGGGTAATTTTTTATTCAGGAGTGATAATTACTACATGTCAGAATCTCTCAAAGATAAATTATCAGGTTTAGTGTTTCTAGCGTTCTCGATTTTCATTTACGCAGCTTCATACAGTATCAGGACTACAAAGGCTGACTCGTTAGGGCCTCAGTTCTTCCCCCGAATGGTAGCGGTTATAATGGGAATTCTTGCGGTGATTCAGGTTGTTACAGCGTTCACCCGTAAAGACAAATCTATCAAAGAGTCAGAGTCAAAAGTTTTTGCTATCAACTGGCCGTTAATCTTGAGTATTGCGTTATTGATTGCGTACTGCTATTTCTTGAAAGAAGTCGGCTTCATAGTCTTAACTACGATATATTTATTCTGTCAGATTTATTTGTTATTCCCTAAAGGCTCATTTGCGAACAAGAAATTATTATTAATAAGTGTTATTGCGTCGCTCGTTGTACCTGCGGGAATTTATTATTTATTCTATTACGGCTTTCAGATCTTCCTGCCGGCCGGTATTCTTGGATAAAGGGAGGCTGAATCAATCATGTTATTACTTGAAGGCTTCAAAAACGTTTTATCACAGCCAGTAACTTTATTATTAATCTTAATCGGTGATGTTGCAGGCTTAATCTTCGGAGCAATTCCCGGACTATCTGCTTTCACTGCTCTAGCTATAATGCTTCCCTTAACATTCGCAATGCAGCCCGTTATGGGAATATCGTTCTTAATGTCTGTCTACGTCGGCGGAGTGTCAGGAGGCTTCATATCTGCAATCTTGTTAGGAATTCCCGGCACACCTTCATCAATTGCTACGTGCTTTGACGGTCATGAATTGGCTAAAAGGGGCGAGGCTTATCGAGCAATGGGAGTCGCGTTATTGTTCTCGTTCATAGGGGGAATATTCTCAGCTGTCATAATGAGTACTCTTGCGCCGTTAATTGGTCAGGTTGCGTTAAGATTTTCACCCTACGAGTACACCACAGTTATATTATTAGCATTAACGACAGTATCAGCTCTTGCAGAAGGCAGCATGGTCAAGGGCTTGTTATCATGTCTGCTGGGAGTATCTCTCTCGTTCGTAGGCATTGACAGACTGAGCGCGTATACCCGTTACACGTTCGGTTATTCGTCATTGAGGAGCGGATTTGCTATAGTTCCGTTGTTAATCGGCTTGTTCGCAGTGAGTCAGGTCTTAACGAATGCTTCAAAGCGAAACTCTACGACTATAGAAGAAGCTGAACATCAAATAGTTGCTCAGAAAAAAATGCGGGGCTTTGGAATTAGCATTAAAGAATTTTTCTCGGCTCTCAAGACTTCAATACCTGCTTCAATAATCGGTCTCGTTGTAGGAATTCTGCCGGGTATCGGGGGCAACATCGCTAACTTGATGGCATATACTTTCGCAAAGAAAACTTCAAAGACTCCTGAAGAGTTCGGACACGGGACAATTCACGGAATAGTCGCACCTGAGTCGGCAAATAATGCTTCAGTCGGAGGAGCGTTGATAATTCTCTTGACTTTAGGAATTCCCGGAGACAACGCAACTTCAATGATTATGGCAGGCTTTCAGATTCACGGAATAGCACCGGGACCGCTGTTATTCTCGTCAGGAAATACTTTGGTGTATGCAATCTTCGCAGCTTTTATCATCGCAAATATTATAATGCTCGTGTCTGCATATTTCGGCTTACCCCTGTTCTCTAAGATTCTTTCACTCAGGACAGAAATTTTACTGCCGATAGTGATTGCATTTTGCTTTGTCGGTTCGTTCTCATCGAATAATAGAGTCTTCGAGATTGGCGTTATGGTAGCATTTGGAATCTTAGGCTTTATCATGAAGCGTTATAAGTATCCTCTTGCGCCGATGGTTGTAGGGTTTATTCTTGCTCCTATGCTTGAGGAGAATTTGAGGCGTTCATTAATGCGTTCTAAGGGAAGTTTTGAGCCGTTCGTAACTTCTCCGATTGCTGTAACATTCTTAGTTATCACAGTTGCAGTTCTGCTCTTCACGGTTTACAGCGAGTTCAAGAAAAAAGATTAAGAAAGTGAGGAAAAATTTTTATCATGATCGACACAAGTTTTATTAAAGGCATTATCCCCCCGATTATCACTCCTGTTGATGATGACTCTAACGTCAACGAGGCCAAGATGAGAGATCAAGTTGACTTTGTCATTAACGGCGGAGTTCATGGCATTCTTGCATTCGGTTCTAACAGCGAGTTCTATATTTTCGAGGAGGACGAATACCGCAAAATTCTTGAGATAATCATCTCTCAGGTCAAAGGCAGAGTCCCCGTCTATATGGGTATCGGAGCAATCAGGACTCAAAAGTGCGTCAGACTTGCGAAGATGGCTCAAGAGTTAGGAGCTAACGGAATAAGCGTATTACAGCCAATGTTCTTGAAGCTCACTGATGAGGAAATGTACCAGCACTTCAGCGCGATTGCAAATGCAGTGCCTACAATGCCCATGCTTCTCTATAACAATCCGGGCCGGACTGGCTACACCATGAGTTATAATTTCGTAATGAGAATGATTGAAAACTGTCCTAATGTTGTAGGAATGAAAGATTCAAGCGGAGACATGACTCGGACTTCAGAGACAATCAGGATGACGAGAGATCTTGACAGGCCGTTTAAAGTCTTCGGAGGCAAAGATACTCTTGTATTTGGGACTCTAGTTCACGGAGGAGCCGGAGCAGTCTGCACGACAGCTAATATTTTCCCTGAGCTAGTATGCAGCATTTACGAGAAGTTCATTGCAGGAGACTTACAGGGCGCACTCGATGCACAGTACAGAATGAATCCCGTTAGACTCTCGATGGATCTTGCGAGCTTCCCCGCAGCAGCTAAGGACATGGCTAACATGGCAGGGCGTAACGTTGGAAATCCTTGCAGACCCGTTTTGCCGTCGTCAGGTAAAGTTTTAGAGACAATGCGCGATGAGATGAAGAAGGCAGGAATAATTTAACGCATACATTCATTACAAACCTCCAATATAAAGAGAGTCTCTTGATTCGATAACGAGTCGGGAGGCTCAATTTTTTACTTTTTACTGTGAAAAAATTCTTTCAGGCATGTATAATACTAAAAACTTTTCACAACGATTTTGTATTTATATCAATCGCGGATTACTAATACATTTACTAATACAAAATCACTGCGTAACCTCTGATTGTGATTAATTTTGTAGTGGAGGCTGTTAATTTGAATCTATGCGAAATACTTGGAAGAGTCTGCGTGCTCAATAAGGACAACGGAAGAGAATTCACGAACACTGCAAGACTTGATTTTATTGCAGAATTTCTCAAAGACTCAAACTACATAAAGATTAATTCAACAGGATTGTTTCACCTTTATGCTTCACGCAATCTCAATAAATCAGAACCTGTTATAATCGTCTCAAGTCATATCGACTGCGAAGAGGAAATGACAAAGTGCTTCTATCGTCATGAAAGAGAAAATATGCTGCTTGGGACGTTCGACAACGCTATAACGAATGCTTCTGCCCTGTACGTCATGAAAAACTGCGTGCTTCCTGATAATGTTATATTTGCCTTTACCGGTGACGAAGAGAGTGATATGCAGGGAGTTTACTCGCTTAAAAAATATTTAGTCAGAGAAAAAATACATGTTGAACGCGTTATAGTCCTTGACGTTACGGATATGGGCTGGGACAGGTCAGCTGATTTCACGATTGAAAATGATTTCCAGAGTGAAGAGTTCGGACGCAGATTAATAGACTCTGCAATGACTTCAAATTATGAATGGTTCTACGTACCATATGACATTATGAATATCCCCGGTTACATCAAGCCTTCAAGAATAATCCGCGAATCTTCAGAAGAAGACGAATCTTGGTACTACAGCAAGTTCAATATAGAGTGCTTCAGTTTGTGTATTCCTGTATTCGGTGATATGCACAGCAATGAAGGTGTCTATGCGAGAAAAAATTCATTTGAGAATTATACGGGAATGCTTGAACGAGTCTTGATGATATAAAGCAATGCCTCTTGACTCGTTCAGGAGGTTTTATTTATTTACTGCTTAGGAACATAAAGCTTGACCGCAAGATTCTGACCTATACTGTTTCTGCATTCGAGTTCTTGAAGTATCTTGTAGTTCTCGTTGAGCTTATCTTTATTTATGACATCACTCCAGGGAATTACTATAAGTGCGAATTCTTTCTTTGAGATCATTTCATTGACTCTTGCTGCGTAGTCATTGAATGCACCGTAAATTTTATCGACATATAATAACTCTGCAAAAAGGTTATCAAGTCTGCTTGCTTTATTTATCTGCCTGATAAAATATTCAGTGTGGCCGTCCTCGAACAAGATATAATTCTTTCGCGAGTTCTCCTCTTTGAGTAAATAATTATTTGCTGACATGCCCAGATAAATATATTTTTCGCCTGTGTCGTAGGCTCTAATAGTCTCCCATAGTTTCGAGTAATTAATCATGTCATTAAGAGTATATTTTAATCTGCCAAAATTTCTGAACGTTACAAGACATGCCGCTGCACTCAAGACAAGAATAAACTTTTCACATGACTTGACATTAACGAACTTCCATATAGAGAGCGCAAATATCACCATCGGAGGAGCAAGCATTGCAAAACAGTATTTCAGTCCGTCGCCTCCAGCACCTGCAACCCATAGAAGGCATACAAGCGATGAGATAATATATAAAATTATAAATAATATATAGTCATGTCGTAACTTGGCGAAAATATTTTTACCCGTCAAGAATAAAGCCGCAGCAGTCCCCGCAAGTCCCATGATGATAAAAGCATAATACTTCACGCAGCATTTTATAATATTACGCAAAGCATATGATCTTGAAGTGTGTATAATTTTGCTCTGAGCGAAGATGCACGATCCCCAGTACAACGGAAAAATATAATATACAGCTACAAGAGTAATTATACCTAAGAGAAGGCAGTATAAAAAATATTTCAGGGCAAGAGTTTTATTATTCACTAAATAATACACGAACACAGGGAAGGCAATTATGATTAAAATTTGTTTAGCGTGAATGAGCATTACACTTATAAATGCAGCAAGAAAAGTTCTCTGAGGGCATCTGTTCACAACAAGCATTAATGCAGCAGTTAATAATATTCCGATTGAATCAGGTCTGAACGTAAAGAATGATATTGTGAACATCGTGAAAAATGTCCCTGAGACCGAGAAAATGCACAAAATTAATATAATACCTTTTACTCCTTTGGTTATCTCGTTGAATGAACTCTGCATTATGAAAAATATACAAATTGCTGTTCCAAGAACACATAACATATTAAATGAAAAGTTGCCCTCTAATATCCCTGTTCCTGTAATTTTGCATATGACAGCTACACATAAAGGCTGAAGAAACGTATACAGGTCAGCAAGCGGTACATGTCCAGACAGTGCTTCGAGTGTATATGGATTAATATTTTCCAGGAAGGCCTTTGTTATCCTGAATGACACAAAGTCCCTGCATTCGCTCGATATGTTAGCAGCTGCAGAAATAGATATTACATTTGCCAGCATACTAAAAATCCTGAGGCTCATGAAAACTGCGATAAGACCAGCCAGTAATAATACAGCAATATTCATGATACTGAATTTCTTATTCACATTCATAAACATAGCTCCTTAATTAAAAATTTGGGATATATAATACATGTTTTCACAAAGTCTGTTAATATCATTTGCGTTTGATATTTCTATTGAGATAAACTTTGAGTAATTGCTTTGCCTTAACATTACAGCAAGTTCTTGATGTTCATTATGTCTCGTTATTGCCTTCAGTCCAGGCTCGCTGATGTGAACATGATTAACGAGTGATATATTTATGCCTGATAGTTTCTCGCTGTTTGCTAATATAGTCCCCGTATCAAGATTTAATCTCAGTGCAGGATGATTTAGACTCATAATTATATTTGCTGCTTCGTCAGTAGTATTTGCAAAGTTGGTGTTATAAATTTTCGGATTTGCCTCAAGAGCTATGATTATCCCTAAAGATTCAGCGATGTCTGCAATGTTGATCAAGAATTCGCAAATTATCTCATAATCACCGGGCTTGTAAACGCACCTGTTACGGGGACAGCCGAAGACTATATTATGACACTTCATGACACTTGCGAAAGTTAGAGCTTCCCTTGTGTAATTAAGCAGCTCTTGACGCTCCTGAATGCTGCCTGCGATTTTATGACTCATCCCGAACCATATAGACTGCATAGAGCATATCTCGAGATTATATTTACTCATCATGTTATCAGCGAATTCTTTTGCCTCGTGTAAATGCTCGTAAGGATTTTGCGAAAATAAACGCGTCGGAGCTATTTCGAGTCCCCTGAAGCCAAGCTCCTGCATTAAATTATATATTTCAGAGTCATGTTCAGGAGTCCATGCTATATTAGATGCTGCCAGTTTCATAAGAGTCTAAATCCTTCCATAATTTGCCTGGTAAAGTTTCTTCTGAGGCCTTGACGTTCATAATGACTTGCTCAGGAGAACTTGCTCCGAACACTGGATAAATATTTTTATTAATGCAATATTGAAGTGCTGCTGCTGTATAATCTGCGTTGTATTTGTCGCATGTGTCAATAAAGTAATCTATTCGTGATTTATTCTGAGCGTAAAAATTTGCTGTCTTGTCGTAATTTATAGCTCGTGATTTAGAAATTCGTGAACCTTCCGGGATTCCTGATTTATATTTGCCCGTCAAGAACCCCTGACACAACGGCGAGAATCCCAGAGTCCCGACATCATGAGACCTGCAAAAATCAATTACTCCGTTACGTTCGGCCTTGATTACTGCATAAGAATATATAAACTGTTCAGCTATAGGCTTCTCGAGTAAAAGTTTGCTGCATATATCATGACATTGACTCAGAGCTTCGGCCGGCCATTCAGACGTTGCCCAGTAAAGAATTTTACCGCTTTGAATCAACATGTTGAACGTCCTGCATATTTCTTCTATTGAAGTCTCGCTGTCATATCTATGAGCGTAATATAGATCAATATAATCTGTGTCAAGACGCTTCAGAGAGTCATCAACTGCCCTGACTATGTGCTTGCGTGAAAGTCCCCTCTCATACGGTGAATCACCTACAGGCCATGATCCTTTGGTCGATAAAACGAATTCCTGCCGGTTAAACTGCTTCATGATTCTGCCGAGCATTTTTTCAGCACCGCCCATGCCGTAATTATTAGACGTGTCAAATGATCTGATGCCCATTTCCCACGCTGTATTTATGATTTTTCCGGCTGATGAGACATTTATTATTTCCGTGCCTATTGTTAGAGCAGTCCCTAATGTTAATTGCGTTATCTTGAGTCCTGAACTGCCCAATCTTATATATTGCATTTATTACTCAGCCTCCTGTAAAGAATTTGCAGGTATGTAGCTGTATATAATCGAAATCGGCCTGTGTTTGGCTTCAAGTATTATTTGACCGGCATAAAGTCCTGTGAGACACGCGACAATTAGCACGAGTACTGCAAGAAATGAACAGAAAAATATAACAGTCCATGCTGCCTGCCATAAACTTGCTGATGAGAAAATAAAGCCTAATAAAGCAATTACAAGCACAAATATAGCTGCCGGAATTGTGTATAAAGCTGCTGTAAGAGGTTCTATCGAGATACCCGCAAGACTGTCCAGGGCATAACGGAGCATCTTAGCAAAGTTATATTTCGTCTCTCCTGCAAACCTTGCGTCACGGTCGTACTCTATCGAAGCTGTCTTCATGCCTATATATGGAACTATGACTCTGAAGACTTTATTAGACTCAGGAAGTTCAAGAAGCTGTGTTAATGCTCTTCTCGTCAACATTCTGAAGTTTGCTGCATTCCTTTCGAGCTTGAGTTTGCCTGAAAGTTTATCGAGCGTCTTATAATAAACCCATGCACTGAATCGCTTCCATAAAGAATCATGCTTCCTGTGAGCTCGTGAGGCCGTTACTATGTCAGCACCGTCTATTATTTTCCTGAGCATTTCGGGAATGAGTTCCGGAGGATCCTGAAGGTCAGCGTCCATAACTACGACAATATCGCCTTGAGTGAGTCTTAACCCTGCATTAACTGCGCCTTCAAGTCCAAAGTTTCGAGACAGAGAAATAATGCCTATCTCATTCGGATTCAAGTCATGAACTCTCAGCATTTCGTCATAAGTACCATCGTTTGAGCCGTCATTTACAAGAATAATTTCATGTCTGTAATCTTGAATCTGCCTCAGTACTTCAAGAGTCCTTCTGCAGTATTCCTGAACTAAACTTTGTTCGTTATACATTGGTGCAATCACTGAAATTAATTTTTTCATGTTGTCATACTCTCTCTATTGATGTTACTATGTAACGCTGCTTCCTGAACTCAATGCGCAAGATTAACTCAAGATACTTGAATATCATCGTCTGCAAGATAAACACTGCAAGAAATCCAAGACATATCATGCCCATCATCGGTGCCCAGCCTTCAACGGGACTTCTTGTGAAATAAGCAAATACGACATAAAGACCAAATGCAAACATGATGAACGCCATTATTGCAGAGAATAATAACGATAATTTATACGCTGTGTTGGTGAATAAGACTATTGCATCACCTGCTGTGTTAAATCTTTCGCCGTCCGAGTCCTGAACGCTGCCTTGAGAGTCTTTCAGGGCTTCATAATTTATACTCGCTGACTTGACTCCGCTGAAGGCATACACTGCTTTACGATACGGAATTATTTTGCTGTACGACTCTATTCTGTTAAGAGCGCGTCTTGATATGACTCTGAATCTTTCTGTTGTTAATTCTCTGGGAGTTCGTGAAAATTTGTTATACACCGCGTAAAATAATCTTGACGAAAACTTTATTTTTTCTTTCGGAGCATTCACGCTGACAATATCAAAGCCTTCTGACATCTTGTTATATGCCTGCATGATTACGCCCTTGTCATAGTCAACATAAGTGCTGTCGAACTCGAATATATAATCACCGGTCGCAGCTTCGGCCCCTGCCGTCATGCTTTCTTCGAGACCTTGAGGAAATTTCCCGCCTGCCATGTTCACTATTGAGAGCGCAGAAAGTTTCTTGCTGTGATTGAAGTCTTCTATCTCGTTCAGAGCTTCGCCAGACGCAGAGTCATTGACGCATATAATTTCATAATCCTGAAAGTTTGCGCTTAACACTTCATAAATCATGTTAATAAATTTTCCTGCACATTGAGTCTGAGTCTTGCTGCCTAGATATATAACTGCTGAGACAAAATTTGATTCTTTCTCTGAGATCATGATAACACCTCGTCTAAGTCATAAACTGTATTGATTTTTCCGGATAAGACGCTAATAAAGTCCGGCTGCCTGTGATTGATTCTTATTATCGTAGGGCGCGAGTCATCTGTTTCTGAGGCTTTCAGAATAGGCTTAATCGAGAACAGCGAGTCAACGTATTCAAATTCAAGAGAGTGCTTCATATATTTTCTTGCTAGTCTTGACATGTAAGGCCAAGAGCTTGGGGGCTTAGCAGGGCATGTGTTACAGTTCCCTAATTGAATCGGCGAGCAGTAATTATCAGGACATCTTGACTGGCATTCAAAGCGCGGCAGTTCGTCATAACACGTAACGTGCGGAGTAAAATTAACTGATGTCAAAGAGTGAAGTCCTGTCTTACCGAACGGCATAATCGAGAAGAAGGGGCCGTCCATGACTGTTAAGCCTATATTTTGCAGTGAGTTATTAACTTTGCAGAGGATTATTTCACAGAGTTCATATTTTATCTTGAAGTTTTTATAGCCTGCGAGTGTTAAAATTTGATTGACGGAAGCGTACGAGGCGTTTAATACGAACGGCGAATTATGCCCCCCCCCCCTATCGTGGAAATTACGTAGCTGTTATCGTCTTGATGAATTTTCGTGACTCCTGAATTGCATTTGATGATAATATTATTATACTCTGAAATTTGAGAGAGCATTTTTTCTTTTATCATTGCAGCGTCAAAAGTATATTCTCGTGTAATAAAAGCTCCGTCGCAGGTGTTCTCGTTAAAGAAGAGATTCACGGGAACTTCTTCGCATTTAATTCCTGTTGATGAACAAAATTTCTTGAACTGTGAAGCATTCGTGTACGAGAAATTCGCCGATGTCGCATAAACCTGCTGAAAGTCTGAGAGAATGCAATCACTATAATCATTAACGAACCTGTCGAAATACTTTGCTGACTTTATTGCTGTCGAGTAAGATCTAGGATAATGATAACCCATATGGACTCTTGCCTGATTCACATATGTAGCGCGTGAAAATAAATCTTTGTCATGTTCGAGAAGCAGGACTCTTTTTCCTGACTTCCCGCTTTGGAGAGCAGCATATAACCCGTATAAGCCTCCTCCGATTATAATTCTGTCGTAATATTCAATCGTCATGATAATTTAGTAGCCTCGTTATAGAGTATATTTAAGTCGTGATTATACCAGAGAAATAAAAATCTTAGTGCTATAATTGCGCAAAAAAATTTTGAATCAGGAGGAATTTTATTAATGGCAGTAAATCTCAGAGGCAGAAGTTTTTTGACTCTCATGGACTTCACTCCGTCCGAAATAGATTATTTATTGACTCTAGCAGCAGACCTCAAGGCCAAGAAAAGAGCAGGTATCAGAGGCCAGACTCTCGCAGGCAAGAACATAGCATTACTATTCGAGAAGTCCTCAACAAGAACACGATGCGCATTCACTGTAGCTTGCAATGACGAAGGAGCTTTCCCGGAGTATCTGAATAAAAACGATATTCAGTTAGGTGCAAAAGAAGACGTTAAGGACACTGCAAGGGTACTCGGCCGAATGTTTGACGGAATCGAATTCAGGGGCTTCAAACAGTCCGTAGTTGAGGAACTCGCGAAATATTCAGGTGTACCTGTCTGGAACGGATTAACTGACTCTGATCACCCGACTCAAGTGCTTGCTGACTTTCTGACTCTGCGTGAAAATTTCGGAAAATTGCAGGGGTTGACTCTCGTTTACTTGGGCGACGGACGCAACAACATGTCAAATGCATTAATGATAGGCTGTGCTAAGATGGGAATTAATTACGTCGTCAGCTCTCCCAGAGAACTTGAACCCGATAAAAATTTGCTCGAGAAGTGCAGGGAAATCGCAAAGCATTCAACGATTACTATAATCAATGATCCAATAGAGGCAGTCAAAGGCGCAGATGCAATTTATACTGACGTGTGGGTCTCAATGGGTGAAGAGGCTCTCAAAGAGGAACGCTATAAATTACTCGGAGCGTGGCAGGTGAACTCCCAAATCATGAACTCAACGGGCAAAGAGCATACTATATTCCTGCATTGTCTTCCGGCAGTCAAAGGCAGTGAAGTTACTGAAGAAGTCTTTGAATCAGAACGTTCAAAAGTTTTTGACGAGGCAGAAAACAGAATGCACACTATTAAGGCCGTCATGGTCGCTACTCTGGGAGCATGAATTATAAAGCTGACTCAAGAATAGAATTACGGGGAAGACTTGACTCGCTTAATTCAGAGATAATTTGCGTTCAGACTCACTCAGACGATGAGAGCTTTATTGCCGGCTTAGAAGAGATCCGCCAAGTAATAAGAACTCTTCAGAGGTGCGAGGCAGCTAACGGGTCATTCACAGGCAGGCTCACTTTATGGGAACTTGACGAGGACGAAATACATTCACGATCTCACAGACCTTCAGGCCGTCACATAATGCCTCATTACTCAATGGGAGTCAAAGCAGCGGAAATTAACAGATTAAGGACTCTCGTCCGCGAGTGCGAGTTATGTTCGTGCAGAGTCTTTGAGGCCGACTCACTGAGAATTAATCACGTCTTGAACCGTTTGTCAAGTGCGCTGTATGTGCTGACTTATAAATATTTGCCTGCGGATTATGACAAGTTCATAGAGTTTGCTCCGAGTAAATAAAATATTTGCCTTGAAGTCAATCTGTAATTGCAAAGATAATTTATCATTATAGCCATCAAGAACGAAACAGGATTTACGAAAAATTTTAAATATAAATTCAGGAGGCAGCAATTATGACAAGACTTTCAAGAAAAATATTTTTAGCGGTGTTATTAGTATTATCAATAACAGGAAGTGCATTAGCGGGACTTCAGAACTTTACGCTCTATAATTACAGCGGAAGGACAATAAGCCGTATATTGCTCAATCCCAGCCGGCTACCAACATGGAATACAGATAACGATCTCTTTACCGGCAGATACCCTCTCGGAGACAGAGACTCAGCTCTTGTGAAGATAAACACTTATCCTGACGATAGACTCTGGGATATGAGGGTATACTACACAAATGATACATATGAGGAATGGACAGAACTGGACCTCTTTGAAATCTACAATATAGCGATTGACGAAAGCGGAACCATTTACTGGAACTTCTAGAGCCGCTCCAGCCATTATAAGAATCAAGTTAAGAATGAAGCCGCAGGACGTTTGCGGTTTCTTTTTTTATTTGCCGTAAAGTCAAGAATTATTCGCAAAGATAATTTATCATTACAGACATCAAAGAACGAAACAGATTTATACTCAGGAGGCAGAAATTATGAAACTCTCAAGAAAACTTTTATCAATATTATTATTACTCATATTAACAGCAGGTGCAGCACTTGCAGAGAATCACGGTTTTACGCTTTATAATTACAGCGGCAAGACAATCACATATATAACGCTAATTCCGAGCTGGAAGCCTGGACCATGGGACAAAGTATTAGATGGCAGGACTCTTCTACGACACGGAGAATCAATTAAAATTAATAGCAGTAATTTCAATGAAAATGAGCCGTATTGGGACATGAGGCTGGAATACTCTAACGGGACTCATGAGAGCTGGAGCGAGCTTGATATACTAAATATTAATACGATTTCCGTTGACGTAAAGGGAACTATACACTGGAACTTCTAGGAGTAAAAACTATTTGCCTTAAAGTCAAGAAATATTTGCGAAAATAAATTATAATTACATCATCAAGTTAAACGAACAAAACAGATTTACCCAAAATTTTATTAATATTATTTTACAGGAGGCAGCACCGATGAAACTTTCAAGAAGATTTATTTTAGCAGCGTTATTACTCGTATTGACGGCCGGGAGTGCTTGGGCAGGAGCTCAGAACTTCAAGCTCTATAACTACAGCGGCAAGACTATAGTTGCAGTATACATCATGCCGAGCTGGCAGCCTTATTACAAAGAAAGCGACAAATTCACAGGCGGCGGACTCCCTTTAAGGCACGGAGAATCAACGAACATAAACTTTACGAATAATTCTGACGATCAGTTTTGGGACATGAGAGTCGAGTACTCAAACGGAACTCATGAAAGCTGGAATGAACTCGATCTCTTCCGGATATATAATATTTCGATTGACAGAAAAGGAACTATTCACTGGAACTTCTAGGCTTTAGAGATTAAATATTTGTCCTTAAGCAGAGAAATAAATTATAATTAGCATCACGAAAATTTTATATAATTTAGGAGGCAGTACCGATGAAACTTTCACGAAGATTTTTCTTAGCAGCACTATTAGTCGTATTAATGGCAGGAAGCGCAATGGCAGGCCGTCAAGACTTCACGCTCTACAACTACAGCGGCAAGACGATAACGAAAATATATCTCATTCCAAGCTGGAAGCCTACTTTCGAAGAAAAAGACAGATTCACGGGGTCTGCTCTTCCTTTAAGGCACGGTAAATCAGCAAGCATGACATTTCACAGCTACCCTAACGAACAGTACTGGGACTTGAGGGTATATTACTCTAACGGCAGATATGAGAACTGGAGCGACCTCGACTTCTTCAAGATCAGCAGGCTTTCAATCGATAAGAAGGGCACTGTTCACTGGAACTTCTAGTTTTACAAATAGAAATAAGGAGCCGCACACTCTCTGCGGTTCTTTTTTTATGGCTAATCATAAATGAAATAATTTGCAGATTTAGCATATTTAACATTTAACGTCTTCATAGTATGATATTTCACTAAATTAATTCATGAAAACAGCAGGTGATTTATTATCATGAACAATAAATACAAGTTCGAGACTATACAGCTTCACGCAGGACAGGAGACTCCGGACTCGGCAACGGACTCAAGGGCAGTGCCTATATACGCAACAACTTCATATGTATTTAAAGACTCAGCTACAGCAGCAGGAAGATTCGCCCTCACTGAGCCGGGAAATATTTACACGCGCTTAATGAATCCTACTAATGACGTTTTCGAGAAAAGAGTCGCAGCACTCGAATCAGGAGCAGGAGCTCTCGCAGCAGCATCAGGTTCGGCAGCAATAACATACGCAGTTCAGAACATAGCCACAACAGGAGATCACATAGTATCATCAACTAATCTTTACGGAGGCACGTTTAATCTATTCGCTAATACTCTGCCTGAACAGGGACTCACTACAACTTTTGTAGACCCTTCTGACCCTGAAAATTTCGAGAAAGCAATCAAGCCTAACACGAAATTATTATATGCAGAGACTCTAGGCAACCCTAATTCAGACGTTATTGACATTGAAGCAGTCGCAGATATAGCACACAAGCACGGTCTGCCGCTCATAATGGACAACACTTTTGCGACACCGTATTTATTAAGACCAATTGAACACGGAGCAGATATAGTTGTTCACTCAGCTACTAAATTTATTGGCGGTCATGGCACAGTCATGGGAGGAGTCATAGTTGACGGCGGAAAATTTGACTGGACTCAAAATGACAAGTTCCCCGGACTCTCTAAGCCTAATCCTTCATATCATGGAGTAGTCTTCACTCAGGCAGCAGGGAATCTCGCATATATCATCAAGTTACGTACAACTTTAATGCGCGATCAGGGAGCATGTTTATCACCGTTCAATTCGTTTTTATTATTGCAGGGACTCGAGACCCTTTCTTTACGAGTTGAACGCCACGTTTATAACGCCCTCAAGGTTGTAGATTTCCTGAAGAGTCATAATCAGGTCGCTAAAGTCAATCACCCTTCACTGGAGTCAGGACGCGCCCTTGAACTCTATAATAAATATTTCCCAGATGGAGGAGCTTCTATATTTACATTTGACATTAAGGGTACTGCTGAGACCGCAAAGAAATTCACAGAAAGTCTTGAAGTGTTCTCGTTACTGGCTAACGTTGCTGATGTGAAATCGCTGGTAATTCACCCGGCTTCTACGACTCATTCGCAGCTCTCTGAATCTGAATTATTATCATGCGGCATAAGGCCTACTACAATAAGGCTCTCAATAGGAACAGAACATATTGATGACATTATTGCGGATTTAAAGCACGGGTTCGAGGCAGTGAAATAAAAAACTTACTCCCCTGAAAGTTTTTATGCAATCGGGGGAGCTTAGTTATATATTAATCCTTCTGAGTGAACGACCAGAGAATTATTAACGCACCTGCAGCTATCTCAACGTCAGCAAGATTAAACATCAAGTCTTTCACGAATATAAACGGTATCCAGTCGACGACGTGGCCTAAGAACATTCTTTCAAGCATATTCGAGAGTGCACCGCCTGCCATGATCGATATTCCTATTCGAGTCCAGAGCTTTAACTTCATGAATATACACACAGCAAGTAAAGCAAGAAATGATACAGCAGATAATATAAAAGCAATTTCCGGCCTCTCCCTGAACATTCCGAAAGCCGCTCCCGTGTTATAAGTCAACGTTGCGAACTCACTGAAGATTAATAACGCAGTGTACTCGATTAATACGCATATAGTTATAACGATTCCTGTTATAAGCATTTATTTATCATCAATCCCTACACAGAAAGTTTTTATGCCCTCAGCAACTCCGTCATTGTCGCAGGAGTCCGTTACGTGGTCTGCAATGTCCTTGAGTTCCTGAACAGCGTTGCCCATAGCTACCCCGATACCTGCTGCCTTTATCATTGAAGTATCATTAGTGCCGTCCCCGAATGCCATAGTCATGCTCATATCGAGTCCCAAGTGTGAAGCAACGAATCTCAAGCCGTCGCCTTTATTAGCCTTTAGATCATTAATCTCGATGTTATTATGAATGCTTGACGTAAATAAATTATTCGGGAATACAACAGGAAGTGCAGCAAGTAAATTTTTGCGGAGTTCTTTATCCTGAGTGTAAATCTGCATCTTCTGAATGCCTCTATCAAGACTCTTCATGAGTTCATGAATATCATCAACAGGCTTTCTTAAATCATGAATGATCTTGTACTGCCATTCACCGACAGCGACCTCTTTAACACGTTCATGTAAAGCTCTATTCATGTAGCCCTGACCGTCAATAATTGCGTCATAGATAACGTGTAAATCATCGAAGACACTTGCTATTAAGTCAGCTCGTTCTACAGGTATCTCGAATCTTGCCAGAGTCCGTGAATTCTTAACATCATAAACAGCGGCTCCGTTGAGGGTAACTGCATAGCGGATAAACGGCAAATTTTTTATCTCGTCAGGAACTGCTCCCCAGAAGCGTCCCGTTGAAGGCACTATTTCGATTCCCAGTTCAGCAGCTCTGTATAAGACCCTTCGAGTCTCAGGAGTCAATTCTTTCTTGGTGTTAAATATGGTGTCATCGAGATCGAATGCTATTAACTTTATTTCGCCCATAAGTCTGCCCCCTCGTTGAGTCTTGCCTCAAAGAATTTCATTGTACGTTCAAAAGGTTCTGAGCTGGTCAAATCAACACCTGCACGGCGCAATATATTTAATGAGTAATCACTGCCTCCGCTCTGAAGGAATTTGAGATAACGAGAAACTGCTCCTTCTTCGTGATTGAGAATCGATGACGCAAAAGCATTCGCAGCCGTAAAGCCTGTAACATATTTATACACGTAGAACGCTGAGTAAAAATGAGGAATTCTCGCCCACTCCGCGCAAAGTTCACTGTCAATGATTAAGTCTTGGCCGTAATATTTTGCATTAAGACTCTTCCAGAGTTCACACAAATAATCAGGTGTCAAGACTCCGCCTGACTCTGAGTAAGAATGAGTCTCACGTTCAAAATCTGCGAACATTGCCTGCCTGAAAAACGTAGTTCGTACCATGTCGTAATAATAATTCAGGAGCCATTTTTTATGATTAACGCTCTCCGAATTCTTGAGCATGTATTCGAGTAATAATGCCTCGTTCGTTGTCGAAGCGACTTCAGCAAGCAAAATAGTATAGTCCGCGTAAACTTGAGGCTGATTAGTTTTCGAGTAATAGCTGTGCAGGCTGTGTCCCATCTCGTGAACAAGGGTAAATACATCGTGTAAAGTTCCGTCATAGTTCAACAGCACATAGGGTTTCGTTCCGTAAGCTCCCCATGAGTATGCGCCTTTGCGTTTGCCTTTGTTCTCGTAAATGTCTATCCAGCGTTCATTAATACCCTTCTTGAAATTATTAATATAGTCTTCACCCAATGGAGCAAGAGCTTTCAATGCAAGTTCTACAGCTTCATCAAATTCAAACTCGCCTTCAGGTTCATCGCAAATAGGGGCGTTGATGTCGTAGAAGTGAAATTCATCGAGTCCCAGAATTTTTTTGCGCAGAGCTATCAACCTGTGCATTAACTTGGGAGCGAATTCCCTTGCAGTGTCGACAACGTGATTATAGACTTCTTCGGGGACGTTCTCAGAGAATAAAGCCATATCAAGCGAGTCTTTATAGTGTCTTGCTTGAGAGTAAAATATATCGCCCTTCACTGAGCCTGAGTAAAGAGCAGCAATCGAATTCTTGAATTTATCATAAGTCCCGTGAATTCCCATGAATGCCGAACGTCTGACATCGCGGCTCTTGCTTCTGCTGAACCTGTACCAGCGTTCTTCTGTTAGCTCTGTCTTATTGCCTGACTCGTCCTGAATGTCCGGGAATTTCATATCTGCGTCAGTTAATAATCTAAATGCGTTCTCAGGGACTGAAGTTAATTCTCCGGTCTTAGCAAGCAAGATTTCAAGTTCATGAGATAGAATGTGTTCACGTTCGCGCAGTAACTTTCTGAAGAAGAATTCATATCGCGTTAATTCATGTTCGTTCTTGATGCAGTCGTTAATATATTCATTGGGAAGTGCAAGAATTTCCGGCTCAAAGAATGCAACTGCAGACGAGTATTTCACGAGTAAACTTTCGGCCATTCCTGCAAGTTCCATAGGCTTAGACTCGCGCATATCTTCATGACTCTTCATGTTAGCATAAGAGTATAATTTATTTATCTCAAGTGAAGCTGCTTCCTCTGCCTTGATGAACTCTAAGAGGACTCCTGAACCTTCACCGAGTCTGCCTGAGTAACCCTTCAAGCTATCGATCTTGGCCTGAACGTCATCGAAAGCCTTCTGCCACGCGTCAAAGTCTTTATATATGTCTTCCAAGTCCCATTTAAACTGGTCTGATATATTAATTCTTTCCGGTACTTCTGATTTATTATTATTATGATTCATTAAAAATTTTTCTCTCCTGGTAATAATTAATAAATAAAGCAGCCTGCTTCTCTAAATCTGCGAGACTGCCGTTGTTGCAAATTACATAATCACTCAATGCTATTCTTTCACTCCGAGGCATTAAGAGTCTCTCACGACGTAATAATTCTTCTGAACTCCAGCTCCTTTGAATCTTGCAGCGTCTTAATCTCACGTCAAAATCTGCCGTAACGTACACGACATGATTAACCCATTTCGGCCTGCCTGCTTCGGGCAATAAAGGGATCTCAAGGACGAGATTATTATTGCGCTCGGCCTCTTCTTTCAAGCTGCTCATGACTAGGGCGTGAATGAATTTATTGCAGAATTTATACTCTTCATGATTCGTGAAAATTATGCGCGAAATTTCGGACTTTATAATATTTCCCGAGTCATCAAGAATTTTTCTGCCCCATCTCTGAGTAAAGAACTCTTTGACTTCACTGCGGGTCCAGATTTTAGAGACCAGATTATCAGCATCGAGCCTTTCACATGATAATTTCTGAGCTAATAATTTGCTTACTGTAGACTTACCAGCCCCAATATCCCCTGTTAGTGCTATAACCGCCATTGCTGCCCCTTCTGTTCTGTGAGTAAAACGTTCTCTGTCTTGTTTTTGGTTTAGGTGCCGGGCCTCTGTCGTCAATCTTCTTGCACTCGTCAGGAATTTCGAATAAGAATCGTGAAAATCCCTTCTGAATTATTCCTCCGTAGAGTCTTCGCGATCTTGCTGCCGTTAAATATAATCTCTCTTCAGCTCTGGTCATGCCTACATAACACAATCTGCGTTCTTCTTCTAGTTCTGAGGGATCATCTTTAGCTTTCGAGTGAGGGAAAATATCTTCTTCCATGCCTACAAGAAATACTACGGGGAATTCGAGTCCTTTAGAAGCGTGAAGAGTCAATAAGCCTACTGAGTCATCATCGTCCGTGCTGGTATCTGCGTCAGTGAACAAAGCTGCTTCGGCTAGGGTCTCGCTCAATTTGCCGTCGGGAACTATGGATTTTAACTCTTTGACGTTCTCGATTCTGTCCTGCCAAGTTTCTGACTCAGTTTCTTTGAGATACGTTTTATAGTTCATGTCATCTAACACGTAATCAACAGCCGGTCTGATTCCCTCGTCAGCTATCTCAAGAATTGCGCACATGTGGGAAGCAAAATTTTTCATGGTCTCATTCAGCGCGCCTTTAACGTTCCATGCTCCGCCCAAGACTAGACTCCAGAACTTGGAAGGTTCATTAACTGACTCTTGAGACTTTGCCCACTCTGCAAAATCATTGCACCTTGCCTGACCCATGCCTTTAATTGCGAAACTCGCGACTCGTTCAAGTGAAGGCCTGTCCAACGGGTTCAACGCGAATTTAAGAATCGATAACACATCGCGAACTTCTTTACGGTCATAGAAAGACACTCCGCGAATGATTCTATATGGTATTTGATTCTCAAGAAATTTTTGCTCATAGACTCTGCTCATGGCGTTCTGCCTGTATAGAATCGCAATGTCATTATAATTATAATTCTGGACTCGTATTAGCTTCTCTATCTCGCTTACTATAAAGTCAGCTTCCTGAAAGTCATTTCGTGCCAGCAGGGTATAAATCTTCTCGCCTGCTCCTCTTGAAGTGTGCAAGTCCTTCTTGAGTCTCTCAGTGTTATTGCGAATCAAAGCGTTTGAAGCGTTTAAAATATTTCCTGTTGATCTATAATTTTCGTCAAGCACTATAGTCTTTGCGCCGTCAAAGTCATGCTCAAAGTTCAGAATCATTCTGAGCTCTGCGCCTCTCCAGCCGTAAATTGACTGATCAGGGTCGCCGACGACGTTAATAACGCATTCAGGGCTTACCAGATAACGCAATAATAAATACTGCGGGTAATTCACATCTTGATACTCATCAACCAAGAGCCACTTAATTTTTGCCTGTTCCCTGAGCCTGATTTCTTTACTCTGCTTTAATATCTCAAGGGGCAGAATCATTAAGTCGTCAAAGTCTACTGCATTGAGTTCACGTAAACGCTTTCTATATTCTTTGGCTATCAGGTAAATATTTTCTTCGAGTTCACTTTCCTGCGAATTATCAGGAGTCCTGGCCATGTAATCACGAGCTATTAATTCAAGAACAGCTGCGGGGCTGCTTTCACCTTCAGGAAATTTTTTTTCTTTCATGATCTGCTGAACGAGTGCGCGCGAGTCATTTCTGTCAAAGACTGCGAAACCTTCATGAAGTCCGATAATGTCCTGAGCGTCTTTCATGTGCCTGAATAAGAATCTTAGCCCGTAGCCGTGAAAAGTTCCTGCGTTAATCTTAGCTGCACTCTCACCTGATAACAGCATATTAATTCGTGATTTCATTTCTCCTGCTGCCTTATTTGTGAAAGTTACTGCCATGATATTTTCAGGTTTAGCAATTTTCTCTGCTGCGAGCCATGCTATTTTGTGGGTTAGGACTCTTGTTTTGCCGCTTCCTGCACCTGCAAGAACTAACAAGGGTCCGTCGATATAACTTACTGCCTCCTGCTGACGTTTAGAGAGCTGAGACAGAATTTTTTTGCCTTCGTCATTCATGTTTATAAAAATCTTTCTCGACTTCAAGGGCTTCAATCGATAACTCAAGCCCCGATAATATATTAACTTTCCTGCTGCCGCACGATGGGCATATTAATTCACTGTCCTCACGCGAGGCAACTCTACCGCATGACTGGCACTTGAGAGTCAAAGGCGTCATCATGATAGATAAAATTGCACCTTCAGCAGGAGTATCTTTAGTGAGACCAGCAAAGATAAAAGTCATTAATTCTGGATCAACTTTTCTTATACCGCCGATTTTAACGAGAATCCTTCTGACTCTATCCCAGCCGGCATCACTGCATAATTTCAGAATTGCTTTGCTAAGTGTATTGCTTAACGAAACTTCGTACATACACTATCACTAATTATTTTTTCGTGTATAAAAACGGCCCTGCTGATGTAAAGCCTATCTGCTGATAGCCGAAAATCTGCTCGGTCGAACCTACCAGGAAATAGCCTCCAGGAGCAAGAGCATCGAAAAATTTTTTGTATAACTTGGCCTTTGTGTCAGCTGTGAAATAAATAACGACGTTACGGCAGAGAATCAAGTCAAAACCTGCGCCGAAAGCGTCATCGATCATGTTCATCTTCTTGAATGAGACTCTGCGCTTAATTTCCGGGTTTACGTCATAAGTTGCTCCGCCGTCCTTAGTTGAGAAATATTTTGCGAGATATTCTTTAGGGACGTTGAGTAAATTTGCCTTGCGGTAATTTCCCCTTTGAGCCGCAGCTATTGCACCTTGATCAACGTCAGCTGCCAAGACTGGATTCATCGTGTCAAGTCCGCATACAGTTGAGAGAATTGCGAGAGAATAAGGCTCTTCACCGGTTGCACAGCCTGCACTCCAGAGCTTTAACCGCTTAGAGCCTCTTTTCTGGATTAACTCCGGAATAATCTTATCGCGCAGCTTCCACCATTGAGAGTCATTCCTGAAAAATTCTGATACGTTAATAGTCAGGTGGTCAAGGAACTCACGGAGCTTCTTTTCGTCCTTGCTCATCATGTCATAGTACTCGTCATAGTTCTTGCAGCCCCAGCGGGACATTAACTCATGAGTCCTTCTGTGAATCTGTTCTTTGTAAGAGTTTAAATCTATCCCGATTAGTTTCTTTAACTTCATTTTGAAAGTCGTATAACCGGGTGAATTATACTGGCTTCGTTCTTCCATGATTAAATAGTTACCTCCTGAATTAAATTAAGATTAAATTTTAAGTTCAGCGACAGTTTTAACAGGTAAATTCAGGGCTTCTGCTATCTGTTCAACGGATAAGATTCCCTGCTTAAGGAGATTTTTTGCAGCTTCCAAAGATTTTTCTTTGATACCTTCAGCTCTGCCTTTTTTCTCACCTTTTTTTTCTCCCTTTCTTTCTGCCGCTTCACGTTCGAGCCTTCTGGTCTCTTCCATGTCCTGCTCAAAACGTTCATTGAACAAATATTCACGTATTACGCCGGAATGTTCCCTGAAAAATTCCTCGTACTCCTGAAATTTCTCAATAACAGGATTTTTGCTTGCAAGTTCTGCCATAAAATCTTCCCCTCCTATACTGCCTAGATAACACAAAAGTTCTTCAAGTCCACAGCCAGGCTTCATGTTCAGCTTTTTAATGTAACGCCTCAATAACGGAATCTCTATCATGTGAATCTCAAAATCATGAAAATCGCATTCACCGGTCATGATATTAACTACCCTGTGAACAGTGTGCCACGCCTGATAATCTTTGCGGTGAAACAAGTCAAAATTCACTATTCCGATAAATATCACGGGTTCAAGCGAGTCCTGAGCCTCCTCTTGTCTAAATACAAGATACAAGGGGTTCTTAAGAAGTTTGATTTTAAGTTTCCACCTAAATTAACAGGCATCCTTATTCTTAAAGGCGTGACCAGTCCGCCCCTACTGTATAGCTCCGTTAAAGGAACACAACATTACTTTTTATACATTTTTGTTAACGTGGAACGACTAACCGCAAAAAAAATTATAATATATTGCTTCTTATGTCCACATAGCTAAAGCTAGGAGAGGTAGGGCTTATTACTAGTCTTCAAGAACTTCCTTCTCTTTGACCTTGTAAATCTCGTCGATTTTCTTAATATATTTATCCGTGATGTCCTGAACGTCTTTAGTTAATTTCTTCAGGTCATCTTCTGTTATTTCCGAAGCCTTCTCCTGCTTCTTGAGGGCCTCTATTGCGTCGCGCCTGTAATTGCGAATTACGACTTTTGACTCTTCTGCCTTCTTAGCAAGCATCTTAGTTAATTCGACTCTTCTTGCCTTAGTCAATTCCGGCAGGGTTAATCTTATAACAGTTCCGTCATTCTGGGGGGTCATGCCTATATTTGCCGCGAGAATGGCTTTCTCTATAGCTTTAAGACTTGACTTATCAAACGGGGCAATCTGAATAGACCTGCTCTCAGGTATCGTAACATTTGCGAGCTGCTTTATCGCCGTAGGAGTTCCGTAATAATCGGCTTTAATATCGCTGACGAGTCCGGGATGGGCGCGGCCTGTCCTGATTGATAAAAACTCACCCTGCAAGAAAGATATTGCTTTGTCCATGTTTTCTTTTAGTGCTGCAAGTTCGTCTTTCGGCATGAAAAATTAATCCTCCTTTATGATTTTACGATTTCACTATTTTATTTTACTATCGTTCCGGTTTGAACGCCTTCAATAATATTCTTGACCCAGTCAGGCTCCTGAATGCTCATCACCCAAACTGGAACTTTATTTTCACTGCATATGGCAAACGCTGCTGTGTCCATGACTTGAATATTAAGCCTTATTGCATCACTGTAGCTTAACTCCGGCAAAAATTTAACGTCAGGAAATTTATTAGGATCCTTGTCATAGATTCCATTAACTTTAGTGCCTTTAATAACGCAGTCGAGTCCAAGCTCTGAAGCCCTGAGTGCTGCTGCCGTGTCAGTCGAGAAAAACGGGTGTCCTGTACCTGCTGAGAATATCACGATATAACCTGAACTCAACAAGTCTCTAGCCTTATCGCGATTATATAACTCTGCAAGGGGAGGCATTCCCACAGCTGAGAGAACCTGAGCCGGTATATTCATATTCTGCAAAGCTGCTTTCACTGCCAATGCATTCATGACAGTTCCGAGCATTCCTATTGAGTCAACGCTGACTCTATCAATTCCATAGTCAAGGGCATCACGTCCCCTGAGCATATTTCCTCCGCCGATTACTAGAGACAGCTCAAAGCCTGCATTACGAATCTGCGCTAAATCCTGAGCGAAATTCTTTATAGTCTTAAAGTCAAGACCTGAATGCTTATCGCCTGCTAAGACTTCACCAGAGAGCTTTAATAATATTTTTCTGAATTTGGGCATGGTTATAACAAAAATCCCGTGCGCAAGATATTTTTCTTTACCTGACACACGGGAAATAATAAATTTCTTACTCGCCTATAGCAAAACGTGCAAAGCGTCTCACTGTTAATTTAGTTCCTAACTTCTTGCCGGTCTCTGCTACGAGATCCTTTATTTTCTTGTCGGAATCGCGAATATATTCCTGCTCAAGAAGGCATGTTGTCTCGTAATATTTTCTCAGCTTGCCGGGGATTATCTTGTCAACTTTGTCAGCTGGCTTGCCCTCATCGATTAATTGCTGCCTGTAAACTGCTTTCTCGCGCTCCAAGACATCTTCGGGGACATCTTCCGAAACGAGATACAACGGGTTAGCGGCTGCTATCTGCATACAAATTTCATGGCCGAGTTCTGCAAATGCTTCAGAGTCAAGTGCTGCCTTATCATCTGCTTCGAGTTCAAGAAGTGCGCCGACTTTGTAATTACTGTGAATATAACAAAATGCTCTGCCGTTCACTGAGTCAAATCTTGCAAAACGCTTTAACACAATATTTTCGCCGAGCTTGGCAATGATTCCCGTTACGAGTTCATTAATCGTGCTTCCTGATTCGTGGACGCTCTCAAGTAACTCTGCTGGAGTCGCATATTCTTTAGCTGCTAAGTGAGCTGTAATCTTGGTGCCTAAGTCGTTGAATTCGTCAGTCTTTGCAACAAAGTCCGTCTCACTGTTAAGCTCGATCATTGCGCCTAACTTGCCGTTATTGCCGATAACGTAAAATATTCTGCCGTCTGAAGCGTTGCGTTCTGCTTTCTTGGCTGCCTTAGCGAGTCCCTTTTCACGAAGATAATCTATTGCTTTCTCCATGTCTCCGTTTGTCTCAGCAAGTGCCTTCTTGCAGTCCATCATTCCTGAACCTGTGCGCTCGCGTAATTCCTTAACCTTTGCGGCTGTAATCTCTGCCATGATTTACTTATCCTCCATTGTCTCGTCGTCGATATTGCCTTCATATTCTTCATGGAGGCGTTCACGTTCATCGATTAATTTTTCGTCATCGCTCAAAGCATCAGCACCGCTTAACTCCTGAACAGGAATTATAACAGCGTCTTCCCCCTGTCTGCCCTCGATAACTGCATTAGCCATTAAGCCGGTGATTAATTTTATTGCCCTGATAGCGTCATCATTTCCGGGAATGGGATAATCGATCATTTCGGGGTCGCAGTTAGTATCAACGATAGAAACTACGGGAATTCCTAATTTTCTGGCTTCTGCGATTGCATTCTCCTCACGTCTTGGGTCAATCAAGAAAATTGCATCAGGTACAGAAGTCATTGCTGCTATTCCGCCTAAATACTTCTCAAGTTTGAGCTGTTCCTTCTTGAGTGCTGCTGTCTCTTTCTTGGTGAACTCTTCCCATGTGCCTTCTTCGTCATAGCGTCTTAACTCGAGCATTCTTGCTATACGTTTTCTGATTGTCGGGAAGTTCGTCATCAGTCCGCCGAGCCATCGCTGGTTAATATAATACTGCCCGCACCTGGTCGCTTCGTCCCTGATTGTCTCCTGAGCCTGCCTCTTAGTGCCTACGAATAAGACATGTCCGCCTGCTTCAGCCGTTGAGCGAATGAACTCATAAGCCCTGTCGAGTCCTTTTACTGTCTTTTGCAGGTCAATAATATAGACTCCGTTGCGTTCGGTGAAAATATAGGGTTTCATTTTGGGATTCCAGCGGCGCGTTTGATGTCCGAAGTGGACTCCGCACTCAAGCAACTGCTTCATACTTGCTACTGCCAATTGTTATTCCTCCTGATTTATAAAGGTTAAATTCTGCGCTCCGTTTTCATCATGCTATTAATACATGACACCTTTAATTCAACATGAGCGTTGTGAAATTTGCTAAAAGCGTTATCTAGTATATCACAGCAAAAAAAATCAGCCCCGTTAAAATTACGAGACTGAGTGAATTTTATATTTATATCAAGGCATTAAATGACGAAACGTTATATTTATCCGCAGTCATGTCTTCATTCCACCGGCCAAGCTCTATTTCAGGACGGCAGTTAATATTTACCTGATCTATAGCAATAGGCAGCTTCACATCATAGTCATCAACAAAATTATATTTATCACGTGAAACATACGAGACTTCAAACAAGCTGCAAAAATTTCTGCCTCTCGTTGAGAGATAAGACCCGTTATTATTCGCATGAAGATGAACGAGTTTGTGAGTCCTGTTAATTTTTCTCAAGACTTCAAGCACCTGATCAGGATTCTTGTGATTGATTATGTTGTGAATCTCAAAAGTCATCTGGCCGAACTGCGAAAGTACTTCAGAGCTCACCCTCTCAAGGAAACCCCATTCAGCTCCCTCAACGTCCATTTTTAGAATCATGTTGCGTTTATCTTCGTGATGATTATTCTTAATTAACGTCTCAAGAGTCTTTAACTGTTCTGAATCTTCTCCTGTGTCAGAGATTCCCTGTTTGAAAAAGTGAAATCGCGAATTTTCTTCAGGTAAATTATTTATCGTGTGATCGTACATGAAGACATCATAACCGCGCGAAGCCATATCTTTATCCCATGAGACATCGCCCGCAATTCCGAAAGAGTAAGCAATGCCGCCCTCGTGAAAGTCATCGAGCATGATATAACCGCCGTCGTAATCCCTGCCGATTCGAGTTAGCTCAAAGCCTTTGACCTGTGAAATATGCAGCAGTTCATGAATTTCTTCATAATATTCTTTTGAGTCAATAAATACGAATTCCTTGAAGTTCCGTTGATTTAATAATTTCTTAATAGGAAACGCGTAGATTGCAGATAAAACGGCTCTGATTACATGACCTTTCCTATATTCTTCACGAAGAGTATTTTGAAAAGAAACGTTATTGCCTGCGAATGTCCTAATGAATGCACGTTTTATGCGCTTGATTAAGCTGTTAGAAGAGACAGAATCCTCCTGAGCTCTGAGCCATTATAACGATTTTGAGTCAAGTTTGTCAATCCTTTCATTTAATGATTTCATGAAAGTATATCACATTCACTGACTTTTTAACTCTTCAAGTTCGAGGCTTGCCCCTTCCCAGTCTTCATATAAGCTCTTGATTAACTTGTCGAGATTATCACGCTCAATCATTAGGGCTTTTATCCTGTTCGAGTCATTCAGCACTTCTTGAGAGCATAAAGCATTATCAATCTCATTAATTCTTTGTTCGGACGAAGCAATATTTTTCTCGAGTTCAGCAATTAATTTTTTCGTATCCCTGATTTTTGCCTTGATTTCCTGATTATGATTATGACTCTGACTCTGAGCAGCTTTGTTATGACTCTGAGTCTGACTCTGACGCGCTAAGTTCTCCTCACGTTCAAAGCGCTTCTCAAGATAATATGAGTAATTGCCCGGATAGTCATATAATCTGCCGTCCCTTAGTTCTAAGACTCTTTCAGCTAATGAGTCAAGAAAATGTCTGTCATGAGAGACTATTATTAACGTACCCTGATATTTCAATAAAGCACGCTCTATGATTTCCCGCGTATTGAAGTCAAGGTGATTAGTAGGTTCGTCAAGAATTAATAAGTTCGTCTCTATCAGCATTAATTTATATAATGCGAGTCTTGCCTTCTCGCCTCCTGATAATATCTTAACGCTTTTATTTATGTCATCGCCTGAAAAAAGAAACGCTCCGAGCAAGTTACGCCTCTCGACAGAATTTAACTTTGAAGACACAGATAATGCCTCTTCCCAGACTGTGTGATTATAATCAAGATTTTGCGCGCTTAGCTGTGAGTAATATGCTGCCTTGACGTTATGACCGTATTTTATTTTGCCTGACGTAGGCTGTTCTGTGAGACTCAATAATCTTAATAGAGTCGATTTTCCTGCTCCGTTGATGCCTACAAGTGCGACCCGTTCCGAACGAGTAATAACGAAATTCAAGCCATCGAACACGTTTAAATCATCATAACTCTTTGCAAGACCTGTAACTTTTATCACTTCCAAGCCGCTTGGTTCTGACTCAGGAATATTTATCTTTATGCTCTTATCCGGTGAATTCAACTCTATTAACTTTATCTTCTCGAGCTGCTTAATTCTGCTTTGAACCTGAGCCGCTTTCGTTGCCTTGTATCTGAAACGGTTAATAAAACTCTCTATCTTGTGAAGTTCCCTTTGCTGTGAGTTATATGCTTTCTCGAGTAACTCTTCATTCTGGGCCTTGAGTTCTAAATATTCATCATAACCGCACTTGTATAAAATTATCTTGTGCTGAGTCAAGTCTGCGATATTATCTGCAATGTTCTCAAGAAATCTTGTATCATGACTCACGGCCAAGACCGCGCCTTTGTAATTAGCAAGCCAGCCTTCAAGCCATTCCATGCTGTACAAGTCAAGATGATTCGTAGGTTCGTCAAGCAGTAACACATCAGGAAGAGATAATAACAATGCTGCAATAGCTATTCTCATTTGCCAGCCTCCTGAGAAGTCAAGACAGTTTTTTTCAGAGTCACTAACACTAAAGCCCAAACCGTGCAAGACTTTGTGAGCCTCTGACTCGAATGCAAAGCCGCCGATAGACTCGAACCTGTGTTCAAGCCTTGAATGTTCGTTTAATAGTGCCTCGTGATTGTCTGGATTAGCTGCTAACTTGTTCTCGATCTCGTGAATTCTTGCCTCAAGCTGTGAGAGTCCTGCTCTGTCCTTCAAGTATTGCATTAATGGGACCGGCTCAAGTTCGATTAAGTCCTGAGGCAAATAACCCAGTGTTAAATTTTTTGAACGCTCTATGACTCCAGAGTCTGACTCAAGTTCGCCTGTTATTATTCGCAATAGAGTCGTCTTGCCTGCACCGTTGACACCTACAAGGCCGATTCGTGCGTTGTCGTTGACCTGAAGGCTTAAGTCCTGAAATATTATTTTCTCGCCGAATGAGAGATTTAAATTCTTAATATTAATCATGCTGCATATTATAAATGAGAGCGCGTTAATTCGAGCAAATTAATTGAGTCATTAAGTGCGTGAGTTAGTGTGAATGTCTTGATTGAGTGCTTGTGTCTGTATTAGTAAATGTATTAGTAATTCATGAAGTCTTTAAGAAATTTTTATCCAGCATTCAGGCAGCAAATATTTTCTGTCAGGTTTGACGTTAAGATACCATAAATTTACGTCCGGAGCAATTATAATCTTTTCTGGATTCTCGTTGAGCCACGCTCCCCACCAGCTGAAGGTCGAAGCTCCCATGATTACATGCCTGCACTTAGTCATTAAAGCCATGTCTTGAGCCGGAGTCTGGTTCTCAATGAAATTATATCTTGCATCAGGATAAATTTTGCTGAGATTCTCTTTGCACCAGTTAATATCGTCACTGAACACAAAGAATTCAGGATTACTCGTGAGCGTAAAAATTTTCGTCAATGCATACTTAATATAATTATGATTAGGGTCTATGTGTTCAAGCTGCTTCATTTTATCTGTCCGTCTTACGTGAAGAGCGACAGAATTACAGGACTGGACGCGAGAGACTAATTCAGGGTTAAAGCATTGAGCTGCGAACGTGAACTTTTTGCGTACTAGTTCTGCTATGTCAATAAAAATTTTCTCGGACTTAAAATAGCCGCTTATGTAATTATTGTCTTTTATGTTCAGGAAGTCATCATCATATGAAACCCATGACGGCGAGTAATATGCCCTGCTAATTAAGAATTTATTTGCGAGTTTGCGAATAAGACGGCTGAACACGTGAAATTTTTTAACCTGCTTACGTGAAATATAATCCAGCAGCGCACGGCCTGAACCGACTCTTAGAATCTCAAGAAAAGATGCGCAGGGTTCGTTTATATTTGGGAATAAATTTAACTGATAGGGTCTGTCTTCGGTTGTTAATCTCTCGAAGTCCCACGCTCCGAGCCGTAATTCAGTGTTAAGCCTCTGACTCGCAGAGAGTCCTGCCGCGTACATGAATAATTGATTGCCCAAACCTGCATGTGGAATTATGCGCGCGATAATCATTATTAATAGACATGCTCCGTTCGTGAAAAGATTTTGTGTATTATAGCATAATAAAACCCTCCGGCTGCTTTAACCAGAGGGGAGAAAAAAAAAAATTTTATTCTTTAATGCTTATGCTATGATCTTCTGCGCTTCTGCCTGAATTTGCTCCAGATGTTCTTTACTCACGAAACTTTCAGCGTACAACTTGCAGATATTCTCAGTTCCTGAAGGTCTAGCCGCGAACCAGCCGTTCTCAGTTGTAACTTTCAAGCCTCCGATTGAAGCATTATTACCCGGAGCTTTAGTGAACTTGGCCGTTATCTTGTCGCCTGCGAGGGTATCTGCCTTTATATCATCCGGTGATAACTTGCCCAGAGCTGCCTTCTGTTCAGGTGTTGCAGGTGTGTCTATGCGGGCATAATAACTCGTGCCGTACTTAGCTGTAATTTCCTGATAGTGTTCAGCTGGATTCTTTCCTGTAACTGCTGCAATCTCGCAAGCTAAGAGGTCCATAATAATGCCGTCCTTGTCAGTCGTCCATACAGAGCCGTCTTTGCACAAGAATGAAGCTCCTGCACTCTCTTCACCGCCGAAGCCCATAGAGCCGTCAAGAAGACCTTCAACGAACCATTTAAAGCCTACAGGTACTTCACATAATTTTTTGCCGATTCCAGCTGTTACGCGATCAATGATTGAACTTGAGACTACGGTCTTGCCGACCATTGCATCACTTCTCCAGCCTTTGCGCGATGTGAATAAATGCTTCACTGCGACCGCCAGATATGCATTAGGATTCATTAAGCCTTGAGGTGTAACTATTCCGTGCCTGTCATAGTCCGTGTCATTGCCGAACGCTATATCATATAAGTCTTTGAGCTTGATTAAATTTGCCATTGCGTACGGTGATGAGCAGTCCATTCTGATTTTGCCGTCATGGTCAGGGGGCATGAATGAGAACGTAGGGTCAAGGTTAGGGTTCACGACTTCGAGATTCTTAATGCCGTAAATTTCTGCGATAGGCTGCCAGTAATAAATTCCGCTTCCGCCTAATGGGTCAGCACCGATTTTGAGTCCTGACTTTGCGATTGCTTCCATGTCGACGACGCTTGCAAGGGCTTTGACGTAGGGGATAACGTAATCTTCAAAGTGAACGTTGTCGAGCTTGACTGCTTTCTCAAACGGGACGCGTTTAATTTTCTCAAGGCCGGACTTGATTAACTCATTAGCACGATTCTGAATCTTGCTCGTAATCTCAGGGCTTGCAGGACCTCCAGACGGCGGATCGTATTTAATGCCTCCGTCAGTCGGTGGGTTGTGAGAGGGCGTTATGACCATTCCGTCAGCTGTTTTATTTCCGGGAGTCCTGTTATGTTCGAGAATTGCTCTTGATACTACAGGAGTCGGAGTCGGTGCAAATTTTTCCTGCAAGATAATTTCTACTCCGTTAGCTGCTAAGACTTCAACACATGTTCTCATTGCAGGTTCTGATAATGCGTGAGTGTCGGCTCCGATGTATAACGGTCCGGGAATTTTCTCGGCTGTACGGTGCTCATAGACGGCCTGAGCTATTGCCATAATGTGAGCCTCGTTGAAGCTGTGAAGGGCTGAACTTCCCCTGTGTCCTGACGTTCCGAACGCGACTTGCTGGGTCTTGTCGTCAGGATTAGGAGCAAGGGTATAGTAATCGCTGATTAATGAGGGAATATTTACGATTTTTTTCTCCTGCATAAAATGAACCTCCGTTCATGAAAATTAATTAACTTGGGATAAAAAAATTATACCCTAAATGCCCCAGAATGTTACGCCCCTTTTTGTGCCTTGATAGAATTCTATTATTCTTTGAATCTCAGGAATATATTTAGCTTTATTCTTGACAGCCTCGTTGAGTTCGTCCGTGAATCTTTTATTCTTGTCATAGAGTCCCTTGTAAAATCTATATATTGCCTGCCTCGTCTCAGCCGTAAAGCCCTCGCGCTCAAGACCGACTTTGTTTAATCCCGTGAGTCTTAACGGATCTCCTGAAGCTAACGTGTAATGCGGAACATCTTTAACGACTCGATAGAGTCCCCCTATCATGCAGAAGTCGCCGATTCTGACGAACTGATGAACGCCTGCCATTCCCCCGAAGACAGTATGACTCCCGACCTGAACGAAGCCTGACAAGCCGACTTTATTAGCAACAGTAACATAATCTCCGACATGAACATTATGAGCAAAGTGTACAGCGTCCATGATAAAACAGTTATCGCCTACGATAGTTTCATTGCCTTCACCGGTTGCCCTGTTAATCGTAACGTTCTCGCGGATGAGATTATTACTGCCGATTCTTACATATGAGACTTCGCCTTTGAAGCCGTGGTCTTGAGGTTCGCCTCCGATTGCAGTGAACTCGCATATTTTGCAGTTCTCTCCGATTGAGACATAATCATGAATGCTGACGAACGCTTTTAACTGTGTGCCTGCACCGATTTTAACTTGAGACTCTATGACGCAGTACGGGCCGATTATCACTCCGTCGCCGAGTTCTGCCTTAGGTGATACTATTGCACTTGGGTGAATCTTTACGCTCAATTCGCTCACTCCTTATTTTCGTTCTTAATCAGGGAGTTCCCTAGAATGAACATGAATTCCCCTTCAGCTACAACTTTGTCATCAACATAGCCTGTAACTTTTGCTTTACCTGATGAGCCTCTGACTCTGGTCAATTCTGCCTTAGTAACGAGTTTGTCTCCTGGTCTCACGGGCTTTCTGAATCTAACGTTGTCGGCACCTGCAAGAAATGCGATTTTATCAAGACCTTCTTCACCGAGCCTCAAGCCTACCAGAATAGACGCTACCTGACCCATACTTTCGAGAATCATAACGCCGGGCATTACCGGATCGCCTGGAAAATGTCCCTGAAAAAAAGGCTCATTAATCGTAACGTTTTTATAGCCCGTAACATGCGAATCATCATAGTCCGTGATTCGATCTACCATTAAGAACGGATAACGCTGCTTTAAAATTTTCATTACTTCGAGAATATCAAGTTCAGCCATTAAGAATTTTTTCTCCCTTCGTGTTTAAGCATTTCTGCAAGTTTCAAGTGTAATTCATGACCTGCACGCAATGCAATAATATGGGCATTAATTTTTTTACCCAGTGAGGCCAAGTCCCCTATTAAGTCTAATATTTTATGCCTGACAAATTCATTTTTGAATCTCAGGCCGCCCGATGCTTTGATTTCATTTTCACGGATTAATACTGCATTGTCGAGACTGCCCCCTAATGCCATCCCGTGAGAACGCAGATATTCTATATCAGATTCATAAGCAAAAGTTCTTGCCCGTGAAATTTCGTTTATATAATTTTCCGGTGAATGAATATAGTCAAATACTTGGCAGCCTATGTATTTATATTCTACTGTGTAAGTGATATGCAATTTATTTCTATTCGGGAATGCAGCAATGAATCTCTTTTTATCATCATCGCCGTAAATTATTACAGGTTGATTAACTTCAATCGCATTGAGTGACTCAGACTCAGAATCATAATCAGAGTCTGAGCATTTCATTATCTCAGAGCAGACTCTCTCAGCACAACCGTCAAGGGCAGGCATTTCACCGCCGTTAATCGTGAGCTTTAATCCGGAAAATATATCAAGACCTGCAAGACCTGACAAAACATGTTCGCAAGTCATGATCTTGTCTCCGTTAGTAAAAATATAGTCCGAGCCTCTGTTAGTCCCGTTAGTCTTAAATCTGCTTATCGGCATGAAGTCTTCTCCATTACCTATAATAATTTCAGGTGAATCGCAGGGTTCTATGATTAATTCGCACTCTCTGCCCGAATGAAGCCCTGCACCTTTTAATATAATTTTCCCGTTAATCCGCATTATTTTGCAGAGCCTCTAACTTTTTCTCAAGCAGCTTGAGCCTCTTAACGTACAACGGCAAATCAGCAGCCAGCACTAAAGCTCTCTTGGCCTGGTTATGATTCCTAGCAGGGAAGCCCGATACTACAGAACCTGCGGGAATATCATTAGTAACTCCTGTGCGTCCTGCAATTAAAGTCCCTTCGCCTATTCTCACATGATCTGTGATTCCTGCCTGAACTGAAATAGTAACGTTGTCTTCGATAACAGAGCTGCCTGCGACTCCAGTCATTGAACATATAATGCAGTTCTTTCCGATGTGGACATTATGACCGACTTGAACGTGATTATCTATCTTGGTGCCTGAGTCTATAAGCGTATCCTTCATAGTGCCTCTATCAATCGTAGTACATGCTCCGATCTCTACGTCATCGCCTATAGTTACGCCGCCTGTCTGAGGTATCTTCACGACGACTCCGTTTTCACGGACGAAGCCGAATCCATCACAGCCTATAACTGCGCCTGAGTGAATCAAGCAGTTCTTACCGACTTTGACATTTGCGAGAAGCACTGCATGGGGTTCTATGACGCTGCCGGACTCGACAACACAATTTTCACCAATGAAGGCAAACGGAGCAATATAAGCATCAGGTGAAATTTTCGCGCTCTCATGAACTTTCGCGAGAGGGTCAATGCCTGTCAATCTTTTACGGGGATCAAATATAGCTAATAATTTGGGTAATAAGGCTCTTGGTGAGTCGCAAATCAGTCCGTCCCTGTCAGAAGCATTCATGACCTTAGAATATGACACTATAGGAACATCAGGACTTAACGAGTCAATAACGTGTTTGTCCCAGATAACGCACAGAGAGTCTTTGTCTGCACTCTCAGGCGGGGAAATTCTTTTAATAATGCGGGATTCATTGCCCTTGATAGACATAGAAATATTAGAACTTGTTTCGTCATTAAGTTTTTTTACGAGTGAAGCTAAAGTTAAATTCATGATTAAATGCCTCCTTTAGGGCGTTATATTTCTCTAGCCATGAAAAAGCCATGCCCGGCACTTAAGGCATGACTAAATTGTTATATTATATTCCTGCTCATGAGACAGAATTTCTGCGTAACATAATCGAGTCATAAATATTATTACGCTAGAACATTTCGCCGAACCCGAAATGTGTTTTATTCTCGTCTTCACCTTTAGCATAATCGACTCTTAAATTTCCAAACGGAGTCTTTACCCGAACGCCTATGCCGTAGTCATCGTGATAATTTTTCCAGTCCATGCGGTAATCTGCATTGCCTATATCATAAAAGCCTACAAGGGTAACAGCCTGATTAATCGGAAAACGCAGCTCGAAATTTCCCAGATACATGTGACTGCCCTCAAACGAACGCGAATTGTAGCCTCTAAGAGTATTCATGCCTCCGAGTGAATATCTTGCAAACGCCGGCAGATAGTCTTCAGTTGCAGCACCGATTCTGACTCTTGCAGCAAATAATAACGGGTTCTCGTCTGACCATCTGAAGTCATTATCAGCGAAGTTCTCGACGAATTTATTTAACGCTACATAAAGCCTTGCCTGAGTCCAGTATTTTAAATATTGATAATCTCCGCCGACTTTCACAGCCTGCTCTAAGAACGTATCCCACACAAAGCCCTTAGGATACGGGGAATACTCATCGCGTTTGTCATACGTAACAGCAAGCTCTATAGTCTGGTTATCTCCCTGCCACGGGGTTAAATCGTCTATGTAGCCGGGCTTGGCATTATGAACGTCATCATATTTTGTGTGCTGATGCCTTAACGTCAAGAACCAGCTCCAGGCCTCATTTGAAAATTTCTTGCCTATACCTCCGAAGACCTGCCAGCTCTTCTCGTCGAATTCAAATTGTCTGTTGCCCTGCTTGTAATAATATCTGTCATCGTAAGTATAATAGCGCGCTCCGATAGTCCATGCATAAGTTTTAGCGTCCATATAGGGACTTGAAAGAGTAGTCCAATATGAAGCCTCATCGCCCTCGTTGAAGCCGATCTCGAAATTTATTGCGCGTCCGTATAAATTAGAGTCGCTGTAAGTGAGTCCTCCTGAGAGTCCGCTTTCACTTCCATAGGCAAGGTTTACACCTACTGCAGCAGTACGTTTTTCTTTCACTGTTAATATTAAATCAACTGCACTGTCGCTGTCTTCGGGGACATCAAAATTTACGTTGACATCTTCAAAGAAGCCCATTCCCTGAAGTCTGCTTAACTGATGCCTGAATTTCGTAGCGTTGAATATATCACCCTTTTTGAGCTTTATCTCCCGGCTTATGACATAAGTCTTGGTCTTCTTGTTGCCTTGAATGATTATATTATTTATCGTAGGCTCAAGTATCGTAACGTATATATTGCCTCCCTGAATCTGAACGTCTGAGACTCTGACCATTACATAGCCGTCTTTGTGATATTTTTCTTGAATCCTGTCCAAGTCATTGCGGAAAAATGCCCTGTTAAAGACCGTCCCGACTTGAGAGAATACTTCGGTCATCAACTGCTCGCTCTTGTAAATCGTGTTGCCTGAGAAATTAATTGACTCTATAACAGGATTCTCCTGAACGTTGAACATTACGGAAGCTCCTCCGCCTTCAGGTCTTATATCAACGTCAACGTAAGAGAAATAGCCCTGATTATATATTTCTTCTATGTCTGCCTGAATCATGTCTCGGCTTAAGACTTTACCGGGCTTGGTATTTGCAATATTAAGAATATATTCGCTGGTAATCTGTGAATTGCCTGTAACTCCGACTGAAGTAACCTGAACAGCATGTATATCTTCAGTGCCTGAAGCATAACTTGAGTCATATTCGTCATCAGCATTCACGCACGAAGCAAAGACCAGCAGCGAAAATATTAATATAAGCAATGTGATAAAAATTTTTTTCTGCCTCATGTTAATAAAACACGCTCTCTCCCTTCATAAAAATTAATTATTAGCATCCTGTCCTGTCTGACTTATACGGCTTGTCTGTATCAGTGAAATAACTTGATCATATGGCAGCAGTTTCGCCTGCTCTGACTTCTGAATCAATGAGTTAATCAGCGAAGTCTGCGCAGGAGCTTGAACAGGAGCTTTAGCAGGAGGAGTGTTTATATCAAGCACTGTGTTATCTTCACGGATTATTAATACAGGTTCAGCAAGAACGATTTTAGTTCTGTCATACTTAACAGCAGGAGCAGGAATTTCACGGGATATAGGCACGACTGCAAGCAGAATAATTAACAGAGCGAGAAATGCAGGTCTTGAGAAAGCAATTAGTGCCGACAAAAATTTATTTCTCCTGAATATGCTAAGGCTTCCCGGTCTGACTTTATCCCAAACGTCCTGGCGCAAATATTCAAGATCTGCCCGTGCGCACTCTGCTTCCATGAGGGCAGTTTCCATAGAACCGGAATCGTAGGACTTCTTTAATCTCTCGAGCCATTTTATTATCCCGGCGATTTGTCTATCTATTACTAGATGTCTCAAATATTTTTACACTCCTTAAGATTATTAATTAATGCTCAATGCGCCAACGCTCCGTCAAGGCCGAGCCATCCCCGAATTTTAGCGATTGCAGTACGTCTTAGCCTGTAAACGTGACTCACGTCAAGTTTCTTCTCTGCTGCAACGTCCTTAGGTTTCTTGCCCTCGAAGAATAAAGCCGATACAACTTCTGCTTCACGTCCTTCAAGTTTCGAGATGCTTTGTGCGACATCAAGCCAGTCATCATTGCTGCTGTCAGGTTCACCGTAATCATCAGCTATTTGAAGCCATTCATCGGGAACGGGAACAGGAGCCTTCTTTTCACTGCGCTCGAGCATGTTTATAATTTGTCCGTGAATTTTATGATAAGCATATGTAGAAAATTTAAATTCTCTGTCTGGTTCAAATTTGTCTACTGCCCTGATAAGTGCCAGCATACCTTCTTGAATAATATCCTGTTTTAATTCAGGATCGCTGATATGAATCTTTCCTGCTATCCAAAAAACTAACGGTCTGTAGGCAACTATTAACTCTTCACGAGCGTCAATATCCCCTTCAGTACAAAGACGCCACAAATTTTTCTCATGCTCTGGATCTAAGCTCATAACTTTCACCCCATACAGGTAATTTTTCGCCGACAAGCCCGGCTCTTATGTGTAAATCATCGTTGGCAAATACAAGACAAGGCCTCCCGTGACGCATTTCGACTCCGCTCATTGCACAGTTAGAGACATCCATATTCCAGACTTTATGAGGATTGAGTCCGATAAAGACTGCATATAGTGCTCTCATAATGCCTCCGTGAGAGACAACGCATATTCTTTTATAATTGCCATCTAAGAATATTTTCACAGCTCGCGATAATCTTGTATAAATTTTTTCCCAAGTCTCAGCACCTGCCGGAGGGTTAAAGAAAGGGTCGGCTCTCCATCGGGCGAATATATCATGATGGTCTTTCTCAAGTGACGTTATTGATTGACCTTCCCAGCCTGCAAAATTTATTTCCTGAAGTTCGTGTAATATTACAGGTTCAAGATTATGATGTTTTGCGATTGCTTTTGCTGTGTATAGTGCCCGGTCAAGAGGCGATGAATAAATTATCTCAAGCGGCCATGATGACAATCTCGATGCAAGAGACTCTGCCTGCTGCCTGCCTGTGTCTGTGAGCTTGATATTTGTCCTTCCTTGAAATCTATATTCTTTGTTCCATTCTGTTTGACCATGACGGGCGAATATGACTCGTCTAGGTTCTTCGTTATCCGGCAATTTTTCTCTCAGGCCTCCTTAATTATACGTAATTTTGACGTGTAAATTTTCAGCAATTATAACATGTAGTCTTTCAGTATGTGTTATTATTGCCTGTAAAATTCAAATTGGAGCATAAAAATTTTTTATCGACATGAATAATAATTTAAGATTACGTCCCGAAGAGAAGGCTGCTCTCTCACTCCGGGAGCTTTACGCAGACAAAGGCTGTTCGTTTTACAGGATGAGCAGATTTGAAGAATATGATTTCTACGCTGACAAGAAAGACTTCTTAACATCGCGAAATATTTTAACGTTCACGGACATTAACGGCAGACTCATGGCTCTTCGTCCTGATGTAACACTCTCGATTATAAAGCACGTCCGGGACATTCCCGGTCAAGTCCAAAAATTTTTTTACGATGAGAAAGTTTACAGAGTCCCAAGAAATTCACAGAGCTTTCACGAGATCTCTCAGGCTGGTATAGAGTTCATAGGCTCTCTTGATGAGAAAAATATCTGTGAAGTCATTGAACTTGCTCTAGAGAGTCTTCACTCTGTATCACACGGCAGAAGATGTGTTCTCGACATTGCAGACGCAGGGTTAATCGCTAAATTGATTCCTGAACATAATAAACGCGGGATTCTCAAATGCATTGCTGAGAAAAATATTCACGAGCTTAGAGCATTAAATGCCCCTGAAGAGATTATCAAGCTCATGAGTCCGGACTTGAGTCTTCAAGAAGTCTTATCACCTGTAATATTTGACTCTCTCAAGAAATATCATGACGAAATTCACGCAGACTATTCTGTTATAAATATCAGCAGCTTGAATTACTATAACGGCTTAATATTCCGCGGCTTCATTGAGGGAATTCCCGAGAGCATTCTATCAGGCGGGCAGTATGATAACCTGCTTCACATGATGGGACATGATAAAGACTCTAAAGCTATAGGCTTCGCAGTGTATCTTGACTTGCTTGACTTATCAGAAAGGAATTAAGAATCATGATTAATATTGCACTACCTAAAGGCAGACTCGGAGTCAGGGTCTATAAATTATTTTCTGATGCAGGCTACGAATTTGAAGGCATTCTTGACTCTAACAGAAAACTTGTATTCGAGAATGAAGCTCTTGATATGCGCTGTTTCTGGGTCAAGCCGTTTGATGTCCCTGTTTACGTTGAACGAGGTACGGCAGATATAGGGGTAGCCGGCAAAGATATTCTGCTCGAGAGGAGTCCTGATGTCTATGAACTTGCGGACTTGAAAGCAGGTTTTTGCAGGATGGCTGTTGCTTCGAAAAATGATTTTGTTGATGATCCTGAAAAAGTCTTGAGAGTTGCTACTGAATTTCCGAATATAGCACGCAATTATTATTCAGGTCTTGGCCGCGAGATTGATATTATAACGTTAAGAGGCTCATTAGAACTTGCTCCGGTTCTGGGACTCAGTGACGTTATTGTTGACATCGTAGAGACAGGGACGACTCTTAGAGAGAATAATTTACACGTGATTAATTACATTGCAGATTTGAGCGCAAGATTGATAGCCAACAAGTCAGCATATAAATTCAAAGGAGAACAAATTAACGAGATTATAGGGAGGCTCCTGAATAATAATGATAAAGATAATTAAGGCAAAAGATTTCTCACGGGACGAGATAAAGACTCAAGCTCCTGATGTAAGTAGTATAGTCAGCGAAATAATTAACAGCGTCAAGACTCACGGCGACAAAGCATTATTTGAATACGAACGCAAATTTGACAACGTTAATCTTGACTCTCTTGAAGTAACTCAATCAGAAATCAACGATGCATTAAATCAAGTCGGCAAAGAATTTATCTCACTGCTTGAACGTGCAGCAAAGAATATTTATAACTTTCACTCTAAACAGGTTCGTAACGGTTTCGTATTCTCAGACAAAGACGGCGTTATACTCGGTCAGAGAATCATTCCCCTTGAGAGAGTCGGACTCTATGTACCCGGCGGCACTGCTTCATATCCTTCGAGTGTCTTAATGGACTCGATACCGGCCAAGATTGCGGGCTGTGATGAGATATATATTGCAACTCCTCCGATGATAAAGCCTGAAATTATAGCGGCGGCTCACGTTGCAGGAGTGAATAAAATATTCAAGATGGGAGGTGCTCAGGCAGTAGCGGCTCTTGCTTACGGAACGGAGTCAGTTCCCCGCGTTGACAAAATTGTAGGTCCCGGAAATGTCTTCGTTGCAGAAGCAAAGCGTCAGGTATTCGGGAGAGTCGCAATTGACATGATAGCAGGTCCCAGCGAGATATTAATTATTGCAGACGAGAACAACAACCCTGCTCACTTGGCGGCAGACATGTTAGCTCAATCCGAACATGATAGACTTGCAACAGCAATGTTGATAACTGACTCTGAGTCTTTTGCAAAGAGTGTAAGCAATGAGATAGAGACTCAATTACCGAAATTAGCACGTTACGAGATTGCACGAGACTCGATTAACAACAACGGTGCAGTAATTCTCGTTGATGATTTGAGTCAGGCAATAGAACTCGCGAATAATATAGCTCCCGAACATTTAGAGATCTGCACTGCAAATCCATTTGAGTGGCTGATGTCAGGGAAAATCCGCAATGCAGGAAGCGTCTTTCTAGGTCGTCATTCACCCGAAGCACTAGGAGACTATTACGCAGGACCGAATCATACTCTGCCTACAATGGGTACTGCGAGATTTTCGAGTCCCCTTTCAGTCGATGACTTTATCAAGAAGTCGCAGTATATTTACTACACTCAAGAGGCTCTTAACAAAGCAAGCTATGACATAGAGAAATTCGCGAACTCTGAAGGACTCACAGGACATGCAAACAGCGCAGTAATTCGCAGATTGTGATATAATGCAACTCGTCAAGAAGCAAGAGGGGCTTCAAGACACATAAAACGATTCATAACAAGAATATTTACAGGAGGTCTTCATTATGGCAAAAGCAGTAGTTAATCAGGATGCGTGTGTAGGTTGCGAGTCATGTGTAGGAGCCTGCCCGGTATCAGCAATTTCAGTAGACGGCGGCAAGGCAAAAGTTGACGAAGGTACGTGCGTAGAGTGCGGAAGCTGCGTTTCAACGTGTCCCGTAGGAGCTATCTCACAGTAAGACTCAGATTCAGAAATTATATTTATTAACTAGTAAATTAAAGCTGGCAGGAAAAATTTTAACCCTGTCAGTTTTTTTATATGCAAAGGAGGAATGATTTAACTTGTCCGAAAAATTTTTATTATCACCGGAGACTCCAGAGGGTCAGAGAAAAGCAATCATGACTGACGACAAAATAATCACAGTCGGAGCAGGTGCAGGGACTGGCAAAACTTGGGTGCTTTCAAACCGTTATGTAAGACTCTTAATTGATGATGATAAATTACTGCCCCGCGATATATTGACCCTTACTTACACGGAAGCAGCAGCAGGCGAAATGAAGCAGCGTATCGAAGCAAGACTCAGAGACTCAACGAAAGATTTTGCTGATAAAGACAGACTCAGGGCATTAAATGACGGCTTTGCAGATTCATGGATCTCTACGATTCATTCATTTGCAGCAAGATTAATCCGGGAGTCAGGGCTTTCACTCGATATAGACCCTAGAGCTTCGGTTATATCTGCTCAACAGGAACAGGACTTCTGGAACAGCTTGAAGAGCGCGTTAGAGTTCGCGGAAATGAGACAGCTTGCTAAGGCTTACTGCGGGAAATATATTCAGGACTTGGCCGGTTCACTTGATCATGATAAAACTTTGAGTCATTCAGTCAACAAATGGAAGGCAGAGACATTAAGCAGCTTGGCAAGACTCACAGCAGACCTTCACGCTTCGTCCGGGTATACATGGGAAGATATGCTCTCATGGTCGGAGAATGACGAGTTACTCAGAACGGCAGGCGGTCATGTCAAAAGAATTTTGCTGAGTGAATGGCAGGAAGTCTGGCAGATATGGAACGCTATAAATCTTCCTGATAACAAGAAGCCTTCACAGTCTGAAATAATTATAAGGGGATTTATTGACGGACTCAGGGCTAACGTTCCTGATTATGACAACTTGAAATCTTTCTACACACGAATAATGACTCCTACTAAGGCATTTACAACTTTCAAGGCATTAAAAGCTGCTCTAGGCTGTACGTTAAAGGAATGGAGGGACAAACGCAATCAATCACTTTTCAAGCTGACAAAAACTTTCAGTGAAGATATTTCGGAGTCAGAGCTTGAGCTGAGAAAGTCGTTATTAAGATTCTGTGCTGTCTCTTGGGCAGTATGGGATACTATGAAGAAGAAGCGCGGTTTGTTATCGTTCTCGGATATGATTTTACATGCAATGCGAACTATTAAAGACGGCGGAGTAAAACGTAAATTCTCTCATATCTTAGTTGACGAATTTCAAGACACTGACCCATTGCAGTTTAACATGATAGAGTCTTTAGCAGGTGATGAGACAAGCCTTTTTGCGGTAGGTGATCCTAAGCAGTCAATATATAAATTCAGGAATGCTGAACCGGGATTATTTGCTCAGACTATCAAGCGCGCTGAGGACTCAGGGACTCGAATAGAACTTGATACCAGCTTCAGGACTCGTGCTTCACTGCTTGAGTACGTTAATAATCTATTTGCCTCAATCTGGAAGAATGGACTCGGAAGTTCGGACTCGATGGCAGGACTTAGATATGAGAGTCTCAATGCTCCTGTTGCAGTTGATGAGAAACGAGACTCCGGGACAATGCCTGACGTGAAAATATTTCTTGCTAAATACGGAAAAGATTTAAAACAGGACTCAACGCAGGCCAAGAAGATTTTAGCCGAGAACTTAGCAAAGAATATAGCTCAATGGGTCAAAGAAGGGCGCACTATCTGGGACAAAGAGAATAAAATCATCAGACCTGTGAAATTTTCGGACTTCGCAATATTATCACGTTCACGCAATATCTATGAAACTCTTGAAGAAGCACTCTTGAAATTCAATATTCCGTCAGTTCAGGACAAAAGCACTGATTATTTCTCTAGAGGTGAAGTTAATGATGTCATTTGCACGTTGAGAGCAGCTGCAAACTTTAATGACTCTTTCAGCGTCATGGGCTGGTTAATGTCTCCGTTCTCAGGTGTAGAGATGACTGAAGCAATAAAATGCTTTGAGTCGCTTAATAAAGAATTTACACCGATTGAGGCAATAAAGAAATTTTTACCTGAAGCATATTCAAGACTCGAAAGATTTGCATTAATCGGCGAACATGAAGGCCCTGCAGGTTTGCTTAACGAGTTTGACAGGGATCGAAAATGGCTCTCGTGTTATAAAGACTCAGATAGATTACGAGTGCTGAGAAATTTAAGACTCGCGATAACTATATCAGAAAATTTTCAGAACTCAGGGACAGCAGGACTAATAGCCTGCGCAGACTGGTTAAGCCGAGCAGTGAAGAGAAAGAGCAGCAATATCGAAGAAGCATCATGGCATGACAAGGACGAGAACGCAGTGTTATTGTCAGTCGTTCACTCAGCAAAGGGACTCGAATATCCAGTTGCAGTTATATTTGAGTCTCGAGTCAAGCCAAGAGTTGATTATGATGCAGTTAAGGCTTCACGTGAATTAGGGCTCGTGTTTAAAGATGTTCCCGATGAGTTAAAGAAAGACTCTGACTCAGTTATTCAGGGTGCGGACTGGGACTCTCTCTTATCAGAACAGGGAGAGTCAGAAGAGGATATGAGATTATTTTACGTAGCTGCGACTCGAGCTCAGGACAGCTTGATTTACTGCGGACTAGTTAAGCAGAAGGACGGCGCAATTATTCCTAATAAAGGCACATGGACGAAAATTTTATTAGAACATGACAAGAACGCTGCTCCTGAATATGTTCAAGAAGTTCAAGATTTTGACTCGTTAAGGGTGAAAGATAATGACTCTCAAATAGTTTTAGAGCCTGTGAATCTCGTCAAGACTCGTAATTTTCTGCGTCAGGTCTCTGCAAGTTCGTTTGCCTTATTCGAGTTCTGTCCGTTTGCATGGCGGAGGCGTTATCGTCAGGGAATTAATTTAACATGGGAAAGTCCTGACCGTGATTTAATGATTGACTCAGATAATGACTTCACAGGAGGTGCAGGAACAGGGAGTCTTGCTCACTGGATATTAGCGCGCTGGCCGAGAACTAATGATTACGAGTCTGAACTTGATACTTTGCTTAATGACAGAAAGACTCTTGCATTACTGCCGGGAACTTTGCGAAGTGTCTGGCGTGATAAGAAGAATAAGGCTGCATTAAGAGAATGGCTGATAAAATTTGCCCAGAGTGAGACGGGAAATAAATTAATTCACACCCAGAATATTAAGCACGAGGAACGCTACAGAGTCAGACTTGATAAATATACTTCGATGGCAGGAGCTTTCGATGCATATTACAGGGACGGAGATTTATACAACGTCATTGATTATAAAATTACGGCGATTGACAGGACTCCGGCAGGGCTTTATGAGTCGCAGTTAGACTTTTACGCACTGGCAATTCACGAGTTAACAGGCTCTGAGCAGGTAAATAATATCATTGCGTTTTTACGTGAGGGCGAATTCACTCAAAGATTATGCACTGACTTTGAGTCAATCAAACAGCGCGTATTGTCTTTCGCAGAGTCAGGGGCAGGCAGTGAGTTCAATGCTAATGTTAAGAACTGCGAGATATGTCCGTTCAAGAAAGGCTGTGTGAGATATGCAGAATAATCAAGATAAGAAAAATTTACACAACGAACTTCACAAAGAGTTTTATTTGACATGTGAAAAATATTATATCTTTGAGTTGCTCACCCTAACGGCAGGCATGATGGGTCTATACACGTACAATTTACGCGGCGGGGTGTTCTCGAATGCTCAGACGGGAAATATAGTAATGATGTCATTAGCTTTCGGTGAGGGCAGATTTTCAGAGGGAATATATTACTTCATTCCGTTTACTGCTTATGTACTCGGCACGATTATATCTGAAATTTTGCCTGAGAAAGTCAGAGCAGCTCATTTTGTCAGATGGGATACTCTTTTGGTAGGCATTGAAATATTTGCGTTAATCATGGTTGGATTAATGCCTTTAACTTGGCCGAATCAAATTGTCCAGGTGATAATAAATTTTTTATGTTCTATGCAGTTCAATACGTTTAGGCAGGCTGAAGGTGTTCCAATGGCTACAACGTTCCTGACTAATCACGTAAGGCAAATAGGAATAAGCATAGCGCGTGTAATAAAACATCATGAACTCGAATCAGAAGCAAGAGTCAAAGCATGGAGGCACGCAAAGTTAATCTTAGCTTTCTTTACCGGAGGAGTCATCATGACATTTGCAAGTAATTATATTCAAGAGAAAAGTATATGGCTGGCAGTTATCCCGTTGAGTGTGTGCTTTATCGTGTTATTAAGATCAGACTTGATTTATGAGAGAGCAATGCTTGATATAAAGCCTCACGGTCATTGATTGAAGTTAAGTATTTTTGCGCTTTACATACCCCCCCCCCCATGTTAGCTAGAATTGCTTAATATTTTATATCTTGTATGGGAGGGTATTTATCATGAAAAAGTTTTTATGTGCTTTATTACTGCTGGTGATTATTGCTTGTCCTTCGTTTGCTATGACGTATGAACAAAAAAACTGGTGTCATGCGATTATTCATACTGCTACGGTGTCGGCGATAGGTTCTGCTGCTCTTCTTGCACAGGCTCCTGGAGCTGATAATATCCCTTTAGCTGTCTGCATTGGCGGTATGACGATTGCACTTGCAGAAGTCTTTGACATTCCGTTATTGCAAATGTCAGCTGAAACAATAGGAATAGGCGTTATCGGAGGTGTAGGAACTGCATATATTGCTCGAATTGTAACGCAATGGGTTGTGGGATGGATCCCATGGCTGGGAAATGCTGTAAACGCTGCGACGATGGCCGGACTTGTTGAGTACATAGGCTGGAAGGTTGCGGGAGCCTTTGATCAGAACGGCTGGGCAATAACTAAAGTAATTGTTTATATAAGCAAGGGCTATCTTATCGTTAATAACGCTACAAAACTTTTAGACTACATATTCAGCGGTAAAGTTATCGAATTAGTAGAGGCTTTACTCAAGGGAGGCAAGGAGCTGGGAGACATTTTGAAAGATGCAGGCTTGGCACTGGCAAATTAATTTACAGGCATTGAGGGGAGCAGGGGATAAGCTCCCTTCTTTATTTATTTACTGTCAATGCGCACCTTCTGAGCCTTTTAACGGTATCGTGTGCAAATACTCTTCAGGGATAAACTTTAACTCTTCATCAATATAAGCAAGCATTTTTTCTTTATCTTCAGGCAAATTACCCCATACAGGAATAGTGTTAGAGACGTGACGGCCGTAAAAGTAAGTATTCTGCATTTCGAGTCCCCTGAGTAATTCTATTTCTTCAGAGATATTTTCTCCGACAGTGCATTCTGTGAAATTCCCTGCAAGGACGTCATCATAAAGCGTAGTATTTTTCTCTATGTGCATTGTTCCCGCGAAGATAAAAGGGGGTTGAATCTCGTTCAGAAAATTTATGTTTGCCCGAGCGTTCTCGATATATCTTTTAGAACCTGCTGCACCGATAATGATATTCAGTGAAAAATTTATACCTGCTTCCTTGAGCCTTAATAATTGAGTTCGAGCCTCGTCAAGCGTGAAGCCTTTGTTAAAATATTCGAGCATGTCATCAAGTGCTGTCTCAAAGCCTATATTCAGATCATTAATTTTTACGCTCACAAGTTCCCTTAATTCGTGATCGCTCTTATTCTTGATATTCATGATCGAAGCGTACATTGAGATATTTTCAAGACGGGGCAGATATTCCGAACACTTGAGAGCAATAGCTTTTAATCTTTCAGCACTCAGGACAAACGCATCACCGCCAAGCAAGAATATTCTTTTGTACCAGATATGATTCTTTGCCCTGACTTCCTGCAAATCGGCTTCAATTTGACTCAGGGACTCAGCCTGGAACTTAACGCCTCTGTACATTGAGCAGAACGAACACTTATTATGCGAACACCCTATAGCCGCCTGAAGCAGAAGCGAACTCTCTTCAAACGGAGGCCTGAACACCGGAGGAGTATATTGCATTATAAAATCACTCACTTATCATCAATAATATTTTTAGGTTATAATAACACGCACTTTTTAAGGAGGTATTTAATATATGCGAAAACTTTTAGCGTTTATTCTTATCATTGCAGCTTTGATGATTCCTTCGAGTTCATTTGCTGTAAATCTTCCCGACAAAGATATTATTATTATTTACACCAACGATGTTCACTGCGGAGTTGATGACTTTATCGGCTATGCAGGTCTGGAACTGTACAAGAAGCAAATGCAGGCTCAGAGTCCCTATGTAACGCTTGTTGATGCAGGCGACGCTGTTCAGGGTGCTACAATCGGGGCAATCTCTCAGGGACGTTATATAATCGAGATCATGAATTATCTTGGCTATGACGTTGCAGTACCGGGCAATCACGAATTCGATTACGGCTGGAATCAATTTGAGAACTTCACAAAGAATCTCAAGTGCGGTTATATCTCTTGCAATCTCAGGGACTCAATAACAGGGCAGCTTTTCCTTAAGCCGTATAAAATTCTCAAGTACGGAAATACAAAAGTTGCTTATGTAGGTATCTGTACGCCTGAAAGTATCACTAAGTCAACGCCATCGAGCTTTATGGACTCATTAGGAAATTATATTTACGATTTTTGCGGCGACAAGACAGGAGAAAAATTATGCGCAGCCGTTCAGAAAGCAGTAGACCAGGCCAGAGACGAAGGAGCAGATTTCGTTATCGCAGTTGCGCACTTGGGCGAATATGAAGACACTCCGAAAGAATGGAGTTCACCTAGTGTAATCGCAGGAACAAGGGGCATTGATGCTCTGATTGACGGACATTCACACGAAGTAACGCCGGGCTTGAAAATTAAGAATCTTGACGGTAAAGAAATAATCATCACTCAGACCGGAACGAAATTAAAGAATATCGGCAGGATGACTATTAACACTAAGGGCGAAATTTCCACCGAGATTATTTCAGAAGTCAAAGGCGGCCGAGATAATGAAGCTGATAAATTTATCAATGAGATAAAATCACGCTTTGAAGGCACGTTAAACGCTCATATCGGACACTCTAATTTTATTCTCAGAGCAATGGACGATAACGGGACATGGCTTGTCAGGAACGGCGAGACAGGTTTATGCAACTTAATAACAGACGCATTATTATATTCAGCAAAAAGCACTAAGACAGGAACAGCTGATATTGCATTCTACAACGGAGGCGGAATCAGGACTAATATTAACCCCGGCGAACTGACATACGGCTCGGCTTTGAGCGTCCTTCCATTCAGTAACACTGTATGTATTTGCGAAGTTTCCGGACAGACAATACTTGACGAACTCGAACACGGAGCAAGAAACTTCCCGGAGAGAAACGGCGGATTTCTTCATGTCGCAGGAATGACCTACACAATTAACGGAAAGATTCCCAGTCCTGTAAAAATTAATGAAATCGGTATGCTTGTCAGTATCGAAGGCGAACGCAGAGTCAGTGACGTAAAAATTAATGGCGAACCCCTTGACCCTGAGAAATTATATAAAGTCGTCAGCACCAGTTATGTTTTATTAGCAAAAGGCGACGGACATATATTCAAAGGCGCAAAAATTCTTGAGCCTGATTATGAAGTTGCATGTGACTCTCTTGTTCACTATATAAAGAGTTTGGGTGAAATTCCTGAAAAGTATAAAGACTCTCAGAATCGAATCACGTTCATAAAGTAATGCAAAATAAAAGGCTGCCCCGTTCGTCCTGAATGAGACAGCCAAATTTTATTAATAACTTACATTCTGTCTAATGCCCTCTTCGCAGGGACGTAATCCGGGTTAATCTCTAATGCCCTCTCGAACCATTCACGAGCCTCACGCCTTCTCCTGAGTGATTTAGCGAGTTCTCCTGCCCTGAATGCTGCCAAATAATCGCCGTCGTAAGATTCAGCAAGCTCTACAAATTTGTTATATGCACGCTGGCCCCTGAGCTTGTTTGCGTTGATGTGGGCAATTCTCCGCGAGTTAATCTCTCCTGATGATAAATCGTATGTAGCTATAACTTCAGAAGGATCCGTTGACCTGTTAGCCCTGTCATTATTATTAGGGTGTCTGCCGCGCCTTGAGTCTGAGTCTGAGTCATCATCATAATCTGAGTCATGGCGTGAAGGACTCGGCCTTGATGATACTGCAGGAGTTCTTGAGTCATTATCGAGTCCGCTTATATCTATATCAGAATCAAAAGTATGAGGTCTTGACTTTGCAAACGCCTTTTTCTTGACGAGATCCCTTACTTCCCCTGATGAGATAGGAGCTATCTTGTCGCCCCTCCTGATTAGTGAAGCGTTCCCCCAGCCTTTATTTACTTTGCCTGTGCTGAAGTTGTTCTGAACGTCTGTTATCTCTACTGCTGCGATGACAATTTGTTTGCTGCCGAGTTCATTGCCGTCCATGTCGAAGACTTTTGCTCCGTCAGCGTAGACTTTGTATATTGCACCTTTGCGGGCTCCTGAAGTTGCGCCTACACTGAGAGTTATTTCACTGCCTCCTGCGCTCAAGACTTGAGTATATTCTCCTGAGACTTCTTCGCGGATTCTGACTCCGAGTTTAGTTACAGCGTCTTCAACGGCTTTGCTTTCGATACCTGTTATCGATGATGAAGTATTGCTGCCTGAATTCCCGTAGCCTCCCCAGTAGACACTTGATGCATTGCGTTCACCGACTGCATTGCCTGTTTCGGACATTGATAAAACTATTTCAGTTGTCTCAACGTTTACGACTCTCATATCAATAGTAACGTTTGCTTCATAATTCTGCTTGCTCTCTTGAACAGTTACTCCGAATATCGGTATAGGGATTCCGCTTGACTGTGAGGACTGCTTCGAGTCAAACTGCGTAACTGAACCCAAAATCATGAACTGACAGCCTGCTATGCGTCCTATCTGAACAGCTGTATTTGCATCGACAAGGCCTGACATGCTGAATCTATGTTCGCGTGCTATATCTTCGAGTCTTTCACGTTCTAATACTGCAATTTTCTTAGAGCTTGCTAACATCCTGATAAATATATCAGTTATTGCTTCTGCCTGAGAGCTTGACATGTTAGGAGCTTTATTCTCGAATCTCATTACGCCGATTCTGTAAACCTGTTCGGAGTAAGCAGCACTTGAGAATAACGCTGTGATTATGATTAATAGTGTGAATAAAAACTTTCGCATAATATTAATTGCCTCCTTTATTGACTCTTAAAACATTTCGTACATTCCTGATTCTACAGCAGATAATATTGATTTATACTGTGCTTCATCTTCAGTGTAGCCGACTTGCTTGCCCATTGAAGTCTTGCCGCCTAATTTTCTGCCTCCTGAAGTTACGGCCATCAATGCAACTGACGAAGTTCCCGTGTAGAGTCCGAACTCATTCACAACAGGATAGCCTGCCTGGACTCTTGCTATTATCGTAGCAGCAGCACTGTAACTCGCATTAATCTTGAGTATAGCTTCTACATTGCCCTCAAGTGCGTAACGTGCAGCCTTAGCCCTCGCAGCAGCCTGGCGGATCTTCCGCATCTTTGCTTCATCAACGACTCTGTAGCCTTTATCAGCGAGCATTTCTACTATGATTGACTCAGTTATTCTTACGTGCTGTGAATCATCGCCTGTAACGACTACTGCAATATCGCCGTGTCTGGGTAAAACGCTTCTGTAATTATTCGTGACTCCTCCGTTTGAGTAATAATCATTGTCATTATAATTACGCCTTGACCTGTCGAGTTTGCCTTCAAGACCTTTAGCAAGAGAGCATGACGCAATAACAATCACGAGAATTACTGCAAGAGAGCCTACAAAAATTTTTCGCATAATTATTCTGCCTCTTTATTTATTTATATCCGCGTATCTTATCAGGTCTTATATTAAATTTATTTCTGCGTCTGGGAGGCAAATGCTTCTTGACATGACCACTGACTTTTTCGGGTGAGACTTCATCGATCTCTATATTCTTGTCGCTGAGTAACGAAGCTATATCCCTTGCAGAGAGTCTCTTTTCACCGCGGGTCTTGATTTCAAGAGTCAGAGTCTTTGATTGATAACTGCTCTTGATTTCTGATTCGCGTCCTGCCTGAGTCCGTATTAAGTCCTCAAGTTCGCCTGCTCTATTAAATGAGTCTATTTCTGAGACAGTAACGTTAATAATATGAGCGTCTTCCCTGTGATGTCTGGGAGGCATTGGAGGTCTCGGCCTGTGATTTTCGCGAATAACATTGCCTGTTATGGTCTGCTGGGTCAAGCCCGTAATCTCGATGTGATTATCAGATAAGAACGAAGCAATTTTTCTAGCTGTATTCTCTGAGACTATATCAACTTCAAGGGTGTTATTGCTGTAATCACGCTCGAAAACTTCACCGGATTTGCCTGCAAGCTCCCTGAGTCCCTCTTCAATGCGTTCAACGTCCTTGAATGAAGCTCCGGAAATTTTTATATTGACTGTTATGCCTCCCAGTGAAGAACCTGCCGATGCGAGATTATATGCTATTTTGTAAACTATCTCTTCAGCTGCTGACTTGGCCGCGATATTGAAACATGATGCTGCTCCGCCTTCGATTGTCTGAGCCGGTCTCTTTCCTGTTGAAGCTGTTGCAGTCTTTGAGCTTATCTGATATGCCGTACGCGTTAATATAGCTTTGACTTGAACATTGCCGTTGACTCCGTAGAGTCTTATTCCGTGAACCCGTTGTGAAGCGAATGCACCTGCCTGAGCCCTTGCGACTATGATAATATCAGCCTTGAGAGTCCTTGCTGCCCTTGATAACATTTCAGGGTCATCGAATGCCTTTGACGGATCGAGATGCAATAGATTTCGTGCCTGTTCCTGGTCAACGAGCAAATACCCTGCCTGCTCAAATATTTTTTGCAGAACGCCTTCTGTCGTTGACATAAAAGGAGTCTTTCCTGAAATTTTCTCGTCTACTATGATCATGACTCTTGGATTGCCGAGCATTGCTATGACTTCCGGGCCTAAGACTCCATCAAGAGCTCTCTCTGAGACCTTGCACGAAGCCGTTATATTCAACACTCCGTCAGAGTCAATATTTTGGCTTGTAACCCTGAAATCTTTTACCAGACCTGAAGACCTAGAGAAAACTTTATCCCTTGTAACAGCAAAATTTTCCATTTCAGTGATACCCGTAACACATGCGCCAAGAGCCTTCTCGAGTGCGTCTCTATATGCCATCCTCTGAGCCTCTGAGAATGCAGCCCTTCTATTATTATTCCTGACAGGAGCGTAACCTTCTGCATTATCTACTATGTACATTCCGCCTTCTCTTGTAACTCTTGATTCAGAAGGCACTGCTAACGATAGAATTATTAGTAACGCGCATAAAAATTTTTTCATGATAAATAAATCACCTGCTTATTTGCTTACGACTATAACTTTGCATTCTTTTCTGAAGTCCGGAGAGCTTGCTCGAATCTTAGCTGCGTCCGAGTTCGAGAGATATATATCAACGTTGCCCTTGCCGAGTTTAACTGCTCTGGCTACAATTGGATTGCTTGCTACCATGAGTTCGCCTTTTGCAGCATTAATATTCGTGAAGTAAGCACACAGTCCCGATGATAAATAATTAGTTCTATTTACGAAATTCATTCCGTAGACTGGTCTGCCTTTAGAGTCATAAACGTTAAACGTCATTGCAGGAGTGTAGGGAAGGTGCCTAACGTCAATAACGAGTCCTGTATATCTTGCTTTCTTTCTTGCAGGAGCAGGAGTCTTCTTTGATGGTGAATTTCTCCTAACTGCTTTTCTTGTAGCTTGAGCCGGTGCAGGTTCGTTATTATCATCATCTTCGTCATCTTCATAAATAATTACGTCAGGAGTCGCCCCGACTTCAGGATATTTTGGAGCTATAATCTTTCTTATCTGGCCGAGTTTAATTCTGCCTTTGACAGTGTAAGACTCTCCGTCCCATTCTCCGCTGATTGTCTCAACGTTCCTGATTATTCCGTGAACTTCGCTTCTGACTCTGTCTTCTGCCATGAAGTTTTCCATTCGAGTCTCTGCATCGACCTGAACGCCTATTAAGAACTCGAGCAAGTTTCTTTGTAAGTCAAGCATTGCGCCTCGACGTGCAAGAGCCTTAGCCTGAGGTCCTGAAGTCCCAGCAGGAGCAACCGCCATCCCCGTAGCTTCGACGTAATTATTTGTCCAGTCAACGAGTCCCCTTTCCTTCTGAGTTACGACTGGAGCATTTTGTGTAGAGTTTGTCGTTTTTGAGTCAGTTGTCCGGTCAACCTCTTCAAATGCAGACGCACTGACAGGACACACAGCGAGAACGAGCGCGAAAAATATAACTGCAAAACGCTTCATAAAAATATAACCTCCTTGTTGAAATAAAAATATGTGCGCTAAATTGTATCAGGTATGAAAAGTTTTTGTATTTCTCAATAAGTAATCTTGACAGGGGGGGGGGGGGGGCATGTATAATTGCGGGACTCAATTAATTTGTAAGTATTATATCAGGGAGTGAATATTTATGCACAGGAAATTTTTTATCTTCACCGCTTTACTTCTCCTCATTTGTTCACCTGCACTTGCCGAGCCCCGCTTGTGGTCAGTGCATAACAGCTACGTTACTGTTGGTTCTACTGTCGGTTCTGATGACTACTTCAAGACAGATTTATCGACAGCAAAATTTTTAAACGTTGATCTCGAAGTTGTTGACGATAATACAGCACTTCTTCCGGATATCAACATTAATGACCGTGAATCGATTCCCAAATTAACGATTAGTAACGGCAATTATTCTTACTTCACAGGCAGCCTTGTAGAAGAAGTTTCGGGAGGTTCAAAGACTTTCGAGATTGCACGCACAGACACTCTCGTACATAATGAAGTCGGCTACAAGAGAACGGGATATAACACACCAGGCTACACAGCTACTAATGAAGAAGGGGACTGGGTACACTTCATGTTTAATGCTGACGGAGGCATGAACGGAGCGACAGTAACTTGGCCTGATTATGAATCATTAACAGGAGGCAGCGGAACAGTTCCGAATTTCAAGACTACAAAAGAACAGCTTGATGACATTGTGCCTTATATCGAATATTTTGGAACGCAGGCAGAAGGCTACGAGGAAGGCTGGCTTGCTGTTGAGGGCTTCAAGTGGCGTTTTGTGAAATCTTCGGACGTAACTAAAGCTGTAACTACTGACGTAAAAATAACTCTTCAGGTAATCGGCAGCTATAATCACGCTGATGATTGTGGTGAGGATGAGACATACTATGACGGTACAGGGCAGCAACCTATTGTCATTGAAGCCGGTCAACTTCTTTCAGGCGAAGTGAGATTTGAAAAGGGTAATAATGACATGCTTTTTTATAACATGCCTAATCAGACAGTCCTGAGATATTACAAAGGTGATAACAAGGACGAATGCTATCAATGGCGTTTTATCCCTAATATGTATCCTCATAATACCCAAGACTCGAAAGACTCAGTACAGTTAGGTGCGAGTTACGGCTTCTCTGTTCCTCTCAAGAATGGGAAACCCGATTACAAATACACGCAATACTTTGGCTCTGGTGTAGGTCTCGTAGTGTATAGGACATTTACACCTGAAATTTTAGCTGCAACAGGTAAAGCTACCATGACAATAGGCGGAGGGAATTACTGGCTCAAGAATACCGATGATGAAAAAATCGAGGACGTTTCAGGCTCGAAGACCTACACACTTTTCAGCAGGACATCATTGTTAGACAGTTATTTCGAGTTCAACTATCTTGTGCCCGGTTACCGCAAAGTCTATTTCACTTACATCAATGACTCATACTCAACAAGAGGCGTGAACTTCATGGACGAGGCAGGCACGCTCGGCGGACAAAGTATAAGCTGGAGTTTCCCAGGTGAGGCCGACTGGATTAGCTACAGTTCAACACTCCATGAATATCAGGGCAGGGAAGAATTGCTCGCTTCAAGATATATTCCCTATGTTGAAGCAATTTCAAAGGATAATTATATTACTGAGATAAAATACGGCTTCGTTGAATCTCCTGACCTGGACGGCAGCAAATTCGTTACACCTGAACACTTCGCGTCGATGGGTATAAATCTGATAGTCTGGGGTGAAGAAGGGACTTCAACGTTAGACTTTGACACCAAAAACAATGATGTAATTTACAACAGTCATTCATTCAAATTAGATAATCCTATTCCTTTTAAAGCCGAATACGGTTACAGAATAGGAGTTATTGTTGATATTTATCCCGAAGTCGGCCCTACATGGGAGGATTTTAGTTCCTGGCTAGGTGAAGGTAACAGCCATCTTGACGCAAATAAAGCTATCGGATACAACTGGATATTCGATAATTTACCGTCTGTAAGCCAAATGAACAGACTCGGTGATGATTTCGATAACGTAGCGGATAACATCGCAGACTCTCTAAGTGAAGACGTGTCGGAAATTATGCCTGTAGAACGTGAAGAAATGGGCGACGAGACGGGATTTATGCTTGATGTTATAAACGACATAGAACAGACAGAAAGCGTTGACGTTATCGGAAGATTCAAGCAGCTCAACGTTACTGAGTCAGGAACTTTCGCAGTGAAAGTTACTCTTCCTGATGAGCTATACGACGAAATAGAGGGTGCAGCTTCAAGAGATTTGGTAGTGTATCCGATTACCAATAGTGAAATTTCAGAGCCAGAATCTGAATCGGAGGCAGAGTCAGAGTCAGCCTCTGCTTCAGCTGCAAGAGTTTCCGGAGGTATCAAAGTTTCAAGACCTGTAAGGACTTCAGCGAGTAATAAATCATCAGGAAAGTTATTAGCTTCTGACGGCAAGACATTCAACACGATTGACAAGAAAGAATTCATTCTAACAGTGCCTTTGACCAAAGCAGAATATGAAGACTACACGAATTACGGTTTGTATCTCGGCCTTAAGACAGCAAGCGACACACCGGCTCCGGCAGTCCCTGATATCAAGTCCCCTGATGAGACTCCGGACACTGAGTCACAGGATACTAAACCAGGCATTGAATCTCCTGACAACGAGCCTGAAGTTGAAGATGACTCGCAGTATGATTATCTTAACCAGAATATTGATCCTGCTGTGAAAGCTGCAATCATGAAACTAATCAGCACTGATTACGAGATAAAAACTTTTATCGAAGCTATAAAATCTAATGACATAACGAAATATAATAACAATGTTGCAGTCAACAAGAGACACTTTGAGACAATTTCGGGCGATCTTACGAATGCAGAATTAATCAGCGTCATGCCTGCTTTCACATTCAGTGCGAACGAGCATATTGTTATCATAATGAAAGTATCTGCGGACTTGGCCAATCAGCAAGAGTTACACCTTTATACGCTCAAGGGTGCTGAGGTCGCAGGGGCAAGCCTAAAGTTCGTGAGGTTCTCGTCAAATCCCGACACCAATGAAGACTCAGGAGCGATGTTCTTTAACTCTAGGGGAACAGCTAAGATAAAGACTCTGACAGAAAATATTGTTTACCTGGCTGCGGAGTTCTCGAAAGGTTCATATGCTCCGTTAGTCTTAACAGGTACGGCAAAGATTGAAGAGCCTGAAAAAACTTACTCTGATAATATACTCGGCTCATCTTCAGGAGGCTGCAATTCTGGTCTATTTGCTTCAGGTGCTTTAATGCTCTTGTTGTTGATGTTCGTTAAGAGAAAATAATAATATTAGCCCCCAAGCTTCGGGGGTTATTTTTTTTATTGCAGGAGACTCAAAACGCTTCGTGGCATTCCGTTAGCCTGCGATAACATTGCTGTCCCTGACTCAGTTAATATTTGCAGTCTCACAAATTCCATCATTTCTTTAGCCATATCTGCGTCGCGAATTCTGCTCTCTGCCTGAGAAAGATTCAAGCTCGTAGTCTCAAGGTTCTCTTCTGTCCATTCTAAGGCGTTCTGATAAGAACCTATTTTGGCTCTGTTTGAAGCAACTTTTTCTATTGCACGATCGATTAAAGTTATTGATTGAGAAGCTGACTCTCTGGTCAAAACGTTCACAGTGTCTATGCCTATTGCGTGAGCCCCCGAGTCGTCAAGCTGAATGATAAAGTCTTCGCCCATGTTAGCTCCCGTTTGAAGTATCGTTGTGTTGTCGGTCAAGTGAATTAATGTCTCGTAAGTGTCGCCCTTAGTCTGAATGAATTTCTTTGCGCTCTCTGACCATAGAGTATTAATTCCCCTCATTGAGTCAATTTTCACGTCAACGGCAGGAGTAATAAGCCCCCTGAAGTCAGCCTTTGCAGCAGTGATTCCCGAAGCTATGCACTTGTTAGAGTGGGCATCGTAAACGTTAGCTGTGAACTTGCTCTCTTGAGACTCTTGAATAGTGTTAAGTCCTAATGCATTGAGAATCTCTTCTGCGCCTGAAAAATGAATTTCACCTTCACGGCCTGTAACTACGCTGCGGATTACCAGAGTCCCGGGAACTGACTCGCTTGTGTTCTCGATAGGATCATCATAAACGTAATTAGCAAAGTGATTCAAGTCCTGAGTATATTCTTTCTGGCCGAGTCCGTTAGCTATAGCGTCATTAATTTTTTTCGCAAACGTTGTGAGTGTGTCGCCTTTATCTATATAAATTGAAGTAGTCTTTGTGCCTTGAGTAAGCGTGATTTTTTGAGGTTCTTCAAGCAGATTAACTCCTGAAGATGATACGAAGCTCGTTAATTCCGAAAGTTTTGTATCAGGTTCAGCAGGACACGTAACGGGTTCAGTAGAGTCAGACTGCGCGTCTTCTGCAATTTTCTCTGCGAAAGTGTTTACTAGATCCGAAGCCCATGTTGATGAGCTTGAGTTAAACATCATGCCCCCTGAAGAACTCGATAAATTATAAAACTCTCCGCTTGAATCTGTTTTAGGTCCTACAACAGTTAATTGAATATCGTCTGCTTGTGTCGTTGAGTCTCCTGCAAGTGCTTCCTGAACGTCTGACTCTGTAACACTTGAACCGCCGTGATGATCTACGTCCGTAACGAGTATCATATAACGGCTTTGAAGGACATCACTTCCCGAAATAATATTATCGTCGTAAGAATCTCTGTAATAATCCGCTGCTGTCTTGACTGCATAATAATTATTAACATCGCCGCCGTTTGCTGTAATAGGGTCAAGCAGTGCATTTATTTCGTCTATATCGCCTGACCAAAGCTCTCCGTCAGTGTACGTGTAGGCTTTCACCTGTTCATCAGCCGGGTTGCTTGTTCCGTAAGTGCATATGCCTATTTCAACGTTGCTGACGCCTTCGGATTTTATGTTCTGAACAAATTCGCTTATGTTATCTTTGACTGCCTGAATCTTATCGCCCATTGAGCCGGATACATCGATAAGAAATAATACTTTGACTGCTTCGACTGAGGCATCACTTGAAGACTCATTAATTCTGCTCATTATGTTAGTCTTCTGAACCTGAGCCTGTCCCGGATCTGTAGTGATTTCGAGTCTGTAATTGCCCTCGTTGTTAATTTTCTGGTTGAACTGGTCAGTAATCATGAGTCCGCCGTTGATATTAACTTGAACGTTCTGATCTGTTGATGACCATGAAGCCTGGCTGCTCCCGTCAAGTAATCTTTTTCTGTTGAACTGTGTATTATGTGCAATGTTGTCAATCTGGTCTCGTAACTGGTCGATTTCTAGCTGAATAAATCCCCTGTCCTGAGCCGTTAGAGTATCATTCGCTGACTGTACAGCAAGTTCACGCATTCTCTGAAGCATTGAGTTAATTGTCTCAAGTGAACCTTCTGCAGTCTGTAAAAACGAAATTCCGTCTTTAGTGTTCTGAGCAGCCATGTTGAGTCCCCGAACTTGAGAGCGCATTTTCTCACTGATTGCGTATCCTGAAGCGTCATCGGCAGCCGAGTTAATCCGCAGTCCTGATGATAATTTGCGTATCGAGTTCTCCATTGCCTTACTTGTCGAGTTCAGAGCATTGAATGCCCTTATAGCCGGAATGTTGTGAGTGATTCGCATTGTTTCAGCCTCCATGTAAATTTTTATCGTATTGCTAAAGAATATCTTCCTGCTTCTCCGTTAATAAGTCCGTTTGCTTCAAGTTCTATTAAGACTCCCTGAATCGTAACGAAATCGAGTCCGCTCTCTGATAATAAATCATCGGTCGTAATTCGTTCGTGTTTCTGAATCAGCGAGTAAATAATTTTCTCCTCGTCAGAATTTAAACTTAAAGCATTTTGTGAATCTTCGTGAGATTTATTGCTATTATCGTCAAGATTTATCTCAAACTGTGTATTTCCTGCAATCGAGTTAATGAACTCCTCAAGACTCGTTAATGCTCCTGTGCCCTTATTGAGTAACTCATTGCTGCCCTTGAAAGAGTCCTCGTTAATGCGTCCCGGAACAGATAAGACTTCGCGGCCAAGTTCGAGTCCAAGATTAGCCGTTTTCATAGCTCCTCCGCCCTCAGGAGACTCGACGATGACGACTCGAGAAGCAAGGGCTGCGATGATTCTATTGCGTTCAGAGAATCTCCAGACCTCACCGCCGGAAGTCATGGGGTATTCTGTGATTAACGCTCCGTGTTCAAGAATTCGCGAGAATAATTCTTTGTGTTCAGCAGGATATGTTTTCTCGAGTCCAGTTCCGAACACTGCAACTGTTCTCCCGTCAAAGTCAAGACATCCCCTGTGTGCAGAAGCGTCAATGCCCTTTGCTCCTCCGCTGATGATTATTATATTTCGTTGTGAAGCCAGACTTGCGAGTCTGTAAGCAACATCATGACCGTATGAGCTGCATTTTCTTGTTCCTACTATTGCAACCGAAGGCAGAGATAAAATATTTGCGTTCCCCCTGATATAAATTCCAATCGGAGGCTTCTTCAAGTCGCGTAACTTTTCGGGATAATCTAAATCTTGAGCCGTTATGAATCTTGCATCAAGTTTCTCTGCGTGTTCGAGTTCACGTTCTGCCCAGCCGTCTTTTGCGATAATCCCTGCGAGTCTGTTCTGAACACTTTTGCTCATCTCCAGTTCTTCCCAGAATGACTCGCCCTTGAATAAGTCTTCAGGTTCATAATTTTCACACAGCTTCATAAATATTTCATAGGGTGCTTTGATTGCGTTTAACAGCAAGCCTGCTTTTATTGTCGTATTCATGCTATTATTTTATTATTTATTTTTCAGGAGGCAAAAAATTTTGTGTAACGGGAAAACTTTTTATATCACGACACCGATTTATTACGTTAATGACATACCGCATATCGGACACGCTTACACGACTATAGCATGTGATACGATTTCACGATACAAGCGCATGAAGGGCTATGATGTTCACTTCTTAACAGGGACTGACGAACACGGCCAAAAGATCCAGACTTCAGCCGAAGCTAAGGGCAAGACTCCTCAGGAACTTGTTGACGAGATTCACCAGAACTTCAAGCACTTATGGGAAGTCCTTAACATCAGCAACGATGACTTTATCAGGACGACCGAGCCGAGACACATTAAAGTCGTTCAAGCAATGTTTAAGAAACTCATGGATCAGGGAGATATTTACAAAGGCACTTACACCGGATATTATTGCATTCCCTGTGAAACTTACGTCCCAGAGTCCAGCATGGGCGAGAATAAAACTTGTCCCGAATGCGGAAGACCTTTAACTATTATGGAAGAAGAGAGCTACTTTTTCAGGGCATCTAAATATGTTCCTGAACTCATAAAATTTTATGAAGCTAATCTCAAAGCCGTAATGCCCCGAATCCGCTACAACGAGATAATGAGCTTTCTTAAAGGCGGAGTCAAAGATCAGTCTGTCTCGAGAACTTCAATTAAGTGGGGTATACCTGTACCAGGAGACGAGAAGCATGTTATATACGTGTGGTTCGATGCGCTGATTAATTATGCGTCTGCGATAGGCTATCTCGATGACCCCGAAAACTTCAATCACTGGTGGCCGTACGTTCATCACATGGTCGGCAAGGACATAATCCGCTTTCACTGTGTCATATGGCACTTAATGTTATTGGCTCTGGGCTTGAGTCTCCCTGTCAGCGTCATTGCTCACGGCTGGTGGACTAGAGATGGCGACAAAATGAGCAAGTCCAAAGGCAATGTAGTCGATCCCTTCAAAGTTGTTAGCGAGTACGGACTTGACCCCTTCAGATATTTTTTATTGCGTGAAGTACCTTTTGGGAATGACGGCGATTTCAGCGAGCTTGCATTAATCGGGAGAATTAACAGCGACTTAGCTAACGACTTGGGAAATTTATTAAACCGGACTCTTCAGATGATAAAGAATTATCGTAACGGTGTAGTTCCTGAGTGTAAAGATTCAAGCTCCGAGTTAAGCACTATGGCAGCAAATATTCTTGATAGAGTCGACTCCTTCATGAATAACTTTGCGTTTAATGAGGCGTTAAAAGCTGTATGGGAGTTCATATCACGTGCTAACAAGTTCATTGATGAAACTATGCCGTGGAAGCTCGCGAAAGAGTCAGACTCAAGCTCACAGGAGAAATTAAATTTTGTGCTGTTAAATCTCTATGAAGCATTGAGGCTCTCTGCTCTGTTAATAGCTCCGGTAATGCCTGACACTGCAAAACGAATCTGGAGTCAATTAGGACTCGAAGGCGAACCGGTAAAATTTTTATACGACTCGTTCAAATGGGGAGAAGGAACAGGGAAAATAATAAATAAAGCTGAAATCCTATTCTCAAGAATTGATATAAAGGAATGGCAGAAATCACAGGAGGCAAAGAAAATGTCAGAACAAGAATTAAACTCAGGCTCAGAGTCAGAAGCAAAACCTGTAATCGAACACGAAGCCGAGATCAGCATTGACGACTTCAAAACGGTTGAGATGAGAGTCGCGAAGATTACTAAATGTGAGGAAATTCCGCGCTCAAAGAAATTATACAAGCTCGAAGTAGATCTAGGCTATGAGACTCGGACAGTGTGCTCAGGGATAAAAGCATTCTTTACACCTGAAGAACTCGAAGGACGCGTAATAATTCTCGTTACGAACTTGAAGCCGGTGAAATTATGCGGAGTCGAAAGCAACGGAATGATTCTCGCTGCAAGTGTCAAGAAGGACGGAGTATCAGAACAGCTGACGTTATTAGAACCTGCTGACAAAAATATTCCATTAGGGAGCAGAGTGAGCTGAAGATGACTCAAATTCGCAAACGTGATATGGAATTCTTGAACGGTGAAATAGACTGCTGGCTTGAGAATAACATAATCACCGATGAACAGGCAGATGAAATACTTGAACTCTACGAGATCAAGAAGAGTAACTTGCGGATGATATTATTCATTGCAGGAGGAATTTTATTAGGACTCGGCGGAGTCTGCTTTGCTGCTGCACAGTGGCACGAGCTTCCCAAATTATTGCGTGTCTTCATGATAATCGGGGGCTATCTTGGTTCACTCGCATTGTACTTTATAACCGGTAAATCTAATACGCGTTCGGGGCGTTCGTTCCTGTTACTGGCGAGCATAATATTAGGCTCAGGGATATTCTTAATCACAAGAATGTATGATATAAAACTCGAATTCCGGGAAATTATAGGCTGGTGGACTCTCGCAGCGTTACTTACAGCGACAATTGCAAAAGATTTCTGGCAGGTATATTTATCTCAAATTTTAGCGTTCTTGTATCTTCATGCTATCTCAGCGATAGATATATTTGCTCTCGAATTCATGAGTCTTGCAAGAGTCGAGATAACTTCATTTTTCTCACCGGTTCAAGCGTTTATATTAATAGCTGCCCTCTGGTTCACGTGCTGGAGGGTCAACGATAGACTCGCAGTGAATATAAATACCCTTCTAACGATATTATTATTTGCATCGAGAATGACTCTTTGTTTCGGAGGCACTGTAACTCTTATTATTCTTGCACTCTCAGGAGCGTTATTATCGTTCATAGGACGCTGGCATGACTCGCAGGTAACAGGACTCTTAATGCTGGGCATGTTCGGCTTATTATTAACTTGGCCGGAGTTCTGGCGCGGTGAGGCATTCATTGAGAACACAAAATATTTGTCCGTAGCAAGTGCATTAGTCATAGCTCCTGTAATGATTATAAATATTTATCGGGGACATTCAGGCACAGGAATAATATTCTGCGCATTGTTGATTTCGCGATACTTTTTCGATCACTTGTTCGGCTATGTACCAAAGGCATGGGGATTTACTTTACTGGGAATAATCTTCATGATAGCGGCGTTATTTTTCGGACGGATAAAAAGATATTTCGTGAAAGACGTTCATGAAGTCAAAGAAGTAAAAGAAGAGCTTCAGGAAGAATAAAAAAACTTGTTCCCCCTGTGAGATTTGAGCGGGGGGATTTATTTATATATTACGGCGTTGAGACTCTTTGCGTGTTCGTTGGTGTTAATTAAGCTGCCCTGATATTCGAGCTTGTATTTATTCCAGTCGAAATTTGAGACTCCTGCGATTAATAATTTTCGTCCGAATTCTTCCTGCCATTCTGATAAATAATTGCTGATGTACTTTGCCATATGAACGCTCATAGTTAATAAGAATGCTTCTGAATTATTCGAGCCTGTAACTTTCCTGATGAAACGCCTTATGTTCATTGCGATGTTCTCTTCACGTTCGACAAAGCCGTAATCAACGCACACAGGACAATTGCGGGTTAATATATTCTTTATGTCTGGTCTTTCGCGCTTGCGGGTCATCTCTACCAGTCCGAGCTTCGTTATGCCCATTACATGAGGCTTCATTCGGTCAGGTTTGAGACATGCTTCAAAGTGAGTTAATAATTTCTCTTTGTCCTCGTTGAACTGCATATCGATAAAGTCAATAATGATTATTCCCCCGATTGAACGCAGTCTTAACTGTCTTGCAACTTCTTCGGCTGCTTCGAGATTTGCCGCTAAAATAGTCTGCCTCATGTCTGGTATTTTCGTGAACTTGCCTGTATTAACGTCTATAACAGTGAGTGCTTCTGTCTGGTCGATGATTAAATATGCACCGCTCTTGAGCCACACTTTGCGTTCGAGTGTCTTTGCGAGTTCGTTTTCGATTCCGTAATAGTCAAATATGGGCGTTAATCCTGAATATAAAGTTATGCTTGGTGACTCTTCGTGAAAGAATCTTGACATGAAAACTTTTGCACGTTCGTATTCTTCTTGATTATCTATAATTATCTCGTCAATTTTACCGGATACTTCATCACGCAGCACGCGCCCTAAAGTTCCTGCCTCTCGATATAATAAACACGGAGCAGGTGAATTCTTTGTTTTGTTAATAATTTCGTCCCAGAGAGCTAATAATTTATCAAGTTCGTCATGTAAAAATTTCTCGTCAAGTTCGCTTGATATTGCAGCAGTCCTGATTACTACTCCGAACCCCGGAGCTTTGGCTTTTAACTCGTCAGCTATTTTCTTGAGTCTCTTTCTCTGTGAATTATCTTCGATACGGCGCGAGACTCCTGACTCTTCACTGCCTGGAACTAGAACAAGATACCTTCCGGGTAGTGATATTCTTGTGCTGACTCTGGGAGCTTTATTCCTGCCTGAATTCTTGATAACCTGAACTATTAATTCACGGCCTGGCTTTATATCATCAGGGTTATCAGAGATTTCACTGAGATAAATAAATGCGTTGCGTGAAGAGTCTTTGTGACTATTGCGCTTTGACAACACACAGAATGCAGCGTTAATAGCGGGTAAAATTTTATCGACTCTAGCCTTGAATATGTCGCCTGGACGAGTCTTAAATCGTGAAGGGATAAAAATATTTTCGTCGTCAAGATTGTAGTCTATAAATATTTCAGCGAGTCTGCCGTTCTCTAACACAGCGACTCTTGACTGTTCACACTCTCTTAAATCTGCAATGATTTTCACTTCAGGCATTATAAATACACCTTATCTGACTCATGATTATATTTGCCGATTGATACGCGAACTATATTAATCTCGTGCCAGCCGTTGATAATATTCTTGCCGATCATGTGCTTCACCAGTCCGCCGATTGGATTCTGTGCAGGTTCAGATAATATTATTCTCAGCCATGAGTCTTGAAGTTCTGATTTAATTATTGAGTCATTATAAAAATTTTTTGCGTGTTCAATCAAGTCTCCACATTTTGAGCTTCGTAATAAATATTCAGCGTGTCTGCATAATTTTCCAAGTGAGGGCGAGTCATCGTCCGGGAATATGACTCGTGAAATACTAAAGCCTTCCGGTAAAGAATTATTCATGTCATCGAGCAGGTTATTATTATTCAAGTCCTGAAAGAACATATCAACGCATTCATTCAGAGCTATAACTCCGGCCGGGAGTTCAGGCCCGAAAGAAATTTTTGCTCTCGGTGAGAAGCCTTGAGTCATTTCGAGTTCAAGACCTGCACGCCTTGCACTTCGAGAGAATATCTGAGCTAATGCAATGTGAGGCACGAAACATGCACCCTGTCTCTTAGAGTAAATAAATCGTGTTCGCGTCATGAATTATTATCGTCCTGTTCCTGTGTCGGGTAAAGAGCTTTAAATTTAGCTATGTCTTCAGGGGAGATACCTAAATTTTTGAGCATTTCTACTCCTTGAGCAAATGCCTTCGCTGCCCTCGAAGCCTCTTCTTTTATGCCTTGAGCTATACCCTGAGTTATGCCTTCTACTCTACCCTCATCTTTGCCTTCATGAAGTCCTGCCCTGTACATGCCTCCGACAAAATCTATCATGTTCTTACGTCCTCCTTCTTGATATTTGAGTATTGCTTCCTCGAAAAGTTTACGATGTCCCGTTAATGCCTGCAAGAGTCTCAAAGCGTCCTCTATGTGCTTAACTTCCCATAAACTTTGGGGATTATATTCACGGGTCAGCCTCATTTGCTTTAACGCATGAACTATGAAACGCAAATCACTCTTCATGCTCTGCTCGAATTCATCACTGAGCCAGGCAAGTTCGACAACGTGAATATGTCTGTCTTCAATGAGACCTTCAAGCACAGGGGAAATATCAAGACATTCAAGAATTGATTTATGCTTCTTCCAACGACGCTTAGTATCAAAATATAACACAGCAGTTATAACAGGATAAAATTTTCTGCGCCTGATTGCACGTGCCTTTGCCTTATAGCCTTTCTCTGAAGCTTCCCTTGCTGCTTCATCGCGTTCAACGATTTGATTTCTGTAATCCGCACCTTCATAGCTAAAGACTCTCAGGGGCATAGTGTTATCTATTGCAGTCTGATTCTCAAGTCCCATTAAGCATAATATAACATTACCCTTCTTCCAAAACTTGGCAATGTCGCGCTCCTGTTCCCTCACTGAGTTTTCATCTTCAGACAACGGAACATAAATGCTTCGGACTCTGGCATCTTCTAAATCGTCAGGATCAATCTTTACTGCCTTATCATTCAGAAAGATAGAGTTAAACACGTCCGCGAAAACGTCATTATTTGCAAAAAATTTCTTCTCGCTAATATCTTTCATTTCACTACTTCACGCACCCTATTCCGCAGCCTGCACAGCCGCTTAAGCAGTCTTGAGTCAAATCGCCTTTGTATGCCTTGTGCCGTTCCCGCAGCAGGAAACTTTTACTCACTCCGACATTGACGAAATCCCACGCAAGGGACTCTGATTCATATCTTTCACGGGTAAAGTCTTCGGGGTCTAAGCTGCAATACTCGAACGCTTCAAGCCATCGACTCAAATCAAAATATTCTGTCCAGTTATCGAATCTTGCTCCGGTCTGCCATGCACGTAATATAACATCACAGGTTCTCTTGTCGCCTCGAGATAAAACGCCTTCTAAGAAAGTCTGCTCGGGTTCATGATAGGCTATGCTTAAGGCTCGATCATGAATTAATGATTTAATATATCTGCCCTTGTCTCGTAGTTCCTGAATCGAGTCTTGCTTCTCCCACTGAAACGGGGTATGAGCTTTAGGCACAAATCCTGAGACACTGACACTGACTGTTAAACGCTTTCGGCCCATTGCCCTGCCAAGACGCAGAGTCCTGAGTGATAAATCTGCAATCGCGTCCAAGTCCTCCTGAGTCTCCGTTGGAAGTCCCATCATGAAATATAATTTGACTCTGTCCCAGCCCCGTGAAAAAATTTCGTTTAAGCAAGCAATAATCATCTCTTCGTTAATGCCTTTATTAATCACATCGCGTAATCTCTGAGTCCCTGCTTCAGGTGCAAACGTTATGCTGCCGTGTTTTGATCTCAAGCCTTCGAGTTTCTCTGCAAGATTCACTGAGAAGCCGTCCATTCTTAGACTGGGTAAACTCAATTTTGCGTGACGTGAATTAAGTTCGCTGCTCAAAGAATCAATTAATTCCGCAATCCCTGAGTAATCGCACGATGCAAGAGATAATAACCCTGCTTCCTCCCAGCCCGTTGACCTGATTATATTTAATATAGAGTCATGAGCTTCGTTAATACCGCGTTCCCTTACCGGTCTATTTACCATACCTGCCTGACAGAACCTGCAACCGCGTGAACAGCCTCTGAATAATTCAATTGCTGCCCTGTCATGGACTATATTCACACTTGGGACGATCATAGAGTCAAGCCTGAATAATTTTTGTGAAATCTGACGAGTAATTATGCTTCCTGACTCGTAACACAAAGGCACATACACTCCGGGTAACTTCGCAAGCTCCCTTAATCTCTCATCACGTGAAAAATTTTTTGTGGCTTCGATGACCGGCAAAAGCTCAGGCAGTAACGCTTCAGCTTCACCTATACAGAACGCGTCAATAAATTCACTCATGACTTCAGGGACATATGCTCCGTAGCCTCCTGCTATGACAAGGGGAAAATCTTTATTATCACGCTCAGAACTTTTGATGGGCAGTCCTGCGAGATTAATTATCGTTAATATATTCGTGTAAGCTGCTTCATGAGGCAATGTGAACGCCAGAACGTCAAAGTCTTTAATGCATTTCTTGTGTTCAGTCGAAGTGAGAGCAATATTATTCGCAAGCATTAACTTTTCCATGTCAGGCCAAGGGGAATAAACCCTATCAGCGAGATAATTATTATTCATTGAGTGAATGAAGCTCTCTATAATCTGAAAGCCGTAATAACTCATGCCGATTTCATAAACGTCAGGAAATGCAAGACAGACTCGTAATTTTGCATCGTCCCAGCTTAATTTATTATTATCCGGTCTCCATTCACTGCCTGAATATCGAGAAGGCCTCGAGACTTGAGAAAGAATCTTCCATTCAGGGGAGTCAAATTCATCAAAATACACGCTTTGAGTTCACCTCACTGATATAAATACTTGCAACGAGTCCCAGTGCCATAAATACAGCGAGTAATGAACTTCCCCCGTAACTCAGGAAAGGCAGAGGCAGTCCCGTAACAGGTGTTAAGCCAATGCTCATGCCCATAGACTCGAACATCTGGAACCACAGCCACGAAGCTACACCTGAAGTTAATATCTTGCAGCGTCTATCACGTGCCTTGAGTCCAGTAAGAATCACTCTAAATAACAATATAGAGAACAGGGCAATTAATACAGCGTTGCCGGCAAATCCGAACTCCTCAGAAAATACACTGAATATAAAATCCGTATGAGGTTCAGGCAGAAATTTCAGCTTGCTCTGAGTTCCCATCATGAAGCCCTTGCCGGTAAAGCCACCGGAACCTACAGCTATTCTTGACTGAATGACGTTATAGCCTGCTCCTAAAGGGTCTCTCATTGGGTCAATGAACACGAGAAGCCTATTAATCTGATACTCTTTCAGGACGAATATTATTAACACAGGCAGTGCAGCAAGTCCTGTGCCTACGATCGTTAATAAATACTTCAGGGGAGTCCCTGCGGCTAAGAGCATTCCGAACGATATAACGAGATACACAAGTGCGCTCCCTGCGTCAGGCTGAAGCAAGACAAGTAACACAGGCAGAGAAATTACTCCTAAAGCTGCAAAGAAAGTTTTAAGATCTAAAGGCGGATAACGGCTCAAGAATTTTGACATGACCAAGATGATCGCAACTTTCGCAAATTCAGAAGGCTGGAATCTTATGCCCCCGAAGCCAAGCCAGCTTTGAGCACCATTAACTTTAGGAGCTAATAAATCAGTCAATAGAAGCAATAAAAGCATCAAGAAATACAAAGGGTAAGCACCCTCAAGCAGTTTATTATGACCGACGATAATAATTAACAGCATAGCTAACACACTCACGAATAACCACGCTGCCTGTTTGAATGCCAAGTCAAAGCCTCGTCCCGCTGAACCTGCACCAGCGCTGTAAATACAGAACACTCCCCATACTCCAAGAGAAAGCGCACATAAAATCATAAGCCTGTCAGTCAAGAAAATATCTTCCTTGAGAGAGGCCCATAAATCTTTCATGGTTTAAATTTACTATTGAGCCGCTTCGATTTTCCCGCCGCGCTTGATTCTCAAAACAGGGATACTTGCAACTAGTGCAACTGCGTCCTCTTCATGTTCAAGATTAATGCCGATTTTACCGGTATCAATGTCCATATACTTTATCAAAACTTTCACGATTTCAGCACGAAGATTATCAAGAAGTTCGGGAGATATGTCTGTCCTGTCATGCATTAATACTATTTGGAGTCTATTTTTTGCCACGTGAGCTGACCCCTTGCCGCCTACACCGAAAATTTTTTTCAAGAAATCCATTAATATTCACCTCGTTATTATTTCTTGCGCTTGCCTGAGAAGAAACTCTTTAACTTGCTCATGAATCCCCGTCCCGCATAGCTCTCGAGATCCATCAAAGGCACGTCATGACCTAATAATCTTTCAGCTATGTTCAAGTATGCATGTGCTGCAGGAGAGTCAAGATTCATAGTCATAGGCTCTCCGCTGTTGGTAGCTCGTATAACATTCTCGTCTTCAGGAACTACTCCGATTAAATCAATCGAAAGCACATCAAGAATATCATCTTTTGCGAGCATATCTCCGTCTTGAACCATGTTAGGCCGTAACCTGTTGATTATTAATCTTATAGGCGACTTGCCCATTGACTCAAGCATTCCGATTATTCTATCAGCGTCCCTCACTGAAGGAATTTCCGGAGTTGTAACAACAAGAGCTTCGTCCGCACCGGCTGCAGCGTTCTTGAAGCCGCCTTCTATACCTGCAGGACAGTCAAGCATAATGAAATCAAAGTCCGGTTTTAGCTCCTCACATAGGGCGACCATCTGTTCCGGGTTCACTGCGTCCTTAGTTCGAGTCTGGGCAGCAGGAAGCAGAAATAATCCTGGGACTCTTTTATCTTTGACGAGAGCCTGATTTAATTTGCAAACTTTCTCGATTACGTCAATGAAGTTATATACTACCCTGTTCTCAAGTCCCATAATCACATCGAGATTACGAAGACCTACATCAGCATCAATTGCTACGACTTTCTTTCCGAACTTGGCCAGGGCTGCGGCAATATTTGCTGTTGAAGTTGTCTTGCCTACTCCGCCTTTTCCGGATGTCGTTACGATTACACGTGCTGCCATTTAGAAAAATTTACCTCCTGAACAATTTTTATAATTATAATTTCTTATCGCCTGACAAAAATTTATTCTCTCTGATAACCGGCGTTCCGTCTTCAAGAGTTATTAACACGCTCTTACGCCAGCAGTTTGTTGAATTTGCATCAGCGTAACATAATTTATTTGCGATTCTGACTTGAGGAGTCTCAAAGCACCCTGCCCACACGAAAACGTCATCGCGTCCGAAGCCTCCTGCATGAACGACACCTAATAACTTTCCTGCAATGATTATGCTTCCTCCTGCAAAGATCTCTGCGCCGGGATTCAAATGACCCCAGACTATGACATCGCCTGTAACTTCGATTCGCTGGCCGCTTCTCATTGAGCCTCTGATAAATTTCACTTTGTCAATCTGAAGTTTCTCTCTATCGTCATTATGCATGTCTTCAGATTTAGAACTCTCGCGAAGATTTACGTTCAGTGCAGGTTCATGAGTGCTTAGTCCCGCAGCTTCAAAAAGTTTCTGGGTATCTTCATTTGTCGACAGCCACGCAGCTACTTGAATGCCCTTCTCCCATACTATGCTATTAAGCATGTGAAGTATAAGCCTTCGAGAACATGAACGTCCTGCAAAGTCCAATGAGATTACCTGACCTTCAGGAAGTTTATATCTCTCCGCAGGTATTCGGCCAAGTGAATTTACAAGAACTCCTTCACTTACATTTTCAGGCAGCTTCAGCTTCATTCCGTAGTGAGTCTTCTCAGGTTTAATGCTTACTTCGTGCCTGCGAATTTTATTCAGCAAATTTAAATCAGATATTTTCATTTTTGAATCACATCACATCATCTATTCTCGTTTGCAAAATTTTTTTGAGTGTAATATTTCCGTGAATATAATTATTTTGTGAATGCGCGAATTTTGCAAGTGTAAATTATCTTAATGCTTTAATGTGCTAGTAAGTGCGCCAATAACTGCCCGACTAATGGAGCTGCAACACTGCTGCCGTGTTTTCCTGCCTCGATAACTGCAACTGCTACATATCTGGGATCTTCTACAGGTGCATAACCTGCGAACAATGCATGATCATCACCGTGTGAGTTCTGAGCCGTCCCTGTCTTGCCTGCTACACTGACTCCATATCTGCCTGCACGTGAACCAGTTCCCCGACTTACTACATAAGTTAATCCCTTCTGGACAATCGCTAATTTCTCAGGAGTAACGCCTATCTCTTCAGGTTCTTTATAGCTTCTTTTATTCAAGTGAGGTGTAACTAATTTCCCTCCATTGGCTATAGCTGCGTAGACTCTAGCAATCTGAATCGGAGTCATCAACACATAGCCTTGACCGATTGAATAATTAACAGTGTCCCCTGATGCCCAGTTAGCTTTGAATCTTCTCATCTTCCAATCAGGCCCGGCGATGTTGCCTCCGCTCTCACCTGGTAAGTCGATCCCTGTAGGCTCTCCCAAGTGAAATTTTCTGCCCCACTTGATTAATTTCTCTATGCCTGCCTTCAAGCCTACCTGATAAAAGAATACGTCGCACGAATGCTGCAAACCTCCAATCACATTAAGCCCCCCGTGTCCTGAATGCTTCCAGCACTTGAACAAATGAGAACCCATTCTTAAACCTCCGCGGCATGAAAACATACTCGACTCGTTAATAACATTTTCTTCAAGAGCAGCAATTGACATGAAGGCTTTGAACGTACTTGCAGGAGGATAGACTCCAGCGATGGCTCTATCTAACATGGGTCTGTCAGGGTTATTCATTATCTCGTTCCATTCACGGCCGGAGACTCCCCAGGTTAACGGGTTGTTGTCATAAACGGGACTCGAAGCAAGAGCTAACACAGCACCGGTTTTTACATCCATTGCGAGTAACGCGCCTTTGTAGTTCTTTAATAACTCGACAGCAAATTTTTGAGCAGCCATATCAAGAGTCAAATGCAAGTCTTCTCCCTTAACTGCGTCTGCAGCATCAAGAGTCCTGACCTTGCGCCCCCGAGCATCGACTTCAAGACTCTCTTGACCGGGTCTGCCCCGCAAAATATTCTCGTAGCTTCGTTCGACTCCTGATTTGCCTATTGAGTCCCCTCCGGTATAACCTTCTTCGTAGCGTGCCTTTAACTCTTCTTCAGAGATTTCGCCAACGTAACCCAAAACATTAGCAACGACATTGCCGGCCGGATAAGTGCGCCTCCATACGCTCATGGGAAATAATTCATGCGGGAATTCATAATCTGCAATCAACTCCGCCATTTGAGTCATTGTTAAATTCGGAACTATCTTCATGACTCTATAAGGCGCGAGTCTTTGCTGCTTGATGACTTTTTCCAGGTCTTGAACTTCAATAGGAATCCCATGACGCTTTAATATTTTGCTTAATCTCTCGAGCTTCTCAGGTGTATTAAGATCCAACGGGTAACCCATTATGCAAAACGTAGTGTCATTCACTGCCAAAGGGACTCCGTTCCTGTCAAAGATTTCGCCTCTAGGAGCAGGGAATCTCATAACGCGCAGTTTATTATTATTAGCGAGCCTGATATATTTATCGCCTTGATATATCTGACATAAATACAAACCTCCCAGCAATAAAAACATCGTGAAGGTTATAGAATACATAAAAAATTTTAATCGACCGTCTATTACTTCCATAGTTAATTATTTCTCTCTCATAATTTCTTATACTTTCTGTGAGTTCTTAACTTTACGCGAATATATATACATGAACAGCAATATAGCCGGCAGTGAATTACCCTGCTGTCTGATAAAGAATACCCATCCCGCCGAGCCTCCCAGAATCAACACAGGCAGCAACGGGGGAATCAGCTGAGAAATTTCCATCAAGACAAACACAAGCCAGCCTGTCCCTGAAATCCTGCCTTGAGGGGGAATCAATGCCCAGACCTGAATCACTATCATGACAACTGCAACATAACCAAGAGTAAAGAATCCGGGAATGCCTACCCATCGCAAGTCCCAGAGAATCCCTCCTGCAAAGGCGCACCATATAGAACGAAGGCTGCTTTCACTGCTGGAGTCAATCAAGAGCTTATACACTATGCCCAAGATAAAGAGTCCTGGTATCTGCATACCGCCTCCGCTGAAGACTGTTAATAGATCCTGAATAAGCCATAAAATAATTAGAGTCATGATGATTAATAGCTCACTGTGTAAAATCTCGACAAGTCTGCACCAGGCTCAACCTTGTACGTAGCGTAACCGTCAGGCCCTACAGCAAACTCGCTGGTAATTTTCCCTATAGGAAGTCCGGGGGGGAGCTGCTCGCCTATCATTGCAGTACTTATCTTCATTCCGGCTCTGGCTGCTCCTTTTGACGCAGGAATATAACGCAAATAAACATTTCCGTCACCGTTGCCCATGACGACTCCAAGCTCTCGGGTCTCTTCGATTACTACGGGAATCATGAAAGACGGAGAAGTTATTAACTCTGCCCAGCTTGACATTAAAGATACTGAACTGACCCGGCCGATTAAATAACCGTTCGAGAACACCGCGAGTCCCTGAGTGATTTTATCGTGTTCGCCCTTGTCGATTCTAATTTCACTCCACCATGACATAGGAGCTCTTAGGGTAACCCTTGCTGTTCGTATGTCATTGCTTGCGACTGAGTAATTTTTCTCGCCTGTTAATCTTGCTAAGTCTATTCGTAATTTTGCATTCTCTTCTTTGAGTCTCGTAACTTCGTCATTCAAGAAATTTTGATTCACAGAGCGCGACTTCCAATTCAGATACATTTCACGCATTATGACAGCAGGATATTCAGGAATAGATAAAATCATGCCCCATATGTCGACTATACTTTTCATGACTCCGAGTCCTGAACTCACACCAAGCAGGAACAACGCAATTATTAACGCTGTCAGACCGTGAGTCCATTCCCGTGAAGTATTTCTAGTATTATCCATTTACTAACGTGAGCCGCGTTCAACGGACATTAAGACTCTGCGCATTGAGTTCAAGTTATCTAGAATTTTGCCGATCCCAAGAGCTACAGAATATAAAGGCTTCTCAGCTGGTATAACAGGAGTATTAACAGAGCGCGATAATCTCTCAGCGAATCCGTTTAAGAGACTCACTCCGCCGGTTAAGATTATGCCTCTATCGACAACATCTTTCGCTAACTCAGGGGGCATCTTCTCAAGTGCTGTCTTGACCATATCTTCAATGCTGATTAATATAGGCTCGATTGCTTCACGAACTTCAATTGATGAGACAATATCGCTCTTGGGCAGTCCGTCAGATAAGTCCCGGCCCTTAACGTGCATTTCAAGTTCAGGATTCATAGGTAAAGCACTTCCGATTGTATTCTTGACTTCCTCAGCTGTGGACTCGCCTATTAAGAGTGAATAACGCTGTCTGACCATCGCAATAATAGCATCGTCCATCATCTTGCCTGCTGTCCTAAGTGAACTCGTTACGACAATGCCCCCTAATGAAATAACGCTGACTTCGCTTGTTCCTCCTCCTATATCAATTACCATGCAGCCTGAAGGCTTATCAATAGGCAGACCGACTCCTAGCGCGGCACTTATAGGCTCCTCGACAACATAGGCTTCACCGGCTCCGGCACCTAGTGTAGCATCAATGACGGCTTTGCGTTCGACTTCAGTGATTTCTGCAGGTATAGAGATAACGACTCTTGGATGAGCTGAGAAGGCACTATTTGAACTCACCCTGCGAAGACAATATTTTATTAACTCCTGAGTCATGTCAAAATTTGCTATGACTCCGCCTTCAAGAGGCCATATAGCTTCGATTCCAGCAGGAACTTTCCCGGACATTGCTTTTGCCTCGCGGCCTACTGCTATAATCTGGAAGCCCTCGCCTCTGGGTAATTTCTTAACGGCTACTGCGCTTGGTTCACTTAACACGATGCCTTTATCTTTCACGTAGACTACTATATTTGACGAGCCTAAATCTATTCCGACATCAAGGCCTAACATTCCCGAAAACATATTGAACATGATTCAATTAACCTCTTGGCCAGTATGGATTTAACTCGCGTTCTGAGCCTATGTTAGTATCAGGGCCGTGACCGGGCAATACGTGAAGACCGTCCGGGAACTCTGCAATTTTTCTGAGTGATGACTCAAGTTTTAACTGATCTCCGCCGTCTAAGTCAGTTCGTCCTACGCTCTGAGCAAATAACGTGTCTCCTGAGATTAATAATTTATGGCCGTCTTTGTCAGTGATTAAGTAGCAAACGCTGCCTTCAGTGTGTCCGGGGGTCTCTATGACTTTGATAGTATATCCGTGAAATGTTATCTCTTGACCGTCATGAACTTCTTTGAAGCCTTGAATGCCCTCACAGTGAACGCCTAATAACGCCTGAAGTTTGCCTGATGGATTACGCAGCATGAATGAGTCTTTCGAGCCGATATAAATATTATCTTTCACGAATGGGACAAGCTCAGGAATTCCCGCAATGTGGTCTATATGACCGTGAGTTAATAATACCATCGTGAGCTTTAAGTCATGTTCTGACATAAATTTTGTTACGTCCTTAGTCTTACCGCCCGGATCAATGAAGAATGCCTCGCGACTCTCATCGTCCCAGAATAAATAACCGTTAGTCCAGAGTGCACCCAGAGGAAAACGTTTATAATTCATGTGTAAAAATTTCTTCCTTTCGTTTATCATTTATCAATTATAAAAGTCAGCGGCCCGTCGTTAATTATTTCAACTTCCATACTTGCACCGAATTCACCGCATGAGACTTTGTTTATTCCCATAGATTTTACACGTTCGACAAAGTAATTATATATTCTCTCTGCTTCGTCAGGGTTAGCAGCCTCACTGAAGCCCGGTCTCCTGCCCTTGACGCACGAAGCATATAACGAGAACTGAGACACTAATAACACTTCGCCGTTAATTTCTTTGAGTGAGAGATTTATCTTGCCTTCAGAGTCTTCAAATATCCGCAGGGCTGTCATTTTGTCCGCGAGCCAGTCTGCATTGGCCTCGTTATCTCCGTGAGTCACTCCTATGAATACGCACATGCCTTGATTAATTTCGCGCTTATCTTGTTTATTATTATCAATAATGACACTTGCACGCTTGACACGCTGAATCAACAAACGCATAAAATTTTACCCCCTTGTTACTTCCATGATGCCCCGAACTTCATTAAGTCTTGCCATAGCTGAATATAAATGCTCAAGATTTCTAACACGCACTTCAAGTTTCATGCGCATTAAACTATTTCCGACAACTGAAGCCTTGACACTTAATATGCTTATGCCTTCAAGACCTACTGCTTTAGCTGCGTCTGCTAATAACTCCTCACGGTCAGCACCTTCAACCTTGAGCCTTGCCTTGTAATATTTAGTATCTCGTCCGGGAATTATGCTCTTGTCAGTATTAGCCCATGATACATTAATTCTGCCTTCGGTTCTGCCTGCTATGGTCTGACAGTCTGCACGGTGAATAGTTATGCCCCGCCTTATCGTTGATATTCCTACTATCTCATCGCCGGGAACAGGTTCACAGCAATTTGCAAGGGTAACACTGACTCCGCCTTCGCCTTCGACTAAAATATCAGACTTGAAAAATTTCTTGCTCTCGTGAGCAGGTTCAAGATTCACGGGGGCTGCTTGAGGTTCTGGGGCGTGATGTTGGACGTATGCGAGTGCCAGCTGCTGGGCGATTGTTGCGGGTCCTGTTGAGCCTGAGCCTACAGAAATTAACTGATCGTCAATGTTATTGAAGTCCTCGCGGGTTACATGTTCGAGTCCTCGTTTGCGCAATTCACGCTCTACAAGTTTCCAGCCCCGTTCAAGTTTTTCATCACGGTCTGCTTTCTCTGCCTGCTTGAAGTAGCTTCGAATCTTTGCTCGAGTCTTTGCTGACGATACAATTTTCAGCCAGTCCTTACTCGGTGAACCCTGAGGAGATGTTAATATCTTGACTATATCGCCGCTGTGTAACTGAGTGTTGAGGGGAACTATCCTGCCGTTAATCATTGCTCCGACACAGTGATTGCCGATTTCAGTATGAACAGAATATGCAAAGTCCAGAGTCGTTGAACCGTTTGGGAGAATCATAGGCTTTCCGTCAGGTGTGAAAACATATACTTCACTGGTTAATAATATGTCGCTCTTCAAAACGTCCATGAACTCGTGAGCGTTGCTCTCATCTCCGCCAGCTTCGAGAGCCTGACGAACCCACATTAATTTAGCGTCAAGACCCTTGATTAACTTCTTGCTGCCTCCTGCCTTGTAGACCCAGTGAGCCGCAATTCCGTACTCAGCAAGATTATTCATCTCGTAAGTTCTTATCTGGACTTCTAACGGGACTCCGAATGCCATTACTGTTGTGTGAAGTGATTGATACATATTCGATTTCGGAGTCGCAATATAATCATCGAATTGGCCAGGTACAGGAACCCATAACGCATGGACAATGCCTAACACTGCATAACAAGTTGATACATCGCTGACAAGGACTCTGACGGCTAATATATCGTAAAGTTCTTCAAATGATAACTTCTTGCGCTGCATTTTTTCATATATGCTGTAGTAGTGCTTTGACCTGCCTTTAATCCTGCACGGGATATTTTCTTTCTGGAGTCTGTCTTCAAGGACTGAGCGGGCCTTATTGATAACTTCCTCCATCTTGGGCATTCGCTGTTTGACTCGGCGTTCGACTTCTGAATATATATCGGGGTGAAGATACTTAAATGATAAGTCCTCAAGTTCGCGCTTAATCTGATAGATTCCTAACCTGTGAGCTAACGGAGCATAGATCTCCATAGTTTCCTTTGCTATTCTCTGCTGCTGATCTGGTCTCATGACTTCAAGAGTACGCATGTTGTGTAATCTGTCAGCAAGTTTAATCAAGACAACCCTAATATCCTGAGCCATAACTACGAACATTCGGCGCAGATTTTCACTCGTTAAATCTTCACGGGACATGAATTTTTTTACGTCCTCGCCTGCAAGTTTCGTTACTCCCTGAACTAGAGTCAATACATCAGGGCCGAACTTCGCACTTAACTCTTCAGGTGTTACTTCAGTGTCTTCAAGAGTGTCATGAAGCAGTGCTGCCTCAAGTGTCGCCATATCGAGTCTCATTCCTGCAAGAATTAACGCTGCGCTGATTACGTGAATAACATAGGGATCTCCTGACCTCCTGAGCTGTTTCCCGTGAGCATTAGCCGCAAACACAAACGCTTCACCGAGTCTGCGCATTTGATCTGGAGTCAAGGCAAGCATTGATTTAGCCCATAACTCGCCCCAGACTGAACGAACGCACTCCTGCTGTGATGACTCAGGGATTCGAGAGAAGAACTCATCACGCAATGAGGACATTTCATGTAAATAATTCGAGCTGTCATCTTCAACTGAAGGTACACTGTTCATAATTGACGAAATAGTATCACTGCCGGTTTCGAGAGTCTTTAGATTGTCGTTATTATTATCATCTGGCATGAATTAAGCTCCTCCTTTCTCTGCAAAAACTGCACAGTCTAATATAAATTGCAGCTGTTCTTCATTCCTCCAGTATTCTAATCTAGGGTGATATACCCAGCCTTTAACCCTGCTCATAATATCTAACACATCACGTGCAGGAGTATTGAACGCTAATAATCTTGCATTGTTGTTGACGCGTATATAACTGTGTCTGCCGTCCTTGCCCATTGGATTTATCTCGCTTTGAATCCTGTCAGTGCTGATAAAAAATTTCGGTGAAGGATTGTTATTCCCAAAAGGCCCTAGAGCTGACACTGCCCTCCAGTCCTGAATCGTTATATCTGAAGGCTTAATATCTATAACAGGAGTCTGACTCTCCGGGACGATCTCTATATTCGTGAGCATTCTCTCTAAGTCTGCGCGGACTTCCCGCCAATTTTGAGTCAACACGCTGAAACCTGCCGCGTATTTATGTCCTCCCCATGCGTCGAGCTTCTCTGCTATCTGCCTTAAGATTCCTACTGCATCGCCTCCTTCAGGGACTCTTAACGTGCCTCTAATAACAGTACTACCCACCGGAGCAGCTAATACAATGGGAATGTTGTACTGAGCACAGACTCGACTCGCAACTCCGCTTAGGACTCCGATTGGCCAAGACTCGTGATATAGAACTTTGTGCTTGATAGTTCCCGTTAATATTCCGTCATCGATTGAGTGAGCAATATTCTCTGTCAAAGTCTGACGCTTTCGATTTATTCTCATCAAGTCATTAACGCAAGAGTAAACAGACTCATTGCTTCCGTTCCCTAATAAAGCCCTGACTCCTACATCTGCCGTAGTTATTCTACCTGGAGCATTCAGGCAGGGTATTACTCTCATTGATAAATGCTCTTCTGTCAACTGCGACTTGTTGAGACCAAGACACTCAAACAACGCAGCGAGTCCCCTTCTTGGATTGACTTTCATTTGATTCATTCCGTAGCGTACTAACGAACGATTCAGATTATGTAACGGCATACAGTCGGCGATCGTAGCAAGGGCAGCCAAGTCAACTTCATATTTCAGGAAATCTTTTGAGACAATATTCTCTTTCCATGCCCAGCACCATAACACAGCAGTTGCACATATCTTTTGATTTATATCGCCGGCTTCAGGACCTATTGAAGGATTCACGGGATTTACTATAGTAGGAATTGTAACAGGAGCACTCACTGAATGATGATCGAATACGAATATATTTATTCCTGACTCCCTTAACTTTTCGAGCATCGCTGAGTCATTCGTTCCGCAGTCAGTTACTACAAGGGTGTTAGTTCCCAGTGAAGCAACTTTGTCAAGAACTCCTGCGTTGAGTCCGTAACCGTGAACGTCTCTTCTTGGTATAAAGTGCCTGACCTGAGCAGCTTTGTTGCGAAATATTTCCATTGCAAGAACTGTAGAGCTTATTCCGTCAGTGTCATAATCGCCGTAGACTAAGACATTACCGAATGAGCTTTTACTCTCCCAGAGTGCTTTAGCCGCCTTAGCTCCTTCCCCCAGATTCAGAGCCGCAATTTGTTTCGTGAAGTCAGGTCTTATCCATTCACGCAGAGCATTTATATCTTCGTCGCCCTTGAGCATATCTAACACTCCTGCAGCAAGTTCGGGGCATGATAACTCGCTGGCAAGCTGTCTAGTTGTCTCGTTAGCCTGGTAAATTTTCAGATCAGATATTAAGCATGTCGGCAGCATTGATTCTTTCTCCTGTTAATAAAGTACTCCTGCAAGATATTCATGCATTCTAAGGCCATGACTCCGGATTTAACTTGACACACATGATTCAATCTTGAGTCATTTAATATATTGTAGAGAGTTCCCCCTGAGCCTGACTTGTAGTTCTTAGCTCCATAGACGACCCTTGAGAGCCTGGCATTGACGCACGCACCTGCACACATTGGACACGGTTCAAGAGTTACATAGAGAGTACAGCCTTTCAGATTCCAGTGATTGATTTTCTGAGCGCATGAACGTATTGCGATAATCTCTGCGTGTTCAGTTGGATCTGAAATTTTCTTATCGCTGCCGTAACTTATTATTTCTCCGTCACGAACTATCAATGCTCCTACAGGGACATCACCCCGGCTGAATGCTTCTCTTGCTTCGTTAAGTGCTTCTGTCATGAACAACTCATCATGATTAATAATAAGACTCATCTCCATTGTATATATTTATGATTCTGATTTGAGAGTTAATTATACACGCCGCTACAATGAGGCAATGTGTTATCATTATCAGCAAAATTTTTTGAAAGGGGATATTTTCCTAATTATGGCTTATTTTTTCAGCGAACCTTCTCACACGTTTTCGGAGTATTTACTACTTCCCAATTACTCGTCAGAAAACTGCGTACCCTCTAACGTCTCATTAAGAACACCTCTTTGCAAGTTCAGAAAGGGAGAAGAATCTCCTCTATCTATAAACATTCCTTTGACGAGCGCAATTATGCAGTCAGTATCCGATGACAACATGGCGATTGCTCTGGCACGTGAAGGCGGTATATCGTTCATATTCTGTTCTCAGCCGATAGAGAAGCAGGCAGCAATGGTCGAACGCGTCAAGAGATACAAGGCAGGCTTCGTAGCAAATGACTCAGCGATAGGGCCTGAACAGACTCTCAGGGACATTCTAGCTCTCAAAGAACAGACAGGACACACTACAGTTGCAGTTACTCATGACGGAAGTTTAACAGGCAAGCTCTTAGGAATGGTAACGAGCCGCGATTATCGAGTCACCCGCACTGACCCTGATATGAAAGTTAAAGACTTCATGACTCCGATTGATAAAGTCATCTCTGCTCATGACGGCTTGAGTCTCAGTGAAGCAAATGATTTACTCTGGGAACATAAATTAAACGCCCTCCCTGTAGTTGATGACAATGGGAACATGGTAGCTTTCGTATTTCGCAAAGATTACGACATGCACAAGGAGAACCCTTTAGAACTTCTTGATGAACAAAAACGTTACATGACAGGAGCAGGCATTAATACCCGCGATTATGAACAGAGAGTCCCGGCTTTAATCAACGCAGGCGCAGATGTATTATGCATTGACTCATCAGAAGGCTTCACTGAGTGGCAGAGAAGGACTCTTAAATGGATTCGCGATAGATACGGCGACTCTGTCAAGGTCGGAGGCGGTAACGTTGTAAGCGCAGAGGGCTTCAGGTTCTTAGCAGACGCAGGAGCAGACTTTGTGAAAGTAGGAATCGGAGGCGGCTCAATCTGCATTACACGAGAGGCTAAAGGAATTGGCAGGGGACAGGCTACGGCGGTGATTGAAGTTGCTGCGGAACGCGATAAATATTTCAACGAGACAGGAATATATATCCCTATCTGCTCAGACGGCGGAATCGTCATGGATTATCATATTACGTTAGCTCTTGCGATGGGCGCAGATTTCTGCATGTTAGGGCGGTACTTTGCACGCTTCGATGAGTCACCGACTAATAGAGTCATGGTCAACGGCAATTACGTCAAAGAATACTGGGGCGAAGGTTCATCACGAGCAAGGAACTGGCAGCGTTACGACTCCGGAGACTCTTCACAGGTTAAGCTCTCGTTTGAAGAAGGAGTCGACAGTTACGTACCCTATGCAGGCTCACTCAGGGACAACGTAACAGAAACACTCAGCAAGATTAAATCAACGTTTTGCAACTGCGGGGCATTGAATCTCTGCGAAATGAGAGATAAAGCAAGAATAACCCTTGTGTCTCCTGTAACCCTCGTTGAAGGCGGAGCGCATGACGTTATCACGAAAGAAGCTGTGAGACGCTCTAAATAACAGTTAATTATGATTAGTCTTGAATCCGATAGATCAGAGCAGGCTGAAAAATTCGCGTCATCATGGCTTAACAGGGGCGATGAAAGACAAGACTCTCAAGTATTCTGGCTTGAACTCCTTCACGATGTCTTAGACGTTGACTCCACCGGCGAGTTCATAGAGTTCGAGAAGACAGTTGCACTCTCACACAAGAGCTATATTGACGCTTACATACCTTCTACAAGAGTCCTGATTGAACAGAAGAGCATTAACACGGACTTAACGAAAGCTGCTTTACAGTCCGACGGGACTTATCTCACACCGTTTGAACAGGCCAAGAGATACAGAGACTGGCTGCCGGCCTCAGAGCAGGGACGATGGATAATAACATGCAACTTTCAGGAGTTCAGAGTCCATGATTTAGAGTTTCCCAGAGACGAACCGGAAATAATTTTACTCAAGGACTTAGAGTCAGAGTGGCAGAAGTTATTAATATTAGTCAACTCGAACGCCAAGACACCGAAAGAAATACGCGAGCAGAGACTCTCAGAGGAAGCAGGCAATTTGATTCGCAAGTTCTATGAAAGCATTGCACCTCGCTATAAAGAATCTAAATCGCAGCGTGCTAAAGAGAGCCTCAATATGTTATGCACAAGACTCGTATTCTTGTTATACGCTGAGGACTCCGGAATATTTCACAAGAACGCTTTTCATGACTTCTTAGACTCACGCAGGAACACCGCAAGAACTTCACTGCTTGAGTTATTCAATGTCCTGAACACTGAAGACGATAAACGAGACTCATATTTAGAGGACGATCTTAAAGCATTCAGATTCATTAACGGCGGACTATTCGAGCAGCCTGATATAGAGATTCCCAAACTTGACGGCGAACCCTTGAGAATAATTCTTGAGGACATGTCAGAGTCATTTAACTGGTCATCAATAAGTCCCACGATATTCGGAGCTATATTCGAGTCAACCCTCAATGACGAGACGCGCGAAGAAGGCGGAATGCATTACACCATGCCCGAAAATATTCACAAGGTAATAAACCCGTTATTCATGAATGAATTAAATCACGAGTTCAATAAAATTCTTGAGGACAGCAAAAGCTCTTCACGGGTCAAAAAGTTAATTGCGTTTCAAGATAAACTTGCTTCACTCACTTTCTTAGATCCTGCGTGCGGTTCAGGGAATTTCTTAACTGAGACATTCATAATGCTCCGGAGACTCGAGAATAAAATCATTGCCGAGCTCTCAAAGAGTCAAAAGACTGTCGCAGAAGGTTCGCTCACTCCCATAAAAGTTTTGATCTCGCAGTTCTACGGGATTGAAATAAATGATTTCGCCGTCAACGTTGCAAAGACAGCTTTATACATCGCTGAACATCAAATGAGAAAAGAGACTGAAGCTATTATCGACATCAAAGACGAGTATTTACCCCTTAAGTATTACACTCACATAATCAGGGAGAACGCAATTACTTATCACTGGGAAGACCTGATTAAACCTGAGAGACTCAATTATATAATCAGCAATCCTCCGTTCAGGGGAGCGCGAATAATGGACTCAGAACAGAAAAAGGAACTCTCGCGAATCTTCAAGAACTGGAAATCAGCAGGAAATATTGATTACGTAGCGTGCTGGTATGTCAAAGCATTTCACTTCATGAAGGGTTCAGGGGTCAGGGCTGCCTTTGTCTCTACGAACAGCATTAACCAGGGCGATAATGTCAGCGTCCTATGGAAAGATTTATTTGACGGGGGATTGAATATTAACTTTGCATATAAAACTTTCAAGTGGGATAACAAGACCCTTGAGAAGAAGGCTCAGGTTCATTGCGTAATAATAGGCTTCAACGTCGGAGAACCTGACTCGCCCAGACACATTTACGACGTATCAGATGACGGAATTCTCATCGACACTCCTGCAAAGAATATTAATGCGTATCTCGTTGACGCTCCGAATGTTATTGTATTCAATACAAGCAGACCGTTATTTGACGTTCCGTTAATGCGAATTGGAAACATGCCGATTGATGACGGAAATTATTTATTCACGCCTTCAGAGTTTCTTGAATTCACTAGAAGAGAGCCTCATTCTCTGAGATATTTTCACTTATGGTTCGGCGGTGAAGAGTTTATTCACAACACTCCGCGCTATTGTTTGTATCTTGGTAACTGTACTCCTCACGAGCTTAAAAAGATGCCTCTATGCTTAAAACGTGTTGAAGCTGTCCGGGCTTACAGGCTTGCAAGTGATAGGGCATTAACAAGAAAACTTGCTGATACTCCGACAAGATTCGGGACTGAGACATTTTCAAAGGGTGATTATTTAGTCATTCCTCAAGTGTCTTCATCGACAAGGGAATATATACCTATGGGATTTCTTGATGACTCTGTCATGTGCGGTAGTCAGTTAAAAATTATTCCTGACGCAACTTTATATCATTTCGGAGTCTTAACGAGTCTTCCTCACATGGGATGGGTTCGCAGAGTCTCAGGCCGTCTCAAGAGTGATTACAGATATTCAAATGGAATAGATTATAACCCGTATATATGGCCGTCCCCGACTGATGAGCAGAAAGCAAGAATCGAGTCAACTGCTCAAATGATTCTTGATGCCCGTGCTTTATATCCCGACAGTAATTTAGATGAACTCTACACGGACGCAATTATGCCTATCGAGTTAAGGCGCGCTCATAGATTGAACGATGAGGCAGTGTGCGAGGCGTACGGGTTTGACTTGGGCAGCATGGGTGAATTTGAAATCGTGAATGAGTTAATGAGGCGTTATCAGGAGTTCACTAAGCAGTAAATAATAAAGTAATTAAGAAAGGAGGTGAATTATTAATGAGTGAGTCAACAGTAATGAACAAGGAAAAAATAACCTGCATACCTGAAGGAGGCTTTGACAGGAAGCTGACCGATGAGGAAATAGACGAGTTACTCGAAAATTACGGCTATGATCCTGACTACTATGCAGAAGACGGAAGCGATACTCCCCGCGAAATCTTTGACAGGTTTGGGAATCCTACACGGCCTACGCTTGATGTCATGTACGAGAAGAAGCACGGAATTGCTGCGAGTGAAGGGCCTATGACTCTTGATGAGTTTAAAGTCTGGCTCGATGACATATTAGCCGAAACAGAGGAAGAGGAGCAGTTAGTTAAATGAGACGTATTGAACCCAAGAACGTATTTAAAAGGGATCTAAAACGTGAAATGAAGGGGCGGTATCGACTCATTGTAGCAGGAGAAATGTGGGAGGTAGTAAACACTCTTGCTAATGATATATCCCTTGATTTTATTTACAGTGATCACCCGTTGAAAGGCAAGTGGCGCGGTTCTCGTGAGTGTCATATTGCTCCTGATTTGTTGCTGGTTTACAGATTTGAGGGCGATGATATTTTATGGCTCGAGAGGCTGGGGAGTCATTCAGAAATTTTTGACATGTGAATATAAAGCATAAAAGCACATTAAAGAAAGGAGGTGAATTATTCATGAGTGAATCAGCAGTCATAGAAAAGCGCAGAGTCTGGAAAGCTCCGACAAGAAAGCTGACTGATGAAGAGATTGACGAGCTTATAGAAAATTATGATTATGACCCCCGTTATCTTGACCCGGATTACGACGATAGAAAGAAGCGGACAGTACGGCAAGGTCATGAAAGAACGTTTCAAACCTGCTGTATTAGCTCTAAAGTTTCGCTAGGTAATAAAGAGCTGCGACAATATTATGTATCCCGTGAAGGAAACTGCGCCGATGCTTTTTGCTGGTGTACGTACTACATGAACAGCACGAACGCTAATAGACTCCCTGCACTGACAAGAATAAACGTTCTCACAAGAGACAGCCTGAAATAATTACACATTATAACTATCAGCATTCCCGCACTCAGCCACGCAAGAACATTACTCCAGGTGAAGACATACGGTATTAACTTCAAGAAAAAGTTTGCGATGTATTCCCACATGATAAATATTCCTTCACATGAGAGCATCATATATTTCGACAACGGAAGATTCAGCAGCCTCATGAAAGCTCCTCCCGATGCAATCATAAACGCTACGGAAAAATAAAGAGGCGCGAACAAATTCAACACTACCCCGACTAGAGGGACGCTCGTAAACGTGTAAGAAATCTGCGGATATGTCGTTATAAAGACAGCAGGACTTATTAACAGCCACATGAATTTATTCTTGCCCCCGAACGAAGCTATAGTGATCACTGCGAGCATTGAGAGTCTCCAGCCTATATCCCAGAAATAAAACGGTGAGTAAACGAGCAGCAGCACTCCTGCAAATGAGACGCTGTTCAACGTGTTCACAGGACGGCCAAGAACTCGAGCAAATAATCCCGTCTGAATCATAAGGCCCGCACGCATGGCACTGGGAGCAGCTCCGGTCATGAAGATATAAGACCATAATATAATCGACAAGAGCAAAATATTTTTCCAGCCAAAGAAGAACCCTGCACAGAATATTACTATTGCAACATGAAAGCCTGAGACAGCCAATAAATGAACCGTTCCCCATTTTTTATGAGAGTCATTAAGCAGGTCAACTCTTTCACCGAGCCACGCAGCTTTTAAATATCGTCCTGTTAATTCAGGCATATAGATAGATAATAAACGCGACAACTTATAACGCATAAGATTTATCGAGAACTTTTCGGGTAACTCTTCATAGTGAGACAGCTTCACCCAGCCTTTGACTCCCCGTGCTTTCCAGTATCGCAGCTCGCTGAATTCATTTCCTCCTTTTGAATGTGAAGGCTTCAGAGGAGTAACAGGACTCGTAAATTTAATTCTCGTCCCTTCCATGAGAGTCATAAAATGGAGTCGAGTCACAAACTTTCCGTCGTGTTCAGTGCCGATTACCGCAACATAATTTCTCTTTCCCCATGTCCTGACGGCTTCAATAGTTCCCGTAACATCTTGCAGCAAATAAGGCTTCAGGGCAGGCTGTGAGACTACGTGATAAATTCGCATTGAACACAACAGAGCAATAATTAACGAGTACGCGAAAAATTCCCATTGAGAAGGCAAATCATTTTTATACGTGCAGAAGATTATACCTGTAAAGAATAACGGAACTCCCATAACGAACGCCCAGAGTCCTAATCTGTCATAGACTGCAAGAGAACATACAAGAGAGATTAAGACTCCGAACATAGGAGCGCGCCTGATTATTTCCATATTGCAATTATTATTATCTGATTAAAATTTGCGGTCTCATCTTCTCAAGAGTCTTAGGGCCTATGCCTCGAACTTGCAGCAAATCCTCAGGAGTCTTGAATGATCCCATATTGTTCCTGAAGTCTATTATTCTCTTAGCGATTGCCGGGCCGACACCTTTTAGTTTCGTTAATTCCTGCTCTGAGGCGTGATTTACGTCAACGAGATTAGAGCCTGCGTTCTGATTATTATTATTCTGAGTCCTAGTCCTGACGTTGCTGACCTGAATACCGGGAACTTTAACAGTAGTAACGTGCTGTGTCTGTGTCTGAGTCTGAGTCATCATTGCGTGTGCAGCTTCTCTTGACTCTCGTGCCTTCTTTGCCTCTTTAGCTTCAAGTGCCTCGCGTTCGCCCATCTCGTATATGTGAATGTGAAGGCCGTCCATCAAAATTTTTTCTGCGAGATTGAGTGAATTTCTATCTGCTTTAGGAGTCATTCCTCCTGCTGACTCGATAGCGTGAAAGACTCTAGGGTTATCGGGGAGCTTGTAGACTCCGGGCTTATTCACTGCTCCTGTAACGTAGACAAACCAGTCTTCATGTTGACTCTGTTCTTGAGTCTGAGGCTGAGGCTTTGACTCTGACTCTGACTCTGAGACTTGAGGCAATGGCTTTGGACTCTCCGGGACTTGTTGAGTCTGAGTCTGACTCTGAGTTTGAGTCTCTTTAGGTGTTGAACTCGTCATGAACATCGCAAGTACTCCTGTAAGCATGAACAAGACAACGCCCAAGCATGGAATTATAAATTTCTTGTACTGATCAAAAAGTTTTCGCATGATTTATTTTCTCCGGGTGAATAAAATTTTAGCTGATTATAGCATTGACTAATCACTAATTACTCTAATTGACGCGTATAAATCTGCAAAATAAAATGTTCGCTATTCACAATAAATTTTTTCACGAAACGGAATGATAAATATTTTTACTTCAGCAAACTTCTTAGTACCGTTAAGAGACAAGCTGCCTCAATGGTCTGTCATTGCCTGCGATCAGTTCACGTCTCAGCCCGAATACTGGGACAAAGTTAGAGACATCGCCGGAGACTCTCCGAGTGCATATAATATAATTCTGCCCGAAGCTATGCTCTCACAGTTAAGCCCTGAGAAAATTTCACAGATAAATTCATGTATGCTTGATTATCTTTCAAGAGAACTTTTCAGGAAATTCAACGATACATATATTTACGTCGAACGCACTTTGTTAGACGGCTCAATAAGACGCGGAGTCGTCGGAGTGATTGACCTTGAAGAATATGATTACATGCCCGGCTCAACGTCAAGGATTCGAGCTACAGAACAAACTGTAACTGAGAGAATCCCTGCCCGGCAGTCCATCAGGGAGAAGGCACCTCTTGAACTCTCACACGTTATATTACTCTGCGACGACGAACGCAAGAACTTAATAGAGCCTCTGACTATATCACGGCACAGCATGAGGAAAATTTACGACTTCGATTTAATGCAGGGAGGAGGCAATATCAAAGGCTGGCTTGTCCATGAGGAGAACGCAAGGGCATTCAATACCAGAATGGCAGCTTACATCAAACGCAAGTCTCAGGAACTCTCATTAATATTTGCTGTAGGGGACGGCAACCACTCACTCGCGGCGGCTAAGGCATGTTACGAGGCAGACAAGTCTAACCCCCTGGCACGTTATGCAATGGTCGAGCTTGAGAACCTTCACGATGACGCATTGAAATTCGAACCTATTCACAGGATCGTTAAAGGAGTCATGCCAGAAGATTTAATCAGCTCAGTGAACAAGAATATCTGCACTCAGGACAAAAATAATTCATGGCCTGTAAAGATTTATTACAGGGATCAAGACAAACATGATAGAGAAGAGATCATCTATATCGACAAGAGTCGTGGAGCTTCGGCTTTGATAGTCCTGCAAAAGTATCTTGATGAGAAAAAATTTACGATTGATTATATTCATGACTTAGACGCACTCAAAGAATTATCGCGTAACTTCGGCTGCGTAGGTTTCGAGATGCCTGCATTTGACTCACAAGCGAAACTTGAATTCTTCAAAGTCATATCAGAGTCCGGAGTCTTACCCCGAAAAACTTTCTCGATGGGACATGCTCAGGAGAAAAGATATTATCTCGAAGCCAGGAGAATCAAATAATATGCTCGCTGATCTTGGCCTGTTATACTGCGCTTTGTTCTGGGGAGTCAGCTTCCCTGTCATGAAAGTCTTGGTGAGTTATTATTCACCGTGCTGGCTGTTATTCTTGCGTTTCTCTGCAGGAGCGTTGTTGATATATATATTCTTTCACAAGAGAATTAATGACTCGTTCATGAAAGTCTTCAAAGGAGGCTTCATTATAGGAGCATTATTATTTCTTGCGATAGGGACTCAAACAGTGGGACTTAATTACATAGGCGGGGGGCGTTCTGCGTTTATCTCTGCAATTTATGTGCTGCTAGTGCCGTTAATAATCTGGGTCATCAAGAAAAAGTTTCCTGGATGGGTGACTCTGTTTGCTGCATGTCTTTGCGTTATGGGAATGTACTTTCTTGCAGGCGATGAGATGTCCGGAGGCATTAACAGGGGCGATGTCTTGACGATAATCTGCGCGTTGTCGTTTGCAGTCCAGATTATAGCGATAAGTCATTATACAAGTGATTCTGATCCTATAGTCCTGAGCTTCATTGAATTCCTTGTGCTTTCTGTTATGGCATTTGCAAGCTCGCTGATATTCGAGTCTCAAGCCGAGTTAATCAACATGCATACACTTTACGGGTTATTATTCATGATTACGTTCTGCACGTTCGGATGTTACATGATTCAGATATGTGCCCAGAAATATGCAAAGCCGAGTCACGCTTCAATCATAATGAGTCTTGAGTCAGTATTCGGACTCTTGAGCAGCGTTGTCTTTCTGAATGAGTCGGTATCGTTTCATATGGCTTTAGGGTGTGCGTTAATCTTCTCAGCTGTCATGATTGCAGAACTCGAGCCGTTATTTAATCACAAGAATCGAGGTTGATTACGTTGCGTGCGTTCCTGTCGGGTACTAATTGGCTGTTAATAATTTCGCTTATATTCGGATCTGCTGCCCTTGCTGTTCTAGGTGATTCAGTAGGCTCTAAGTACGGCAAGAAGAGAATATCTTTATTCGGAATGAGACCCAAGCATACAAGCAGGTTAATTACTGCACTGACAGGAGCATTAATCGCAGTTGGAATCTTGGGCGTTATGTCAATATTCTCTCAGGATGTCAGGACTGCTTTATTCGGAATGAAGTTATTACGTCAGCAGATGTACAGCCTTCAATTTCAATTAACTCAAAGCGAAGAGAATACGACTCAAATGAGAATAGAACTCGCCGAGACTGCCGCAAGTCTTGATTTAACAGGCTTTGAACTTGACTCACTGAGAAACGACAAATTAATTCTTGAACAAGAGAAAAACGAACTCGAAGCATCACTAAGAATAATGCGCGAGGAATCAGAACAATTGAAGCGCGAAATGAAATCACTCAAGAATGAGTCAATAGCACTCAACGCAAATGTCTTGTTAGGTCATACAGCATTTGAGGCAGGCTCATCGCATGAAGAGATTATCGAGGGACTTGAAGACCTGAAGCAGGCTGTGAAATTGAACGTCCTTGAGAGAATCTCTAACCAGTCATTTACGAGACTGCGCGATGTTTCTGTTGAGTTCGACGAGTCAGAAGAAGCAAAGTTAATTGACTCTATTGCAAGTGCTGACATGAGGCAGTATGTGAGGGCATTATCAGGAGCGAATTATACTCTAGGCGAAAAGATGGATGTCATGATAAAGCTGCAATCAGGGACGAGCATAATAATTTACCCGGATAATTCAACAGTGTACAAAAAATTTTTCGAGATCGAGAATACTAACAAGACCTCTGAAGAAATTTTGCATGTCTTCTTGAGAGAGCTGCGCAATAAGGCTATTAATGACGGAGTCCTTCCTGAACCTGCGACTAATAATATAGGCACTATGGACGGCGAGTCTTTCTTCAGTGCAGTTGAAGAGCTAGGGACGATTAAAGGCGGAGTCATAATCAGTGCTGTTGCATCAGGAGATATTTACACCGAAGGCCCTGTAACGATAAATATATTTTTCGAGGAGTAATTAATCATGAAACCCCGCGTAATAATTTACACTGACGGAGGAGCTTCACCCAATCCAGGACTCGGAGGCTGGGCAGCAATTCTCTATTCACCTGCTCACAACAAGACCCGCGAGATCTACGGAGCTGAAGACAAGACTACTAATAACAGAATGGAATTAACTGCGGCTATAAAAGCTCTCGAGGCTCTCAAGACTTCATGCGTTGTAGATCTGCACACTGACTCTGAATATTTGCATAATGCATTTGTCAAACACTGGCTTGATAACTGGCAGCGCGAGAACTGGAAGACTTCAAACGGAAACGGAGTCCTGAACCGCGACTTATGGGAAAAGTTATTAAGACTCACGAGGACTCATGAAGTCAACTGGCACTGGGTAAAGGGACATGCAGATGATGAACTCAATAACAGATGTGACGAACTCGTTCAGAAGGCACGCAGAGAATTTTATTAAAGTCCTGCTTCACTTGATATGGCCGATTAACTGTCCTGTGTGCGGCCGTCCCGGTGAAGTGATTTGTCATGAATGCATAGAGTCTTTATTCTGGGACGAAATTATTACTCATGAGGCAGAGAACCTGCAAATATATTCTGTGTCGTTCTATCACACTGATATAAAAGATGTAATTCTTGCATTCAAGTACGCCGGGTTAAAGTCCATATGCAGACCAATAGGCAGAGTCATGGGAGAATTTCTGCCCCGTCCTGAAGGAGTCGATTACATAATTCCTGTGCCTTTGCATATCGACAGCTCAAGAAAATATAATCAGGCTTATGAATTAGCTTTAGGTCTAAGCGATATATGGCATATTGAAGTCATGAACCCTGCACGGTGGACTAAAGTTATTCCAAATCACGCAGGCTTGAACGCAATAGAACGCAAGAAGCTCAGCAAAGATGCATTCAGAATCTCACGGGATATTAATAATCTGAGTCTTGTCCTGGTCGATGACGTATGCACAACAGGGACGACTCTATTAAGGCTCGCTCAAGTATGCAGGGACTCAGGAGCAAGAGTCAAATGCGCATATACCCTTGCAACTGTAAGCGGTGATTTGTGATAAACTCTTTATGAGTTCTTTACGAGGTGAAAACAATCTTGCAGGATAATAATAATTCGAGTCCTTCAATGATTCGTCATGCAGTCATGATGATGGCAGGGACTCTCATGAGCCGTATTCTTGGCCTGGCGCGTGAAATTCTTGTAGCAGCATTTTTCGGAGCTTCCCGGAGCATGGACGCTTTCAACGTTGCATATACTCTCTCGAACCTGGCACGTCAATTATTAGCAGAAGGTGCTTTGTCGGCAGCATTTGTCCCTGTGTTCTCTCAGGCATTGACCAAGAGCCGCGATAAGGCATTAGCTTTGGCACGTGGAACTATGACGGTCTTATTATGTGTTACGAGTCTCGTTGTAATTCTCGGGATATTCTGCGCTCCTGTTCTGGTTAATGTCATGGCACCGGGCTTTGATGAAGCTAATCATGTTCTTGCAGTAGGCTTGACTCGTTGGATGTTCCCATTCTTGATATTTATCTCTGTTGAGGCTCTCACAATGGGAGAATTAAATAGTTTGGGATCGTTCTTTATTCCTGCGTTGTCGCCAGCGTTCAGCAATCTTGTATTCATTATCACAGCTCCTTTATTTGCATCTCATTTCGGAGTGTATGGACTTGCCCTGTCAGTCTTAGCGGGAGGGTTTGCCCACTTTATGACTCAATGGCTGTGGAGTTTCAGAATGCACGCCGTGTTATATCCTGCGAGACCAGATTTTTCTGACCCTGACTTAAAGCGGATCATGAAATTATTTTTGCCGTATGCAGCAGGACTCTCACTAAATCAAGTCAACCCTGTTATAAGCCGTATGCTTGGTTCGTTCCTGCAAGAAGGAAGTATTTCTGTCTTGAATTACTCGAACAGAATTTTGCAGCTCCCATTAGGACTCTTCGTGATAGCTATTTCTCAGGCTGTATTGCCTCAGTTAGCGAGAGCCAAAGATGACTCGGAGTTCATAGAGACTCTAAGGCAGGCGATAAGATTTGCATTGTTCGTAGTGCTTCCTGCATCACTGGGAATAATATTAATCTCTAGTGAGTTCGTTCACTTAATATTCGTCAGGGGAAATTTCAACGCTTGGGCATGGTCTGCAACTTCATCATGTTTAGCGTTCAGTATGCTGGGACTCGGGGGTATGGCGTGTTCAACAGTTATAATGCGTGCGTTATATGCTCTGTCAATGCCTCGGGAAGCGTTCAAAGTTACGTCATTCAGTGTAATTTCTACTGCAATATTCTCGTTAATTCTCGTGTATCCTATGGGTTACAACGGTCTTGCACTGGCACCGGGGATAGCATTCACTTTGTCCGGACTCTTAGGGCTTTACTATGTCCGAAAGAAGCTGGCTCGTTCACTTGGAATAATAACGCTGAAAGTTTTAGCGAAATATATATTTGCTCTTGCAATAGTAGTTCTCTCAGTGAGTCTTTATAAATTCTTGTGGCCGTATTCTCCTGACTCAAGATTATTAATGCGTGCCTTATGGGTTCTGGGAGTGATAATTATCTCTGCTGTGAGTTATTTCACCGGTGCTGTCTTAATGAAATTTGAAGAGTATAAATTACTTCGAGGAGCATTCGTCAGGAAGAAATAATTAACGTAACAGCCTTGAAAGTTAATAACTGTTATGCAAATCATTCACGTTAAATTTTTGTATTAGTAAATGTATTAGTAATTGAGATTCTTTCTGTGAGATCAACTTTGCGTGAAAAGATTATAATTAATTATATATTATTTTATTCATTATGGAGGTATCTTTTTATGCGCAGAGTAAAATTATCCGCGTTAATTCTTGCCGCAATTCTTGCTTTCACTTTCACTGAGAGCTCGTTTGCTTCTGATATTATCTTCCCTGCTCTTGGAGTCTGCACGGGCAGCAACGTCAGGCTCAGAGAGTCCCCCGGCACTAACTCGGAAATAATAGGCAAGGTCAACGAGTCTGATAGATTAGTAATCTTGGGTGAACGCAAATTCAAGGGCGACTTATGGTACTCTGTCGATAATCCTAAAGAAGAAGGCACAGCATGGATAATTTCACGTTACGTTGATATAGCCAGCGAGGACGGAGAGAGAACGCCGGCTGTTGATATAGCTATTAATGTTCGAATGAACTTCGGCATAAGACCTGAGAAGGCAAAAATATTACTCGGTAAGCCGTTAAAAGATAAGCGCGGAAAATTTTTCTTTGAGTCTGCAAATCAGAATTTATCAGAAGAAATATTAACGTATCGAGGCTGCACCCTGCGTTACATCGAGAATAATTTACGTCACGTAGAAGTTACGAGGCAGGGCTATAACTTTGACGAATTCAAGATAGGGGACTCTCAAGAGAAATTAATTCAGAACATAGGCGACCCTTCAGACAAGGCGGGCAATGTGTGGATTTATAATATTACTCCAATTGAAGTTCTCGAGTTCACGATTGAGAATAATGTTATTGTCAAAATGGAATGGAACGAATATATGGACGCTTAATTTAATATCATGCAGAAATATCAAATCGGACTAGTTCCCGGCCCCGTAAGCATCCCCGAAAGTATTCGCCAGGCATGGAACACGGATTATGCAAGCTCAGATTTAGAACATGAATTCTTTGTGTTATATCAAGAGAATCAAGAGCTGACTCAAAGACTGCTTCACACTGAGAATGACATAATTATTACTTCAGGCGAGGCAATGTCGATCTTATGGGCTGCTCTCAAATGCACGTTAAGACCTGGTGAAAAATTATTAGCTGTCTCATCAGGCTTATTCGGTGAAGGCTTTGCGGATATGGCCAAGTCTTTCGGAGTCAATGCTCAAGTCTGCGCGTTCGATTATGACTCAGTGCCGGACTCTCAGAAAGTTTATGAACACGCTAAAAAGTTTCGTCCCAAAGTTATTAGTGCTGTACACTGCGAGACACCTTCAGGGACGTTGATAAATCATGAATCACTTGCTGAATTAGGAAGCATAGCTCGTGAAGTCAATGCGCTCTTTGTCGTAGATTTCGTATCGAGTGCAGGAGGTGCGCCTCTTGACGTTGACGAGTGCAATATTGATATTGGTCTGCTGGGAAGTCAAAAAGTTTTGTCGATGACTCCGACTCTATCTATTTCGAGCATTTCACCTAGAGCATGGGAAGTGATTCAAGATATAAATTATCAGGGCTATGAGTCTTATATTAACTGGCGCGATGTTCCTGAAAGAGAATACATGCCTTACACTCACGACTGGCAAAGCATGAAGGCTCTAAATATCTCACTGAATAATATTATCATGTCAGAAGGACTCGAGAACGTTATAGCACGTCATGATGAGTCAGCAAAACTTTGCAGAAGATTAGCTCTCGAAATGGGATTAAAGTTATTCCCTAAGAGTCAAGAAATTTGTTCGCCCACTGTCAGCGCGTTCTATATTCCTGAAAAATTTACGTGGTCAGAGTTTAATAATGCGCTGCGTGAGAGGGGACTCGCTGTCGGAGGCAATTACGGCTCTCTTGCGAATAAAGTCTTCAGAATTGGACACATGGGCAGCCAGGCAGATATTAATTTGATTCAAAATGGAATGCAGATAATCAAGCAGGTAATATCGAGTTAATAATTTATCAGGGACTCTGTTTTTATAATCTGGTAATATAATTAGCATATTTCACGCAATCATAATAACAAGATTACAAAAGGAGTCCTAAAAATTTTATGTGTCATAAATCCGAACTTGACAAGCAAGAAATTTTCACAGACACAATAAAGCAGCTTGGAGATAACGCAATATTAATACTCCTTCACGATGATGACAGACCAGAAGCAGTGTTCATATCGCCCCAGTATGCAGCCATGATGGAAGATTCACGGGATAATCTCAAACGCTTTAACAGAACCGGAGACTTTCGGGAACTCATTCACCCTGAAGACAGACATCTTGTTGATTACATGCTCGATAATCACGAGTCGCCTGATGAGAATAAATCCCAAAATATCCAGATAAGATTAATCACAGCTCAGAAAAATATAATATGGTGCGATGTTCATTATGCGTTTATCACGGTAGGGACTCTGAATTATATATATATTACGTTTCATGACATAACTTTATTCAGGAATTACGAAGACAAGATCAGGACAAGCTATGACTCTATAGGCCAAAATTTTTATCATCAGGACGAGCACACTTTGGGAATGTTCCGGGCAGATTTGACTCTTGACGAGATTAAAGAAGTCAGGGGCAGAGATATATTTAATCTTAATCACGAACACGAACAGAAAATTTATTCAGAAATGTTAAAGCTGAGAGCAAGGCACTACATAAATTTTATGGAACGCAAAAAGTTTCTGGAATTATTTAACGTTGACTCCCTTCTCGATAATTATATTAAAGGCCGGATGGAGACCAAGCAGGTATTATTATCAAAGCGTGAGAACGGTGTTATATGCTACGTTGAAATTTCCGCGATGACTACACGAGACCCCTTGAGCGGACACGTTATGGCGTTTATCACAGAGCGTGAATGCAATGACTCGAAAGTGTATCAGACTATAGTAGACAAAATTCTTGCGCGCCAGTTCGAGATGATTGCATACATGGCAGCAGGAAAATATCACGTTACAGTCAGCGATAAAATTGAAGGCAGCATTTTACCTAAAAGCACTCATGATACTTTCAGCGATTATATTAATGACGAGATTGTACCCATCCTGCACGGCACTGAAGAACAGAAAAATTCTATGGCTCATTCGTTAGCCCCTGACTCTATAGCATTCGGGACTCAGAGAAACGCCCTCTATGAAGTTAATATAGTCTGTGAAATCGAACATAAAATTTTCTACAAGCAATTTAATTTTTACGCAGTCAACCCCGGATTCTTTATTATTCTTGTTGCAGATACTACACGGCTTCACACTGAACAGCAGGAGAGAGCAGCACAGCTTGAGGACGCTCTTGAACTAGCGAAGGCAGCAACTATTCAGGCACGTAAAGCTAACTCGGCGAAGAGTGAATTTCTCGCTAACATGTCCCATGAGATTCGCACTCCAATTAACGCAGTCTTAGGCATGAACGAAATGATCATACGTGAAAGCACCAGCTCAAGAATTACGACTTACGCAAGAAATGTAGAAAGCGCAGGCAAAAATTTATTATCGATAATAAATGACATACTTGACTTCTCAAAGATCGAAGCAGGCAAAATGGAAATCGCAGAGAGTGATTACAGGTTAAGTTCTGTTCTTAATGACGTTACTAATATGATAGTCTTCAAGGCTAAACAGAAAGATTTGCAGTTCACTGTCAGCGTTGACGAGGAATTACCGGACGGACTCTACGGCGATGAAGTGAGGGTCAGGCAGGTTGTTACGAACGTGTTAAATAATGCAGTGAAATATACCCGTGAAGGCAGCGTTACTCTTAACGTCTCAGGCAGCAAATCATATCAGGACGACGGCAGCGTGATTATAAATCTTGTCTTCAGAGTCAGCGATACAGGCATAGGCATTAAACAGGAGGACTTGCCCAAATTATTCAGGAAATTTGAACGCATTGATTTAGTCCAGAATAACACTGTTGAAGGCACAGGACTCGGACTCTCTATAACTCAGAATCTGCTTCACATGATGAACGGAACTATTGAAGTCGAAAGCGAATACGGCAAAGGTTCAGTCTTCACGATAAATTTACCTCAAAAAATAATTTCCGATGAGGCAATAGGCAACTTCCACGAGAAATTTGAACGCTACGTTCACACCATGAGGGCATATAAAGAGTCATTCAAGGCTCCTGACGCAAAATTATTAGTCGTCGATGATACGGACATGAATTTAACGGTCATTGAGGGCTTACTCAGCAAGACGGAAATCAATCTCGATACAGCTTCAAGCGGTGCGGAGGCTCTGACATTCACGAAATCAAAGCGTTATGATTTAATCTTCATGGATCAAAGAATGCCTCACATGGACGGGACTCAGACTCTGAATAATATACGCTCTCAAGATGACGGACTGAATAAAGATACTCCGGTTATATGTCTTACTGCTGATGCTGTCAGCGGTGCAAGAAGTAAATATATCGAAGAGGGCTTCACTGATTATTTGTCTAAGCCTGTAGAAAGCTCCAGCCTTGAAGGTGCGCTAATAAAATATCTGCCTCCTGAAAAAATTATCTTGCAGGACGAGAACGAGTCAGAGTCTCAAGAGTCAGACTCAGAGTCAGAGTCATTATCTGAACTCGCAAAGTTTTATTCTCAGACTGAAGGACTTAATTATGACGAAGCCGTCAAGAACTGTGCGAATGAAGCTATACTCGCTAAGACTTTACAGCAATTTTGGAACTCGATAAATAATAACCTGCGCGATATTCAGAAATTTTTGAGCGAACACGACATCAAGAATTACACTATCAAAGTTCACGCCTTGAAGTCATCAGCAAGACTAATAGGAGCAGAAGAGCTTTCACGGCAGGCAGCATATCTTGAAGAGTGCGGCAATAACGATAATCTTGACGAGATAGAAAAATTAACACCGGCATTGCTAGAGCTTTATAAAACATATCTTGATAAACTCGCAGTGTTGTATAAGCAGGATGATAATGCAGAAGTCATATTACGTGAAAGATTATACGAGGCTTACGAGGCATTAAAAGAATTTGCGGCAATGTTCGACAGCGACTCTATTGACGGAATAATTAACATGCTCAGAGAGTATAAAATTCCTGACTCAGAGTCCGAAAGATTTAATATAATTGCTTCATGTGCAGACAGTGCGGACTGGAACGGCCTTGAAGAAGCATTGAAAAATATATAAGGAGTAATTAATTAATCATGAAAGAAAAAATTTTGTATATAAGCGACCGGCCAAGTATGGGAGCTGATATGTTACTCAGAAATTTGGGCATGGATTACGAAGTTTTATGGGTACATTCAGGCGATGAGATAAAGCACGTCCCGGATATTATATTTGTGAATTTATCAGGACTCGAAGACTCGGAGCGCATTAAAACTTTCACGAACTCTAAAATTTTCTTACTGGGCAGCCAGTCGGACTCAGCGAAATATAACGGCATTCCAAATTCAGAGAAATTCTTTAAGCCGTTCAACGCTAACGAGATTCGAGACAAATTGCAGGGTATCTCAGAACAGAAAGCCGAACGAATCGAGAAAACTATATTGCTTGTAGATGACGATGCAGTTATGATTCGCACTCTTAGAGAAGGATTAAGCACAAGTTATAAAGTCCTGCCCGCTAATTCGGGTGCTAATGCGTTGAAGATTCTTGCGCGCGCCAAGCCTGATTTAATATTGCTTGATTACGAGATGCCTGAAATGAATGGGACTCAAGTACTCGAGACTCTTAGAGCCGACCCTGACACTGCGAATATTCCTGTGATGTTCCTGACTGCAAAGAGCGACTCGGGCAGCATTGAGAAAATTGACGCGTTGAAACCTGAAGGCCACATGTTAAAGACTTTGCCTTTACGAGAGATCAAAGCGATAATTCAGAAATTCTTTGACAGTAAATAAATATTAGAGCTTCCCCGGCTTTGAGAGTCAGGGGAATTTTTTTACAGTTCAGCCTCGTCAATAGGTCTCACAACGTCTTCGAATGTATCAAGGACGTAAATAGATCCGTCGTTCATGCCCACATAATAGTCATTAATAGCTGAAATATAATCCGGGAAATCTTCGCCGTGTATGAAATGCCAGCAGAGTTCTTCTTTATTGTCAGCCTCGTCATAAAGCGTTAGAGTCTCTCCGCCTGCTGAGTCTGAGTCAGAGTCAGAGCCTATGACAAGGACGTTATTACGCTGCCATATTCCGCGCTTCTTGAGTTCACGTTCAAGCAGTTCTTGAGCTTCTTTCTGAGTCAGTTTTCTTCTTTCGTGTTGAGTCTGAGTCTGAGTCTGAGTCTCCGGTTCAGGTTTAGATTCAGTCATTGCTATTTCTGGTTCAGGTTCGTTGGTGTATCTTCTCTTGAGCCTCTCGATATATTTAATGCGTCCTTCGATAGACTGCACATAAGCATCAACTTTAGAAAGATTATTATTCGCGATTAAGTCTTCTGCTGTCCTGTCGAGACCTGAAGCGATCCATTCTTTATGAGACTCCCTCAAGGCTTTATAGTCTTCGTCAGGCAAAATATTTTTTAACTCGTCAATAAGTTTCGTTAATCTTTTATCAGAAGCACGAAAGAACGGATCCTTTTTCATGTCGTAATATTCACGGTCATTCAGAGCAAATGCACTTTCACATAAAGTTAATACAAACATGATGATAACTATAAGCCTTCTCAATTCGCAAGCCTCCTGAAAATTTTTTTTTTCGCAGCAAGTATATTACAAGATAATCGAGATTTTGTGAGTCCCTGATATTCTATAATAAATTTAATTTCGCGCTATAATATTTCACATTCACAATTCATAAAATTAATTAATTAATAATCATAAAGGGAAGGTGTTCATTTAAATGGGGGTACGTAAACCCGAAGATACACGGAGCTTCGCATTATGTGCACACGGAGGAGCAGGCAAGACATCGTTAGCAGAAGCAATGCTCTTCGACAACGGCAATATAACGCGTATGGGCAGTGTTCAGAACGGTAACACAGTCAGCGACTTTCAATCAGAGGAACAGAAACGCAATATCTCAATCAGCACGTCATTAATGACTCTCGAGCGCAAGGGCAAAACTTTTTATATTCTCGATGCTCCAGGCTATGCAGATTTCACCGGCGAGATGAGTGCAGCTATTCGAGTTGCAGATACAGCAGTTATTCTCGTCAGCTCAGTCGGAGGCATTGAAGTTCAGACAAGCAAAGCATGGGAGTACGCAGAACATCATAATGCTCCTGTCTCGTTCGTGATTTCTAAAATGGACAGAGAGAACGCAGATTTTGACAAAGTGTTAGCCGACATTAAGTCCCAGTTCTCGAATAATGCCCTGCCTGTGTTCCTGCCTATTGGGAGCGCGGATAAATTCACGGGAGTAGTTGACGTTCTTAAAGGCAAAGCATATATGTATAAGCCTGACGGTTCCGGGAAATTCACAGAAAGTGAAGTCCCTGCGGACATGGTCTCTTCATGCGAGTCAGCGAAAGAAGCATTAATCGAAGCAGCCGTTGAAATGGATGATGCTCTCATGGAAAAATATTTGGAGGGCGAGTCAATTTCTGACTCAGACTTAGAGAGGACGTTCAAGCAGGCAGTTGCAAAGCGTCGAATTATGCCTGTTGCTGCGTTGTCGTCAACTATGAATATTGGCGTTCCCCAGTTCATGGACTTCATAGCCGATTACTTCCCTTCACCTGTTGACATTGGAGCCGTTGAGGGTGCCGAGCCTAAAGTTGATGCCCCGTTCTCTGCATTGTGCTTTAAGATTCTGGCTGATGCATTCGTAGGCAAACTTTCATTCATGCGAGTCTATTCGGGTAAACTTTCATCAGAAGGCAGCAATATATACAATCTCAATCAGGGTGAGGACGAGCGCATTTCGTCATTCAAGCTCATGACAGGCAAGGACGGCAAGGACGTTAAGGAAGTCATAGCAGGAGACATCGTAGCAATTCCCAAGTTACAGAGCGCAAGGGTCGGACATACGCTAACTACAAAGGGAGGCTTCTCGACTCAGTTCAAGCCCATAGAGTTCCCGAAACCTGTTTATAGTGTCGCAGTTATCGCAAAGTCCAGAGCTGACGAAGATAAACTCGGCAACGCAATATCACGAATTCTTGAGGAAGACTGCTCGCTCACGTTCGAAAAGAATCCTGAGACAAGAGACAACGTTTTATCAGGTATGGGAGACATGCACATTGATATAGTGTTAGCTAAGATGAAGGAACGTTACGGCGTTGAACTTGATACGAAGACTCCTCAAGTTCCCTATAGAGAGACTATCCGCAAGATGAGTGAAGCTCAAGGCAAACACAAGAAGCAGTCAGGCGGTCACGGACAATACGGCGATGTTTATATTCGTTACAGACCACTTGAACGCGGCGCAGGCTTTGAATTCATTGACTCAGTTGTCGGCGGTGCAGTTCCCAGAAACTTTATCCCGGCAGTCGAGAAGGGTTTACGCGAATACATGACAGCAGGACCGTTAGCAGGCTTCCCAGTTGTTGACTTCAGCGCAGAATTATATTACGGCTCGTATCATGACGTTGACAGCTCCGAAATGTCATTTAAATTAGCGACTCGACTCTCATTCAGAAAGGGAATCATGGACGCGAATCCAGTTTTATTAGAGCCTGTTATGGACGTTGAGGTTACTGTCCCTGAGAGATTCATGGGCGACGTTATGGGAGACTTTAACTCACGACGAGGCCGCATTATGGGCATGGAAGGTCACGGAAAATTGCAGGTAGTCAAGGCTCAGTGTCCGTTAGCTGAAATGTTCAGATATGCAATTATCCTGCGTTCTATGACTTCAGGTGAAGGATCGTTCTCAATGGAATACTCGCACTATGAGGAAGTTCCGGGCGACATTGCAAAGAAAGTAATAGCTGCCCACAAGAAAGAAGACGAGGACGAAGAATAGCAGCAATAATAAATTTCCCCTCCTGAGTGAACGTGAACCGGGAGGGATTTTATTTAACTGAAAAATTCGGTATAATTGCGTAAAAAATTTACATGAAAGGAGCTTGACAAAATAAAAATGGCCGCTAAAATTGTCAAGTCAAGTCAAGTCAAGTCATATTATTGTCTCTTAATATCTTATCTTAAAAATTGGCATTGGCGTAATCTTCTTCTCACAGTATATTTATTCTTTGTCCTGATGTCGTATTTTATCGTAAATATGGATCTCAGGAAGTTCGGACGTGCTTATATAATTTCTCTTGCTGAGGTTATATTAATCATATCGATTTATATTTGTCCCAAGCTGTTAAAATTTGCAGAAGGACTCAGCATACATTATGACGATGAAGAAAAAGTTACACGAAAATTTTTTATTGAGGCATTGCTTATTTCGTTTGCCGTATTCTTCAGCATGTATATTATTTATTATCCCGGAGCTTTCTCGCCGGATTCAATTGACCAATACGGACAGGCCGCAGGATTCAGGAATTATAAAGACTGGCATCCTGTTTTACACACACTATTTGCTTTTACCCTGCCTTTAAAGATTTCCGGGGGCTGGATAGGCTCTATAGTACTCTTTCAGATTATAGTTTTCTCGCTGGCTTTGGCTTATATGGCTTATACTCTGACTGAGTTCGGAAATATTAAATACGCGAGATTATTTTTGCTGTATATCCTAATTAATCCTGCGACTTTGGGAATTTCAATGTATCCGTGGAAAGATGTATCGTTTGCAGTGTTTGCGATGCTTGCTATGTGTTTTGCTGTACGTGTTTATTTTTCCGGCGGTGAATGGCTGAAGAGTCCGTTGCACATGATTATATTTTTGCTTGTAATCGTTGCAGCGACCATATTTAGACATAACGCAATATTATTTACACTGCCCCTTTTAATCGCTGTTATATTTTATGTATCACGAAAGAAAAAATTTTTACTGGCTGCAGGTTTTGTGTTGATTATATTTCTTGTTAGAGGGCCTCTTTATTCGTGCCTGAACGTTTCAAGTCCCGGCTATAGAGTAGAACCTGCTTTTTTTCCAATGACTGTTATAGGCAATGCAGTTACACAGACTCCCGAAAGAATCGATAAAGATATTACTGATTTCGCGTATAAATTTCTTCCTAAAGATGAATGGCAGAAACATTATGTTACAGGAAACTTTCTAAGCGTGGCCTTTAGGAAAGTAAACTGGGAGGTTGTAAAGTCTGTTGGATACATAAAAATTCTTAATATGATGTTCAGATGCTTCAAAGAATCTCACATGGCCTCACTTAAAGGATTACTTGCTCTTACTGATATGGTTTTTGGTATAGCAGGGCGCGTTGATTGGCTGATCATTCCCGGCATACACACGAATTCGTACGGAATTAAACAAAACGGTATAAGTTTTATGCAGACTTTGTTTATATATTATATACGCTTCTCAAGAATGTTCTTAAAGCATATTTTCTGGCATATAGGAGTATTGCTGCTTATTACGTTAATATTTACTCTTGTGAAATTAAATCTTTGCACTAAATCAGGCTGGCAGAAGTTATCTTTTGTTATTCCGTTATTTATGCATGACTATGGGACAATGCTTTTTATAGGCGGCAATGATTTTAGATATTTTTACTGCACGTATCTTGTTATGCCCTTACTTTGTCTAATTCTGCTTGTAAAGGAGTCGGATTAATCATGAAAATCTTAATCATCGGCGCAGGCCCGGCAGGTCTTACAGCAGCATATGAATTACTCGCAAAAAATAATAATGATCATGAAGTAATCATACTCGAAGAAAGCTCTTACATGGGCGGAATTTGCAAGACGGTCATTCACAACGGAAATTATCTAGACTTAGGCGGACATAGATTCTTTACCAGAGTTCAGGAAGTCAGTAACTGGTGGCAGAATATCATGCCTTCTCAGGGAGCTTTGCCTTATGACTATAAAACTTTGGGACGTGAAGCAGTAATCACTCCAGGAGGCCCTGACCCTGAAAAAACTGATCGAGTCATGCTGCTCAGAAACACTCTTTCAAGAATATTATTCAAGCGCAAATTTTTTGACTATCCTGTTTCACTTAGATTAAGCACGTTAAGAAATATGGGCTTTATTACAAGCATTACTGCAGGCTTTAGTTACATCAAGAGCCTAATCTTTAGACGCAAAGAAAACTCACTTGAGGACTTCTACATAAATCGCTTCGGCAAAAAGTTATACTCGATGTTCTTCGAGAATTACACGCAAAATCTATGGGGCAGGCATCCTTCAGAGATTTCACCGGAATGGGGTTCTCAAAGAATTAAAGGGTTGTCAATTGCTGCAATAATACGCGACCTCTTTCACTCTGATAGTAAACGAAGCGAACCTTCATTAAGTAACAATTTTGCGTATCCCAAGTTAGGCCCCGGCCAATTATGGGAAATCACTGCTCAGGAAATAATAAAACTCGGAGGCAGGATCATAACAGGAGCAAAAGTTATCGCGCTTAACAAGTCAGGTGATGTTATAACAGGACTCGAATACGTGAAGGACAATCAAACTGTTACGCTTACAGGAGATATTATTATTTCATCAATGCCCTTGAAAGATTTAATTGCAGGACTTAATGACGTTCCAGAACGAATTAAATTTATTGCCTCAGGTCTGCCGTATCGTGATTACATGATAGCAGGGATATTGATTAAATCTCTTGCCCTCAAGAATGAGACCCGCATTAGGACTTTGGGAGGCATCGTTCCGGATAACTGGATTTACGTTCATGACAAGAGCGTAAAAATGGGACGCATTCAGGTCTTCAATAACTGGTCGCCTTATATGGTCAATGACGTTGAACATACCGTGTGGCTTGGCCTTGAGTACTTCTGCAATGAAGGTGACTCGTTCTGGTCAATGAGCGATTCTGAATTTGCGGAGCTTGCCGTTAATGAAATGCTGAAGCTGGGCTTGATTAAGTCTCTTGATGATGTCCTTGACTCTCACGTTGAACGCGTCAGGAAAGCATACCCCGCTTACTTTGACACGTATGAACATATTGACGAGCTGAGAGAATTTCTTGACTCGATTAATAATCTTTACTGTGTCGGCAGGAACGGCCAGCATAGATATAATAATATCGATCACTCAATGTGTACGGCGTTTGAAGCTGTGAAAAATATTTTGTCAGGCACTCAGGATAAATCTAACATCTGGAACGTCAACACAGATAAAGAATATAACGAAAGCAGATAGCAAATAAAAATTTCCCTCCGGATTCATTTTATTAATTACGAGTCAGGAGGGTTTTATATTCTTGCTATAAAAAGAAATAACGTATCACGAATAACAGGCCTATTAACGCTGCTCCCAGAAGTCCAAAGAAAAACATATCTTCAACAAAGTGCGATGCTTTTTCCTGTCTGGCAACGTCAGCAGGATTCTCTTTGATCTTCATGCGAATATCTTTCGTAACATTAATGAAGCCTCGTATCTCGTCATTAATTCTCACGTAAATTAAAGTCTTGCCCTCGAGCTTCTTGACTTCTTCAACAGGGAATAAAGGCTGCATATCGTTCTCTTCAAGAAATTTGCGGACGAGTGCGCTTGCCCCATCGCCTTCTATGCTGACTTCGATTATGTCTCCCGGCATTATTTCAGAGCTTGGCTTGCCTTTGACGGGATCAACAACAGCTCCGCATTTGATTAACGTACCTTCAAATATGCCTTCTTCTTTGGCTTGAGCTTTCCTTGCTTCGTCTTCAGCTTCTTCCTGCTTCTTCTTCTCTTCTTCAGCCTTTTTTCTCCGTTCGAGTTCTTCCGGTGTCGGTTCAATCGGCTTTAACACTTTGGCTCGTTCGAGTTCGTGGCGTGCTATAGGTTCGGCGTCAATTGCTGCACTGAATACACATTGTGAGACTGTTTCAAAGGCTCTGCGTAAAATGCTCTCGAGCTGACGTAATTTTACTTTAGTGTAATTCTCGAATAATTTGCGCTTCTCTGCAGGTGTGAATATTTCCTTGAGCTGCTCCTGAAGTTTACCGCTCCATTCTTTATCGAGAGGCCCTAACTGAGGGAATCTCTTGACGAAGTTGCGCCAGTCTTTAGCAGGTTCGATTATTACGCTGCCTGCATAGGGTTTAGCGAGCCAGAATACTTGAAAAACTGTTTTACCTGACTGACCTTCAAAAATTACGCAAAATGCTCCTCCCATATCTCCGCGACTCGGTGCAAATGTAAATTTCAAAGCAAGATAACCCGGTACATCTTTCGGAGCTTCAGGAATCGGAGGCTGTTCGGGTCTAATCTCTGTCTCGGCTGCAATGTCTGTAACGTCCAAAAAATTATTAGTCGGTGCGGCCATGATTCTATCTCGCTGAGTAAGTCTTTGCGCTCCAGGATTTACCGCGCTGTATTTCTCCTGAGACGAGCTCAAGGTAACGGCTCATGCATTCGGGGCAGCGTCGTGATTGTGAAGCTGAGTCGATCTCAAATTCTTTCTTGCATTCAAGGCATCGAAATTTTGCCATTATTAAATCCTCCATGTTTAAGTTTGGCTTATTTGCTTAGAGTGAATTAGCGTTGATTATAAATTTGTGTCGTGAATTTGCAAGGGTAATAATAAATATTTGTGAATTTTACTCAATTTTTTTACGGGAAATAATTTATAATATTCGCACTCACATTTTCATTTAAAAATTTTATATTTTATTTCAGGAGGCTTTTTATCGTGAAAAAGTATGTTGTATTATTAGCAGCACTTTGTCTCGCAGTTTTCGCAGTATCAGCGTTTGCAGCTTCCGATGACCCCATCGGAGCTTGTATCTATAAGTATGATGATACCTTCATGACAAACGTCAGGCGCGCAATGTTGGCCGAAGCAGAGAAATCAGGCGAAACACTTGATGTCGTTGACTCCCAGAACAGACAGCCCCTCCAGAATGACCAGGTTGACGCTCATATTTCCAAAGGCGTTAAGGCTCTCATCATCAACCCCGTTGACAGAACAGCAGCAGAACCCCTCATGAACAAGGCCAAAGCAGAAATGCTCCCGATAGTCTTTATTAACAGAGAGCCATACGAAGACGTTATGAAGGCTTATGACAAAATCTGGTACGTAGGCGCAAAGGCTGAAGAGTCAGGCACTCAGTCAGGACAAATTATAGTCGATTACTTCAAGTCTCACCCCGAAGCAGATAAGAATCACGACGGCAAGATTCAGTACATCATGATTCGCGGAGAGCAGGGACACCAGGACGCTACCCTCAGGACTGAATACTCGACCAAAGCAATGAAGGACGCAGGCTTTGAGATCGTAGAGCTCGGCAACGACACAGCTAACTGGGACAAAGTTCAGGCAACTGACAAAATGAAGGGCTTCATCTCAGCAGTCGGAATCGATAACATCGAGGCAGTATTAGCTAATAACGATGATATGGCACTCGGAGCAATCGAAGCACTCAAGGCAGAAGGCTACAATCTCGGCGACCCCGCAAAATATATCCCCGTCGTAGGAGTTGACGCAACTGCACCGGCACTCGAAGCAATGAGCAAAGGCGAGTTACTCGGCACAGTTCTTAATGACGCTGACAACCAGGGAATCGCAGCAGTGAAGATCGCAGCCCTCGCAGGTGATGAGAAGGCAATCACTGAGGAGTCAATCGGCTACAAGATCACTGACGGCAAATATATCTGGATACCCTATCAGCCCGTTACAGTCGAGAATTACAAGAATTTCATGAAATAAGTTATAGCGTATTTAATGCCCCCGTTGAGCTAATTATCTTCGGGGGTTTTGTTTAATCAATGTCAGAGAGGTGATTTTCTTGCGTAAAATTTTTATGTTAGCTTTCATATTAATTCTTGCCCTCGTATCATGTTCATATTCACAAGAAAATATTACAATCGGTGCATGTATTTATAGATTTAATGATGCTTTCATGCTCAGATTCAGAAACGCAATGCAGGCAGAGTCCGAGAAGTCAGGAGCAAAAATTTCTATCACGGACGGCCAAGACGACCAGAATACACAAGATGCTCAAATTGATGAGTTCATTGCAAACGGAGTCAACGTCTTAATAATTAACCCTGTCGACAGAATGACTTCACAAGGCATAATCGATAAAGCCAAGTCCGCAAATATTCCCGTAGTATTTATCAACAGAGAGCCTACACCCGAAATGCTGAACTCGTACGAACGCGCTTATTACGTCGGAGCTAAAGCAGAAGAGTCAGGGACTCAGGCAGGGCAGCTTATAGCGGATTATTTCAAGGCTCACCCGGAAGCAGACAAGAATCACGACGGTAAAATTCAATTCGTAATGCTCAAAGGTCAAAACGGTCATCAAGATATGATTCTGAGATCAAAATATTCTGTTGAGGCAATCAAGGCAGCAGGCTTTGAACCGGTTGAAATCGCGAGCGCAATTGCGAACTGGGACAAGTTACAGGCTATGAACATCATGAACGCTTTTATTATGTCAATCGGTCCGGAAAATATCGAGGCTGTCATAGCTAACAATGACGAGATGGCACTCGGAGCAGTCGAAGCCCTCAAGAACAACGACTACAACAAGGGCGACCCGGCTTTATATATTCCTGTAGTAGGAGTTGACGCAAACGCTTCTGCACTTGACGCAATGGACAAAGGCGAAATGCTTGGAACTGTCTTAAACGATGCAGATAATCAAGGAGCTTCGGCGGTGAAACTTGCTGCTGCTTTAGCTTCCGGTAAAGATATAAATTCAATAGGTTACACGATTACTGATAATAAATATATCTGGATTCCGTATCAGAAAGTTACAAGAGGTGATAAATAGTGAGTGAATATTTACTCGAAATGAAGAACATCACGAAAATATTTCCGGGCGTTAAGGCTCTCGACAACGTTCAATTAAATGTTCGTAAAGGCACAGTTCACGCTCTTATGGGTGAGAACGGCGCAGGAAAGTCAACGCTTATGAAATGTCTATTCGGGATCTATGAACCTAACGGCGGCGAAATTTATTTAGAAGGCCAGAAAGCGGAAATTCATTCAGCACGTCAAGCAATGGATAAAGGAATCGCAATGGTTCATCAGGAGCTTCACCCGATTAGATTTAGATCCGTCATGGAAAATGTTTACTTGGGAAGATTCCCCGGCCATATGGGCATCGTAGATCATAAAGCCATGTACGACAAGACTAAAGCACTGTTTGAAGACTTAGAGCTTGACGTTGACCCCTTAGCACTCGCCGGAGACCAGTCCGCAGCAATCTTGCAGATGATGGAGATAGCGCGCGCTGTTGACATGAAAGCAAAGATTATCATTCTTGACGAACCTACATCATCGCTTTCTGATAGAGAAGTAGCTCACCTGTTCAAGATTATTAACAGGCTCAAGGCTCAAGGAGTCGCATTTATTTATATCTCTCACAAGATGAAGGAAATTCTTGAGATCTCTGATGAAGTTACGATCATGAGAGACGGCACTTATGTCGGAACTTGGCCGGTAGTTAATAAGGAAACAGGAGAGAAGCTCACGAACGATTTTATTATCCGCCAGATGGTCGGACGCGAGATGACGAATCAATTTCCACCGCGAGAAGGCAGGCCTCTTGATGAAGTTGTCCTCAAGGTCGAGCATGTATCTTCACCGCTTAAGAAGTCATTTCAAGATGTCAGCTTTGAGTTACACAAACAGGAAATTTTGGGAATCGGCGGACTTGTCGGAGCTCAGAGAACTGAATTTGTTGAAGCGTTATTCGGCTTAAGGGGCATTGCTTCCGGTGAAATTTATCTTAACGGCGCAAAGTACTCTTCAAAGTCTCCGGGATTTGCTAAGTCAAGGGGACTCGCTTTGTTGACTGAGGAGCGCAGGGCAACGGGAATTTTCGGAATTCTGCCGATACTTGAGAACACTGTTATTGCTAACCAGAAAAATTATGCGAGCATGGGAATTCTCAACGAACATAAACGCAGAGTCGAAGCTGACAGGGAATGCAAGAAGCTCAACGTTAAGACTCCTTCACTTGAGACGTTGATTCAGAATCTCTCAGGCGGTAACCAGCAGAAAGTCTTAATTGCAAGGTGGCTGCTCACTAATTCAGATATATTGATTCTCGATGAGCCTACCAGGGGCATAGACGTAGGAGCTAAGTACGAGATATATAACATCATGCTTGAGCAGATCTCTCAGGGCAAATCTATAATCATGATCTCGTCAGAAATGCCGGAGTTAATGGGCATGAGCGATCGAATTATGGTCATGTGCGAGGGCAGAGTAACGGGCTTTCTGAACAAGGGCGAATACACTCAGGAGAAGATTATGGCACTTGCTACCCAGTTTGCAGGCCGTAACACAGCTGCTTAATTTTTACAGGAGGAGAAAAATTTAATCATGGCAGAAATTACTACATCAAAATCAAAGCGTCTTTTCACGACAGCAGGAATTATATTTCTTGTTCTCGGTATTGCTTTATATTTCCTGAAGGCTCCTATGGGTCTTAATAGAAAGATTTATGACCTTCCCATATTCTTAATTATTATCGGCGTGTGCTTTGCTTTGAAGGGTTTCATGTCGGCGAATAAACCAAATAACGAATTAGAGCGCGTATCGTTCGGCGAATTCCTGACTAATAACGCAATATTACTCGCAATGTTAGTGCTTGTTGTCGTAATTTGTATCTTGCAGCCCAGATTTATGCAGATTCGAGTCGCTCTTGATATTCTGACTCAGTCATCGACAAAGTTAATAATGGCTCTGGGAATATGCTTCACGTTATTAATCGCAGGTACAGACTTAAGCGCGGGCCGTATGGTAGGACTTGCGGCGGTTGTCTCGGCTTCAATGCTTCAGACGGCTACTTACGCAAATAGATTTTTCCCGGACCTTCCTCAAGTTCAATTATGGATGCCGATAGTTATTGCTATTATTGCCTGCATGGTCTTCGGAGCGTTGAACGGCTTCTTAGTTGCAAAATATGACATGCACCCCTTCATAGCGACTCTTGCTGTTCAGGTTATTATATATGGCGCGTGTTCGCTGTATTTCGATATGCCCCCGAATAACTCTCAGCCCATCGGAGGAATCAGACCGGACTTCGCACAGCTTGGCCAGATGAGATTATTCTCAATGGGTCGTGATTTCCCCGGAATAAGTATATTGATTCCTATTGCAGCAGTTATTTGCGTAATAATCTGGTTCATACTCAATAAAACAGTTTTCGGCAAGAACGTCTATGCAATCGGCGGAAACCGTGAGGCAGCAGTCGTCGCAGGTATCAGCGTCTTCAAAAATATTATGGCGATATTTATATTAGCTTCATGCTTATACGGAATTGCAGGAGTTCTCGAAGCAGCCAGGACAGCAGGAGCAACGAACAACTACGGCAACGGCTACGAACTTGACGCAATAGCAGCCTGCGTTGTCGGAGGCGTTTCACTCAATGGAGGAATAGGCAAGGTCAGCGGGATTATCATGGGCGTGTTGATCTTCACGATAATTCAATACGGCTTGCAGTTCATTAACGTGTCTCCTATGTGGCAGCAGGTCATCAAGGGCGTAATTATAGCGGTCGCAGTTGCAATAGACTTGACGAAATACCGCAGGAAGTAAATAAATTTTTTCCCTCTGTCTGAATCTAAATCTGTATAATATCGGGCGGAGGGAATTTTTTATATTTTATACAGGAGGACTTACTATGATTTACACATTTGAATTAAACGAGAAAGAAATGGAAATCGCGGAGAATTTTGCGAAAGAATGCGGGCAGACTGTCTCTGAGCTTGCGAAAGTATGCCTGTTCGATGAAATTGATTTATCAAGGGAAGGCGAAGAGGCTTGGGCAGAATATGAGAAAAATCCTGTAACGTATACACATGAAGAAGTAGGGAAGAGACTAGGACTTCTTTCATGAAATATCATGTTACTTATACGGATAAGGCCGATAAGATTCTTGAAAAAATGGACTTACAGGTACAAAAGAGAATATATAGCTGGATAAATAAGAACCTTGAAGGCTGCGAAGATCCTAGAGAACACGGCAAAACTTTAAACGGGAAACTTAAAGACAAATGGAGCTATAGAGTCGGTAATTACAGAATAATAGCAAAGATTCAGGATGACAAAGTTATTATTCTTATTACTGATGTAGGACACAGGAAAGAAATTTATAAACGCCAGCACTAAGCACTAGGAGGAGAGAAATTTTACATGATTAACGAAATGCACAAAGTCTTTGCTCAAATTTTCGGCACTGACTCAACCCCTGAAGCGTTCTTTGCCCCCGGACGCGTCAACTTAATCGGCGAACACACTGACCATGAAGGCGGCTTTGTATTTCCCTGCGCAATAGATTTCGGAATATACGCCCTCGCAGCTAAGAGACCTGATAATAAACTCTGCATGTACTCTCTTAATTTCGATAAAGATTATAATTCACCGTTTGAAATATTACTCGATGACGTTCACGAAAACTTAAATATTAATCGCTCTTGGGTAAATTATCCGCTCGGAGTAGTAAGCGTTCTCAAGTCTCACGGATATAAATTCAATTCCGGGATAAATATTTTGTACGCAGGCAATCTCCCGGACGGTGCGGGCTTGTCATCATCGGCAGCTATTGAAGTTCTCACCGCAAAAATCTTCAGTGAATTAGAATCTTTCAACATTGACGGGGTTACAGCCGCGAAATTCTCACAGGAAGCAGAAAATAACTTTGTCGGAATGCACTGCGGTATCATGGATCAATTTGCTGTCAGCATGGGAAAAAAGAATCACGCTGTATTATTAAATTGTTCGAGCTTAGAATATTCCTACGCGCCGTTAGAGTTAGGCTCATGCAGGATAATTATTACGAATTCTAACGTCCCTCATTCTCTCGTAGGCTCTGAGTATAATTTGCGCCGTCAACAGTGCGAGGCAGCTTTAGCGGACATTCAGAGAGTCAAAGATATTAAGTGCTTGTGTGATTTGACCCTTGATGAACTCGATGAATATTCGTATCTTGTCAGTGAAAGTGTGAACTTAAAGCGCGCCCATCATGCAGTCAGTGAGAATGCCAGAGCGGTACGAGCTTCACAGGCTTTGAGGTCCGGCAATCTAAAAACTTTCGGAAGGTTAATGAATGCTTCTCATGTCTCTTTGCGTGATAATTATGAGGTTACAGTTCCTGAGCTTGACATTCTCGCAAAACTTGCCTGGAACATGCCCGGTGTAATAGGCTCAAGAATGACAGGAGGAGGCTTCGGAGGCTGTACAGTCAGCATCGTTGAAGAGAGCGCAGTCAAAAATTTTATAGAGTCAATCGGTGCGGACTACGAGAAATTAACAGGACGCAAGGCAGCTTTCTACACTACAGGAAGCCGGGACGGAGCAGGAAGAATCTAACTTGCAGACGAAAACTTTATTAGCTCACAAGATAGAAGAAGAATTATTGCGCTTCATTCAGGAGACTCCCGTTAATATCGGCGAGAGAATTCCGACCGAGTTAGACCTGTCCAAGAAATTCAATGCAGGACGCAGCACCATTCGTGAAGCAGTGAAGAGCCTGGCCTCAAAAGGTGTTCTTGAAGTCAGGCAGGGGGCAGGGACTTTTGTTGTAAACTCCAGCACAGTTGAAGATGATCCGTTGAGACTCTCGCGCTATCATGATAAATTACAGCTCGCACTAGAATTATTTGACGTAAGATTAATGATTGAGCCGGAGATTGCAGCCCTCGCAGCCCAGAACGCAAGCGGTGATGATATTATCGAGATAAAGAATTTATGTGATGAAGTCGAGAAAATTTACTTGTCAGGAAATAACCACGTCCGCAAAGATATTGAATTTCACAAGAAGATAGCTCACAGCAGCAAGAACAGAGTTGTTGAAGAGTTAATCCCGTTGATAATTTCAGCAGTGTATACTTTCGCAAATGTTACTCACAGATTGTTGCTTCACGAGACAATAGAGACTCACAGGGCAATAACTGACGCAATTTCACGCCATGACCAGACCGGAGCAAGGTGCGCTATGGAGATGCATTTAATATATAATCGTCAGATGATTTTGAAGCTTATGAAACAGGAAGCGAATCACGAAAAATAATCATTGACCCTGAATATAATTGCATATATAATTTTTCTCACCCAATAAACACATCAACAAAACGTAAGACAAATTTTATATTTTTATGAGGGAGGCTTTCATTTATCATGGAAGGCGTTATGTTGGATTCTACCCGTTTGGTCGCAGGTGCCTTAATAGGTCTTGTGATTCTCTTGCTATTAATCATTAAGTTCAAGGTTCACGCAATAATTTCTATCTTAGTCGGCGCGATTGCTATAGGTCTCATTGCGGGAATGCCTTTACCTCTTATCATTCAGTCAGTCAATGACGGAATGGGCGGAACGTTGAGGGGCATAGCTCTTCTTGTAGGACTCGGCTCAATGTTCGGGGCTATTCTTGAGGCTTCAGGAGGTGCTCAGACTTTAGCTGTAACTATGGTGAAAAAGTTCGGCGATGAGAAGGCAGCGTGGGCACTGGGAATAACAGGACTCGTTGTTGCAATTCCCGTATTCTTTGATGCAGGCTTGATAATCTTGATCCCGTTAGCTTTCTCGCTTGCTAAGAGGACAAATCGAAGCGCATTGTTCTATACTATTCCCCTTCTTGCAGGTCTTGCTGTAGGACATGCATTTATTCCCCCGACTCCCGGACCTGTTCTCGTAGCTAACATGATCGGAGTTGACTTAGGCTTTGTAATCTTAATCGGAATATTCTGCGGAACCCTTGCAATGATAGTCGCAGGGCCAATATGGGGAGCTTACTGCGGTAAAAAATATTTCGTTCCCGTGCCTGAGCAAATTAGAAATCAAGAAGACTTTGACGAGTCCAAACTTCCGAGCTTCACGACTATCGCAGGAATAATCTTAATCCCGTTATTATTAATCATTCTTAAGTCAGTATTCGGAGTCATTCCTTCAATGTCAGGTGTAATGCCGTTATTTAATTTCTTGGGTGAGCCGTTCGTTGCCTTGTTAATCGCTACGATATTCGCAATGTACAGGCTTGGCCTCAAGCACGGATTCACTATGGAGGAATTAGAGAAAATTATGACTAAGTCCCTTGAGCCTACAGGGTTAATCTTGCTCGTTACTGCCTGCGGTGGTGTGTTAAGATACGTCCTTCAGTACTCAGGAATAGGAAATTTAATCGGCAATGCTGTATCTTCTGTCAATATGCCTATAGTAGTCGTCGCTTTCGTAGTAGCTGCTCTTGTCAGAATTTGCGTAGGTAGTGCTACGGTTGCTATGACGATGGCCGCCGGTATAGTTGCTGCAATGCCTGCCGTTCAGTCGTTGACTCCGTTATACAAGGCGTGTGTTGTCGCAGCAGTCGCAGGAGGTTCAACAGTATGCTCACACTTCAATGATTCGGGCTTCTGGCTGGTTAAGTCGCTCGTTGGACTCGATGAGACTACGACCCTTAAGACTTGGACGATAATGGAAACTCTTGTCGGAGTCTCAGGCTTTGTCGTTGCGTTAATAATTTCGTTATGCTTCTAGGGGGATAATATGGAACTCACAAGCCAGAAAATGCGCAGGATAGCTCCCGAATTAGACCCGTTACGAATCGGCACAGGCTGGAAACCTGAGGACTTAGAGAAAGTTCAAATTATAATCGAGAGTACAGCAGGAGACAGCCACCCTGGGAGCGGACATTTATTTAAACTGGTCGAAGCAGTCAGAAAAGGAGTCAGCGATGCAGGAGGCTACGGAGCAAGATATTTCTGCACTGACATTTGCGACGGAGAGAGTCAGGGACATGACGGAATCAATTTCTCACTCGCAAGCCGTGAAATGATTGCCAACATGATAGAGATTCACGCGAACGCTACACCCTTTGACGGCGGAGTCTTTATCTCATCATGTGATAAGGGAATGCCCGGAAACTTAATAGGCATGGCACGAGTCAATATCCCTTCAATCATGGTAACAGGAGGCACAATGAGCGCAGGTCCTGATTTATTAACTCTTGAGCAATTAGGAATGTACAGCGCAAAATTTGAACGCGGCGAGATTGACGAGGCAAAATTACTCTGGGCGAAACATAATGCTTGTCCTTCATGCGGTGCGTGTTCGTTCATAGGGACGGCTTCAACTATGCAGATAATGGCCGAAGCTATGGGCTTGAGTCTCCCCGGAAGTGCTTTATTACCTGCCACGAGTCCTGACTTAATCGACTATGCTTATAATGCCGGTAAAAGAATCGTCGAACTTGCAAAAGAGGGCGTGAAACCTTCTGATATAGTTACGATGGACAGCTTAGAGAATGCAATCATGGTTCACGCTGCTATTTCAGGGAGCACGAATTGTTTACTTCACCTGCCAGCCATTGCCCACGAGTACGGACTCACGATAACAGGCGATACTTTTGACAGACTTCACAGAGGAGCGCATTATCTTCTTGATTTACGTCCTGCAGGTAAGTGGCCCGCTGAATTTTTCTATTATGCCGGAGGAGTCCCTGCAATCATGGAAGAGATTAAAGCAGTCTTACACCTTGACGCAAAGACTATAACGGGTAAGACACTCGGTGAAAATCTCGAAGACCTGAAAGCCGCAGGATTCTATGAACGCTGCCAGAAGTGGCTCGACGAAGCTAACAAGAAGTACGGTATCAACATCACTAAAGAAGACATTATAAGACCCTACGATAAAGCTATCGGAACTGAGGGAAGCATTGCAGTCTTGAAGGGAAATCTTGCACCCGAAGGAGCAGTCATCAAGCACACAGCCTGCCCGTCTGAAATGTATAAAGCCGTTCTCAATGCAAGACCGTTTGACAGTGAGGAAGAATGCCTTGACGCAGTTTTACATCACAGAGTAAATAAAGGTGATGCCGTCTTTATCCGTTATGAAGGGCCTAAGGGTTCGGGAATGCCTGAAATGTTCTACACGTCCGAAGCAATCAGCTCTGATAAAGAATTAGGGCGCGCGATTGCGTTAATCACTGACGGCAGATTCTCCGGAGCGTCAACCGGGCCTGTGATTGGTCATTGCAGTCCTGAAGCTCAAGCAGGAGGGCCTATTGCTCTAGTAGAAGATGGCGACTTAATCGAACTTGACGTATTTGCACGCAAGCTAAACATCATCGGAGTCAAGGGCGAACGTAAATCACCTGAAGAGATCGAGAAGATATTAGCCGAACGCAAGAAAGCTCTCAAGCCTCACCCGAAAAAATACAAGCGCGGAGTGTTACGTCTGTTCAGTGAGTTAGCTGCATCGCCAATGAAGGGCGCGTATCTCGAGTACGAATAAATATAAAAAATTCAGAGCCTCTGACTCACGCCGGAGACTCTGAATCTGAATTAATTAATGATTAAACCGAATAACCGAACATCATAACCCCGAACTGAATCGCCCCTATTCCGATTGACTGAGCAACAGGTAATAATATCGGCGCGGCTATTAATATAATCGGTGCCATGTCCATAATACAGCCAAGAATTAATAATATTGCATTCAACATTAAGGCAATGGCTACAGGATTATCAGAGACACTCTTAATCAAATTCGCAGCCTTCGCAGGAACGTGCAGTATAGTCAAGCAGTAACCGAACGCAGCAGACGTAGCAATCAATATTAACACTATCGCAAGAGTCTCTATACACGTATCAAGAGCCTTATAAATAAACACTGAGACAATAAGCGAATATATTACGGCTATAGCAGCTGACTCAGTAGCAGTAAACACACCGACTACAACAATTAAGACCGCAGCCAATGCCCAGAATGAACGCATAAGTTCAGCAATAAATTTCTTTGAGTTAAACGGCTCGCCTTTGGGATAATTTCTCTTAACTGAAATAATATACGAACCTATCATTAACGAAATCGCAAGAAGTGCTCCGGGAAGATAGCCGGCCATGAAGAGCGCACCTACTGAAATTCCGCTCGCTGTCGTCGCATAAATTACCATGTTATGGCTCGGAGGAACTAGCAGACCTTCCCACGATGACGTTATAGTTACTGCTGTCGAAAAATCTGCGTCATAGCGAAGTTGATCCCGAAATGCCACCGAAAAAATACGAAGCAACTATATTGACCATCGCAAGTCCTCCCCTCATCCAGCCGACAAGAGAGTTAGCCAGGGCAATTAATTTATCAAAAATTCCGCCCGTTCCCATTAAGACTCCCATTGTGATAAAGAACGGAACAGCCATCAACGAGAATGACCAGATACCTTTGACCATCTGCTGTGGAAACGTAACTATAGACTGACCTTGAGAGATAAGACAAAATACGGTCGAGAGTCCTACGGCGTAGGCAATAGGGAAGCGCATTAGAATCATAGCAAAGAACGTGCCGAGTAAATATCTTCAGGACTCATGAATTTTTCACCTCGCTTGATGACTCACTCAACGCAAAAATTTCTTCGAGTCTTAAAAAATATCTGCTCAAGCTCAAATACAATCATGCCCGCACCTGCTACAGGATTCAGACTCTGCTCAAGGACGGCAGGGACTCATATTTTCCCGACTGGCAGAATACACAAGCATAACTACACCGAGTGCAAGAACTGCAATATCAGATAATAAATCAAGATACCTGACAACTTTTTTCGGCATGTACTCTGATATGAGCGCGCTTACGAATTGCAAGGGTAGCAGACAACACAGCCATATATACCATGAGAGTTAATACAATCTGTTCGCTCCATGCAGGGTCAGGAATAAATGACACGTAACAGCGGCATCCGCAACAAGAAGCAGCTTGCAGACGTTCATTTAATTAATAATAAAAATTGGGCAGGGCATAAAAATACACACCTGTCTAACACTAAGGGAGGGAGTTAGATTCTATTTTCTCTGTTTGATATTTTGACGTAGTTCTGTATTATTGGACTGGTATGCTTCAAAGGCTGAGTCAGACTGCACGGGAGCTTTATTACATGTGTAATTAATGCGTGCTTTCTCTGATTCTAATTCTGATTGAGTTATAGATCTAGTGCGTTGTGATCTGATATTCTCGATTATTCTTGTTCCGTCAGGCTTTGAGAAGAGTGCGCTGGAATTCCTGCCGTGTCCCTCGAGTTCTCTTATACATTGAGAGCGTTCGTCTTCATGTTCATGATTATGACTCGGAGCAGCTTTCAGAACATGAGCTTCATACTTCACTGCGCAGGCGAAAACTTTCTGCGAGGCCAAGAATAATATTGCTAAGAGAAACAGGAACATTACAGCTTTACGTTTCATTCATTTATGAACCTCCTTTCATGTGTGATTAATAATGCTTTGAAATGATAAAGTGATAGAGCTTATTATGTCAAGCAAAGTTTTACATGTTCAATCATAATTATTCATGCAAGTCATATTTTTGCTGTGAGATAAAAATAAAAAGTTATTGATGAAGCGAGTCTTAATAAAATATTTTCGTGAGTGAGTTTAACGCGTCAACTTGTATTAGTAAATGTATTAGTAATTACGAAATAAGCCCCCTAGATTGAATTGATCCAGAGGGCATAATTATTATACTCTAAAGAAGTCTGCTATGTTAGTGATTAACTCTTCCTGCTCTGACGCTTTGAGTCCCGGGAACACAGGCAAAGCTAATACTTCACGTGATAACTTCTCGCTCTCGGGGAAGTCGCCTTCATGATAATTAAGATACTTGAAGCAGGGCTGTAAATGCAATGATAACGGATAATACACACGAACAGCAAAGCCTCTTTCATTGAGATAATTCATTAAGTCATCGCGTCTTGATTTGACTCTGATTACATACTGATGATAAATGTGATAGTTATTCTCAAGTTCAGCAGGTGCAGTGATAAATTCTGTTAAATCATTAGTCTTGAATAATAACTTGTAATAATCTGCGATCTTTCTGCGTTCGTTGTTCCATGACTCAAGATGCTTTAATTTTATATCGAGTATCGCAGCCTGAAGAGCATCAAGTCTGCTGTTAATGCCTATCTCGTCATGAAAATACGTTGTCCCTGAGCCGTGAACCCTTAACTTCTTGAGTCTCTCTGAGCGTTCCTTATCACGAGTTACGACCATTCCGCCGTCTCCGCAGCCCCCTAAATTTTTCGTAGGGAAGAACGAATAACATCCTACATCACCGACTGTGCCTGCCCTCATGATTCTTTTATCGGGTGAAGTCCTGCAAGCTCCGAAAGCCTGTGCAGCGTCCTCAATAATCTTTATGCCTTTATCGTGAAATGCGTTAATAACATCCTCATCAAGTGCCGTCATCTGTCCGAACAAGTGAACGGGTAAGAATGCGCGGGTCTTGCTAGTTATTTTGCTCAAAGCGTCATCGAGATTAATATTGTAAGTTACAGGGTCAACGTCAGCGAACACAGGAACAGCTCCGAGCCTGGCTATAGTCCCTGAAGTAGCAAAGAATGTAAACGGTGTAGTGATTACTTCATCGCCGGGCTTAATGTCAATCGACATGAGTGCAAGCAGTAAAGCATCAGTCCCTGAAGCACAGCCTGTGCAGGAACCTTCGGGGAGTTCTAAATATTTATCGCAGTGAGTCTCGAACGTGCTGACTTCCTGCCCTAGAATGAAGCTCTGTCTATCGAATATGCGTTCAATAGCGCTGAAGACTTCAGGTTTGATTGCATTAAATGAACGCTTTAAATCTAAAATTGGAAGCATTGATAAATTCATCTCCTGAAAAAGATTATCACATGAGAGCATAATAATTTTTACATGATAAAATTTTATATACACACTACAAAAATATTTTTACGGAGGATTTACTATGCATTTATACGCGCCCTGGGGGGTCAATTCCCATATACTTTATCGCGAGGATTTGGACTTCATTGACTCCCTGACTCTTGACTGGGAAAAGATTGCAGGAAAAACTTTCTTGATCTCCGGAGCTTCGGGACTAATCGGCAGCTTTCTCGTTGATGTCTTAATGAGAAAAAATTGCAAAGTCCACGCTCTGGGCAGAAGTTACGACAGAGCGGCAAAGAGATTCGCAAATTATATTGACTCTGAAAATTTCACGTTCACCCGGCACGACATCAACACACCGTTAATAAATAATAAATAATAATAAATATGATTACGTGATTCACCTTGCAAGCAATACACATCCGATAGATTACTCTGCTGACCCTGTAGGAACTATCACAACTAATATTATTGGTCTCGATAACATGCTTAGATTCGCGCTTGAACATGAATCAAAACGCTTTATGTTCGCTTCATCAGTCGAAGTGTACGGCAACAACAGGGGCGATACAGAATTATTTGACGAGAACTATTGCGGTTACGTGAATATTTCTAAGGCCCGCTCGGGTTATCCTGAAAGCAAACGCTGCGGAGAGACTCTGTGTTTATCTTATATGCAGCAATACGGTTTAAGTGTCGTCATTCCGAGATTTTCACGAACTTACGGGCCGACTATGCAGATGAGCGACTCGAAGGCAATAGCGCAGTTCATCAAAAAGGGACTCGCCGGTGAAGATATAATTCTCAAGAGCGCAGGGAATCAACTTTACTCGTACAGTTATTCAGCCGACGCAGTATCAGGACTCTTGACTATATTGACTCAAGGCTTGGACGGTGCAGCATACAATATTGCGGACGAGAAATCAGATATAACACTCAAGGATTTGGCAGAGTTAATCGCGGATTATTCAGGGACTCAAGTAGTCTTTGAATTACCTGACGAGAAGGAAGCGCGGGGCTACAGCATGTCAGTTAAGGCAAGATTAGACTCAACGAAGCTAAAAAATTTGGGCTGGAGTGCTCACTATGATATTAAATCCGGTATAACTAGGACTCTTGAAATCTTGAAATCAATTTCCTAACTCGTGATCTTCCGGAATTAATTTATTTCCCCTGCGTGTTATCCAGTCTTTGACGCTGCCCCGGTAATTCTTGAGCTTCGAGGCTGAGAAATTAAAGCGTCGTATTAATGCATCTGCGAATCTTCCTGCTGCTGTGCCTGTGTTGCAGTAAAGTATGATAGTATTTTTCTTAGTGATACCTACTTTAGCGAGTGCTGCCGATGCTGCTGCGACCTGTAAATCACTTACCGGGAAACTTATGGCTCCCGGAATATGTCCTCCTGGTACGCCTTTCATTGGTGATTTGCCCTCGTAGACTTCTTCAGGCCGAACGTCAACGAGAATATATCCCGGCTGCATGACATGATTGATTACATAGCTGCTGTCTACGTCTTCTACAGTAGGTTCAAGTTTTGAATATATCAGTGTAGCTGCAAAAGTTACCGCGAATATCACCGGTGCAACGATTATTAACGGCAAATGTTTATCTAGTGTCATGATTAAGCCCCCTGTGAAATTTTTTACGAGTAATTATACACTTGCAATAAAAAAATTATGCTTGCAAAAAATAAACTTGTGTTATAATTCTACAACGTTTTTGTTTTATTAATATCATGTTGTTTTACGAGGGGTTTAAATAGCGTTTTATGAATCGCCAGCCAGTGGTCGCTTTAATAGGATCCACAGCCGTAGGTAAGACGGCACTAAGTTTATCAGTAGCAGAAAAATTACATGCAGAAATTATTTCGGTTGACTCGCGTCAGGTTTATCGTTATATGGACATAGGAACCGATAAAGTTTCGCAGAGTATCAGGCGTGAAATTCCCCATCACATGATAGATATTGCAGACCCTGATGAAAAATTCACGGTGTCGGACTTCGCAGAAGAAACTTCACTCGCAGTATCACGAATCCTCAAACGTAAGAAAATCCCGTTATTTGTCGGAGGCACCCCATTTTATTATAATGCCCTGTTTCATGCGTCTCTGAATGAAGATTTGCCTTCTGATGAGAACGTACGAGGAAAATATGAGGCTCTTGCAAATTCTCAGGGAGCAGAGTTATTGCACATGAGATTAGCTGAAGTTGATCCGGATACAGCACAGAAATTACACAAGAATGACGTTCAGAGAGTCACGAGAGCATTAGAGATCTGGGACTTGACGGGAAAAGCTCCTTCTCAGGTTTATAACGAAGGCACTAAACGCGATTACGGATTTAACGTGCTTTATATAGGCTTGAGTCGTTCACGCGAGGAATTATTTTCACGAATTGAAATGAGACTCGAACAGGAATTTAATTCAGGTTTCCCGGAGGAAGTCGGCTGGCTGTTGAAACACGGCTTCGATGACAGATTTAACCCGTTGAAGGGACTCGGTTACCGCGAATTAATAGACTATCACAGGGGAAAAATTGATTTGAGTCAGGCATTAGAGAACTCAATATCACGGACTAAGGCATTTTGCAGACGGCAGCAGACATGGTTCAAGAAGTTTGAGCCTGCTGTATGGTTCGATATGTCAGATTCTAATCACGAGGAAGAAATAATTAACGCAGCTTTGAGTCATATTAATAATCACGGGGATTTGTCAGAATGATAAATATAATCATGGCTGAACATGCAGGATTTTGCTTCGGAGTCAGACGCGCAGTTAATGCAATTTCGGACGCTCTGAATAATAATAATAACGTCTGGACAATCGGGCTGCCTATTCATAATCCCCAGGAAGTTGCGAGACTTGAATCACTTGGCCTTCATGTTGCGGATAATGCAGGCGGGATTCCTTCAGGTGCAAAAGTGTTAATACGCGCTCACGGTGAGTCTTTAAGCGTCATGGAAAGTCTTAAGGCCCGCAATATCGAAGTAATAGACATGACATGCCCGTTTGTGAGAAAAGCTCAGGACATGGCAGCGAATTTATCACGTGAAAATTATTATGTTATTTTATTAGGCGACAAGAATCACCCGGAAATCAAAGGCATTCTGGGACATGTTATAGATAATAAAAATGTTGAAGTCATTGCAGATGAGTCAGAAGCAGAAAAAGTTTCATATCACGCTAAAATCGCATTAATATCACAGACGACTCAGAGAGAAGAACGACTCGCAAAAGTTACAGGAATATTAACGCGGAAATCTTCAGAGCTTCACGTATGCAATACTATATGCAAAGCTACATCGGAACGTCAGCAGGCAGCAAGAGAATTAGTGCGCAATAATCATGTTGACGGAGTAATCTTAATCGGAGGCCGTGAAAGTGCAAATACAGGCAAACTCAGGGACATAATCGAGTCAGAAGGCGTTAATGTCTTATGGATCGAGGAACCTGAAGAGCTAAATGCAAATTCACAATGGCTGAATAATAAAAATATGGTTGGTATTGCCGCGGGTGCAAGTACACCTGAATGGCTTATCGATAAAGTAATTAATAATATTGCGGCAAAAAAGGTAGTCAAGGGGGTTTGATTCACTATGGATCAGCAGGAAGTAATTGAGCGTCAGAACGAAGAAGAAGTAAAGACAGACGCAGCGCAGGAAGTTTCACAGGCTCAGAGCGAGTCTAAGTCAGAGTCAGAGTCAAAAGAACCTGAAACAATGCAGGAACTTTTAGACCAGTACGGCAGCACAGTACGTTTACGCAAAGGCGAGATCAGAACAGGTACTATCGTCAGCAAGAACGAGAACGGCTGGCTTGTCAACGTAGGCTTCAAGTGTGAAGGACTGCTCCCGATTCGGGAATACACGAGTCATTCACTGATTGAGAGCAGCGAGGAACCTAAACCAGGCGACAAGATCGAAGTCGAAGTAGTGAACGTCAGAGACGGCGAAGAGGCACAGTTACTGCTCAGCAGATGGCGCCACGAGTTCGATAAACGCTGGCAGGCACTTGAAGATGCTGTCAAAGAAAGCACTACTATGCAGGTTAAGGGAGTCAGCAAAGTTAAAGGCGGTCTCATGGTCGACTGCTTTGGCCTTGAGGGCTTTATTCCCATATCACAGCTTACGTTGACCGGCAGAAACGTGAACCCTGCAAATTTCGTAGGTCAGAATATCAAAGTCAAGATTCTTGATCATGACAGACGCAAACACAGACTCGTATTCTCAAGGCGTGAACTGCTTGAAGAGATAGAGAATGAGCGCAAGGCAAGATTCTATGAGAGAGTTCACGAGGGCGATATTCTTGAAGGCGAAGTATCGAGTCTTACTGATTTTGGCGTGTTTGTGAATCTCGGCGAGATGGACGGCCTTGTTCATTCAACTGAGCTGACATGGAAGCGCAATGTCAAGATTAAGGACATGTTCAAGAAGGGCGACAAGGTTACGGTTAAAGTCATCGGCATTGACAAGGAGAAAGATAGAATTTCCCTCAGCATCAAGCAGACGACCGGCGATCCATGGGACACTGTAGGAGAACGCATTCACAAGGGCGATGTCATGAAGGGTACTGTAACGAATTTAACGGAGTTCGGCGCATTCGTTGAGATTGAACCAGGCATAGAAGGACTCGTTCATGTAGGCGACATCAGCTGGCAGAGAATCAAGAAGCCTAAGGACGTGTTAAAGCGCGGTCAGGAGCTTGAAGTTCTAGTGCTTGACGTTGACACTGAGAAAAGGCGCATCAGTCTGGGCTGCAAACAGCTTCATGATCCTTGGAGCGATATTGAATCACGCTATGCACCCGGCCAGGATATTAAAGTTAAAGTTGTCAGGCTTGCAGATTTCGGCGCATTCGTTGAAGTCGAAGAGGGAGTCGAGGCCCTTATTCACATTTCACAGATCAGCCGCAGGAGAATCGATAAGCCCGGCGATGTCTTATCAGAAGGCCAGGAAGTCGACACAAGAATTCTTGAGATTAATCCCGCTGAACGCAGAATGAGATTATCTATGAGCGTCCTTGAGCCCGAACCTGAACCCGAACCCGTCCCAGTCGAGGAGAAGAGAGCTTCAGAAGGCAGACCGGAGAGACCTGAACGCGGTGAAAAACGTGAAAAAGGTGAAAAGCGCGGCAAGTCCCGTAATCGTGCTCTTAAAGAGTCAGCAGGCTACGAAGATGACTCTGAAGGAATGGACTATAACCCGTTCGCAGAGGCCTTCAAGGGTACTGAATGGGAAAATAAATAATAGCAAATTAAATATTTATGCCCGGTCAACGCTTGGCCGGGTTTTATTGTATATTAACTCAGGAGGATTTATTTATTATGAAATTCTATAATGTCGTGAAAGATCGTTATTCGTGCAGAAGTTTTGCGCCCCGTCCCGTTGAAGCTGAGAAGCTCGAAAGGATTCTAGAAGCAGGAAGACTCGCACCTACAGCTAAGAACGTCCAGCCCGTTAAAATCTGGGTCATTCAGAGTCCTGAAGCACTCAAGAAAATCAAATCAGCGACTCCGTTCAAGTGGCTCACATGTCCGGTTATTCTCGCAGTCGGAGGCACTCAGGAAGGGGCATTTGTCAGGCCGTCAGATAATCGCAATTTTGAAGACGTTGACGCAAGTATCGTAGCGACTCATTTAATGCTTGCGATTCAATCTGAAGGTTTGGGCAGCACATGGATAGGCTTCTTTGATGAGCCCAAAGTCAAAGAGTTATTCCCTGAAATGAAAGATTATGATCTTATAGCGTTATTCCCTATCGGCTACCCTGCTGAAGACTCGCAGCCTTCGGAGCGTCATGAAGTCAGAAAGAGTAAATCGGAACTCGTGAAGTATTTATAATTTATGTCCGAACTTGTAAGATTATTTACAGCTGTAAGGCTTCCCGGTTCTGAGGCTGATAAACTAGAAAATTTTCTCTCAGGACTTAAATCACTTGCAAAAATTAAATGGGTAAGGCGTGAACAGTTTCATATTACCCTGAAATTTATCGGTGAAATTGAGTCATTCAGGCTTGAGGGCGTGAAAGCAGCTCTTGAGAATATAAAAACTTTCGACTCGTTCAACATTGAGCTTGATTATATCGGAGCATTTCCCAATTTGAACGCGCCTAGAATATTATGGCTTTCGGGGGACAGGGGAGCTTCTGAACTCGCAAAGATAGCACGACTCGTTAATGATGTGTTGTATGACGAGGCAGAAATTGAACGCGATGATAAGAAATTCAAGGCTCATTTGACACTTGCAAGGCTGAAAGACTCTTACTTGCCTGAAGAGTTAGTGCGAAGGCTCGGCGATGTTCCCAAATTGAGCTGGTCATGCGGTGAACTCGTCCTAATGAAGAGCGTTTTGACTCCTAAAGGGCCGATATATACGCAAATAATGTGATGGAATTCTGCAAGCTCGAAATATTTATTCCTGAATCACACTTGAAGATTTTGCAGGAAACTTTACGCTCTCACGATGCAGGACACATAGGCAAATATGACTCGTGCTTATCATACAGCCGTGTTATAGGCACATGGAGACCACTTGAAGGCACTGCGCCATATAAAGGAGTTCAAGGCGAAATAAGCTCTGAGAGTGAAATCAAAGTTGAAGTTACCTGCAGAGTCAATGACGTTGACGAAATTATTAACGCGGTCAAGAAAATTCACCCTTATGAAGAGCCGGTTATTAACGCCATTCCATTAATCAGGACAGGCTTATAAATAATATTTTTCCCTTTTTGAGTCTGAGTCTATAATGTGAGTAAATTAGATTCAGAGGGGGAAAATTTTTTATGATTCGCAAAATAATTCACATCGATCAAAGCAAATGCAGCGGTTGCGGACTGTGTGCTAAGGCATGTCATGAGGGAGCAATTGAAATTATCAACGGCAAGGCAAAATTAACCCGTGAACATTTTTGTGACGGACTCGGTGATTGTCTGCCTCAATGTCCGACCGGAGCAATCACTTTCGAGGAACGCGACGCACCTGAATATGACAAAGAAGCTGTTGAACGCGCAAAAGTCTCACGTGAAATGCTCGCTCATGGGATTCAGTGGCCGATACAGTTAAAGCTCGTTCCTGTTCAGGCAGAATTTTTTGATGAAGCTGACTTGTTAATTGCTGCTGACTGCACGGGCTTTATTTACTCGAACATTCACGAATATTTTATCAAGAACAGAGTCATAATAATTGCATGTCCGAAACTTGACGGCGTAGATTACTCGCAAAAACTTTCGCAAATATTTTCACTTAATAATATTCACAGCATAACTTTATTACGAATGGAAGTACCTTGCTGCGGAGGTCTTGTCAGGATGACTCAGGAGGCATTGAAGCTCTCAGGAAAGAATATAGCTTTTAACGCAGTAACGATTTCGAGAGCAGGAAAAATCATTAACTCATAAAAATAATAAAATCCCCCCGAAAACTGCTTCAGGGGGAGTAAATAATTAATTATCTTACTTAATCACAACTTCAGGCTGAGCAGGCCCTGTGAATCTTATATTCGAGTCATACATTCCGAACGCGCTTATCTGAGGAACGCTGAACGTACCCCTTGTAACGGCTCTGAGCTTCAACCCGTAAGACACTTCGCCCCTGATAGAGTTAAAGAATAATACGAGTCTGTCATCGCGAATGTCGCTGGTGATTCCGTTGGTGCCTGAGTCATTATTAGTGTCGTCAAGTCTGGGATTCTCGATCTCAAATCCTGCGGGCAGCAAATAACTCAATGCTACGTTATTAACATGCCTTGAAGGTCTGACTGTGATTAGAACCTGAATAACTTTACCGTGAGATACAGGCTGAGTGAAGTCCAAAATGTCGCCCTTCTCATCGAAGTATACGCACTCAACGTTAATATTTCTGCGTTCCGGTTTAGGCTGACTCTTCGGGAAACCTGTAACGCTCCATGAGTAATAGCCTTGTCCGTGTCCGTCTGAGTCCGTATCGATTTGAATCTTAGTATCTTTTGGAAGCTCTTTCACGTTGACTGATGAAGTCTTGCCGCTCTCGTAAGTTAATAATGCTTTGTCGCTGGTCTCTGTCGTAACTCTTGCTTTGAGTTCGCTCTTTGCCCCTGCTGACTCAACGTTATAGCGTGCCAGTGCAGATAATGCCCAAGAGTTATCCTGAGTGCTGTACCATGCGCCTTTAGCCCCTAAGTCCGCGAGATTTACGGCTAATTCAGTTACTTCCGGTGCCTGAGGTTCAACGTTAAGCCAAATTGATAATAATAAAGCAATATTTCTAGCATTTGACTCTAACGTCATTCCCGATGAGCCTTTGTATTCGTTCAGAGCAAGATCTCTGAGAGCGTCTGCCCTGCCGTCGATTATTGCCTGAGCTCCTGCCAAGAAAATCTGTCCTGAAGGTCTGAGCATCTTATTATTCTCTCGTAAGTACTCAATCCAGCCTAGAGGCTTTTCACCGTATAAAGCAAGAACGTAAACAGCATATGCCTTAGTCGTCATGTCATCCATCTCTGAAGAATTCGAGTCATAAGCAGGCATTGAAGCTAAGTATTGCCTCATCCAGCTTAATACTCCAGAGAACATCTCTTCAGGATAAGCGACACCGTGATTGCGTGCATTGAGTAAGAAGTGAGCTGCGTAGACACTGCCCCAGTTATATGGAGTCGAATTGCCCGGCCACATTGCAAATGATCCGTCATAGAGCTGCATTGCCTGAATGCGATTAATTGCTCCGTCAATGCGTTCTTGGACTGCTGAGTCGTTAATTGCTAACGGGTCAAGTTCTGCGAGTGCATCAGGAAGTATCAGGAACGGCCAGGCTGTTGAAATAGTCTGCTCAAGACAGCCATAGGGATAACGATTCAGATAATTCACTGCTTGATTGATATTTACCGCAGGAGTGTCCGCAAGATTCAGGGTGCCTGAAATGTCTCCCATGAAGTTATTTAGAGGGAGCGTAAGTTCTGTAGTTCCGTTGCTGAAGACTCCTGAACCTGCAAGGGTAATCATAGGCCATGCTGAACGTACAGGCATTTCGATCTCTTGAGAATATTCGCGGTCTGTGCCGTCCTCGTTCCATGATGTAGTTATCGTTAATTTCGCTTTGTCAGCTCCTCCGAGTGCAGTAGCTGTTATATTGACGTTTTCGTTAGAGCCTGCCGAGATATTTAAATCTGCAAATGACTTGGTGAGCGATAAGCCTTCAGGTGTGAAATTAATTTTAACGCTGCGGTTTTGACCTGAAGTATTGAACACAGTAACAGGAATTACGAAAGAGTCTCTAGGTGCTGCAAATCTTGGAAGACCTGCCTCAGTTACGATCTCACGCGCTATTTGAACCTGCTGTTCTGCGCAGCCGAAGTTACGCCCTGAAGCTGCTACGACAAAGAGTCTGCCTCGTCCGCTGAATTCCGGTATGTCAAGCTCTGTATTAATTACGCCTTTATCGTCAGGAGTGAGAGTCCCGTTAAAGAGTGAAAGAATCTTGAATCTCTGAACGTTCGAGTCTCCTGCTAGTGCTGCCATTGCCTCATCGCCGCCGGGGTGAAGCTGTTCTGCTGCCCTGTCCTCGACTGGTATTAACTGGTCGTAGATGTCAAATGCCTGCGAGTTTAATTCTTTCCTGCCCCAGAAGTAATTTAATAAGTCCGGAGTCTTGTAGCGTGTCAGGCCTAATACTCCGTCATCGACAAGTGCTATTGCTACATCGGCTCTCTTGTTGATATTCTCTGAGCTGCCGTTGAGCTTGATTTTCACAGGAAGTTTTGAAGCAGGTTCGATCTTTGCAGGTGCGTCAAGAGCTACATTCAAATCAAAGCCTGAGACATCAACGTTAAGTCTTGTGAGTCCTATTGCCCTGTGAGAAGCCCAGCCCTTTGCATCTTCTGCCTGAACAGGTCTGATTAACCATGCAGAGACCCATACATTAGGAAGCATATTATTATCAACAGGAAGCTCAAAATCTATCTCAGACTCATTGACTCTCTGAATCTTTCTTGTGATTAATTTCGAGTTCTCTACTGTGAGAAGCAATAAGCCTTCAAACGGAATCTTGACTTTAATCTTTGCCTTGTCGCCGACTTTGTATAAATCTTTCTCGGGTTTCATTTCGACTCTGTCAATTAACTGCGAACCGCTGCCGGCATATTCAGGGTCAGAAGCATAGAATCTATATACAGCGCGTGCGTTGTCGTTTGAGTCAGAGATTCTAACCATGTAAGAGCCGTACTTCTCAGGTCTGAATGACACTTCACCGAGACCGTGTTTAAGAGTCAATGTCTTGTCTTGAACTTGAGTCAATTCTTCGGTGCACTGCCAGCGTTTATGACCATCGACTTCGACTATATTATAGTTCCATGTGATTTTATAGAGTTCTGCATTCAATTCGCCTGGGTCAGCAGGTTCTTCGTTGGGATCAATAGCAGCGACTTTGAATTTAATATCGTTTCTAACTGCAAATTTATCGCCAGCCGGAGCAATTCCTAACAGCCAGTGAGCCGGGAAATATGGACGAGTTATAGTGCTTGATACCCATCGTCCGCCGTCTTCCATGACTTCGGTCTTCATAGAAACGTTAATGATAGTCGGTGCCTGCCAGTCTGCATTAAGAGTCAAACTTGCCTGTGATTTGCCGTAGTTGTCAAGAACTGCGTCATTCATGGTGTTCTCGACCGTTGAGAACTTTCTCTCAGGGTCTCCGAATGAGTAGCCCTTCCATCTGTCCTGAGTCGGTGCAAAATCTCCCTGACGAGCTGTCCATGTCGTCTTAGAGTTCAAGCCTGCACCGTCGACTCCGAACAGCCAGCGTGCATAAATATCAGTCGTGAAGACATCATCTCTAAAGAAATATTTATTATGAGTGTTCAACGTTACTTCAATGCGCGGAGGAGCAAAATCTTCAACGTGGAAATTATAAGTCGTCAGCGGTGAGTCTTCCTTGCCAGGTATCACAAGAGAGGCTTTCCACACTCCTGTTAATGCGTTAGAAGGCAGGTTGAATTCAGTTAAAGCACTTCCGCTTTCAGTTAGAGTCAATGTCTCCTGTTTGACTTTGCGGCCAAGGGTATCGCGAATTACGAATAACACTGGAAACGGTTTCGGTGTCGTAACGTCAGGATTTCGAACTATTGCTTTGAAGCTGACTGACTCGCCTGTCCTGTAAATGTCTCTGGGTGAGAAAATTATTGCGTCGTAACCGTCTCTGAGCCAAGGCCTTCCTGCTGTATCGAAAGTTTCGCGGCTCAATAAATTTCTTGATAACTGGACATACGTTAAATCAGTGTTTTCGCCCTCAGTCTTTGAGATAACTGCTAATACTGGCTGATTATCTTTTTCCCAAGTCTTGCCGTCAGGAATCTCGTAATGAAATACTCCGCCGTTGTTAGTCTTACCCTGAGCGAGTAACTGCCTCTTGTCAGAGTAAATCTTAACGTCAGCGTCCTGAATTCCCCTTGCAGTAGTGAGAGTGTTGACCCAGATTAATATTCCGTCCTCCCAAAGTCTGGCAGTAGCTCCCATGTCCGAAAGATTGATCATTTGCTCTGACTCGCTCCACCATTCTTTGTCTAAGTCTCGTGCAGTGAGTAAGAATAACCCTCTTTCACCCTTCGCCATTTCCTGAATCGGTATAGTACGTTTGACTCGTTCGTTCAGGGGTAAATCAAGCTGCATTTCACTGGTAAATATTCTCTGTGCTATGTCTTTATTAAAATTATCGTAGCGTCCTCCGACTGCATGAGGAATATTATTCTCATACATGCGCCATAAATCGAGCTGTAATCTCTTAACGTTGCGTAATTCAATTGGAATCAAACCGTCGTTGAAAGCTGTTAAGAACGTCCCTGAAGCAGGAAGTGTTATATCTGAATTAAGATCAGGCATGATTACGGACTGCTTGACATCTTCTTTGAGAACTAAACCGTTCTTGGCCGGGAAACCTTTTCTGAACGTAATAACGAATCTGTTACGGGGCTTGAATGAGTCTGAACGCAAAGTGAAAGATTCATCGCTCCAGCCTGTCTCGAGTTCAAGATCATTTACTGAAGGTTCAATATTGATAAAACTCTTAACGGTCTTGGGGTCGACACCGAAATTGAACCATGCGCGTATTTCATTCTCTTCGTCCGGGTCAGTAGTCAGTCTCGAGAGCATTAAAGCCGGGTCAAGATATACGTTCTCAGTGTAATCCTTCTCGATGCCCATATCGCCTTCGCCGGATTTGAGTCCCGCCATGATTCTTACAGTGAATCTCTGGCGTGAAGCAGTCTTGTTGACCGGAACAGCTGCCCTTATAGTTCTTGAAGGTAACGCGCCGACTATGTTATATGCTAACTCTTTGCCTTTAGCGTCAGAAATAGTCATAAAGCCTTTGAGCCTTGCCGGGTCAATCCTCATATTGAAATTAAGAGTGAAATATGCGTTGCCGTCCCTTCCCATTGAAGCGCGAATATCAGTAGGCGAGAGTCCTTCTGTCTGAAATCTGAACGAACCCGGGCCGATCCTTCCGCCGCGTATATCTCTGAGATTTTCTTTGAGAGTAGCTGTGTAAGTCGTCGCTGCTCTTAACGGAGCTAATAACTTTGCTGTGAAAGTCCTGTCGTTCTGCCATCGTCCTTCGAGCTGCAATGCTGGATTAATCTCAATAGGGAACAAATTATTTTCCGGAGTAACTACAGTGCCTATCTGATTGCGTTTGATTACGGGGTTGCGGAACACTATCCTGAATGAAACGTTCTCAGGGACTGTGCCTGTTGGTGCGAAGCTCTGGACTCCTTGAGGCATGTTCGACCGTGAAGCACTTAGAGCCGGTGATACACACACAAAGAGAGTCAGAACTACAGCAAGTAAAACATGTGAAATTCTTTGAGGCTTGTACACTTTTATACATTCCTTTCTGATTTAAATTTTTATAAGCGCGTAAAATTATAGCGTGTTCGAGAAATTTATTTAAGCCTTTGCAAATTATATAAATCGTTTTGTTATAATCTATAAATAATCACATGAGACATAAATCACAAATCACATAAACATAAATGGGGGACAAAAATTAATTGCTATGGAAGAGAAGAAGACAGTAGCAGCTGCCAGCCGTAAATGGGAAGTAGTTTTATTTAGGCTTGGCATTGATACATTTGCTATAAACGTCAACAAGACAAAAGAAATTTTGCGATGGACAGGATACAGGCCCGTACCTACAAAGACTCCTGCTTTCATTGGAATTACTACAGTGAGAGAAGCGACTCTGCCGTTAATAGACCTGCGGATATTCTTAGGCATAGACTCGCCCGTGCCTCTCGAACAGACTAAAGTTATGGTCGTAGAATTCAATGATATAAAACTCGGCTTCTTAGTTGACGGGGTCGAACGAATTCAACAGGTCAACGCCGAAGACCTCGATGCTTCCAAGATGAGAGGGGTATCTCTAAAGTGGGTCTTGTATATTATTAAGCGCGACGAACGAAATATTTTGCTGTTAGATTACGAGGCAATCATTCAGGAGACTGCGCCGGCTGTAGCTGAACACATGTTCGACCAGACTAAACTATCAGGCTATCAAAGAGAGATCGGACATGTTGAAGACTTTCATATTCTTGTTGCAGATGACTCGCCGTTATTAAGACAGCAGACCTGCGACGTTCTCAAGCAATCCGGGTTCACGAGTATTTACCCGGTCAAGGACGGAGTCGAAGCACGAAAATTATTATTAGATCAGGGTGAAAATTTTGATTTATTAATTTCTGATATAGAGATGCCTTTACTTGACGGCTTGAGTTTGGTCGAGACACTCAGACAGGACTCAAAGACTCAAGATATGCCTGTAATATTATTCTCGTCTATCATGGTCAAAGATTTGCTGGACAGGGCAGAGTCTCTCAAGATTATTCACGTCCTGAAGCCTGATGTGTATAAACTCGTTGAGAGCGTTATGAAAATTTATCAGGACTGCAAGAAGAATAGACGCTATTAAAATTTTTCCCCCTGCACTGCGAGATATTTAACAGGGGGAGAGAGTTTTATTAATTAATTGCTTATCGTGAACTTCATTGATTTATTTCCTTGAGCAGCTGTTAAGACATTATTTGATCTCTTGAATGTTATATCGCCGCGTTCTGTATCTGTAATTTCTCCGCTGTTTGGTATTGAGTTAGAATGTTCGTTAATGTATTTCTGAGTATAAAACATAAAGAAATCATAATCTTTAACTCTTGCTGCGTTGGTGAGCTGGTTAGCTGTGAAGTCAAACACTCCTGTCATGATAAATGCAAACACTATCATCGCGACAAGAAATTCTGCTAAAGTCTCTGCACGTCTGCGCCTCTTCATAATTAATTATCACTCCTTATGAAAAACTAAAGCTCTTGGGAAATTGCCGGAGTCAAGAAATTCACGCTCGAACGTAAAATCATGACTCAAATTCTTTAACGCATGAACTTGACTCAAATCGCCTGCTTCGAGAATTATATAATAATTACGCTTTAAGAGTGAATTACACTGCGCAAAAATTTCACGGTAATATTTCATGCCGTCTTCTCCTCCGTCAAGGGCAATAACAGGCTCGTAATCTCTAACAGTATTCATTAAGTTATTAATCTCACCTGAAGGAATATACGGGGGATTCGAGACAAGGAGCTCTAATTCTGAGTCAATCTCGTTTATATTCGTGATAATTCGTGAACGTCCTGAAAGTTTATAATGCTCTAAATTTTTTCGTGCATAGCTAAGAGCCTTAGGACTAATATCAAGCATATAAGCAAATGAATTCGGGAACTCCATTAGAAGCGTAACTGCTATACAGCCTGAACCTGTCCCCCAGTCAAGAAAGCTGAATACTTGATCATGTGAGAAATAATTTTTAACTGCGTTGATTATGCTCTCCGTGTCGTGTCTAGGGATTAAGACTCCCTGTCCAACGTGAAAGTTATAGCCGTAAAATTCTGTCGTGCCTAAAATATATTGCAATGGTTCGCCGAGTTCACGACGTGTGATAATTTTTTCGAGTGAGTCAGCTTCTTCACGTGAAAAGTTTTTGCGGGTCAATATCTGAGAGTGAGTCAAGCCCAGAGCCTCGGACATCAGCCACATAACTTCTTGAGAAGCGTTAGGAATGCCCGAATGCTCTAGACGTGATATATATTCATTAACCTTCAAGATTTTGCAGCTTCTGGGTCTGTTCAGCGAGTAACATTGCGTCAATCATCTCGTATAAATCGCCGTCAAGATAAGACTCAAGTTTATAGAGCGTCAAGTTAATTCTGTGGTCAGTGATTCTATTTTGAGGAAAGTTGTAAGTCCTGATTCGTTCGCTCCTGTCTCCTGAACCTATCATGCCCCGGCGTTCTGAAGCCTGCTCGCTGTTCTGCTTCTGCTGTTCGAGGTCAAATAACTTTGTCTTAAGGTAACTCATAGCACGTGCCTTATTCTTGATTTGCGATCTCTCATCCTGACACGTTACGACTATACCAGTTGGCAAATGCGTTATTCTGACTGCCGAGTCCGTCATGTTGACATGCTGGCCGCCTGCACCGCTTGAACGATACGTATCAATCTTTAAATCTTCCTGCCTGATTTCGACTTCGACATCATCTGCTTCCGGTAACACTGCGACTGTAGCCGCTGACGTGTGAATCCTTCCGCCTGCTTCGGTAATCGGGACTCTTTGGACTCTGTGAACTCCTGACTCATATTTCATCTTGCTGTATGCGCCTTTAGAGTCGATTCTGAAGACTATTTCTTTGTAGCCGCCTATACCTGCCGTGTTAGTGCTTGAGTCAATGATTTCTATTTTCCATCTTTGACGCTCGCAAAATCTCACGTACATTCTGAACAAATCAGCAGCAAAGAGAGTCGCTTCATCTCCGCCGGTACCTGCTCTAATTTCAACGACAACGCTTTTCTCGTCATTTGGGTCTTGAGGCAGCAATAACAGAGTCAAATCACGAGTAAAATTTTCTATCTTAGGCTCAAGAGTCGCAAGCTCCTCACGTGCTAGGGACTCAAGTTCTGAGTCTCCGGACTTGATTAATTCTTTTGCTTCGGCTATGGACTTTAGTGCGTCCTGATACTCGCGATACTTAATTACAACCGGTTCAAGCTGAGCGCGTTTCTTGCCTAAAATTTGCAGCTCTTTGGGATTTGAAGCTATTGCAGGATCAGAAAGTTTCTCTCCGGTCTCGATGTATTCCTGTTCGATTGCCTGTAATTTAGGTTCTATGTTCATGATAACAAGCCTCCATCTAGTGCAGAGTCAAGGGAAATTAACGCAACTTCAGACTGTTTGATGTCGGGTTCTCTGGTCGTCAGATATTGCAGAGTCAAAAACGGACTAATCAGACACAAGCCTAGAGTCCCGGACTTTGAGGCGAATCTTATAATTTCGTAGGAGATCCCAATTACAACGGGAATTAATATAATTCGTGCCAAGACCTGAAGAGCAAAACTTTCACCGGCTATTAGAGTCTTAACGGGCGAGAAAATTATTATGCTCACGATAACAGCGATTAATAAAAACGAAGTTCCGCATCTTGGGTGAATCCTCGAACACTTCATTATGTTCTCCGGAGTCATCTCTAAACCCTTCTCGAATGCGTTAATAGTTTTATGCTCTGCTCCGTGATAGCGAAAGACTTCCCGAATGTCCGACCATAAGCCTATAACCGCAACATAAGATATAAATATAACAGCGCGTAAGATTCCCTCAAGAATATTAATGTTAAGGGGAGTGCTTGCTAATTTTCCTGCTAACCATAGGGGTAACGCAATAAAGAGTCCTCCGACTGCGAAGACTGCAATAAATATCGAGAGCAAAATATCTTTGAACGTCAATTTTTCCTGAGTCTCCTCAAGAGCAACTTCTGCCGAGCGCGACAACGCTTTGAACCCTGTAGCCATCATCTCGCACATAGTTACAACTCCGCGAATTAACGGGAGCTTATAAGGCATTCTCTGAGTCCTTGAGCTGTGAGGCCAGTTCTCGTGAAAAATATCTCCTGCAGGCCGTCTCACTGCGAGTCCCCATAAGTTTTTGCCCTTCATTAGGACTCCTTCTATGACTGCCTGACCTCCGACGGGGATCTTCTTGAAGTCTGACTCTGCCTGCACGGTAAATAAATTCATTGCAAGCATGAACAACATATTTAATTTTTTGAACAAGTTAATAACTCCTCCATATCTCTATAAGGCTGATTACATGAGCGGCTCTCTTCACACTTCCCAAATATGCAGCTTGGCCCGGCCTTTGCAAATAGAACCGGTGCTTTCTCTCTGACTAGAATTAACATTTTTCGTGCTAACTCGTGAATCTCCCATTGAGCGCGTCTGCATAGTCTTAATCTGAAAAAGTGATGAAGCTCTCGTGCGTTCATTGTCATAACGAGATTCGTTGCGTGTCCATGAGGCAATATAAATCTAGCGTCCTCTTTGGGTATATTGAATTTCTCGGTCAATAATTTATAAGCATCGTGAGCTGAGTCGGCCTGCTCCTGAAAGAGGCTCAATGCTTCGGGATTGGCTTTTACTGACGGCGGGATAACAACATCATCGCTCATTTTGACGTAACGCTGACTCTGCTGGCTGAAGCTCGCTATTCTGTGACGCACTAACTGATGAGAAGCAACCCTGCTCAATCCGTCAATACCAAATGTAAAGCTGACGTGTTCAAACGTTGAGAGATGGCCGCTGGTGAATAAGTTTGCGATTAATTTTTGTGATAAATTCTCTTCTTCTCCCTGCAACAATTCGCCTGAAGTTATGTTACTGTAGCATATTCTTGCGCTTGCAGCAACGATTGCGTCAGGTTCGGGAGTGTGAGCTAATAATCTTACTTCCATAATAAAAATGGGAGCATCGCAGCCCCCTTAATGTTGACTCGAAAATTAAACGTCTGTCTTCTGGCCGTATTTGACTCCCTGATACTTCTTCTGGAATTTCTCCAAACGTCCGGCCTCTGTTAAGACTCTGCCCTTCTTGCCTGAATAGAACGGGTGGCACGCTGAGCAGACTCCGACTCTGATCTCTTTCATAGTTGAACGTGTCATGAATGTATTACCGCAAGCGCATGTAACTTTGCATTCCTGATAGTCAGGGTGAATATCTTTCTTCATGTTAATATTTCCTCCGGTGTAAATTAATGTCTCAGGCCAAGACGCTCGATGAGTGAACGGTATCTGTTGAAGTCCTTGTTCATTAAGTAGCGTAATAATCTGCGTCTGCTTCCTACCATCTTGAGAAGTCCGCGCCTTGAGTGAAAATCTTTCTTGTGAATCTTTAAGTGCTCTGTGAGTTCGCGAATTCTTTCGGTCAAGATTGCAACCTGAACTTCGGGCGAACCTGTATCTTTCTCGTGAGTCTTGAACTCGTCGATAATCTGATGCTTCTTTTCTTTCTGGATCATGATTTAACCTCCGATTAACATTAATCTTCACGGCCTGGCACAAAGCTCATCCAGTTAAGCAATGTTCTACGCCGAGAGTGTAAGCGCGCATTATGATAACACCCAGAGTGAAATTTTGCATTAGTAAATTATTATTTCAATTAGTATAATAAATATACGCACAAAAATTTTATATAACTATATTAAGAGAGTGATTTTGATGAAAAGAAAATACTTACCAGCAGCAATAATATTATTTATTCTTGTTATAACATGTTCACAGGATAGCCTGGCATTTACTGATAAAGCAGATACGTTGAAAGCTGCCATAGAAAACGATGATCTTGAAGCAGTAAAAGCTCTTGTCAGTGCAGACACAGATATAAATCAAGGTGAAGCTCTTGCAATTGCTGCCAAAAAAGGAAATATTGAAATCATCAATGCTCTTATAAAAGGCTCTAAGGATGAAAGAGTCAGCAAAAATGTCAACGTCTTTGAGCTTGCAGAGACTGGGACTCCTATTCAGTTTCTTGAAGCTGTCGTGATGCATAATGCTAACTTTAAAGTCAATTTTCAATATCCTGGTCATCATATGGTATGCGATATTGATACAGGAGAAGAATTATACGAATACAAAGGCAAGGAATACGATTTTGAAGCTTTTTATTATATGTTCACGAATCCTTTATTCGTTGCTGCTGCATACAACAAGAATCCAGAGAGTATAAAATTTTTAATCTCCATTGGACTTAATCCTAATGAAGTTGCCGACAGCGGAGGTACTGGGCTCGCTTATGAAACTGTCTTATCGACTGCTTTAGAATGCGGGAATATCACAGCTGTAAGAGAATTACTGAATGCAGGAGTAAGACCTGAAGGAAACGGCAGCCATGAAGGTAAAGGCGCGTACAGGAGTCCATTTGAGCTGGCAGCAGTCTTAAAAGATAAAGCTATGGCAAGAGAGATTATAGATATGCTGATAAAAGCAGGAGGAAACATAAATGACACTATAGAAGCTGATGATGGGCATGACAGCGAAGACAAGCTGCAGGACATCAAGACATTTAAATTAATTTACTCAATAGGCGGAGAAGAGTTAGTATATTATCATCAATTAATACGGTTTTACCGTATACATACACCGCTTGTAAATGTCGTAATTGGTGATGATCCTGATGCTGTGAATGTGCTTCTTGATTTCAATGCTGACACTAATATTCGCGATTACTTAGATAAAGTTGCGCTGGATTATGCTCTTGAGCTTCCAAAAGATTCAAAGCTGAGGAACTCTCCGGCCTTCGAGAGACTCAAAAAGTTAACTACCGCTAAAACAGGTTTAGGACTCAAAGTCACTCATAAAGGCAGACTTGGAATAGTTCAGGCTAAAACTTTGAACATCAGAGCAAAACCGGCTTCAAAAGCAAAAGTGAATTTTCAGTTACATGAACGTGAATATGTCAGAATCGAAAAGCAGCAGAAAATTAACGGCCAGTTATGGTACTGCATATCAAACGTTGATAATCTTAAAGGCTGGGCTTTGGCAAAATATATACTAATTAGTGCAGTTGATTAGCAGACTGAATTAAAAAATTATGGACGTACCCTTTCGAGTACATCCATAACGTTATATATAAAAAGTTCTAAGTTAGCAGCTGCGCGGACATCCAAGGGTCATTATGTGTAAACCGCAAACCGTAATCGCAGATTCACATAAAGATTAAGCGTTAATTCATATTGTTTACTCTATAACTTAGTAATAATTAATATTGAATACTCTCTAGTAAATACTAAATACTCATTATTCATTAAGGTATCTGCCTCATATAAATATAAATAGTGTGAGTTTGTATTATATTTTTACTTTGCCGTAAACCCACGAAATCTGCAAAGACACATAGTTAATGGTTTTCGCTAAATAGAAACTTTTTACCGGAATAAATTAATAATCAAATTCGATCATCGTTGTAGCATTAGATATTTGCAGGGCACTATCAACGTTATTTCTGAATTTATCTACTTCGGCCTGCAGCTTCTTTATCTGTTCCGAGATGTTAATAGGATCAACCAGCACAAACGAATTATTATTTCTGAACATTTCGGATAATGCCTGTATCTCAGAAGAGTTGACCTTATCTTTCGAGCCGTATGATGCATTAATGAAGTCCTCTAATTTCTTATCGAGTTTGTCTCCGTTCTCGGCTTCGATTAGTTCTCTTGCTGCGGTAAGCTGTGAAGTCATCTGCATAATTAAATTCTCTTTGTCGCTGCATCCTTTTTTCAGGGCGTATAATGCTTCGGCTACACTCATTCTTTCATCGCCGACTGTAATATACGTTGATGCGTTCGATAATGAGATAGCTTTTTTCATCGCGTCAGTGCGTCTGATTAAGTCTAATATCGAGTCAAAATTTGATTTAGCTTCTTTCTTGAATGCATCAAGATCAACACCGTTAATTTTCTTAGCGTTCTGTCTGTTGGCTGCGCAAAATGTTGTAGACATGATAGTTGAAGAAATGCGCCTTATATTAGTTTTTATTTCGACAAGTGCTTCATGAACCGTCATTTTTACATGCTGCGGCATTGTGCTTACTCCTCATGATAATAAAAATTTTTGGGCATTCTAGCATAGAGAAAAATTTAAATCAAGTGAAGCAATATATTTATATGTCCGTGTGAATTTATTGCTAGTCTCTTTCATGAAATTTTTTATGTCGTCAGGTGTATCAAGATCATCAAGCTCATGAGCAAGCCCTAAAGTTAATCCCGCGTTGTGAATATTCTTTCTTGCTGACTCTAAGACGCTCGAAGTTCCCCACGAGTCAGAATTAAAGACTTCATGCAGTGCCCTCGACATCGCTGTTAGCCAGTAACCTCCGTCAAGTGACGGAGCAAGCACGCAGTCATAGTTATCTAACATAGCAAACGCCTCAAGAATATATTCATGTTTTATTAACGGGACATCGCTGCCGATTAATGCGACTCGTTTGCAGCCTGACTCTAAGACTTGATTAATAGCGTTAAACATTCGGACTCCAAGTGAGCCTTCAGACTGTCTGCAAAGAATGAATCTCTCAGGAATAAATTTCTTGTAATCGTTAATATCGCCTGTGCCTGTCCAGTAAAGAAATATTTGCGTTGAATCAGGGAGCTTGATTACTTCACTGAAAACATCGTGCCACATCGCAAGCATTAAGCCTTCACGCTGAGAGTCATTCAACAGGGGAGCTAATCGAGTCTTGACTTCATGACCAACAGGAAGCCTTGAGAAAATTATTAACGCGTTATCTTTCATAAATAGACCTCAAAAATTTTGTCGGACAGCCTAATATATACAGAGCTTTAACTATATTCATCTTGAGCCACGTCTTATACTTTCCATGAGTAATATAACGTCTAGCAGAAGTGTTTATTATAGTGTCAAGAGCGAAAATTTTACCAGCTTTGTGAAGTTTTCTTAACCTCCGCGAAATCTCCCAGTCTTCCATTAGATAAATCTCTGTAAAGCCTCCGAGTTCGTTGAATATATCACGCCTCAAGAATAAGCCTTGATCGCCGAATATGAGACAGAAATTTTTTGCCCTAGTGTGTGAAGTCCTCGCTATGAAGTTCATGAATTTATCATCAGAGTCAGAGTCATAAAATCTTAACTTGAAGAAGCCTCCTGCTGCTCCGTTATTAATTGCGTCATTAATATCATGAAGACTTGTACTTGAGACTCTTGAATCAGCGTGAACGAACCATAGAACTTGGCCGCGTGCTATATTTGCTCCTGCGTTCATTTGGAAAGCCCGGCCCGGTTTCGAATTGATTACTGTAACGTTAAATTTCTCTGCAAGCTCCCTTGTAGAATCTTCGCTGCCTCCGTCTGAGATAATTATCTCTTTATCGCCTTCGAGTCCCTGAAGTGAAGAGATTAACTGCGCGATATTATTTTCCTCGTTCAGGACAGGGACAATTATAGAAATCATTTATGCCGTAGTACCTCCGCAGCTCGAGCCGTTCCCAGCTACACAAGCATAACAGTGATCAGCAAATTTTATTTTACGGGGCGTTAATTGCGAAATGTTATTAACTTTGCTGATATTATCAGGCTCATCAATTGCGAGTCCTAAAGGCTGGTTAAAGTCGCAGTCGTATAATCTTCCGTCACAGCCTACTGAAATTTGAAATCTGCACATCATGCCGGGCAGTGCTTCAGGATTGAAAGAGTCAAATAAACGCTTCATGTACTTGTCATAGTTGCCTGATCTGTCAAGAAATTCGCGAAATCTTCCGATTGGGTTATTAGTAATCGCAAATAGATTCGTGAACTCTATATTATGCTCAGACTTAAGGCGCGCTTTGTATTCTCTCTCTAAGCTGCTTTGATTAGGGGGCAGGAAAGCTCCTCCGGGATTGTAGACCAAATCAAGGGGAAGTTTTTCACTAAGTCCATAACCAAGAGCATTTAACTTTTTAAGCATAGAGATTATTATCTTGAAAGTTCCTGAGCCTCTTTGTCTGTCGCAGTCATTCTCAGAGTAAAACGGCAGCGAGCAGACTATTTCGACTCCCCGTTCTGCTAAGAATTCCGGCAAGTCCTGATAACCTGACTCGTTCATGATAACAAGATTGCTTCTAGTCATTACGTGAACTCCTGAATTAATTGCGTTGTCGATGAGCCATCTGTAATTATTATTCATCTCAGGAGCTCCTCCGGTTATGTCTAATATCTTGAAGTTAGGCAGGAGTCTTATAACGTGCTTCATAGTCTCAAGGCTCATTTCTTCATGGCGATTCAATCCTGCGTTTATGTGGCAGTGCTTGCAGAATAAATTACATTTACTAGTTATATTCACCTGCATGATATTTAGAGTCCTGCTCGTGAACTTCAAAGACTCATCGCTAATCATGCTCTCGAAATTTTGAATAATCACATTGATAATCCTTTCACTATATTTTTCATTTGGACACCGTGAACAAGTGAAGCTCCTCCCCTTAAGGCGCAGGCTACGTGAATTGCTTCGGTCATCTGCTCTTCATTGGCTCCGTTCTCTAAGCAGCTCTGAGTGTAAGAGTCAATGCAATAAGGACACTGGACGGCGTGGGCTACGGCAAGGGCGATTAATGCTTTCTCGCGTTTGGTCAAGGCTCCTTCTTCAAATACTGCGCTGTAATACGAAATAAATTTTTCCCATAAGTCCGGGGCAAGTTCTCCCATTGAAGCAAATTTTTCTAGATCATCTGGATTGTAGTAAGTGTTCATGTAGTTCACTCCTTATGTAAATTTTTCGCTGTTATGAATCTATTCAGCAGGTTAAAATTTTTCTGTGAAATTTCAGCATTACCAAATATTAAATCAAGAATATGAATGCTCTTGTGCTGATTATCAATACTCATTGCCGACCTGCACGAAGCACAGTACGAAATTATTAATTCGCAGGGTGATTCATTGGCGCGTTCCTTCATTGCCTGCTTACTGCCTGTAGTGATTGCCTGAATTCCTCCGCAGCACTTGAATCTTTTCTTGAATTCGTGAATCTTGACTCCCATATACTTTAACATTTCGCGAACACTATTTGCGATTTCCTGAGTCCCTGAGCACGAGTCCTGAACACTTGCTTCAAGCCCCGAGTATTTCCCCTTCAAGTCATCGTTAAGGCCAAGACCCAGCATTAACGGCCATAAAGATATAATTTCGCGTTCATGTTGATAATCTCTTAATACTCTATAACAATTCTGGCAGGCTGTGATGACTCTCTTAGCTTTCATTGAGTCTAAATCACGTTTCAAGAGTTCATGATGTCTCGTGAAAGTCTTTGACTCGTTAAGCAGCTTTAACGGTTTAGAGCAGCAAGCCGTTAATATTCCGATTTGAGAGTCGAGTCTTCTGCTCAGGTAATCTTGAATCATGAAAATATAACCGGGATTATAGCCCATGAGACTGCATCCCGGAAAAAATATAATTCCTGACTCTGACTCTCCTGTGTTACGCCTCAAGAGTGATGACGATGCTAAAAACTGATCGAGCCTGATGAAAATTTTATTGACGTTCATGTTTCGCAGTGAATAATATAATTACAAAGCCTGTTATGATTACGCCTACTAACGCAGCATTAATCACACGAAACGATAAATTATGCTGCATGAGTCCTTCTCTTATAATCGACGCAGGAATTACGAGCAAGCCTTCAAGTCCGAGAATATAAAGCAATCCTGCAAACGTAATCACAAGACTTAATAATGACATCTTGAAAGTGTTGAATTTCTTTGTCAGAACGAATAACAGAGTCAGCACTAACGATACAGCAAAAAATATTATTCCTGTGTTAATGCGCATGTCGAGCCACTCATTTCGCGACAACACGACACTAATTAACATGCTCCATAACAAAGCGTTATATATACAAGCAAGCATTTACTTACTTCACGAGCCTCACTATCACATTAACGCGGGTCCCATCCGGAGGCAGGGTGTCAGGATTTCCTTTGAAGCTGACTTCTTTATTATTCATTGCTCCTGTAGGCCACGCAGCATTAGTCGTTATTCCTGCAGCACATGAGTCAAGACATATAAAGCAGCCTGGGTGATACTTGCTTGCGAATTCAAGATTGCCGCTGAATCTCAAATCAAGTTTTCTGACTTCACCATTTGCAACTGTGCTTATAATCGCGTCATCAAGGGAGACTTCACCGTTTGAGCCTTCCCATGTCAAGAACACACTTACTTTGCTGCCTTCTGTAGATTTGCCTTCTGCGCTGGACTTGGCCTTCATATCTTCAGCCTTGATGTTATCTCCGGGAACTGCTCCGAGTTCGACAAGTGCATTATAATAATCAATCTCACTGACTAGGGCGCGCATGATTGACTTCTCACCGTTTCCGCCTTTGAAGTATGACAAGGCGTGCTTTGTGGGGCTGACTAAATATTTGCCGTTGACCTCAGCAGGAATGATGATCTCGCCTTTCTCTTTGTCAATCGTTAGGGATAACTCTTCAGCAAGGGCGAATGACACACACGACATGATAATTAATAAAGCAAGAATGAATTTTTTCATGATAGAATTTCCCTTCTGTTATAATTTACATGACACTTCAATAAAACTTTCACGCAAGAAATAAATTACTAATACAATTACTAATACAAAAAGTTTTGATTCACTGAGAGACAACAATGCTTCATGCTCAAGACTGCTTAACGAATCTTTTACGAACGAACGCACCGATTAACGTAACGATAACTGCAAGAGTCAACGCTAGAAATAAATATAATCCCCTTCGTTCAGAGTCGGTGATGCCTGCTGCTCCCAAAGTGAAAGCTGCTGCTCCAGGTGCCATGAATAAGAACGTATACAAAGCATAAGTGATGAGCTTTATATCTGTGAGTCCATACGCGAAATTTTGCAGGTTAAACGGAAACAACGGCACTAAACGAGTTATCATTAATAAAATAACTCCGCTGTGTTGAACGTCATCAAATAAAAATTTCTTGAGAATTAAACTCTTTTCGAGCATGGGCTTCACGGAGTCACGTAAAAAATATCTCGCAGAAATAAAAGCTAACACAGCTCCCAGAGTCGCGGCTACGAGACATAAGAACGTTCCGGTTAATGGATCGAATAACAAACCTGCAATCAATGCAAAGGCAGCACCGGGCAAAGCTAACACTACACATGCTAACGATGTCGCAATGATATAAATCAACGCAGCTTTAACAGGACTCTCAATCACAAGCTCACGAATATATGGCAGCGAATTCATGAACTTATCGTTCAGACCGTAATGATGACTCACTAGAATAATAACAGCGAGACTCACGAGAAATATTGCAGGCTTGATGAACTTGCTCACTTCTTGCGCTCCTTGTAAATCTTTCGCATTAAGACAACCAGAGCAGACAACGCAAATAATATTAACAGTCCTGTCATCAATAACTTTGCGCCCCCTGTAAGCATTCCGCCTACATATGAATATACGATAGTCGCAGGAAGCTGGCCAAGCCCCGTAGCTATAAAGAACGGCCAAAATCTCATTGAAGTCAATCCCGCAGCATAGCTCACCAAGTCAAACGATATAAACGGAAGCAGTCTAGCAATTAATATACTGTGAGTCCCGTAGCGTTCAAAGAATGTATTGATTGACTCGAGGCCTGCTTTACTGGTGAGTCTCTCCGCTGTGTCTTGTCCTAAAATTCTTGCGATATAGAAACACAACGCAGCTCCGGCCATAGCACTTGACCACGAGAGAACTGCACCTTTTACCCATCCGAATAAATTTGCGTTCGCCAACGTGATTATAAACGCAGGAAGAGGAGCAGCTACTGACTGAAATATCATCAGAAAGAAAGATATTAACGCCGCGTAAGTTCCATAGTTTGCAATGAAATCACGCATGGATTTGAAATCTCCGGAGGCAAAGGCACTCAGAGTCAAATCAATAAAATTCTTGTAATCAGGAAAAATGAAATATGAAGCGATTAATAATGCAAGTACAGCAAGTATTAAGATTTTCGCCCATATTCCCGAAGAGCTTTGATGACTCATATTATTTTGCTAAATCATCGAGCTTTAGTGTTACCTTGAATTCAAATGTCTTAGGGCTGAACCAGTCTACAACTTTGCCGTCGATCTCTGCATAGGGATACATGAAATATGTCAGCGGAGTCTTTGCAGTCGCCTCGCTTAACACTGTCTCTCTTGTATCGCGGTTAAGTGCTATTCTGAGTAACTCATCTCCGCCCCAGAAAAATTCTGCCCATTTCTTTGAAGCAGGATCGTTGACATCTTCGAGATTCTCATTGAGCATTTTCTTTCTGACATCAGCAGGGTCAGCCATTACCCAGCCTGTTCCGGGTAAATAGAACTCTGTCCAGCAGTGATAATTGCCCGTAATCTCGCCGGATTTCGCAGGGTCGACTCTCAGTCCGTAAACATCGCGCGTGGGAATTCCTGAAGCTCTGGCCAAAGCTACGAACACTGAACTTATATCAGCGCATTTGCCTCCGCCGTCCTTCTCTGAGATTGTCCTGATTGGGAGACCGAGTCCGCAGCCTTCTTTGACGCTCTCATCTCTGAAAGTGTGAGCAATTACCCAGTTATAAACGCCTTGAGCCTTCTCTAAGATTGACTCTTTGTTGATAAATTCCATGCTTGCCTCTGCACAGAAGCCCTTATCAATGGGAAGAGACGGAGTCGCCTCAAGATATTTGAGAACTTCAGCCGGGAAAATTTTGCTAGTCTCGTGAATATTTTTATTCTTTGAGTAGTGTGAATTAACTTTGAAGGTCATTGTCAGAGTCGGAGTCTCTGAAGGATTGAGCCACGTTGCATGAAGATACACTGCTCCTGACTTAGAATCTTTCTCAACGCCGATTCTTGCTGCCTTGTCTGCCTTGAAGTTCATATCAGTAATATCTTGATTTGCATCACTTACAGGGTAGGGAAGCCATAATTCAGCCTTCTTTGAGTTTGCTGCGTCCTTGAGATTCACTTCAAATGTAACTGTACCGGAATAATCAGCGAACGAAGCTGAACACGTAAAGAGAATTAATACGAGAGCTAACGATAAAGATAAAAATTTGCGCATAAATGAATCACTCCTGAATAATAAAATATTTAATCAATCGTCCACCGTAGTAAATATTCTTTCAGACGGTCAAAGAACTGCATCACTATCACTAACACCAAGACCATGAACAGGAAGCCTCCCCAAGCGTGATCGTACAAGCTGAAGTCAGTATACTTTTTCACAAAGAAACCCATTCCGTAACGAGAGCCGTACATTTCAGCATATACGAGCATTACGAATGTATTTCTCAGAGAATTCACGAAGCCTGATAATATAGACGGAGAAGCAGCAGGCAGAATAACTCTTGTGATTCGCTTTAATCCGTGAAGTTCGAGGGTGTCCGCTTTGTCAAGATAACGCTTATCAATCGTCATTATTCCTGTTATCGTTGCGAACAGAGTCGACCACACAGTACTATACACAATCAGGAACACTGAGGCAGCCCAGAAGTTAGGAGCTAATAAAAGCACGAACGGTGAAAGCAGTATAGAAGGGACTACGCTGAAGATATATAACAAAGGGTGAAGGATCTCACGTAAAACAGGGTTACGGCCGAGAAATATCCCGACCGCTAAAGCTAAACTTAACGAAATTAATATAGAAGGAATCATCATGCCGAGAGACGATAAAAGATTTAACAGCATAATATCTTGATTCTTGGAGAAGGCTTTAACAATTGCGCTGACTTTGGGAAATAAAAACGGGTTCACAAGATTATTTTCTGTCATGTAGTAATAAAGCACTCCGAGTCCGAGAATTAATAACGCGCTGATAAAGTTAATAACGTAACGCTTCATGATGACTCCGCAAAAATTTTTATTGATTACAGTGTGTTGTTCTCTTCAAAGAAAGCCTGCATCTTTTTATAGAATTCAGGAGCCTCGCTGCCGTACTCCTCGCTTGCTTCTTTGAGTGCCTGTCTGTAAAGTTCAATATTAACGTGGTCAACGATATTGATATTCTTTGCTGTCTCACTTAAGAAACCTGTAGCATCGAGAATCTTCCAAGCTCTGACTATTGACTTCAACAACGGGTCTGCGCTGACTCTGTAATGCTCATCGAACATGTAGGCTTCAACAAATTCTTTCTCTGCTCTGATTTTCTCTGCGTGCCACTGTGCAGCCTCTTCTTTGTGAGACTCGTAATAACTCTGAGCGCGTAATAAAGCCTTGAGTATTAACTTAATCGTTACAGGGTTCTTCTTGACAAATTCCGTCTGAGCTTCCATTCTGCAGCACGAGTAAGCGGGCATAATATCGCTCATGTAGCACATGATTTCGACGTTGTCCTTGTTGACGTTCTTGATAGTGTAATTCTGCTCTGTTCCCTGTAAAGCGTAATCAACTTCACCGCGAATGACAGCGGCCAAAGCATCGTTATAATTTGTGATTACTACCCAGTCAAGGGCTTCAAGGGGCTTTGCGTATCCTAAATCTAAGACTGCTCCTGTTAATGCGAAATAGCTCGGATTACATGCGAACTTCTTGCCGATTAAGTCTTTGACTCCCTCCCACTTGACACCTTTCTTGGCGATAATGGGCATTGCTCCCGTCATCATGTGTCCGCCGAAAATTGTTAAATCTACTCCGGCCGCGATTTGCTGAAGGGGGTTGCTTGTGCCTGCGTTAGAGACTACATCGACCATGCCGGTTGATAATAACGTCATTGCAGAAGCGTTTGCAGTTGCAGGGACTTCTTCGAGCTTGATTCCTACTTCATCAAAGTAGCCTTTTTTCTCAGCGATAGTTAATAATACATTTCCGCTTGCTCCGCTGTTCCAACGAACTAGAGAAACTTCGGGAGTCTCCTTAGCGTACGACACACCGGCAAGAGCAGTGATGATACACAGGACTAACAAAAACTTTTTCATGATGATAATAAACTCCTTTGCAAAAAATATTTATGCTTCACGGATTCAAAATTAAACCTGTTAAGCATCGTTAATCGTATGTGAGGCAACATCTTTATTAATCTGCCTGATTAATTCATTTCTAAGACGCAAAATATTCAAGTCCTCAAATTGAGTCTCTCGTGTAGGTTTATGTTCTTCAGGTATTGACGCTTCATAAATAATTTTTCCCGGCGACTGACCGATTACAATAATTCTTGTCGCGAGTAATAACGCCTCGTCAACGTCATGGGTCACAAAAAATATTGTCTTGTAAGTGTCATTCCACAGAGCAAGCACCAAGTCTTGAAGCCTTGCCCTTGTAACAGCGTCTAAGGCTCCAAAAGGTTCGTCCATTAACAAAATTTCAGGCTCGATAGCAAATGCCTGAGCAATTGCACATCTCTGCTTCATTCCTCCTGATAATTCTTTAGGGAGCTTGCGATAAATTGACTCGTTCAGTCCGACTTGAGTCAATGCTTTAATCACTCGTGCTTTATATTCTGATTTAGAGAGTCCAGGAAATTTTTGAGTCAGTGCCAGCTTGATATTTTCTCCTGCCGTCATCCATGGGAAGAGTCCATAATCCTGAAAGACTACGCCCCTGTCGAGTCCTGCTGATTTAATCTTGTCAGAGTGCAAAAGAATCTCACCTGAAGAAGGCTTCTCGAGTCCTGCTAAGAGTCTTAAGAGTGTACTTTTACCGCAGCCGGATTGACCCAGAAAGCAAATGAACTCGCCGGGAATGACTTCAAGATTTATACTGCTCAGAATTACTTGATTACTATGCTGATACGAGAACGAAAGATTACGGACAGAAATGACAGCATTATTAAAATTCTCCTGAGCATTAACACGATGCCCGGAGTCCTGATTCATAATTTGTTGAATGATAAATACTGCATGTTAATAAAATTTCCGTCCTTAAAAAAATTCACGAGAGAATCTTTTCACAAATAATTTTACTCGTCAATAACTGCAAGTGTTATCGCGTAAATAATCATAATTGCTCTCTGAAATAAAATCTTAATTGCTATAATATACAAAATTCAACAAAGAAGGAGTTTACCCCACAATGAAAATAGCTCTTGGCTGCGACCATGCAGGTTATGTGTTAAAGAGTACAGTCCTTGAATTTCTGAACTCTAGGCAAATCGAAGTTATTGACTTTGGAGCTTATGCACCCGACCACGATGATGATTATCCTGATGCAGCTTTCAAAGTTGCCCGCTCAGTAGCTGACGGAGAGACCCACGCAGGAATATTATTATGCGGTACAGGTTTCGGAATCTCGATAGCTGCCAACAAAGTACGGGGAATAAGGGCCGTTGCATGTGATACGCCTGGTAAAGCACGACTGGCAAAAGCTCATAACAATATAAATATAATCGCACTCGGAAGCACTATCACGAAGCCTGAGGAAGTCCCTGCAATTCTTGATACATGGCTTAACACTGCGTTTGAGGGCGGAAGACACTTAAGACGTATCAACAAGATCTCAATGGGCGAAAGTTCAACCATGACTGCAAGATACGAGGGCGGCGGCAAAGTTACGATCTTCAATCATCCGTTAGTTCAGCACAAAGTCGGCTTAATCAGGAGCATTGAGACTACAAGCAAGCAGTTTAGGGAATTATTGCAGGAAATTGCGGGACTCATGGTCTACGAGATTACAAGAAGTCTGCCTTTGACTGAGAAGGAAATAGAGACTCCGTTGACGAAAACTATAGCTCACACTATCGAAGGCAAGAAGTTAGCGATTGTCCCGGTCTTACGCGCAGGACTTGGAATGGTTGACGGAATTTTACAGCTCGTGCCTAACTGCAAAGTCGGTCATATTGGACTTTATAGAGACCCTGAGACTCTGATGCCTGTTGAGTATTACTGCAAACTGCCTTTTGACATTGAGGAACGTGAAATACTTGTATTAGATCCAATGCTTGCGACTGGAGGCTCATCGGCTGAAGCTATAACGCTCATCAAGAAGCGCGGAGGTCAAAGAATTTCACTTGTATGCTTAATCGCTGCACCTGAAGGAATCGAGAAAGTTCACGCTGTTCACCCTGAAGTTAATATTTACGCGGCTGCCCTTGACTCGCATTTAAACGAACACGGTTATATAGTGCCTGGTCTCGGAGATGCGGGAGATAGACTGTTCGGGACGAAATAAAAATTGCCTGATATAGACGTTAAAGCATTAATATTTATTCTGATCGGCTTCTTCTGGGGAGGATTTACTGCTCCTGTGTCTATCAAGCTCGCAGGAATTTACGGAATTATAGACGTTCCTGACGCTCGAAAGATTCACAAGGGCAAAATGCCTAGGGGGGCCGGTCTCGGCTTGTGGCTGGGCTACGTGCTGATGGCTGTAATCATGTCAAGCGAATTAAGTTATCTGCGTTACGTTATGACAGGTGCGACGATAATATTTTTCTGCGGTTATCTTGATGATATGTGTTCGCTTTCACCGTTTCTGAGGCTTGGCCTTCACTTCATAGCTTCGGCTTTAATAGTACTGCCTTTGAACCTGAATATATTATTAGCTCTTGTTGCTATAATCTGGCTTGCAGGAGTCACCAGCGCGTATAACTTGATTGACGGCATGAACGGTTTATGTATCTCGATGTTCATTGCTTCGAGCGTTATATTATTCATGCTTGGAAATTCCTACGAGGCAATATATACAGGAGCTATGGCATTGGGAGTCTTATGCTGGAACTTTCCGGCTGCTCAGACATTTTTGGGAGACGGGGGCAGCACGTTACTTGGCTATTTATTTGCGTCTCACTTCCTGATTATAGCAATGCCTAATTTGCAATTTCACGGAGTCAGATTTCACGAGCTGATAATAATATTAATTCTCTTCGGAGGCATTCCCGTTATTGACACTATAACAGCATTCTCAAGGCGCATTCTTTCGGGTAAGTCGCCTTTCTATCCTGACAAGAAGCATTTGCATCACATATTAATTTCGTTAACCGGGTCAAATGTCTTCACAGTTAGCGTTTTGTTATTGCTGCAAGTTTTGACTTTAATCGGAGGCTTGAGCGTCTATTTGCGGATCATAAAATAATTAATCATGAAAAATATAACATGCATAATAGGAACACGGCCGGAAGCTATAAAGATGGCTCCGGTTATTCTTGCTTTAAGGGAAGATAATAATTTTTGCGTTACAACCTTTGCTACTGGCCAGCACACTGACATGTTGAGGCAGGCACTCGATGACTTTAATATAATTCCTGACTATAACTTGAATATAATGCGGACTTCACAGACTCTTGACTACATAACTTCAAGCGTGTTGACAGGAGTCGGCTCTTGGCTTGATAATCACCCTCAAAATATGATACTTGTTCACGGAGATACTTCAACGACATTTGCAGCAGCTCTTGCAGGGTTCTATCGTCATATACCGGTCGGACACGTTGAAGCAGGACTCAGGAGTCATGATTTGAGTCTGCCGTTTCCTGAAGAAGCTAACAGGGTTCTTACAGATAGAATTGCAGAGTTATTCTTTGCACCTACTCAAGGGGACGCAGATAATTTGACTCATGAAGGGATCTCACGCGAGAAAATTTTTATCACGGGGAACACTGTTATTGACGCATTATATAGAATTCTTGAGAGTAAGCAGGGAGTCAGCGAGCCAGAATATTTGCTCAAAGCCAAGAATAAGCTTCTAATCTTGATGACAGCTCACAGGCGGGAGTCATGGGGCGAGACGTTAAGGGGCATTTGCAGGGCAGTTATAGATATTATTCACTCAAGAAATGATGTAGTCTTTCTTATTCCGCTTCACAAGAATCCTGTTGTCCGTGAAGTATTTAGAGAGTGCCTGAAAGATTACGAGTCAAACATAATTTTCACTGAGCCTTTAAGCTATTCTGAGTTCGTCTATGCTATGAACAAGAGTGCATTTATATTATCCGACAGCGGAGGAGTCCAGGAGGAAGCCAGCGCAATCAATAAGCCTGTGTTAATAATGAGGACAGTATCAGAGAGGCCGGAAGCTATAACTCACGGGACGGGGATTCTTGTAGGGACTGACAGAGAGAGAATCAGGGACGAGGCTTTGAAGTTCCTGAATGATCCTGAACACGTGAAAAAGTTTCTCGCAAAGAATATAAAGCCTTTCGGGAACGGTGAAGCAAGCATTAAGATTCGTGAGGCACTGAGAAAATATTTTGAGATTTAAATTTTTTAAGGAGGAATCATTATCATGAAAAAATTCTTGTTGTGTGTAGCTGCAATTATGTTATTAGTGTTCGTATCTTCAGCATTCGGAAGCATTAATGATGACTTGTTGAAAGCTGTAAAAGATAACAACACGACACCGCAGGATATTCAGGATTTCATAAAATTGAGTGCTGATGTCAACGCCATAGACAACGAGAGCTTGACCGTTTTAATGCTGGCAGCTATGAACAGCAGCAATCCTGAAGTCATTAAAACTCTAATTAGTTCCGGAGCTGACGTAAACGCTAAAGATAAGGACAACGATACGGCTTTAATCGGGGCAGCCTGGAAGAATGAAAACCCTGAAATCATAAAGACTCTAATTGACTTAGGTGCAGAAGTAAACGCTAAAGATAATATCGGATTTTCGGCTTTAATTACAGCAGCTATGAATAACGTAAATCCTGAAGTCATCAAAACTTTAATTAGTGCAGGAGCTGACGTAAACGTTAAAGAGAACATGGGCAGGACATCTTTAATGCTAGCAACTTGCAACAGCAACGATGTTGAAGTTATAAACATTCTCATTAATGCAGGTGTTGAGATCGACACTAAAGACAATGAAGGATTTACAGCTTTGATGATAGCTTCTATGTTCAATAGTAATGATAAAGGTATCAAAACCCTAATCAATGCAAGTGCAGATGTCAATGCCGAGAATAAAAACGGAGAGAATGCTTTAATGCTGGCAGTTCGTTATAACAGGAGCTTGGAAATCATAAAAACTTTAATCAATGCCGTATCTAATATCGATGCTAAGGACAAAGAAGGCGAGACAGCTTTAATGAAAGCAGTAAGCAATAACAGGCTTGAAGTCATAAAAGCTCTTATCAATGCCGGTGCTGATGTTAATGCTTGGGACAAAACTCACTGGACACCTTTGATAATGGCAGCTCGTCGTAACAGCGGCTCTGAAGTTATTAAAACTCTAGTCAATGCCGGTGCATATGTAGACTCTCAGAATCAATTCGGAGAAACTGCTTTAATGTGGATGGTTGCGAATAATAACGATCCTGAACTCATAAAATTTATAATTGATTCAGGTGCAGGTGTCAATCATAAGAGCAAATCAGGTCATACTGCTTTAATGGCAGCGGCCTTTAAAAACAGCAGTCCGGAAGTCATTCAAGTTCTGATTAAGGCCGGAGCAGACGTTAATGCTAAAAATGATGCTGGGAAAACAGCGCTTGACTACGCACAGAATGACGAGATAAAGAAAATTTTAATCGACTCTGCACAATAAATTAATCATGTCAAAGCGTGAAAATATTAGTAGCGAGTCCCTCAAGATTCGCGGGGTGATAATTTTATAATTTATAGTAAGGAGACTGAACTAAAATCGAAAATCCAAACGTTATGAAAATCAACGGAGGAATCCCCCTCAAAGGCACGATAAAGACTCAGGGTGCGAAAAATGCTGCTCTCCCGGTAATGGCTGTAGCGTTATTGCTTAAGGGGCAGACTCTGACTCTTGATAATGTCCCGGACTTATATGATATAAATACTATGATAGAGTTATTGAAGACTCTTGGCGTTGAAATCGAGATTAAACGGGATTCAAAAACTTCACAGGTAATATTCAACACTCCCGAAGAATTAAAATGGGAAGCTCCTGACTCACTCGTTCGCAAAATGAGAGCTTCGAGCCTTGTACTTGGCCCGTTGTTAGCTAACTGCGGTCGAGTCTCTCTGCCTTTACCCGGAGGCTGTTCAATCGGAAGCAGACCAATTGACTTGCACTTGAAAGGCTTGAAGCAAATGGGAGCAGAGATCGAGATTCAAAATGGTGTAGTTCATGCTCATGTCAAAGGCAAATTACGAGGCAGGCGCATATATCTTGATTTCCCTTCTGTAGGAGCTACTGAAAATTTGATGATGGCAGCTTCGTTAGCTTCAGGCGAGACGATTATAGAAAATATAGCCCGTGAACCCGAAATAGATAATCTTGCAGCAGTGTTAAGATGTGTCGGAGTACCCGTTGAACTCGAAGGCACAGGCGGAGTCAGAATTCGAGGCATTGAGAAGGCTCACTCAGGGCGTGAACGAGTCATACCGGACAGAATCGAAGCATGTACTTACATTCTTGCAGGTGTCATGACAGGCGGACATATAAAAGTTGAAGACGTTGTGCCGTATCATATTGATGCTATCCTCGCTAAGATGGAAGAAGCAGGCGCAAAGTTCGCAGTTCGTAAAAGCACAGTTGAAATTTTCCCGTCTAATAAAAGACTTCACCCTGTATCAATAAAAACTATGCCTTATCCCGGTTTCCCGACTGACTCACAGCCTCAGATGGCAGCAGCTCTTTCACTGGCAGCAGGTACAAGCACTATTGAAGAGAGCGTCTTTCAGGCAAGATTTCTCTATGCTCAGGAATTGAATCGAATGGGTGCAGATATTCAGATTTCTAGAGACGTTGCTATTATCAGGGGCGTTGAAGGTTTGCAGGGAGCTCCGGTCAAAGCTACGGACTTGAGGGCAGGTGCTGCGTTAATCATTGCGGGACTTGCTGCTGAGGGCGAGACTCGAGTCGAAGATATGGTTCACGTCTGGAGAGGCTATGAAGCTATTGATAAAAAACTGCGTTCATTAGGTGCTCAGGTTGAACTCGTCGAACATTAATAATAATGACTCACTTAATAAAATAGAAATAATTGCGTTCGTAGGCCCTGCAGGTACAGGCAAGAGTCATCGTGCAACCCATGTAGCTCGCCAGAACGGGACTGATATTATAATCGATGACGGTTTATTAATCTCGCGGGGGAGAATCTTAGCCGGAAGGAGTGCGAAATCTGAGATTAACAGGTTACGTGCAATCAAGCGCGCTATATTCGAGTATCCTGATCACAGGGACGAAGTAAAGAATTATCTTGCTAATAATCCTCCCAAGAAATTAATGATTCTCGCTACGTCCGAAGGCATGATTCATAAAATCACGTCAAGGCTTGGGCTTAATGATCCGTCGAAGATAATAAATATTGCAGATATTTCGAGTCCCGGTGAAATCGAAGCAGCCCTAAGAGAACGCCACGAAAAGAAACAGCATGTTGTACCGGTAGCACGAGCTCAGATAGAACATAATTTTGCAGGTAAGTTAGTCAGTCAGATTCGAGCATTTTTCTCTAAAGGACGAGATAAAGACGAGTCAAGCAATACGATAGTCAAGCCACTGTTCAGCTTCAACGGCAAAGTTACGATTGGAACTGAAGCAATATTAGCAATGTGCAGAAAGCTGCTCGAACTCCGCAATCACGTCAAGAAGATTCGCAGCATAGAATTTGAAACGTTCGATGACAAGATAGAGCTTAATATCGAAATTGATTTAACACTTGCAAATCATAGCGCATTATCTATAGCAAGGACTTTACAGCGCAAAATCAGAATGGGACTGAGCTACTTTACAGGTATGGACGTAAGGCAAGTAAATATTAGAGTCAACGAGATATTTTTATAATTTATAATCATGAATATTAACATAACTTCAGCATGGAACTTACTCAAGAGTCAAATAGAAGCCTGTAGGAAGTGCGATCTCTGTAGAACGAGAAATAATATAGTCATTGGTGACGGGCCTGTAGAACACTGCAAGTGCATCATAATCGGTGAAGCCCCCGGCGAAGAAGAAGATTTATCAGGTAAACCCTTCGTAGGTCCAGCAGGGAAACTCTTAACAAAAATTCTTATGAACGGTGCAGGTATCGATAGAAAGACTCTCTACATAACAAACGCTGTGAAGTGCAGACCCCCGGGCAATGATAATCCTACGAATAAGCAGCTCATAGCATGTAATGATTTTCTCGAAGCCCAGTTGTTATTATTGCAGCCTTCTATAATCGTAACTCTTGGCAATGTCCCTACAAAGTGGCTCTTGAAGACCAGCACGGGCATAAGTTCTCTTCGCGGCAAGTGGCAGAAGTGGCGGGGATTAGATTTACTGCCTATGTTTCACCCAAGCTATTTGCTAAGACAGAGTGGTGAAGCTGAAAAAAGAGTCAAGCAAATGACATGGGACGATGTAAAAGCACTTAAAGCTAAACTTGATGAATTAAATAAATTAAATTAAGGAGTGAACAAAATTTTGACTGAAAAAAAAATTCCGACTCATCTTGCTATAATTCTTGACGGCAACGGACGCTGGGCCAAGAAGCGAAATCTGCCAAGACTAATGGGACATCGTGCAGGATTGCGAAAACTTGAAGACATGGTGAGACTCGTTAAGCGTGAAGGAATCCGCTATTTCTCGGTGTATGCTTTCTCAACTGAAAATTGGAATCGTCCTCAAATGGAAGTTACGGGATTAATGAGCTTGTTTCGTTATTATATACGCAGGAAAGTTGACGAGATTAAATCAGAAGGCGCGCGTATAAGATTCTGCGGACGTAAAGACAGACTCCCCGAAGATTTATTAGCTCAAATGAAGTGGGCTGAAGATTACACTAAGGACGAGAAAATTTTAGATTTCATTCTTTGCATTAACTACGGAGGCAGGGCAGAGATCATTGACGCTGTAAACAAGTTAATTGCAGAGAATCCACAGACTCCAGTTACAGAGCAGGACTTGAGAAAACATTTTTATTTACCGGACGTGCCTGACCCTGACTTGATAATCAGAACCAGCGGTGAATTAAGACTCAGCAACTTTTGGCTATGGGAGAGTGCCTACAGCGAGTATTATTTCACTGATATTCACTGGCCGGATTTTGACGAGGCAGAATTAAAACGCGCATTAGAAAATTATGCAGGGAGGGAGAGGCGTTATGGCGGTCTTAAAAGCTGATGTTCAAGAGTTAAGACTGCGGACGTTCAGCAGTGTAATAATCGTATTAATCGTAATAGGCAGCATTCACATGGGGGGCTTGATCTGGCAAATTGCAGCTTCACTCATAGCTCTTATTTCACTTGCAGAGTATTACAGGTTAATAGGCAAAATCGAAGGCAGAAGGCTTTCACCAGGTATAGGCTATATATTCTCGTTGATATTCTTAATTGCAGCGACAAGGGAATATCCTCAGCCGATAATATTAGCTATGATTTTATCACTTGCAGTGTTTTCGGCGTTCGTTATTGAAGTCTTCAGAAAGCAAATGTCGAGGGGAGCAGCAAGTTACGCGATTATCAATGCTGGAGGCGTAATTTCAGGAATTTTATATATCACTATTCCTTGGACATGTATGATTATGCTTCGTGATTACATGCTCGGCCGTCAAATGCTGTTCACGTTATTCATGTGTACATGGGGCTGTGATGTCGGAGCATATATAGGCGGCAAGTTATTCGGAAGGACAAAATTATGCGTCCATGTCAGTCCCGGCAAGACAGTTCAAGGCTTCGTTGCAGGAATAATAGGAAGTCTGATACTCAATGCGTGTGCAATATATTCATTCAGTCTGCCTACGTATCCAATTATATTAATAGGCTTTATATGCGGAATTGCAGGCCAAGTCGGAGACCTCGCAGAGTCTTTAATCAAGCGTGAAGCAGGCCAGAAGGATTCAGGTACGTTGATTCCCGGTCACGGCGGAATGCTGGACAGGTTCGACAGTATATTATTTAATGCGTTATTAACGTATTTATTCTTAAGGATAATATTATCATGATAAATTTAGGTGTAATCGGAGCAACCGGAAGCGTTGGCAGTTCTGTAATGTCAGTGTGTGAAGCGTGGCCGGATAAAATTTGCGTTAAGGCATTGGCGGCTAATAAGTGTTCGAGAAAATTAATGCAGCTCGCGGAGAAATTCAGAGTAAATAAAATCTTTGCTTATGAACAGTCAGGCTCAGAAGGTCTTGAAGAGTTAGCTCTTGATCCTGAAATTGATCATGTCGTATTCTCGTCATCAGGAACAGCAGCGATTAAAGCGTTATGCAAAGCCCTTGAAGCCGGTAAGACTATTTCACTTGCGAATAAAGAAAGCATTGTCGTAGCAGGTAAATGGGTCATGCCGTTAATAAAGCATTCTGAGCAGTTACGACCCGTTGACAGTGAACATAATGCGATATGGCAGTGTCTTCACGGTGAAAATAAATCTTTCGTCAATAAAATATTTCTCACAGCGTCAGGAGGCCCTTTCAGAAATTTTAGTTACGAGCAGTTAAAGACAGTAACTCCTCAAATGGCGTTAAATCATCCTGTCTGGAACATGGGAGCAAAGATTACTATTGACAGTGCGACTCTCATGAATAAGGGCATAGAGTTAATCGAAGCAATGTTTTTGTTTGGCCTCGAGCCTTCTCAAGTTGACGCGTTGATTTCACCAGGCTCGTTCGTTCATGGTCTAATAGAGTTCGCTGACGGAAGCGTTAAGATGTTAGCTGCTGAACCTGATATGAAGCTGCCTGCCGCATCGTGTATATTCTGGCCTGAAAGATTTTTCCCGTCGCCTGAATTCAAGAAGCCTGTATATAATCTTCATGATATTAAGTTCGAGTTCATTGACACCCAAAGATTCCCAGCTGTGAGAATAGCGCGTGAAGTCATGAAAGTTAAAGGAGCTGCACCGGCTGTCTTAGTCGGAGCTGACGAGGTCGCAGTGAATTTATTTCTTGAAGGCAGGATTTCTTTCACAGGAATTAGCGCACTCGTTGAGGAGACGTTAAACTCATGTGATCTGAGTGAGCCTAAGAGTCTTGATGAAGCCCTTGAGTGTCTTGATCATGCCAGAAGTAAAGCGCGTGAACTTGCAGGTAAAATAAAATCCCTCTCGTGAGTTTACCGGGAGGGCTGACACTTTGTTTACTGTTTAATATATGGCTTAAATAGACTCCTGAACAGAACGAGCAAAAGTTTTATTACACGCAATTTATTTTTGAATCTCCTTGAGTGCAGCAATTTCGTCACTGTCGGCCAAAGATATTTATTAATTTCCTGTCTGAACTGTAAGTAATTTATTTTCTTGAGTGCGTTGATAATAAGAGAATATAATGAATGTAACAGAACATGTTCTGCAAGATCCGGCCTGCCTATGCTGAGTAAATAGTTATAGCGGTCTTCAAAAGCATACATGTGGCCTTGAAATGATTTTATGTTAAAGAAGCTGTTTAATACGTGTCCCATAATACTTTCACTGTGCAATAAACGCAAATATAATTTCTTGTCTGATGTTACGACTCGTCTGCATGAGCCTGCTGCGTGATGTATAGTAAATTGATCTTCGTGAATGAAGCCTTCAGGGAATCTTAATTCACTGAACAAAGCTGCTTTGTATAATTTGTTCACAGGATTTATATAACTGCCTGGTGCTGAGAATACAATTTTTCCGAGCATCTCTTCTCCTGAAAGTGTTTCGTTATGCATTAAAGGAAATTTTATCTCTCTGCCTTTTTCGTCAAATCTGTAAAATTCGCATGTCGTCATATCTGCATCGTGTTCTGTCATTAAGTTATGTAAATAATCGTAATATTCGGGAGCTATAGAATCATCACTGTCAATAAAGCCCACGAATTCACCGCTCATTATGTCGAGTCCTGCATTCCTTGCTGAAGATAGGCCGCCGTTCTGTTTGTGAATAACTTTAACGCGCGAGTCCTTCTCTGCCCATGAGTCACACATTGCCGGGCTGTCGTCAGTTGAGCCGTCATCAATGAGAATTATTTCAAGATTTGAGTACGTCTGATTAATTATACTTGTTATGCATTTGTCTAAATATTTCGCTGTGTTGTAAACCGGAACTATTACGGATATTAAAGGCTTGCTGTCGTCTGAGGCGTTAGTGTTCACTTTCAAAGAGTCCTTTCGCATAAATTTTTATAATTCTATCACATGATATAATCTGCAAAATTTTTCATATAACAACAGGAGGCTATATCTTATGACGTACACTATTACTTTCAACGGCAGCACTATATCATTCAACGCTAAATCACAGAAAGACGCTGAACTCATCAAGCGCGCAATTAATGAAGTCCTCACCATGAACGGCTTCGTTAATCTTGATGTTGAAGATGTCCAGGCAGTAACAGACGGTGCAGAATTCCTGACAGTATGCGAGGGAACAGGCGAGGGCGACAACAGAGCAGAGGACTCGGCACGCGATGCATTAAAGAATATGGACATTACGAGTGCTAAGAAAATATTGATAGCAGTCATTACAGGCACTGAAATTACTCTGACTGAAATCAGCGGTGCAGCATTCACGATAGAAGAGTCATGTTCTCCTGACGCTCAAGTTGTATGGGGTCATGCACTTGATGAGAGTGTAGGCGATAAGGTCAAAACTATATTAATCGCAGCATATTAAATTTTGCTATAATATTCGCATTCCATAATTAATTTTATATAACTTTCAGGAGGCAGTTTGTTTTGCAGCACAAATGCAAAGTCAGTGTTATCGATATGAAATGCTTTGACGACCTTCAAGCAAAGTATTTAGCTGATCCAAAATCCGGCGTATGTCCGTTCTATCATGTAGGGGATGAATTTATTTTCGAGCGTTACGATGAGCAGGACGACTTCTGGCGGGAAGGAAACGGGACTCAGTGTGCCGAAGCATGGGACTGCATCAGCCGTTATATTTACACAGCGTTGCAGGGCGGCAGCATTATGAGAAACTGGACTAGTGACGAACGAATCATGATAGCTTGCTGCAACGACGGAACAAGACCCGTAATATTCAAGATTGAACGCATTGATTATAAAGTATTATACGTTAATGGTATTCGTGATGACTCTGATAATCAGAAAATAGCGGACTCTCTCAGGAAAATTAGCGGTGTCTCAGGTGTGAATATAAAGCCGAAATTTATAGAAGTCATTCTCGATAATAAAAATATTTCGGACGAAGCATTAACCCTCGCAGCAGAGTCAGCAGGAAATTATAAAGTTACGTGCATTGATTGATTTACAGGCTTGAATTCTGAATTAAAATCAGATTCGCAAATATATTTTATTCAGGAGGTTTCATTATCGTGAAGAAATTATTAACAGCTCTCCTTTTAGTGTCGTTATTGGTGTCATCAGCTTTCGGGGCAGACGTTGTATTACAGCTCGGCTTTGAAAACTCAATGAGTGAGCCTGTCGGTCAGGGTCTCCAGAAGTGGAAGGAGTTACTTGACGCAAGAAATACCGGCTTGACGATTCAGTTATTCCCGGATTCACAGCTTGGCAACAAGACAGATATTATTGATCAGATGTTACTCGGCGAACCTGTAATGACCCTCGCTGACGGAGCATTCTTCGCTGACTACGGAGTCCCCGACATGGGAATAGTTTTCGGACCGTTCTTATTTGCTAACTGGGACGAGTGCTGGAAATTGATTCGCTCTGACTGGTGGAAGGAACAGACTGACAAGTTAAACGCAATGGGAATTAAGATAGTCGCTGCTAACTGGGCATACGGTGAAAGACACACGCTCACTACTAAACCCGTTAAGACAGTAGAAGACTTGAAGGGCTTGCAGATTCGAGTCCCTACTAACCAGATTCAGACTAAAGGCTTTGAAGTCTTAGGAGCTACACCTGTCGGAATGAGCTTAGGCGATGTCTACACGGCATTACAGCAGGGAACTATTGACGGCGGAGAAAATCCCCTAAGCACACTCTACGGACGCAAACATCATGAAGTCGCGAAGTATTTAATTCTTGACGGCCACGTTATGAACTTCACAAACTGGATCTGTTCTGCAACATGGTTCGACGGCCTGACACCCGAACAGCAGAAGGCACTTGTCGAGACAGGCTACGAAGCAGGAGTCTATAACAATGAACTTCAGGCAAAGGCTCAGGATTATTATCTTGACCTCATGAAGAAAGAAGGAGTTACTGTCGTTGTTCCTGATGAAAAAGTTCTCGAGGGATTCAGGGCAAAGGCTCAGGATTTCTACAAACTCGGTTCGTTATTCAAGTGGTCGGATGGTCTCTATGATAGAGTCAAAGCTGCAATGAAATAACTTAGCACTTTACAGGGAATGAGCCTAATTCGGGTTTGTTCCCTTTTTTATTTATTTCGTTAAAGAGGTGATTTATATTCATGAAGAAAGCTAACCCGTTGATAAAAACTTTATGCAATCTCGATTTAATCATAGCTATTATTGCTCTTATCATATTAACTCTTGTTACTACAGCAGGAGTCTTTAAACGCTACGTCATGAAAGATCCTATTTTGTGGCAGGAGGAAATCAGCGCATTCTGTCAGGTCTGGATGATTTATATGGGTGCAAGCGTCGCATTCAGGACAGGGAGTCACGTTGCTATCGAGATGTTAATAGACTCTCTCCCGGAAAAATTACAGAAATTTATGGGTTACGTGATTGATTTAATAGTGTTATTCGTGCTCGTGTTCTTGCTTGTGAAGTCTCAAGCGTACGTTGCTCAAGTCTTCGGACGTTCAGGAAGGCCGACCCCGATTTTGCGAATCCCCTACACGTATATATATGGAATAGCCCCCTATGGATGTGCATTAATGATAGTAAGCTATTTCGTGTCAAAGTATGCGCCTCTATTCGTGAAATCTATTGAGTTACCTGAACAGAAAGGGGAGACTGAATAATGATTAACGCATTAACCCTAAGCATTGTCGGAGCAGTCTTACTCGTTATCCTGCTTCGTGTCTTAAAAGTGAACTGGTGCATGACGATTCTTGCTGCACTTGTCTTACTTGTCGGAGTAAATATTCAGTGGGTCAAGCCCTATCTTGAGACTCTGGGCAGACAATGGGGAACTAATACGGTTCTTGGAATCTCTGCAATAATGATGTTAGTATTGCTCTTCCTGAAAGTTCCTGTGTTTATATCAGTCTTCGGAGGTTCGCTAATTTACTTCCTGTTCAATCCCGGCATAAATCAAATTATATTCGGCCAGCGTTCAGTTATAGGCACTGAGAATCCTTCACTGTTAGCAATTCCGTTTTTCGTCTGTGCAGGGACATTCATGAATTATTCAGGAGTCACGAATCGAATTATGAATTTCTGTTCGGCTGTAACAGGTCGAATGCCCGGAGGACTCGCTCAAGTCAACGTATTGCTTTCTACTTTGATGGGCGGTTTGTCAGGTTCAAATTTGGCTGATGCTGCAATGGAAGCAAAGATGCTCGTTCCTGAAATGGAGAAGCAGGGATTCTCTAAAGAGTTCAGCTCTGTCGTAACTGCTGCAAGTGCCATGATTACCCCGTTAATTCCGCCTGGAATAGCAATGATTCTCTATGGCTGTATTGCTGATGTCTCAATAGGCAAGCTCTTCATGTCGGGTATAACTGTCGGAGGCTCGTTATGTATTGCAATGATGATACTTGTTCACTTTATCTCAAAGAAGCGCGGTTATCTTCCAATACGTAACAAAGCATTAACATGGTCTGAACTCTGGATTCATTTGAAGCCTGCGTTACTGCCTTTGTGCTTGCCCATTATCATAATCGGAGGAATCAGACTCGGAGTCTTCACTGCAACTGAAGCCGGAGCAATCGCCATAATTTACGCTATAATTCTTGGCCTGCTATATCGCGAGTTGAGTTTCAAGGGAATCATTCAAGCCTGCAAAGAGACAGTCTGCACAACGGGAGGCATAATGTTAATCGTGTCGGCCGCTTCAGTCTTCTCATGGGTCTTGACGAAAGAACGAATCCCACAGCAGTTAACCGAGTTCATAGTCTCGATATGTCCGAATAAGTATGCTTTCTTGATAGCTGTAAATATTTTCGTGCTTATAGTCGGAATGTTCATAGAAGGCAATGCTACTATGATAGTTCTTGTTCCGTTGTTAGCTCCCATTGCAAGACAGTACGGAATAGACGAGATTCAATTTGCTATGATCTATATCTTCAATAATGCAATCGGCGCGCTTTCTCCTCCTATGGGGACTCTAATGTTCGTAACGTGTTCGGTTACAGGCTGCAAGACAAAAACTTTCATGAAGGAAGCAATTCCATTCTATTTGTTATTAGTGTTATTGTTATTATTATTAACGTTCTGCCCTCCTGTTACTACTGCGATAGTGAAATTAACTTACGGAGGCTAAATAAAAAATTTTCGGCGTATGAATCGTAATTGACTCATGCGCCTTATTTATTGCGAAAAAAATATTTACAATGCGTGATTTTTTGCCTCTCTATGAGTAAAATATAGCAAATATAATTGCAATTTGTGTTTATGTTTTATTTAGGAGGATTTAAAGATTTTGGATCAGGAAAAAATATATTCTGTTATGGTAGGAGAAGAACCGCTCATATTCAGAACAGGCAAGCTGGCCAAGCAGGCAAACGGTGCTGTCGTTGCTTCTCAGGGAGATACGGTGATATTAAGCACAACGTGTATGTCAGACGAAGTAAGAACAGGTATTGATTTCTTTCCGTTGATTGTAGACTACGAAGAAAAATATTACGCAGCAGGGAAAATTCCCGGAGGTTTCGTGAAGCGTGAAGGCAAGCCGGCAGATTCAGGCATCTTAGGCTCAAGAGTTGTAGACAGGGCTATACGTTCTTTATTCAGTGATGATATGCGCAACGAAGTCCAGATAGTGAACACCATTTTAGCTGTCGATCAGGTTTACCCCCCGAATGTATTAGCTATAAACGCATCGTCAGCTTCTCTTGCAATTTCCGGAGTACCATGGGGCGGCCCGGTCGGAGCTGTCAGAATAGGACTCGTAGGAGGCAATTTAATAGTCAATCCCACTGACAAGCAAATGAATAACTCGTTATTAAATTTAATCGTTGCTGGTCATGATGACGGAATTACTATGGTCGAGTCAGGCTCTTATGAAGTCTCTGAAGAGTTATTAGTCGACGCTCTTGAACTTGCTCATTCTGAGATAAAGAAAATTATTGCTGTAATACGTCAAATGAAGGCAGAGATAGGCAAGCCGTTAATCGAAGTCCCGGAACCTGAGAAATTCCCGGAAATTGAAGACTGGATCCGCGAAAATTGCGATTCTGAAATTGATAAAGCAGTCAGGATAGTCGAGAAGAAGCCCAGAGAAAAAAGTTTCAAGGCAATCAAGACGGCAGCTCAGGAACATTTTGCAGAATTAATAAAAGAAGACCCCGACAAAGCAGAATATATTTCGAGCTATATCGATGAACGCGTTAAAACTATCATGCGTGGAATAATCATTAACGAAAGAATCAGAGTCGACGGCCGCAAAATGGATCAGATAAGGCAGATAACATGCGAGACAGGAATTTTACCCAGAGTTCACGGTTCAGCGTTATTCACTCGAGGCGAGACTCAATCATTAGCAACTGCAACACTTGGAATGATTGGCGAAGATGACCAGCTTCAAGACGGAATCAAACTCAATGAACCCGCTAAAAGATTCATTCTGCATTATAACTTTCCTCCGTTCTCAGTAGGCGAGATTAAACCCATGAGAGGCCCCGGCAGGCGTGAAATTGGTCACGGTGCATTAGCCGAACGCGCTTTATTACCAGTCATTCCCACTGAAGAAGAATTCCCGTACGTCATTCGCATTGTCAGTGATATTCTGGAGTCAAACGGTTCAAGTTCTCAAGCCAGTATTTGCGGAGGCAGTCTCTCAATGATGCACGCAGGAGTCCCGATTAGATGCCACGTTGCAGGTATAGCAATGGGTCTTATCAAAGAAGGCGACAAGGTGCAAATTCTCACTGACATTCAGGGCCTCGAAGATCACTACGGCGATATGGACTTCAAAGTTGCAGGTACACGGGCAGGAGTTACGGCTCTCCAAATGGATAACAAGGCAGGAGGCATTACCCGTGAAATTCTCGAGCAGGCATTGTCTCAGGCTCGCAAGGCAAGATTCGAGATTCTCGAGAAGATGGAAAACGCTATTCCGATTCCTAATAAGCTCTCACCGGATGCGCCAAGAATTATTTCGTTCGAGATTGACCCTGATAAGATCCGCGAAGTCATAGGCAGCGGCGGCAAAGTCGTCAGGAGCATTACTCAGAGAACAGGCGTAAAGATGAATATCGAAGACAACGGCATAATTTCTATTTCAGGACCTACTCAAGCTCAAGTTGAAGATGCAAGATCAATCGTGCTTTCACTCATACGTGATTTAACAGTCGGCGAAGTCTATTATGGAACTGTAACACGCTTGTTAAGTTTCGGTGCTTTTGTCGAATGCCTGCCGGGCAAAGAAGGCTTATTGCACGTCAGCGAGATCAGCACTAACAGAGTCCCCAGAGTCGAAGATGTATTAAAGCCCGGCGATAGAGTCCTCGTCATGGTCAAAGATATTGACGAACAGGGAAGAGCCAATTTAACACGGCGCAGGGTCTTAGCAAGTGAAGATAAAATACGTTCAGCAGGATTAATGCACGTCTTGCCCGATGAAAGGGAACGCGAGAACTTAATTTCAAGTCTTTCATCAAGAGAACGAGGTTATTCAAATTTCTCAATGAGAGACAGATTAGGCTCTGGAGCAGGCTACATGGAAAGAGGCTTTTCACGTGGCGGACGCAGCGATTTTGACTTCGGAGGCAGGGGCGGCTACTCATCTGACAGACGGAACGACAGGCGCAATGACCGTCGAAGGGACTACAGATAATCAATGAGCGATAATAATAATATTAATAATATAACAGTAAAAATATTCAGGAAGGCTCAGACTATCAAGATACCTGAATACGCGACTCCAGGTTCGGCAGGCATTGATATTTGTTCGACTCGTTACTGCATTATCAGACCCGGCGAAATGGCTTTAATTCCTACCGGAATATTTCTGGAAATTCCTGAAGGCTACGAAGCTCAAATAAGACCAAGAAGCGGACTTGCACTGAATCATAAAATCATAATTCCAAACAGTCCCGGCACTATTGACTCAGACTACAGGGGCGAAGTTAAAGTTTTGCTGCTGAACATGGGCGAAGATCCTTTTACTCTTTCATTCGGCGACAGAATTGCTCAGATGGTCTTTGCTCCGGTGGCAAGAGCTAATTTCGAGGACGTAAAGAAACTTGAAGATATTAACAAGACTCAGAGAGGCTCAGGAGGCTTCGGTAGTACTGGAATAAATTAATTAAGAAATAATTTCTCTCTTGCATGTTAAGTGTGAGAGGGAATTTTTTTATATTCGCGAATTTATTATGACTCGATAAAAAAATGGAGCGGAAGACGGGATTTGAACCCGCGACCCCAACCTTGGCAAGGTTGTGCTCTACCCCTGAGCTACTTCCGCATTAAGTTATTCATATTCACATATTCTATTCACTGGTGGCGGGACCCAGAATTGAACCGGGGACACACGGATTTTCAGTCCGTTGCTCTACCAACTGAGCTATCCCGCCCGATCATTGCTATACTCACCGGATTTAATTTTAATGGCGGGGCCGACGAGACTTGAACTCGCGACCTTCGGCGTGACAGGCCGACACTCTAAACCGACTGAGCTACGACCCCGCGTTACTCGTTAAACCTGGTGGGCGAAGCAGGGTTCGAACCTACGACCCCTTGCGTGTAAAGCAAGTGTTCTACCGCTGAACTATCCGCCCTTTGTCGAACACGAGGCATATTTTAATCTTTACCCCTTTTTATGTCAAGCACGTAACGCAAAAAATTTTTATTATATTAACGGCTCTATTTCCTGCCAGGTCTTCTTGGCCGCGCCTCCTAATGTCCTGAAATACTCTTCGCAGCTTCTGACTCCCTTCTGGACGGCTGCACTCTCGATAGACTCTTCCCATACCCTGGCAAGCTCTGAGTCATTGTGAACGCACACTGCTGCACCCATTGAGTCCATTCGTTCAGTATCAGGGAAATCTGACATGCTGGGACCGTGTATAGCCGGCAGTCCGAACAATGCAGGCTCAAATGGATTCTGTCCGCCCTTCTCGACTAAGCTGCCTCCGACAAAAACTGCATCTGCAATAGAATATAAATCAAATAACACTCCGATTTGATCGACTACTATAATAGCTGCGTTATTATTATTTATATCAGTTCGTGAGAGAAGCTCTGCTGAGAGTTCAGGATAAGGCAATGCGCTTGCCACTGTCATTAATGCCCGTTCGGGGTGTCTTGGTACAATAACGAGCCTTGAATCCGGGAATTTCCTGCGGACTGTCTTGAATGCTGCAATAACAACATCGTCTTCACCCTGATGAGTGCTTCCTGCTACGAACAACGGCGAGTCACCTTTCTTGAGCCAGCTCCATTTTTCAGGCCTTGCGAGTTTCCGGCGGTCTAATAACGTATCAACTTTGCAGTCTCCTGTTACTATAATTTTTTCGTCAGGGACTCCGAGTGTGAGAAATTTATTTTTATCGTCATCAAATCTGACCATTAATTTATTAAGAGAGCGCAGTACTCCTTGCCAGAAATATTTTGTGTGTCTGAGTCTCGCAAAACTTTTTTCGGATAATCTTCCGTTAGCCAGGAATGCAGGAATATTTCGAGTCTGTAACTGGTAAAGCATTTCAGGCCATAATTCAGTTTCCATAGTGATATATGCACAGGGCTTTATCGAGTCCAATGCACGCGATACAAATTTTTTAGTATCAAACGGACTGTATATGATCTTGTCGATTATTCCTGAGAGCAAATTTTCGGCCATGCTGCGTCCTGTAGGCGTTACAGTTGAGATTATGCACGGACGGGGATTGTTATTCTTTATGCGCCTGATTAACGATGCTGCTGACTGAACTTCACCGACTGAGACAGCGTGAACCCATATAGGACTCTCGGGGACGTTATCAACTATGCCCTTGCGTTCGGAAATATCGCCCTTGTATTTGCGCTTGAGTAAATAGAGTCCTCCTGCTTTAAAGAATGCTCCTGCCAGCGTTCTATATATCGCAAAGCCTGCGCGCCATGTCATGAATGAGTTCTCTAAAAATTTTTTCATGTTTGAGTTTACTGCTCCTGTTTCTAGTTTATATTTATTTTCACTTAATTTTTACTTGATAGAATAATAGAATATTTCGCAGTCTGGATATTATATAATTTCACGCCCACACTTTAAACTTTAAACGAAGCAATTATTACAGAACCTTCACCCTTAATCGAGTCTATCTTTAACGTCCCTCCCATGAGACTCATTCTTTCGGTCATGCTGGCTAGTCCCCTGTGGCCTTCAACTCGTAACGTCTCGTGATTGATGTGCTGAGCGTCAAACCCTGTGCCGTTGTCGAATATCTCAAGCGATAACACATTTCCCGCAGATCTTATTAACTGTATGTGAATTTCCGTAGCCTGGCCGTGCCTCACTGCATTAGAGACAGCTTCCTGAGCGATTCTCAAGAGTGAAAGTATTCTCTCATTGCCGACATCAAGAGAGCTTATATTCTCGTCAAAATCCGTGAAGACTTCAACGTCATAGACCTGCGATAATCTTTCAGCTAATTCCGTCAGTGCTTCTGTTAATCCCAAATCCATCCAAGGCGGGGCGAGTTCGTCACATAAAGAACGCAATTCACGGACAACACTTTTTGCGATTACTTCAGTGCGCTTGATTCGTTCAGTATTATTATTATTATCTTCTAAAGTCATGTGAATTTGCTGCAATAAAGCCGTAACATCTTGAAGGGGGCCGTCATGAATCTCGCGGGCCATGTCCATTCGTTCCTGTTCCTGAGCCTGGACTATATCACGAACATAACGATTGCGCAGATTATCTCGTTCTCTGGTAGCCTGAGCAGATCTTACTAATGCACGGTGAACGCTCTCGATTTCTGGAATTGCTTGAATGTCCAATTTCTCAGGGACTCTCTTGCCGAGCGTCATATTATCGATTTCTGCAACGAGTGCCTGAAGGGGAGTAACAAGCCTGCTCCAGAGTAATTTTATAGATGCGAAACTTGCCAGAGCCATTAACATAATCAATAACGGCCAAATCCTGACGACTCCGACCAGTCCGCCGAGTAAATTTGCCCATGATACAGCCGCTATGACATAACCTCCTGTGCGTCCCTGAACAGGATATACTGCTAAAGTGTAGTGCGCTCCCTGCCTGTCTTCTACTCTGACTGCCTTGCCTACTGGTAAATCATTGCGCCAGATTGCTGCGATATTCATTGCACCTGGTGAAGCTATTAACACATTTCCGTCCTGACTGATTAACGCTACCCAGCCGGGAATAGAAGGCCCCCATGAGAAGAACGGATAACGATTAAATTCGCTCAAGATTGAGAAGCTCCAGACTTCGGAATTCGAGTCAGAACCTAAATGATAAGCCATGCTCTCGGCCAAGTCCTGAACGTACGAGCTGACGGCTTCCTCCATAGCACGCTCCTGACTGACCATGCCTGCAACTGCTACTATGACTACGGCAACTGAAGGCAGAATCAAGGCAGATAATAAAATCGCCAGAAAGTGCGCTCTAGGTTTTGCAAAGAAATTTTTTATTGCAGAGAACACTATTAATAATTAATCGTCCTCGAGCAGTTCTTCAAGAGTAACGACACCGTATTTTAACGCTAATAATAATGCTTCAGTCTTGTTGCGCGAACCCAGCTTATCATATATCGAAGCTAAATGAGTCTGCACTGTCCGTTCACTGATATATAATCTCTTGGCTACTTCCTTGCTTGAGAGACCTTTTGCAGCCAGTAATAATACTTCGCGTTCTCTTGCCGATAACTGTTCGGGAATAAAGTCCTGACTGCCTACAACTGAAGCTACTTCGGGATCGAGATACAAGCCGCCTTTTGCAACAGTGTTAATTGCTGTCGTTAATTCTTTGGGACTTACTGTCTTTAACACAAATCCCCTTGCGCCTGCCCTGAGTGATGCTATAACGTACTGCTGGGCATCGTATGAAGTCAGCATAACTATTGCAGTGTTGAGTCCTGCAGCCTTGACTCTCTGAGCGACACTGACTCCGTCAAGTCCTGGCATCCTAATATCTAATAAAGCTACGTCGGGCCTTAAGTCCTGAATCATGTCCCATGCTTCGAGGCCGTCCTGAGCTTCTGCAACGAGTTCAAAACTTTCTTCGCGCCTGACAAATTCCGCAATTCCTGAACGCGTCAACGGGTGATCATCTGCGAGTAAAATTCTTACAGCCATAATAAAATTATCATCTCCTGTAAAAAATTATCACATTCCGATTAACTTTTCGACCGGCCTTAGTGCTATTAGCGTCTCGTTTATAACATCATCGAGAGGCATATTCATTCTCTCTGCGCCCTGCTTTATGATTTCACGATTCACACCGCGTGCAAATGCTTTGTCCTTCCATTTTTTCTTTACGGATTTAAGTTCCAGATCTGCAAGAGATTTCGACGGTCTTACAAGTCCTGCTGTGATAATTAATCCTGTTAATTCATCAATCGTGAATAGAGTCTTCTCAAGCTGAGTTACAGGCTCTATATCAGTGCATATCCCGTAGCCGTGAGATTGGACAGCGCGAATAATATTCTCATCAACGCCTGCTTCACGCAATATTTCAGGTGCTATATGACAGTGCTTTTCTGGAGTCTGAGTCGTCTCTTCCCAGTCAATATCGTGCAGGATTCCAACAATGCCCCATAAGTCAGGGTCTTCGTGATAGAGTTCTGCGAAGTGCCTCATTGCTGCTTCGACTGCGAGGGCGTGATGTATGTGACTCGCTTCTTGATTATGCTGCCTGATTAAGTCAAGTGCCTGATCTCGTGTTGGTATCATGATTAAATTATTGCCTCCTGTGAAATCTAAATTATATCTTTGAGCCATCTGTATATAGAACTCAACATGACCCTGAAATTTTTTCTCAGTCTCAGCGGCTGAAGAGAGAATATCTTGAAAGTTGCTGCAAAACTTTTTCTGTGCTGCCCTGATCTTGCATAAAGATTCCTGAGTCTGGTTAAAATCTGCCAGTATTCATATTTATGTGTTATCAAATAATCTTTATTTTTCTCTATAATTTTCTCAATACCTCTGCTTTGTGTAACAGGATTGCCTGCAATGTGTTCGCCTTCATGTAAATGATACGTAAGCAGAAATTCACCCACACAGCCGACTTCATATAACTTTGCTATTCTGAGCCACGCTTCCCAGTCCTGACGCGCCGGAACTGTCTCGTCCCAGCCTCCTGCAGTTATGAAACTTTTTACTCGTATTAAAGGGTTGCTGCATGTACCAAGCCAGCAATAGACTAACAACTTATCATAAACATTGCCTTCATATAACGGTTTCTCTATTCCATCTGAAATATATTCTCTCACTTCGCCGTTTATCGTAAGCCAGCTCCAGCAATACACAAGCGCAGTATTCTCATCGCGTTCATTAAATCTCTTAATCTGTTTCTCAAGTTTCTCCGGCAGCCATTCGTCATCGTCATCAAGATATGCAATGAACTCATAATTATTCTCGAGTGCATATTTCAGGGCGTTATTTCTTGCTCTCTGAGAACCGTAATTCTTATCATGCTGCATGTAAGTTATTCGTGAATCCCTTGCGCACCATCCTTCAGCCATGTTCTTGACTTCATCACGATATTCATAATCCGCCGGGCTGTCGTCAACTATGAGCAGGTGCCAATCTTTGTATGTCTGATTCACTACGCTTTTTACTGCACGTTCAAGCATTTGAGGCTCTCTCTTGTGAGTAGTTATTGCTGCAAGTATCATGAAAAATTATTCTCTCCTGAGTCAATATATTTATTATTTATATCACATTCACACTAAAATTTTTCGCGTATTACTCTCTTCATGTGATTAATAAGACTCTTCGCTTCACTAACCGCAGTCCACACGAGAATAAAATACGGAGCTGATAGAACAAAGCCTTGAAGGGGAAAAAATATAATCGACTTCTCAACGAAAAGCAGACTCAGAGTCAGAACCGCAAATATCTTGAGAGTCATATAACGCCTCCTTGAAACTTTGCCGCTGATCTCATCGCACAGACGCAGGAACATCCAAATCATCGCAATATCTGCAAAACTGCAAAGGACTCCTGCAAGCCTTGTACCAGCCATGTAAATATTATTATTATAATTCGCACTTATCCAGACAAAGAAGTCATCGATAATCTTGATAATATTATTCACTTTTCTCACCTGCTTTATTGCTGCAAACTGCATGATAGAACTTGTATAATAATATCGCTCCGGTAATCTCAAGGGGAACGTAAAAGAAATTCGAGAACTGAATGAACGCCCTGCCGAGCCATACATATGATCTCATTGAGATATTTCGAGTCAGTGAAGCATGAATCGTCCCGGCAATGTAGCCTGAACATATCAAGCATATAATCAGAGTCAACGCTAAATCAACAGGAAATACAGGACTCAGAGACTCGAAGCCGAATTTATATAATCTATAAATCCTGAACGTGTAGAGAAGCAATAACGCGTCAAATAAAATCATTGCAGAACATAATATAATACGCACTGACCAGGGGTAAAAATTTCTGCGGCCGAATAATAACAAAGACGACAAAAATTTTATCGATAATTCGTACTCAAAGCATAATATAACAAGAATAATAAACAAGATCACCTGAGTCATGACAATACGCCTCAAGCTCTGACCGTTTGGAATGAGTTTCTCATAGACGCACTTGACCATACAGAAGCAGCACTGCTGAGTCAGAACCCAGAACAAGCCCAGCGATTTATCAAGCAGGAAAACAAAATCATATCGGATAATAATCAGCTCATTTCGTTAATATATATATAGCGTATAATTTATTAATCTGCAAATTATAAATCAGGAGGTTTTATTTAATCATGAACAAATTTTTTTGCACGTTAATTATTATCTTGACTCTTACAGGCTCGTGTTACGCTGAACCTGACGCTAAGGCCAAGCCGGAAGCTCCCAATCTCAAGAAAGAAAATGCTATTCTCGTTATATCGTTCGGAACGTCAATGCCATCTGCACGCAAGGCAATCGATAATCTTGTTGACTCAGCAAAGAACGAATTCCCTAATTATGAAGTCAGACTCGCATTTACTTCCAACATAATAAGGCGCAAGCTCGCGAATGAATCCAAAGAAAATATTTTGAATCCCGTTCAGGCTCTGGCAGCTTTGAATGAAGAAGGCTTCAAGAACGTTTACTTAATGCCTACCCACATGATTCCAGGTGAAGAATATGATGAGATTATCAGCGTTGCAAATGCTTTCTGGGCTTTGTCAGACAGCAAATACGGCTTTGAAAGTTTAATGCTGGGCACACCGTTTATGAACAGCGCAAAAGACTGCGAACGAATGACAGAAATTCTTGCTCAGAGATTCAAGACTCAGCTCGAAGACAAAGACACAGCGATAATCTTAATGGGACACGGGACTCCTAAACATCATGCAAACGCTTTATATTCACAATTGCAGCTCGTGTTGAATCAGAAATATTACGGCAAAATTTTCATTGGCACTGTTGAAGCTGTTCCGATGATTAATGACGTTATTGCAGAACTCAAGAGGCACCCTGAAATCAAGAAACTTGTATTATCGCCCTTAATGATAGTCGCAGGAGATCACGCTAACAACGACTTGGCCGGAGAAGATGACTCTGACTCATGGCTGAACGTGTTACAGCAGAACGGCTACGAGCGGGAGAATATAAGCACTTATCTTGTAGGACTCGGAGAAGATAAAAACATTGCATCGGACTTCGTGAACAAGATTCATTAACTCCGCAAGGACACTCGCGATTTTAATCGTGAGATGAATTGCGCTATAATACTTTTAACAGTTAGGCGTTCTGTAAAAACGGATAAAACACTCAACGGTCTTAGAGCCGTTCTAGCTTTAAGAGCAGTACTA
>JAFSJJ010000045.1 GCA_017439345.1 Synergistaceae bacterium
AGATTGAAAGTTTTAGCCGGATAAGGAATTTAACGAGTAGATTGTTTAATGCTCAGCACCGAGCCGAGAGAGGTGTCCCAAGGGGAAAGTTGAGGTGAGCGGGGTGAGAGACCTGCGAGGACCCAAATTGAGAGTGGAAGGAAGCTCATTACGGCTCCGCCATGACTGCGAGAAGCACGAACGGAAATAGTGAGTGTACGGAAGCGAAAACACCTGCGGAGGAGCGTGGAAAGGTGGACGGATATTTCACAACGTGCGCTCAACGGCGAAGGCTGTCTAGCTTTGAGAGAGCTGGGCAGCTGGGTTGATTTTAATGAAAGGGAAGTGATTAGGATAGGTTACGGACTTTTTATCTTACCGTCGTTCACCCCTAACTTCGATACTAATGGCAATATCATATTGGAGCTTGTCGGAGTTCCGGAGAGAATAATTAATGACGTTCACGAGGCAGGTATAGCAGTCAAACGGGGCGGTAGTGCGAGTATGAAATATACTAAGATTTCAGATGATGAATACGGCGATATAATTGAAATAATCACTCAGGAATTCATGGAAATTGACGGTGTTAATACGCGTGAGGAGCTTACGATTGAGCATCAAAGATTTTTACTGCTTTACACGTATACTCACGTTGCAGGAAGTTTAGAGACGTATGCAGACCCGGAGAATTTATTAATGTCAAGAAATGAAAGAAGCTTTGTAGACTTATCGACTAATATTGAGAGCGATATTTTAGATATTCCGGTAAATTATGAAGTAAGCGGAAAATCAAACGAATTAACGATTAATATCACAGAACAGAGACAAGGGCCGTCAGGAGATTTGATTTTAACAGCGTCTAAATCAGGATTAGTGATAACCAGAGGCGAGAGCGTGAATATAGAGATAACACAGCATAACGGCGAGAGCGTGAACTACAAGATAAACGGAGAGGGGTTGATTATTGAATGGCAGTAGCAACGATTACGGCTTCAGCTTCAGGGCAATACGAGGCGACATTTACGGCAACAGATATTTATAATCGAACTGCAAGCGTCAGAGTTCCTGTAAGAGTTTTAGAGCCTTTAATACTAAGTCTTTCAGCATCAACAGGCTGGATTACCGAGCAGGGGAATACTTCAATAACTTTAAGCACTCAGAATGCAGAAGGCGCAGTAACTTTCACTTGCACGGAGAACGGCACGACTACGACAATTACAGGTAATACAGCTGTGATTACGGCTCAGACACCGGGAACTTACACGATAACTTTTATTGCGACTGATTCATATAGACGAACAGCCGAGAAAAGTTTCACATTAACTGTTCTGGAGACTTTGAGAATTACAGCAGCCCCGTCGTCAGTCTGGTTTGATAAGGGAGGCAGTACTTCACTTACTCTTACGGCAACGGGCGGAACAGGCGTAACGTCCAGCAGTTCAGGTACAGGACTCAGCATAAATATTACTTAGGGTTAGGAGTGTTAAAGAATGGCTGTATTTACTAAGACAGCTCAAATCAGCAATACGACTTCAGCCGCAGGAATTTACACAGCCAGATTTACAGCTACAGATGATCACGGGCGCACGGCATTTGTTGATGTCCCTGTTACATTGTTAGAGCCGTTGACTATCGAAACTCCTTACTCTTTGGCGGCATATCGCAATGTTCCTTATACATTCACATTAACAAGCAATGCTGCTAACGTAGTGTATATCAGTGATGACCCTAATATTACGATTAACGGAGACCAAGCGACTTTATTATGTAATACTATTCGTGATACTTACTCAGTAACTTTTACTGTAACTGATTCATATGGCAGAATAGCTTCAAAACTTATTTTCTTTTTCTTTTTCTGCAAAGGTAGGGAAAACAAAAACTTAAAGCCAACCCTTACAATATCTACCTGACGTCTACAAAACTTTTGCATGGGACGAGGCATTACGACCTTGAGAATTTGCTTGATACGTTGATTCATTGTGCAGATACCTCACTAAGATAAACCGGGATATTTCTGAAAAGATTAGTGCATACTATCGCAAAATAGTACTCAAGCTCTTGCAATTCTGTCAACCTCCTTTATACTTAATGAACATTGCACGTCATTATATCATCTCATTAAGACTCAGCGAATCATTCACAAGTTACTAATACATTTACTAATACAAACGCAGACCCTTAACACAGACACTCATTGCTTAATCATTGACTCACGAGTCGATTAAGTAAGTGAATTGCATTAGTTAGAGTTAAGCTCGTATTCCAATTCAATCTCTTTTATTTTGCGTTCAAGCATTTTAATTTTTGCATTAGCCTCAAGAATTTTTTTTCTGTCTTCTTTGCTTATGTCATCGCCGTCAAGTTCTAATGCTTGAATATGATATTCAGTTGCTTCGATCTCATCTTGAATGCTCGCTATTGTCAAAGTTTTTATTTTTTCATAATTAGGATTCTTTTTCTTGACATCAACACTATAGAGATTATCTAAAATTTTTTGCAGTCCTGCTCCCAAAGAATCAGCGATAAGCCCAAAACCTGTAAAAATTTCTGAGCGTCCGTGACTCTCTGCATAACGCATTAATTCATCAAGAGGAATTCTATAGCCTTCACGGTCGCTTGTGCCTTTTACAGCTTTTATATCTCCGTCACGAATTTTCTTTCTCACAGTGTATTCTGTTAATCCTAAGACTTTAGCTGCTTCTGCCACTGTACATGTTTTTTCGCTTGACATCTTGATTTTCTCCTCATTAAAAATTTTTAACTGTTATCTTACTGTTGAATATCTATTAATAAAAACACATTGATTTTTAATAGTGCTAATTATATAATGCCTCTCATAAATTAACGAGGTGTTTTGTCCATGAACGATTATGAAGAAATTTTAAAAGCGTTTTCTCTAGGAACCGAAATATCTGAAGACTTGCTGCAAATTATCGAAAGTGAAAGCACTATGCCTAACATACCATTTCCGACAATGGGCGGTCTTGTCTTCTGGAGAAATATCGCAGAGTTCAACGGCTGGAAATTTCAGCAGAACATGATCACCGGACACGCAAGAATTCTTGACAGTGATGATGTCCGAATAGCTTGGGGAACAGTTGACGAGATGTCCCGCATAATGGAAAAAATGATTAATCATCTTAGAGCGAAGAAAAATCTCGAGAAACATGAGAATCTCTGCATTATGGAAACTATAAAGAAACTCAAAGAACTTCTCGATGCCGGGGCAATCACTCACGAAGAATATAAATCCAAGAAAGACGAACTTATGAGCAAGATTCACAGCTAATTAACTGGAAAGGATAAATTACAAATGAACAGCGAATATTCACGCGAAGTCGAAAAATTATCATCAGCTTTTTCTGAAACTGTATCAAACTCAGGAGCATTCACTCAGGAAGAAGTCTCATCATTCAACAATGAAATCTCAAATCATGTGCTGCCTCTTCTCAATGCACCGAAGCCTAAAATTTTGGTATATGGAATTTACAACGGCGGCAAGTCTACACTAATAAATGCAATCATAGGGCGAGAAGTTGCCTCAGTTGCTAACCGTCCAGAGACTCACAAGATAACACCATATGACACTGGTAAATATGTTCTTGTCGACTCTCCAGGCATTGACGCTCCCAAAGAAGATGAGCAAATGGCAGACGATCAGATTAAAAAATGTCATGTAATATTGTTTGTCGTCAGCTCAAAAGGAGGTTTCGAGAGCGAAAAGAATTACCGTAAAATGTGGGACTTAATGCAGAAGGACATACCGTTTATTATCGTCCTTAATGACAGAGGCGCACCAAGTAATGAGGCTGAGCAGCATACTTTAGAGCTTAACGGAATGAAAAGCAAAATCATAGCCAATCTCATGAAAGTAAGCGGACGCAATGACGTTGAAAGAAAATATGAAGTCATTACAGTAAATGCTCTCAGGGCATGGCGCGGAGTCTCTGAAAATAAACCGGGCTTCACAGTGAACAGCAGAATCTCTGATCTAACATCAAGAATAGATCAGTTATTAGAAAGCAAAGAAGTTCTGAAAATGTATTTGGCTCCCCTTTCAGCACTTGAGGGAGAAATCAACAGGGCAGAAGAATTACTCACGGCACGCAGGGTAACAGCAGACTTTGCACGGAGAAGAGCGACACTTCAACAGAAAGTCTCTGAACTTCAATCAAGCATGGAAAACGCAGCACGCTATACGGCATCACGTCATACAGAAGAGATTTATCACAGCTTACTCGGCGAGGGCGGTCGCAAGATAGAAGACATTAACGAGGAAATTTCACACGAGCTTGAAGAGAAATACAAAATTTCAGTCTCACCGATTCTTGCATACATACAGAAATCATTTAACGACATAAACGTTACAGCTGACGAATCCGGAGTGAAGTTCACAGGGAATACAGAAGAACTTCAGCCCTACAGCCGTAAAGATGATGAATCGAGTAATATCCCGCTTCCGTCATATTCTGATAATAACAGCTCAGAAGGATTTGATTTAGGGAATATCGCAAAAGCAGCAGCAACAGGCGCAGCATTAGGGAGCGTTGTCCCCATACCCATAATAAGCACAACAAGCGGAGCATTAATAGCAGGAGGCTTGGAACTTGGACGACAGATAATAAAGCAACTCTTAGGAGGCGACAAAGACCGTGAAGAATTCGAGAGAAGGCAGCGTGAAGTAGAAGCCTATAACAGAATGCAGGCTCAACTCATCGAGGAAGATAAACGCAGGAGACAGGACGCTAGTACAGCAGCAAATTCAATAGTCAACAGTGCAGTCAAACAGCTCAGGGCAGGATATTCAGAGCTTATTGAACGCACATTCAGCAACGTAATACAATTTATAGACTCAGCAGCCGCAAGAAACTCCGCAAGCAATGCAGCTATAGACAAGACTATGAACTCGCTTTCAGGACTTAAGGCAAATATTCACAATCTCAGGCAAAAAATAGCATAGAGAGGTCATAACATGCTTTCAAAAAAAGATGCAGAAACTTTAGAGAGATTCACCCATTCGGGACTTCTTGAGAAATGGGAGGGACTCCGAAAGAAATTTGACTCAGGCGGAAAAATCACGATTGCTAATACAGGTCAGTACAGTTCAGGCAAAAGCACACTCTTTAACGCTTTATTAGGACGTACGGACAATGAACGCTTCCAGACCGGTGCAGTTCCCACGACTAAAAAAGGAGACAGAGAAAGATTCACAGAAGGCATTGACTTAATGGACACTCCGGGATTTGATGCTAATCTTGCTGACGATGCAGAGGCCTTCAGAATGTTAATGCAGGCTGATATTATCATCATGACTCATAACGTTAAAACAGGAATGCTTAACCGTCCCGAATATGAATGGCTCAAGAGAATCGCTGACGGAATAGGACAGGAAAATTTATCAGATAGATTAATCTTTGTGTCTACGTGGATTGATGAGATTCAAGACGAGTCAGACAGGAAGAAAATCAGAGATGAATTACAGCGTCAGATTTCTGAAATATCGCGGGGAAAATCTATAGCGTTCTATGAAGTCTCGGCCAAGAGATATTACACTGCCATGAAGAAGGGAAATGCTAATCTCGAACGTGCCAGCAGAATCCCTGAATTAAGAGAAGGACTCACAGGACGTGCGAAACTTTACGGGGAATCGCTTCAGACTCTCAGAAAAAAGGAGCTTGCTATATTGTGCTATGAGTCACGGAATGCTCTGAACTCATTGAGATTTGACAAGGGCAGCGAGATCTCACGCAGGAAGACAAGAATCCGCGAGAGGCATAGTTCAGCGTTTGAAACTTGGCGGGGAATTAAAGGCAGGTTCGAGTCAATGAGGCAAAATGTTTTCAGCAAACTGCACGATATAAGACAGTATTTTGACAGCTCATCGGATTATCAGTCTTACCAGCAAAGAGTCTACGAGATTTAGGGAGGGTGAACAATGGCAGTAATATTCTGGGCAGTAGGCGGAGTCGTAGCTACAGCAGTAATGCAGCATGAAGATCACAGTGCTCACAGTGCATACGGAGACTATGACAACTACAGCGATGCAGCAGAAAGAAGGCGTAAACGCAGGGAAGGCATGAAGCCGGATATAGAGTCCTCAGCGCATGAACTTGCAGGCTACAAACGAGGTTCGGTTAATCCTCAGCTCAACAGCCAGTATCTTAAAGAGGCTAAAGCAATGAAGGTTGACGTTGACGCAATGGACTCAGATGTCAAATCGAAAATCAACACTCAGATAGACATAGAGCAGTTATCACAGACTGAAGACTTGAAAAGAGAGCTTGATGAAATTGACAGGCTTCTCGAGAAAATTTCACGCATTGAACAGGAGAACAGATAATGACAGCAATTGAAGCAATAAATGAATTTGTTGATACTATGCTCGGATGCCGGGACATGTTCGATAAAATAGAAGGCTCTGACGAAAAATTAGCGCAGTGCATAAAAGTATTCCTTGACAGTATTGCAGAAATAACGAAGACTTCACGCTCTGACGACAAGACCGGTCTCAAAGAAATTCAGGAGAGTCAGACACAGACATTGCGCAAAATGCTTGAAGACGTAGCCGCAAAAATGGACGCTACCCGCAAAAGTATGAGCTTCATTTCGTCAAATAAAGAGTCATTCAATATTGCAGTGTTCGGAAAAGTTAAGGCAGGAAAGAGCTACACAGGAAATTTCATCATGGGCAATGTGATTCGCGATATGGGCATTCAGACTTCTTATGATAAAATCGAACGTCCGAAAGTTACAGTTATAGACAAAGGCAAAATTACTTCCTCTGAGAAGCTCGCGGAAATCGAAAGCAATAAAGACGGTTTTATTGTTGATCCTAACGAAGCCACAAGCACAATACAGTTATTCAATCTCGGCGGAATGAAATGGATTGACACTCCAGGAATAGGCAGCGTAACTTGGGAGAATGAAATTCTTGCTCAGGATTTCGTAGACAGCGCAGACCTTATTGTCTACATGAGCAACTCTGACGCAGCAGGAACTCAGCAGGACTTCAAGGAGCTTAAGACACTTCACGATAAGAAAAGAAGATTTCTGCTCCTCCTCACACAATCAGACACGATTGAAGAAGAAGACTGCGATGATGAAGGAAACACTATCGCCAAACTTGCACCGAAATCAGATGAAGACCGCAGAAGCATGGAAGATTATATTTGCGAATCTCTTCATGAACTCGGAATCACTGAGCTGAAACGAGGCTATGAGATTCTCACGATTTCGACGAAACTCGCCCTGGAAGCCCTCAAGAACAATGACCAGGCCATGTGGGACGCAAGCAATCTTGATAAATTCCTCGCGATTCTCATTGATATTACAAAGAATGAAAGCAGAGACCTGAAAATTATTACTCCAGGTAAAAGAATTAACTCAGCAATTGACGAAATCATAAAAATATTAAACGGTGCAAAGGATACACTCAATAAACATTCACAAGGTCTCAGAGAAGTAGAAGAGAAACTCACCGATAACAACGAAACACTTTTAGCGGAAATGAAAAACGAGTGTTACGGAAAAATTGACTCGTTCATCACAAAAAAAGCTCAAGAAGTCGAAAACGGCGGTGCGTCAGTCAGTGCTTCAGATATTAACAGGCTGATAAGTGCTGAAGTCTATAATTCTGTAATGAGTGCATGTAAAGACGCATTTGCAGGGAGCGAAAAAATATTGTCGTCATATTCTGAAAGTCTCAAGATTCAATCTGGCGGCGATTTGTCAATGAAAACAGATACAATCAGCCACACTCGCAGGGAAGCCTACAGCTATGAGCGAGACCCTGACGGATTTATTGAGAATGTAAGAGCGTTTTTCGGCAAGAAATATTACGGCTCCAGTGTCAGAGATGTTACAGTAACGACAGAAATAAAACTCGGCGTAAATATTGCTCAGGTCATGTCATCGATAACAAGCAGCCTTGATGAGTTATTCATAACGCAGATTCCCGAAATCTTGAAGAGACTTGCTGATGAAATAATTTCTCCCGTCCGCAGGGTTCAGGAAGGCGCAAAGTCTCAAATTGACAGCACTATAACAAAACTGGAAGGACTCAAAATTGCTGTCCCTAATACTAAAGGCTAATAATTCATGCAACCTTCGCTGTTCATATTGCTGTATCGGTGATAAATCATCGTCATCAATGCTTGACTCTGATGAAATGTCCCGGGCGTTATCGTGGTTCGCTTCAGAGGCAAGAATGCGCAGAGAATATAACCCTGCAATAATTTTTCACGGAGGAGAACCGCTGCTTATTCCTGTATCACAATATAGAGAATGTCTTGATAAATTGCTTGCTGAGAATGACGGCTTAAATTTCACGTTTCAGATTCAGACTAACGGGACGATTATTAACGATGAGATTACAGCTTTCTTGAAAGATTATGATATTCAGCCAGGAGTTTCTATTGACGGCTCACAGGGTGTTCACGATTCACAAAGAATGACAGCTGACGGGAAGCAATCATATTCGCTCATCATGAAAAATATTCGGCGGCTAAAATCTGAAGGTCTTAACGTCTGCGGATTGATGGTTTTAACTCGCAAGTCTCTGAATGCCGGGCTTGAGTGGCTCAATGACTTGGCAGAGCTTCGAGTCCCATTGAAGATTAACCCTCTTTACTCTGCCGGAGAAGCCATTAAACATAACGAGCTTTCATTAATGCCTGGTGATTATGCTGATTACCTGATTCGAGTTTATAAATATATTTTGGACAATGAGATTAATATATCACTGACTCCGATTGAGTATATCCTTCAAGGGATAATTAACGATTTCACACCTAGAGGCTGCGTTTTCTCCGTGACATGTCATGACTCGTTCGTGTGCATTGATTACGAGGGCAATATTTACCCCTGCGGAAGATTCGCAGATGACAAATCGGACATCATAGGAAATATTCACACAGGAATAACAGATCAAGGCCGTAAAACTCTTGAGAGACTCAAAGCATCCAGAACTTCAAATATTCGCAGTGAGTGCAAAAATTGCAGGTACGTGAAATTCTGTAACGGAGGCTGCACTGTCATGAACGGCGCAATGTGCAAGGACTTCACGAAATTTCTTGATTATCTTTATAGTGAAGGGCTCAGAAAATACTGCAAGTATCTCACACACAGGAGAGCTGAAATATGCAGTATGATTTACTCCTCCTGAACGTTACCCGCTATAATACGAACGGCGGCTGGTTTCAGGAATACTTAGGCGGCCACATAATAGCGTCATTCATTTCACAGTTTCACTTCTCCGCAAAAGTTTTCTCGTGTCATGTTTCAGAATGTACGTCAATAATCACAAAGGAAATCACACAGCACGGAGTCGAAATTATAGGCTTCTATATCGGTGCTGATAATGCAGCTCTCTCAGGACATGTTATGAAATGGGTGAAGGAAAATTTTCCAGATATTAAGATTCTCTCAGGCGGCCCGGAATGTTACGCGCTCGGTGAGAAATTCATTGCTGAAAGTTTATGTGATTATATAGTGTATGGTGAAGGTGAAAACTCTGTGCTTGATATTCTGCGTTACGAACTTGACGGAATAGGAAGCCGTGAAAATATCAGGGGCATAAAATATATTTCAGAGTCAGGAAAATTTACGGTCAATTTACCTGCTGAATTGATTCATGATCTTGATTCGATTCCATTTCCAGACAGAAATAACAGCTTGAGTCTTGATTTCAGGACTGGAGAAGCAATAGGCATTCTTACAGGAAGGGGCTGCCCTTTTCATTGCGGATTCTGCTTCGAGGGTTCAGCGTCAAAAACTGTGAGGCTTCGGAGCGTCGCTAACGTCATTGCTGAAATTGAGTTAGTCAGAAAATATAATCGCTCGTTGAAGTGCGTTAATATTTATGATGACACGTTCACTCTGAGTCCTTCAAGAGTTCGAGATTTCTGCATGTACATGAAAGATACGGGGCTTTTATGGACGTGTGAGGCTCATGTTTCAGTGCTGTATCACAATCCCGAAATGATTCGCATTATGGCTGAGTCAGGGTTAATAGCTGTTCAAATAGGAATCGAGAGCGGCAATAAAAGAGTCCTTGAAGCCTATAACAAGAACATTACGCCTGAAATGATTATTGAAGTTGTGAGAATGTGCAAGTCAGCAGGAGTCTATCGAGTCGAAGGCAATTATATTCTTGGCGGAGCTTTCGAGTCCGAACAGACATTAACGGACAGCATCAATCACGCAAAAACACTCATCACGAACGGACGAGGCATAATGGAAATCAACACTGTATTCTTTGCGCCTTACTTCGGGACACCTGTAACGAAAAATCCTGAACACTACGGAATGAAAATTAATTCTTTCAGGAACGAACACACAGCAATAACAATGAGGGAAGCTGTTACTGAGTCAGAAAATTTGACGTTAAATGAAATTGTTAGGGCAAAAGAATTTTTCGAGCGTGAAATCACAGAACACTATATCAAAGAGGCATTACTCACAACGAGAGACGAATTAATACACGGAACTTGCAGAGATATTCCCGTTCATGTAAGCAATACTCATTGGCTTAGGGCATGGAGAAGCTATCCTCACATTTCTGACTTCATGGAACACCTTTCACCTGATGAGCAGAAAATCTCACCCGCAAAATATCCAGTCAGGACACTCAGCGCATATGCTATTGAAGATGATAAAGTTTCAGGTTACGGCGTGAATCTTTCAGGAGAAGAAGCAAGAGCAATTCTTTTTGCTAACGGAAGAAGGACGGTTCAGGATTTGTCAGATGAAAACGGAATCGCCCCTGCTGTCTTCGAGAGCCTGAATAATAAGTGCCTCGTTTACTTTTCAGATTTCTAATATTAACTTTTCATTCTTGAAGTGAGTCTCTCAAGCTCTGATTTAATATATTCATAACGCTGTCTCTTCTCATCGTTCGCAAAGTGTATCGCGCGAGTCTGTTCCTGATTATGACTCAGTGAGTAGTCAAGCTGCTCGCCTCCGAATTGTTCACTCGTCAAGTCAAAGACATGATCATTAACAACGTTATAGCAGTGAATGCCTCCTTCAGGTCTAAGAATGCCGAAGACTTGGCCTCCGAAAATGTCTTGAGCAAGAAATGAAGTTATCGAACACTGCCCAAGAGTAATGTTGCTCTCGTCCCAGTAAGCTCGAAGCCTCGAAGTGCAGGAGTATTCACACCAGATATTAAGCAGCGAGTCATATAAATCACAGGGAGTCTTAATGCCTCTGTAAGTGTTATCGATTGCGTGAACGTTTAATGACTCTTTCCAGCCGTAAAAGTTATATTGCATGTAATTTTCACTCCGTTAAAAATATTTGCGCTAATTAGATTCGTTATTATATAATTTCGCCATTCAGAAAATACACTAAAATTAAATATGGAGGCTCACAGCATGAATGATCTTTACGCTGTCGGTGAGATGGTTATAGATTTTATTCCAGGCAGCGAGGAAGCTAGCTATATACGTAAGGCGGGAGGAGCTCCTGCTAATGTTGCTATTGCTGCTGCTAAGAACGGTCTGAACTCTGCAATGTGCTGCAAGGTCGGTGAAGATAACTTCGGCCATTTCTTAATGGACACTCTTGCAAAATATAACGTTGAGGCAGTCTGCAAAGAATTATGTAAAGAAGCTGTTACAACTATGGCATTCGTTACACTCTCTGCAAACGGTGAAAGAGTCTTTACATTCGCACGCAAGCCCGGAGCTGACATGATGCTCTCTGAGTCAGACGTGAAAGAAGACGACATCAAAAATTCTGTCATAGTTCATGCGGGGTCGTGTTCACTGTCTGCACAGCCTGAGAAAGATGCGACTATAAAGGCAATGAGACTCGCAAAAGAATATAATAAACTCGTCAGCTTCGATGTAAATTATAGAAATATCATGTGGAATGACGATATTGACGCGTGCGTAAGGGCAATCAAAGACGTGTTGCAATACGTTGATCTTCTCAAGTTATCCGGAGAAGAGATTGACATGATGGGCAGAGAAGCAAATTTACCGGCTCTCATGAAAGAATATAATATCTCTGTCATAGTCGAAACTTTGGGAGCTGACGGCGCAAAGGCTTTCTTTAATAACGGAACTGTTCAGGTTTCAGGCCAGAGAGTCCACGCTGTAGACGCAACGGGCTGCGGAGATGCATTCTGGGGGGCGTTCCTGTCAAAGTTAAGGCTTGAGGGAGTTGCAAAAATTTCCGACATCAACGAAAACTTAATCAGGACTGCAATGAACTACGGGAATATTTCCGGCTGTATCTGCGTTCAGAGCAAGGGCGCAATCGAGTCAATTCCGACAAGAAAGCAAATCGAAGAGTACATCAGAAAAAATAATATCGCGGTGTAAATTATGTCAGTCTGGAACGAAAAATGCATTATATCGCCCTCGTTAATCTGTCTTGACATGTGCAACCTTGAGAGTCAGGTCAGAATTCTTGAAGATAACGGCATAAAAGCTCTTCACGTTGATATTCTTGACGGACACTTCAGCCCTAGTATGCCTCTGGGACTCGATACTGTGAGACAATTGCGCGCTAAGACTAATCTTGAATTTGACTGCCACATCATGGTAACTGAGCAGGATTATTTTGTTAATGAGCTGTTAGACATCGGAGTCCAGCAGCTTATTTTTCACGCAGAAACCCAGCCGCATATTGACGGTATGTTAAATCGAATCCACGCAGCAGGAGTCCGGGCCGGTGTAGCTCTGAAGCCTGCAACGCCTCTCAGCACTCTTGATTATGTTCTTGAGAAGTGCGACTCTGTGTTACTCATGCTCATTAATCCCGGTTACGCATTTGTCAAAGGTGAAAAGCAAGTTTCTTATGCAGAACGCAAAATTTCAGAATTACGCAGGATGATTGACTCTAGGGGACTCAACACGAAAATTGAACTTGACGGCAGAATCTCACCCAAGAATATACAGGACTGGGGCGGAGGCTTGGCAGATATTTACGTAACGGGCAGTACTTGTCTCAAACGCGATGACTTATCAGGCAGCTTGAAAGAATTGAACTCATTGCGTGAAAGAGTAATTAAATAATATAAGGAAGGTTATAGACTAAATGACATTCGCAGAAAGATACAACACAGCAAAACATGATGTAATTGCAGAACTTGATAAAACCCTCGCAAGCATTAAACCCGATCAGATAGAAAGATTACATGATGAAATTCTCAAGGCTGAACAAGTCTTCTTTGTCGGAGTAGGACGAGTCATGATGGCTCTTGAGTGCGTATGCAAGAGATTCGCTCATCTTGGCATAAAGGCTCACTGCGTCGGCGATATTACAGAACCAGCAATCACTAAGAATGATTTACTCATCGTAGGCTCAGGGTCAGGAGGCTCGTTATTTCCTCTGGGAATAGCTAAGAAAGCGCGCGCTGCTGTCGACTGCAAAATTGTTCACATCGGCTCAAATCCTAACAGTGAAATGAAAGATATAGCTGACTTCATGGTAAGAATACCGGTGAGGACAAAATTTTATCTCGAGGACGAAATTGACTCGTGCCAGCCTATGACTACGATATTCGATCAGAGCTTGTTATTACTCGGAGACATCATCGCAAAAATGATCATCGAAGAGAAAAATATCAACATGAAAGACTTATGGCAGTATCACGCAAACCTAGAGTAAAGAGCAGGTGATTTATAACATGAACGCAAAATATAATCTTATGAAGTACGCAGGGAGTCTTCAGCAGGCAGCATATGTCAGGCCGTTCACTTACACTGAAGGACGAAGCAGGGGACTCAGGGCTTATGACGTAAAGAACGGTAAAATGTCATTCAGAGTGTTAGCTGATAAGTGCTTGGACGTGAGCGAATTCTCATATGCAGGAGTAAACATGAACTTCTTATCTAAACCGGGACTTCAGGGACTCGGACACTACGACACTAACGGACCTGAAGCTCAGAGAAGCATAATGTGCGGATTCTTCTTCACTGCGGGACTTGAGACGATCGGCGCACCCTGTAACGTCGGGGGCGTTGATTATCCCATGCACGGACGAATCAGAACTACACCGGCTGAGTACAGCTCTTGTGATGCATTCTGGGAGGGCGATAATTACCACCTGAAAATTTCCGGAGAAATGCGCGAGTCTATGTTGTTCGGTGAAAATCTTGTTTTACGTCGCAGTATAGAGACTGTTTACGGCGAGAAATCTTTTACGTTGACAGATGAGTTTGAAAATCAGGCTTTCCGCGATGAACCTTTAATGCTTCTCTACCATATTAATATTGGCTGGCCGTTCCTTGACGATAACACGAGGCTTTATATTCCTACAACGAGTATCACGCCTCGAAACGCGGACGCTGCGGGACATGAAGCAGACTATGACAAAATGGAAGCTCCTAAAGACAACGAACCTGAATACGTCTTCATTCACGACATAGAGGCAGACTCTAACGGCGACACAGAAGCACTTGCTGTGAATCCTGTCTTGGGTCTTGGCCTTAAAATCGCATGGAACGTGAAATATTTACCGCACTTCATGGAGTGGAAGAGCATAGCGTCAGGTGATTACGTTGTCGGTCTTGAGCCTGCAAATTCGCTCGTTCACGGCAGGGCATGGCATGAGAAACATGGCGATACTCACAAGTTAGCACCGTTTGCTAAAGAGAAAAATGTATTAACGTTTACGATTCTTGACGGCGAGTCAGAAATCAACGAAGCTGTTAATGCTTTCAACCAAAAATTTTAATGAGGTGATATTTTTATCATGAAACGTTCAGAAATTAACGCTTGTATCAAGGAATTTGAGGGACTCCTCAAGAAACACTGCTTTGCTCTCCCCCCGTTTTTGAGCTTTACTCCTGAAGAGTGGCAGACTAAGGGCCATGAGTACGACGAGATTCGCGATAACGCACTCGGCTGGGACATCACCGACTACGGCGAAGGACATTTTGAGACTAAGGGACTCTATCTCATCACGATTAGAAACGGCAACGTTCACAACAAGAAATACATTAAGACTTATGCTGAGAAAATTATGATGCTCAAAGAAGGCCAAGTTTCCCCGAATCATTTCCACTGGAACAAGATGGAAGATATTATCAACAGAGGCGGCGGAAATATCGTCTTCAAACTTTGGAACGCTGACAGAAATACAGAAGGACTCCTTGACACTGACGTAAAAATTTTCCAAGACGGCAGAGAGTACACAGTCCCCGCAGGCAGTGAAGTTATATTGAAGCCCGGCGAATCACTCTCACTTTACCCGTATTATTATCACGAGTTCAGGATTCAGCCCGGCACAGGTTACGCTATTATCGGCGAAGTCTCAATGTGCAACGATGACAACACCGACAACAGATTTTATGAACCTCTTGGACGCTTCCCGACCATTGAGGAAGACGAACCCCCGTACAGACTGCTTTGCACTGAGTACCCGGCAGCAAAAGATTAATTACAAGTCTGGATTCAAGTCCGGATTCTTTCATGAGTCCGGATAAGAATTACATAAATAATAATTAATAATTATATTCAGAAAGGAGCAGTATCTATTTTGAGTGATTATGTCGTTACAATGGAACATATTACTAAAACGTTTCCGGGCGTTAAGGCTCTCGATGACGTTCAATTACACTTAAGACCGGGCAGGGTTATGGCTCTGTTAGGCGAGAACGGCGCAGGCAAGTCAACGCTCATGAAAATTTTATCCGGAGTCTATACGCGAGATTCAGGCGAGATAACAATTTTCGGCAACAAGATTGAAGGAGACCTCAACACCAAGCAGGCTCAAGCTCTCGGAGTCGCGATAATCCATCAGGAGCTAAACATGTGCCAGCATTTGACGGTTGCAGCAAATATGTTCTTAGGACGCGAGATAACTAGGGGCGGAAGACTCGACAACGCAGAAATGAACCGCCAGGCAGTAGCACAGCTCGCAAAGTTGGGAATTCATGACCTTGACCCCGATGAAGCAGTAGGAAATCTCACAGTAGGCCGTCAGCAAATGGTTGAGATAGCAAAGGCACTCTTAATCAACGCAAGAGTTCTCGTCATGGATGAGCCTTCATCTTCATTATCGAACGCAGAAATAACCGAAATGTTCAGGATAGTGCGCGAACTAAAGGCTATGGGAACCGCAATAGTTTATATCTCGCACAGACTGCAAGAGCTTCATCACATAGTCGATGACGTTACTATAATGAGAGACGGCAAATACATAACCGAAGGCGAATTTAACTCGTTCACAATGGATCAGATTATAGCGAACATGGTAGGCCATGAAGTCAAGAATCAGTTTCCCCGTGAGACAGTTGCAAAGGGTAAAAAGATTCTTGAAGTCAAGCACCTCAATGCAGGTAAGCTCGTTCGTGATGTTTCGTTTGAAGTCTATGAAGGTGAAGTGTTAGGCTTTTCGGGACTTGTCGGAGCAGGCAGAACTGAGACAATGCGCGCAATCTTCGGAGCTGACCCCAAAGACAGCGGTGAAATTCTACTCGACGGCAAACCCCTTCACATATTCAGTCCCGGCTCGGCAATTCGTCAAGGCATAGTCTTAGCTCCTGAAGACAGAAAGAAAGAAGGACTCTGCACAAAACTTTCAATCAGAGATAATATCGCTCTTCCAAATCTTGACATTATCACGCTCGGAAGTCCCACAGGCAGAATTAACAAGAAGACTGAAAACGAGATGATAGAGAAGGGCAAGAGTTCTCTTACTATCAAGATGGCCGATGCTGAAGTTGAAGCCGCAAGCCTTTCCGGTGGAAATCAACAAAAAGTAGTTGTCGCAAAGTGGCTCGCCCGCCAGTCAAGAGTCCTAATCTTTGACGAACCTACAAGAGGCATTGACGTAGCTGCAAAGGTCGAAATTTACGAGATTATCAACGAACTCAAGAAACAGGGAGTCGGAGTAATTATAGTCTCTTCGGAGCTTCCTGAAGTCATGGGAATATCTGACAGAATTATTGTAATGTGCAACGGCAAAATAACCGGTGAAGTTGACCCGCGCAACACTACTGAAGAGGAAATCATGACTTACGCAACAAGATTCGGAGATAACGCAGCATAAATTATTTAACTTGAACAGGAGGAAAATATTTAATCATGGAAAAGAAACGCGGTTTTCTTTCAAAGCCCGGAGTAGCTTCAGTTGTAACAGCTTTTGTCGGAGTCGTTGTCCTTATGCTCATTTTCTGGGGAATGAATCCGAATTTCATACGTCAGAATAATTTAATGTCCCTCGCACGTTCTATTTGTCCGTATTTATTAGTCGGTATCGGTCAGGGCATCGTCTGCATAACCGGCAACATCGATTTATCTATCGGCTCAGTTCTGGGAATGTCCGCAATGATTTCTGCGACTCTCATCTGCAACGGAATGAACGTAATACTTGCAATAATAATAGACTTGATTGCGTGCCTTCTTGTCGGTCTCTCAAACGGTGTCTTAGTCGGAAAGTTCAAGCTGCCCCCCTTCATCGGAACTCTTGGAACTATGACGATTTGCCGAGGTATTGCCCAGCTTGTCAACAACAACTACAACACGGGCGATATTGGAGTCGGCGGTCTTAAAGATTTATTCAGAGACATGTTTTATTATGGACGTGTAGGCTATCTGTATTACGGAGTCATTATCTGTCTTATTATCTGGGCCATCTTCTATTACTTGATGAGCTACACAGCAACGGGCAGACATATTTACGCGATAGGTTCAAACGTTGACGCGGCGAGATTATCAGGCGTTGACGTATTCAAGACTACAACGATTGCTTACACGATTTCAGCGTTCTGTTCATTCATGGCAGGTTTAATTACAATGGCAGCGGCAGGCATGGGTTCAATGCAGGCAGGAATGAGCTACGAAATGTACGGAGTCGCGGCGGCAGTTATCGGAGGCATTTCGACTTTGGGCGGTTCAGGTCTCTTAGTCGGAGTCATAGCAGGTGCTTCGGTCTGGGCAATCTTGCAGAACGGTTTGACTCTCGCTAACGTTCCTGTTGCAATGCGTAATATAATAATAGGCATCATCGTTGTAGCGTGCGTATTGTTCGACATTATGAGACGCAGCGGAATGATCGGCCACAAAAAGAAAGCAGCATAATTAATTAAATCACGGTTTCAAGGGTCATGTTAATTCACGGCCTTTGCAATAAATAAAATTTTTCAGGAGGTTATTTATTTATCATGAAGAAACTTTTAGCAGTATTATTAGTTCTCGCGCTCGTCCTTACCGGCACAGCATTTGCAGGCGTTAAGACAAAAGTCGGCCTCATCACGATGGATCAAATGGACGTTCACTGGGTAAGACTGAAGAATGCAGCTGAAGAGAGAGTCAACGAACTCAACGCAGCAGGCAACGAAATCACAATGGTATGGCTTGCACCTGAGACAAAGGACAATCAGCAGCAGATCGAGAAGATTCAGAACGCAGTAGCCGACGGTGTAAATTACATCATCATCGCTTGCAACGACGGCACATCAGCTAACAGAGCACTTCAGGAAGCATTAGACGCAGGAATTAAGATTATCTACGTTGACGCACCCGCAACACTCAAAGCCAGCGCAACCTATGCAACGGACAACTTTGCAGGCGGAAAGCAAATCGGCGAATATCTTAAGGCACTCTTTGACAAAGACGGCGTTACTGAAGGCACAATCGGAATCGTAGACGCTCAGGCCGGAGTCCAGTCATGCCAGGATCGTTATGACGGTTTCGCATCAGTCTTCAAGGACACAAAATTTGTTCTCGGTGAAAGACAGTACTCAGACGGCGACAACTCAAAGGCTCAGGAACTTGCTAACACTCTTATCAACAACGGAGTCGTTGCAATTTACGGAACGAATGACGGAGCTACTAACGGTTCAGCAGCAGCAGTCAAAGACGCAATCAACAACGGCATGAAGATTTACTGTGTAGGCTGGGACAAGTCAGACTCTAACATTGCTCACGTTGAGGGCGGAGAGTTATTAGCATTCGCAGCACAGAACCCCCAGATCATGGGCAAACTTGCAATTGATGCAGTAGTCGAGCTTGAGTCTGGAAAAGATCTCGGCGGAGCAACAGTTGATACAGGCGTTTCGACAGTAACGAAAGACAACGTCGCAGAGTTCAAATAAGCAAATAATTTATTTCTCCTGTCTCTGTCTCAAGGGCAGGAGATTTTTTTTGCAGTAAAAGCAATTTATGATACAATTACCCAAAATTTCAGCAAAAGGAGCTATTGACATTGATTATTAATGCCGCTACAATCGGTTATCGGTTATCGGTTATCGGTTAATTTTTGCACTTTAACAACACACCTTTTCAGCACTAATACTTTTCCCATTAAAAAATTTATTTTCCCTGCTGACTCTGTTACGGAGGCCGCCTAATGCGTGAACTCAATATACAGGAACTGAGGCAGGTACAGCTTGAAATTCTTGATGTTGTTGCTAAGTTCTGCGATGACAATCAAATTCAATACTGGCTTGACGCTGGTACTCTTCTCGGTGCAATTAGACACAAAGGCTATATTCCCTGGGACGATGATATTGATGTCGGAATGTTACGCCCTGACTATGACAGATTCATGAAACTATTTAACGCTCAGAATACTAGATACAAATTTCACTGCCCTGAGACTGACCCGGAATTCAAGCGTCCATTCGGTAAAGTATGCGATACACATACATTTTTGTACGAAGATGCTAACGAAGGCAGAGTCGATCTCGCAGTCAATATAGATATATTTCCTTATGACAACGCTCCTGACGATGATAATCTAGTTAATAGAATGTATATCAAGAGAGATTATTATTACAGGCGTTATTTTACTCGTGCCAAGCCTCTTATGACTCCTTTTAAGGGCAGTGTCATCAAGAAAATTTTTGTCTATGCGTTCAGAATAGCTTTAAAGCTGCTGCCAAAGAATTATTTTCTTCACAAGATAATAGAAAACTCGAAATCATATGCTTCACAGAATACGAAAAGAGTCGGCAATTTCACAGGACTCTCAAAGATTGCCTGCGATAAAAGAGTATTTGACTCGTTCATAGATGTCGAATTTGAGGGCAGGAAATATAAGGCTATGGCAGGTTATGACGAGTGGCTGAGAGCTTTTTACGGGGACTATATGCAGCTCCCTCCAGTTGAAGAAAGAGTTACCCCTCACACGTTACATGCATTCAAAGATTAAAATTAAAGGAGAATAATAATGCGCATTAAGAAATCTATCGAGAATATTAATTCATCAAGCGTCCAAGACTTCTACAACAAACGTGTTGCAAGTTATCAGGGCGGAAATATTTATAATGTTACCATGCTTCAAGACAAGAAGCCTTATCTGTCTGAAGAAAGAAATAATGCAGAAATATCCAAGCTGCTCCCGAAACTGAAACTCAATCAGGAGTCATGCGTTCTTGATTTAGCCTGCGGTTTTGGAAGATGGCTAGACGCTATGCCTCTTGACATAAAGAAATACAGGGGAATCGATTTCAGCGACGGACTCATTCAGCTTGCAAAGTCCAGAAATACGAGAAATAACGCTGAATTCTTCACAGGTTCGGTACTTGATGCCGATAAAATTATACCTGATGAAATAGGCAGCTTTAACAGGATTCTTATGATGGGACTCATTCCATACATGAACGATGATGATGTATTAACGCTTCTAGATAATATCACTAAGTCATTTTGCGTAGGCATGGGGGGGGCTTGTCTGCGTAAGACTTCCAATAGGTCTGGACGAACGATTAACCCTCAAAGATTTTTACTCCGAAGAACTTCAAAGCGACTACAACGCAATTTACAGGACGAGGGACGAAATGATGAAGCTGTTTGATGATACTTTACTGGCTGACGGCTTCAGGATAACTGACGAAGGCTTCATGTTCGACGCTCCCGAACTAAATAACAGGAAAGAGACAACACAGTATTATTATATTCTCGAGCGTTAATAATATTTATCATGAAGAACGTAAAATTCATATTCGACCTTGACGGCACTGTTACTTCACAGGAAACCCTCCCGTTGATAGCTGATCATTTCGGAGTCCAAGAAGAAATAGCAGAACTCACAAAGCAGACTATTAAAGGCAATGTCCCCTTCATTGAAAGTTTTATTAAGCGTGTTCATATTCTGGGAAAATTACCTGTCAGCGAAATAAATAACCTGCTCGAAAGTGTGCCATTATATGCTAAAGTCCAGGAATTTATAAATATGAATCCTGATAAGTGCGTAATTGCTACGGGTAATTTAAGCTGCTGGGTGAATAAACTTCTCCGCAGAATTTATAATCAGGCTTCAGGCATAACATTTTGTTCTCAAGCTGAAGTGGTTAATGATAAAGTCTCGAAGCTCGAAAGCATCCTCAAGAAAGAAAATGTTGTCAGACGCTATAAAGGCGAGGGCTGCGAAGTAATTTACATCGGAGACGGCAACAATGATCTCGAAGCAATGAGACTCTCTGATATTTCCATAGCGAACGGGATAACCCATGACCCCGCAAATAGTATTCTGGGTGTTACAGATTATGTTATTTACACGGAGGAAGCATTATGCCGTCAGTTAAATCAGTTGTTATAAGCTGTGCAGGTATCGGTTCAAGATTGGGCCTCGCTACGACAAAAGCACTTGTTGAAATCGAAGGCCTTACGATGATAGCAAGACAGCTCAAAAGTTTAGAGGCAATAAAAGATATAAGAGTCGTTGTAGGCTATCAGGCAGGCGATGTCATTAACGAAGTCAGACGCTACAGACCTGACGCAATATTTTGCTATAATCACGAGTATTTTACGACTAAGACAGGAGCCAGCTTTTATCTCGGTGCAAGACACGGCAGCGAGTACTCAATCGAGATAGACGGCGATTTATTGATTCACCCTGACGATATGAGAATGCTTCTCGAACAGGACGGCGAATGGATAGCTTATTCCGATATTTCTTCTGAAGATGCAATGTTCGTGCGGGTTGACTGTGAGGGCAACGTGTTATCTTTCTCAACTGAAAAAGGCGATTACGAATGGACAGGTCCAGCATGTATCAGAAAAGACAAATTGCGTTACGGTTCCGGACACGTGTTTAATATGCTTGAACCTTCGCTTCCAATGAGGGGAATCAAGATCAAGGCCTGCGACATTGATACTTATGATGATTATATAAGAGCCGCTGAATTCGTCAGGAGCTGGGGAGCTTAATATTATTAACTGCACGGAGATCACGATTCTTATAAAATTATGATCCCCTGCAGAGCTTTACAAGTTATAAATTTTTTACTCGTAGTCAGCAGGGTCGCCGAACATTCGCCACTCTATATGCGTTACAAGATTTTTTCTGAACGTTACGTGTATATGATCAGGATATAATTCATATTCGTAATTCAAGCCTTGTTCATTATCGTAACTTGAGTAAGGCTTACCCAGAGCGTTAGAAACTTTTTGCAGAGAGTCCCCGATTTGAATTCCTCCGAAGTCCCAGCCTCTTTGAGTGATTTCTATATTTATGAGCTTGTCATTGATGTAATCGACCTCACAGCCTTTGTATATAAATTTTGAGTCATACGTGTTGTCATTTCCCTTGCTGGTCCTTAATGGTCTGCCCAGTAAAATACGAGTCTTGGCCGGAGTAGTCCCGAAAGTTTTTCGCACATTGATTAACGCCTTGTGAACCGGTGACTCGTTGTCTATGACTTCAACATAACGCCCCGTTATATACGCTTTGCCTTTGCCTGAAGGGTTATCAATCATCAGCCATAATTCACCGTCAAGAATTTCTGCGCCAAGAATTATTAACCTGTCTGACTCATCAGCGCGCCCCGTAACTTTTGAGTTAGTTCCCGGAGCGTTTCTGAGTCTCACGTTAGAACCTGTGCATATTCCAAGAGCAGGGAATTTCGTATCAGTTTCATCTGAGAAAGAGTCATTAACAACTGAAATTTTTATGTATTGCAGAATCGCAGCGTCAATCTCTTCTTCATCTTCGTCATCTAAAGTGACGTTTATACCGATATAATAATCGCCAGGACGCGCAGGAATTTTATAGGGTGCTTTATCTCCTCCGATTGAGTTTAGAGAGCCTTTCTTAACCGTCCTTTGAAGTCTGTAGACTCCGTTTATATTAGAGCCGCTGACCGTGAAAGGTTCTGAAGTCCTAATCGTGAAATCAGGTTTAGCTTTGTCGTAGCCTTCACGTTTGAATAACATAGCCATGACAATGCCTGAGTCGTCCTGAGTCGTGAATTCTTTTGCTTCAGGCAGAGAGACTCTTGCAGAACCGTTAATCTTTTTACCGTTGAGAGTTATATTGCCTTTGAATGTAATCTCAGAGTCAGAGTCAGCAGCAAGGGCAGTACTCGAGAATAATGCAAAGGCTAACACAGCAAAGATTATTTTACGCATAGGGTTAATCGTCAAGGATCTCAACATAACGCCCCGAAATCCAGAGTCTTCTGCCCTCACCTGAAGGGTTCTCGATTCTGTACCAAATATCGCCGTTATTATCTCTCTCTTCGCCGACTATAATTAATTCGTCGTCAGTATCTGCACGGTCTATGACTCTTGAATCAGTTCCAGGGCCGCTCCTGAGTCTTACGTTGTCTCCTGTGCATACTCCGTTAAGAGGGTAACGCCGCCTTGTTCTGTTAGTCCTGTTAGTTCTGGCAGGTCTATCAGGTCTGGTGCGCTGTCTGTCTGAGTTGGAGTTCTCATTATTATTATTATTACCTGATGACTTCACGACAGAAATTTTTATATATTGCAGTATTGCTGCTTCGTCGATTTCCTCTTCTTCTTCAGGTGTATTATTAATTCCTATGTAGTAATCACCATTTACTGCCGGAACCTGATTGCCGAGTAATCTTAATGTCCCCGACTGAATGACATAGACACCGTTGACCCGTGAACCTCCTACAGTGAAAGCCTCTGAAGTCTCAACCCTAAGAGCTGCCCTTGCCTTGTCGTAGCCTTCATCTTTGAATAATCCTGCCATTACTTCTGGGTCATCGTCCTGAGTCTCAAATTTTTTCGTTCGGGGCATTGTGATAGATCCCGTGCCGCTGATTTCTTGGCCGTTGACTGTGAGTTCGCCGCTGAAAGTGAGTTTGTCTGCTGCAATAGAAATAGAAACATTTGAGAATAACACAATGATTAATACTGCAAAGAATATTTTTCGCATGATGTAACCTCCTGAATCTGAATAAAATAAAAGCTGCCAGCGAAAATTTATCACCGACAGCAATAAATTATACTCTTTTACATTTCGCCGCGTTCGATAGCTACGATTCCAGTTCGTGCAAGATCGATTATCCCGAACTCCTTTAACAGGCTCTCACATGCTGAAGTCTTCTGATCATCGCCTGTTACTGAGACCATCAACGAGTCAGGTGTTATATCTATTACTGAACCCCTGAAGATATTTGCTATCTGGATTATCTCATTACGTGCTGCCTTGTCTGCTGCATGGACTCTGACAATCATTAACTCGCGTCTTATAGATTTTGAAGGGTCAAGAATCTTCACATAATGAATCGGCACAAGTTTCCTCAACTGGCTGCAAAGTAAGTGAATTCTCTCCTCGTCCGAGTAAATCTCAATCGTAAAGCGCGTAACGTTTTGATCTACCGTCCAGCCCGCTGCAATAGTCTCAATGTTATAGCCTTTTCTTGAGAACAGGTGAGCTAACTGTGAAAGCACTCCGGCTTCATTGTCCATAGCAGTAACTATAGTGTAACGCTTTAAATTCTGGTTTGACTCTTTTGCCTGCATGATTATTTCACCTCCGGACTAATAAAGCATGAAGTTTGTAATAAAGCTGTTCCCGCCGACCATTGGCCTGACCATCTCGTCAATGTTTATCTTGCAGTCGATAACCCAGCCTAAGCCGTCCGAACGCGAATTTACAGCATCAGTCAAAGCCTTCCTGAGTCCTTCTACATCGTGAACACTTACGCCGTGAACTCCGTATGCTTCTGCAAGTTTCGTGAAGTCCGGGCCCCTGTCTAACGTAGTCTGCGAATATCTCTCGTGATAGATTAAGTGCTGCCACTGTCTGACCATTCCAAGAGTCGAATTGTTGAATAATAGAGTAATAATCGGCAGCTTGTAATATTGTTCTGTCGCAAGTTCGTTGCAGTTCATTCTGAAACTTCCGTCGCCTGTAACGTGCAATACTGTCTTGTCAGGATTTCCGACTTGAACGCCTATAGCTGCTCCCAGTCCGAAGCCCATAGTCCCGAAGCCTCCTGATGTGTTGAGCTGTCCGGGGTAATCAAATCTGAAGTGCTGAATTGCCCACATTTGATGCTGTCCTACGTCAGTCGTTACCATAGTATCCTGAGGCAAAATCTCTGCTGCTGCGGCCAAGACCTGTTTGGGAGTCAGAGTCCCTTCTATAGTGTCCTCGTATTCTGTCTCACGCTTGAACGAGAACACATATTTTTTCCATTCATCGTGAGTCTTATCGCGCTTAATCTTCGAGAGCAGCAGCTTCAACACTTCTTTAGCGTCTCCGATTATGTGCAGATCCGTAACAACGTTCTTGCCTATTTCTGAAGGGTCTATATCAATGTGAACGATCTTAGCATTTATAGCAAAACCTGCGGGATTAAGTGTAACCCTGTCCGAGAACCTGCACCCTACAGCTACGAGCAAATCACACGCATCACACGCCATATTTGAAGCCTGAGAGCCGTGCATTCCTATCATTCCGGTTGCTAATGGGTCATAGCCTCCGAAAGCTCCGCCTCCCATTACAGTTATTGCAGTAGGTATATCGAGCCTGTGAGCTAACTCCCTGAACTCTTCGGACGCTCCCGAACGGACTACACCGCCTCCGCAGATTAATAAAGGTCTCTCGCATTTATCAAGCATCTCTGCAAGTTGTTCGACTGCGTTAATATCAATATCAGGATAACTGACTGAAGGGTGATGAGTCTTCAAGAGTCTTTCGATTCGAGTCCCTTTGCTCTTCATGAACTCTTCAGGAGTAATCGGAGTATAATCGCACTCAGCAGAAGTTGCATTTTTCTGAATGTCAATCAATACCGGCCCAGGACGGCCTGAACGTGCAATAGCAAAAGCCTCGCGGACTGTGTCAGCAAGATTCTTAACGTTGCTTACTATATATGAAGCCTTAGTAATGGGCAAAGTAACTCCTGTAATGTCTACTTCCTGAAATGAGTCTCGGCCTATTAAGTCGCTGTTGACGTTGCATGTGATAAATACTACAGGCGATGAGTCCATGTATGCAGTGGCGACTCCTGTTGCTAAGTTCGTTGAGCCCGGCCCGGAAGTTGCAAAGCAGACTCCTACTTTACCGGTTGAACGCGCATAACCGTCCGCAGCATGTGATGCCCCCTGTTCGTGAGCTGTCAGAATGTGCTTGATTTCGTCTTGATGATCGTATAACTTATCGTAAACGTTCAGTATAGCACCGCCCGGATAGCCGAAGATAGTATCGACTCCCTGTTCTAAGAGGCACTGAATTAATATCTCGGAACCGTTTAATTTTCTTGTCTCGTTATTCAAATTAAATATTTCCCCCGAATAAAAATTTTTTTCGTACAAGTTTAGCACAAGTTTATATATTAAATATTAATATAGTAAAATACTTTCATGAATTTGCAGATAAATTTAATACGTTCGGGCTGTGCAGACGGACACTATATAATCAAAGCTAAAGGTTTTATTCTCGCGATACTGAGCTGGGGAGATGAGAACGGCACTCTAAAAGACTGGGGAGATTTCGCTTATGTTCCTATCGACCCTGCAGGCAACGGCGATTTTTATTTTCATGGCTCGAGGGCAATACCTAGAGAAGCAACTCATGTTTACGCACGGTGCTTTTCACAGGATTTCTCATCAAGTGAATATATTGCTTCTCCAATACCTGAAAGATTCATTAACGTCTCAAGCTCTAGTTACTCACAAAAGTTCACGGTTTTAACTGATATTCATTTATCCTCAAGCAAGACAAGATTTAAGCTCAAGAAAGCATTGCAGATGACTCGGAGCGGTATTATATTTTTGCTCGGTGATTCTGTTAATGACGGCTTACGGGAGCAGTTCATAAACTTTGAAGACTGTATCAGGGAGTCAGCACCTGACAAAATATTTTTACCGGTAACAGGCAATCATGATGTCCTGCATGAATCAAAATTAGATAATAATAACAACGGCTGCGATAACTACTCAGAGTTTCAGGAACATTTGCTTGAACATGCTTCGAGTCAAGGACTTTGCATAACACGAGATAAAGAGAGTCTTGCTTACTCTGTCGAACTTGAAGACGATATAAATATTACAGCCCTTCAGAGCGTCATATCAGGCAGGAAGTTTTCATTTCCTGAGGGCAGGCAGATTACTTGGCTGAACGATAAATTGAACTCGCAAAAAGATTCTTCACGAAAAATAATATTATGTCATGCTCCACTTCTTGATCATAATCCTGCAAGAAATTCGGGCAGTCCATATTTAGGCAAAAACAAAATGCTTCAGGGAGTCATAGATAATTACGGGAAAATTATTTTTCTATCAGGTCATACTCACATATCGCCTAACACTCAGACGGGAAGCGTTGAGCTTGATAATGTTCGCAGGAATATTTACGTGAACTGCGGAAGTCTTGCTGACACTGACATAAAGATTAATAAAGGCTTCATGATGTCCCCTGATTGGAACGATGGATGCATAACAGAAATTTATATATCACAAAATAAGATTGAAATATTCATGCTCTCTGTAAAAACCGGGAAAAAATTTCCGCTTGGATACTACTGCTTTAATTTATAATATTCACACTGAATCAAAATAAAGGAGTGTATTAATCGTTATGAAAATGAAAAAATTTTGCTTAGTATCTCTAATTTTATTGACAATCGGACAAGTATGCTCTGCTGAAGTCCTGAAGTACAAAGGCGATGACATGACGGTTGAAAGATTTATAGCAATATGCCAGGCCGGAGACTTAGAAAGCGTCAAAGCCGTTATACAAGCCGGAGTAAATATAAATGCTCATACAAGGGGAGGCAATACCCTTTTAATGTTCATGGCTCAGGAAAATTTAGCCTCTGCAGTGAAAACACTAATCAGCGCAGATGCAGAACTCGAAGCACGCAATGATAACGGCGATACTGCTCTCATGACTGCAATTAGAAATAACTCAGTCTCAGCCTTTGAAGCTCTTGTTCAAGCCGGTGCAGATATTCACACTGTTAATAACAACGGCTGGAATACTTTAATGCGTGCTGCTCAAAACGGGAATGTATTAATCATGAGGATTCTTTTAACGTCAGGACTTGATCCCGATATGCGTTCCAATGACAAGGGAACTACGCCCCTTATGATAGCTTCTGCAAATGATAATATCGATGCTGTAAAATTATTAATTGAATCCGGCGCAAAACTTGAACTCAAAGATGACGAAGGAGTTACGGCTCTGACAGCTGCAATCAAAGAAGGTGCGTTATCAAGCGTAAGGACTCTCATAAAATCCGGTGCTGATGTCAATACTTCCGACAATGACGGTTTCACGGCCCTAATGTTCGCTGCAGCAGGTAAGAAAGCCCGGACAATCCCCGAAATCACTAGAACATTAATAGAGTCCGGAGCAGATGTCAACGCAAAGACTATAAATGACGGAGCAACTGTCTTGATGTTAGCAGCATTAACAGCCCCTAAGCCTGAGATAATTTCAGAATTACTTCAAGCCGGAGCTGATGTAAGCGTTCAAGATAAGAAAGGCCGCCGTGCGATAGATTACTTAAGCAGCAATAAACAACTTCGCGATACAGAAATTGCTGCTTCATTAACGTTAAAATGAGTCATACAGAGTGATTCATTTTACTAATTTCAACAGGTCAAAAAATTCCGGGTCTGCGCTCTTGAGGTCGAGATCGAGATAAATTTCAATTTGTGGGATTTTATAACCGTGACTGCAGTGTATCAGCGTAAAACTTTCGTGTTCGTCATCGAAGTAAATGACTATATTCTTTATGCTGTCCCATTCACGGTCGCCAAAGTCAAAAGTCGGTATATCCTCGTAAGTGAACAGAAATTTTTTACCGTCTTCATATTCTCTTAATTTGTGTCCCAGACTGTCATCGTAATTATAAATTTCCCGGAGCGTAGTACCGCTTGCAAAAGACAAGTCCTCGAATTCGCGCCCTCTTACTGTGTATATGCAAGAAATACCATCCCAGCCGCCCTTTATCGTGTAGGCACTGCCAAATAACAAATTAACGCTTTTACTGCTTGACAACGGCCATTTATAATCCTTATTCTTACTGGACTGTAAAAATACATTGTTGCCGCTAATAATTTCAACGTCTTTTTGTGTGCTGTTCATGATAACAAACTCCTTCTGAATTAAATTTTAATTATTTTGGCTGTTTCACTATAAAAATAGTTTATCATTCTATGTGTATTTCACTTTGACTTGAAGGCAAATTTTTCGATTTCAGAGATAAAGAATTGATTCAGATCGTCCCAGCTGTGTTTTTTATTTTTATCTTCAGGCAGCTTTTCTAGATAATCATGAATCACTTCAACGCTTTCATTAAGAAAATTTTCGATTTCAAGGACGTGTTTAATTTCGTTTCTCTCAGGCATATTGATTTTCATATTAAGCAGATCATCAAGAGGGCTTCTTAATTCACCTGGCAGCAATTTATCGCAGAGTTCAGAGAATAACACAGGCGGGACAGCTTTATACTCCATGACCCAGAAACACGCAAGGACAGGCCTTAACATGTAAAAATATTTTTTCGCTATGACTCTTTCAGCGTGCATAAATTTTTTGATATTATTTAGTGCCGTATTCAAATAGTGATAAATCATTCTTTCCGGCACAAAATATTCATCAAGAAGAGGCTTTATTCTGTCTGCAAATTCTGTCTTGATATAACACACAGGAGAATTGAGCCACTCGTAGAGCGCAGGGTTTGACTTGTAAAGCAGCCTGAGTGCCTTATCAATATCCCAGCCGGATACGTCCCAAGTGTCATTAACTGGAAGCTCGATAACGTCTCTTGTCCTGTTGAGATATAAATATTCGTGAAAATTTTTGTGCATATAGATAAATCTAACGTCAAAATCGCTGTCAGGAGAAAAAAATCCCCATGCACGGCTTCCGGATTCAGCGGCATGGAGAATTATTATATTGTGTTCGTTTTCTAATTCCCTAAGTTTCTCAGGGACTAAAATATTCATGTCTTCTTGAAGCATTGTGATTATTTTTGCTGCTCCTTTATAAGATTGCTCGCCTTAAAATTATACACAGGCTTTATTCGTGCAATTATATCAACTGTAGCATTTATTTGATTCAAAATTGCATCAGGCTTCTTGTAAGCCATCGGAGATTCATCAAGCGTCCCCGTGTCGATACATGTTGTGTATATTCCGGTCATTGCTTTAATAAATTCTTCGATCGTTAATTTGTCCTGAGCATCTTTTCTTGATAATATCCTGCCTGCTCCGTGAGGTGCCGAATAGTTCCATTCAGGATTGCCTTTCCCTACGCAGATAAGCGAGCCGTCTCTCATGTTCAGCGGGATTAATACTCTTTCGCCGGAATGAGCAGCTATAGCACCCTTTCGCAAGATCATTTCGTCAGTGTCGATATAATTATGAATCGTGTGAAATGACTCGAATTCATGAATCGTGTGAGTCAATATTCCCGTACGTTCGAGCAGGACTTCAGCAATTACTTCACGGTTTAATCTCGCAAATTCCTGACAGATTTTAATATCATAAAGATAATCTTCAAAATATTGACCTGATAAACAGCATAAATCTTCAGGTGTCATATTTTCTTCTGCTTCCAATTGAGCCTGCCTGAGTTCGTCCAAAGCGTCCTGAATCTCTGACTCTCTGCCCTGTTCTTTATAAGAAGCTATTAATTCTTTGCGCTGACGTGAGTATTTCTCTTTATCTCTATCAAGAACTAGTGCTATATGCTGATATATCTCTGCGACCTGCCGTCCGAGTCCCCTGCTCCCTGTGTGAATAACAAGATACTTGCAGCCGTCATCATCAACGTCGATCTCGATAAAATGATTTCCGCTTCCTAATGTACCAAGACTCTTTTCGATCCTGACTACTGAGTTAAGACCTTCATAGCATCTAAGCCGCGTTAAGTCAAAGTGTTTCTGTCTCTTGTCCCATACGTTGAATCCTGAGGGCAGAAAGTGGGCAGCTTCGTCAAACTTTGCTAAGTCAATATCATCATGTCCGAGATTCACTGTGAACATTCCGCAGCCTATATCAACGCCTACGAGATTGGGCACTGCTTTATCAGTAACTGTCATTGTCGTGCCTATGACGCAAGATTTTCCTGCATGAACATCGGGCATTATGCGAATGTCTGAACCTGCAAAACTCTTCTGGTCGCATATAGTCTTTATCTGCTGTCGTGCTGAGTCGTCAAGTTCATCACAGTAACAAACTGCTCTGTTATATTTCCCCGTAACTTCAATCATAATGTATTACACTCCTGTTCTATATTTTATTAACTTTAATAATTCTTTCTCCCAGTATTCGGCCTTGTCTGAATCTATAAAATCCTTCTCATCAAAGATCCTGCCGCGATATGTCCTCCATAGAAATTTCATTGCGCCTGTATCTCCGAGTTCAGCTGCTTTAGTCATGTATGCGAGCCCCTCTTGTCTAGAGTCTTTGTCCTCGAGATTATTTGCAAAAAGAACAAGGCCAAGTGTAAAAAGTGCATTTGCCCGGGAAAAAAGTATTTCGTTTTCTTCGCTTGCTGCCATTCGTAAAAGTCTTACAGCTTCATCTATATTTTTCTCGACGCATCTTCCCTTAATATATGCTCTAGCTGTAATAATCTGAGCTAACGGCATTCCCCTTTCAGCTGCTATCTTGTACCATTGAAATGAAGTTTTACAGCTCTGTTTCAATAGTCCTTCACATCCGCTGCCGTATTTAAATCCGAGAGAAAATGCATTTTTGTGACTTTCATCTGATACAGCGTTAATTGCAGCCTCTTTAATTTCTTTTGCCTTCACCGCTTCTTCAGTCAATGCAGGTTCACGAAAGCCGAATTCATCAAAATCTCTCACGAAAACTTTCATTAAGCTGCCTGTTCTGCCGCCAAGTTGTTTTTCTGCTAATGCTTCAATTGCTTCTATCATGATTTTATTTCTCCTGACAACTTATAATTTAATCCATATTGCAGGACGTATACCGTTCAGGACTTCAGGCTTTATTAATGCATAACTGATTTTATCTTCAGGACTTACGATATAGGCTATAGGATTGCGTGTAGATGAAGACCTCAGCCACCATGAACCTGAAAAATTTTTCGTCTCAGCATATGCTGTTGCCTGAGCCGATGCGCCGGGACAGTCTATTTCTGAATCACCGGGGAAATATTTCGCTATATCCTTGTGAGATAACAAAAACACACGTTCGCCGATATCTCTGCTTGAAATATCTTCCTTTGTGATAATCCATAAAATTTCTGAGCATAGAACTATATCATTAGGTGTATATAACTGCTTCTTTTCGTTGTCATTGAATGCTTGGGCCGCAAAGTCATTATTCAGCCATTTACATATACTGCACGAACTCCAATACAAGCCGCGTTCTTCATCTTTGTCATTAAAGGCTCTGGCATCGAGTATATATCGTGATAATAACAACGCACTGTCATCAAAAATGTCTAATACCTGCCATTCAATCGGGAGGACGCTTCCGTCTTGAGCTTGAGGATACCTTCCGAATTTTACAAAGTTTTCTGTACTCCTAATATTTTTACTTTCCTTTCTCGACTTTCTTGTGATGCAAGATTACAAAACCCCATGCGTTGCTCTGATCGAATGACAACGTAGTAAAAACTCGCGCTACTCTGTCAGGATGGTCTTGCCGCCAGATTTTTTCAAAGTCCTCACTATTTTTCAGAATTTCTTTAGGGAACGCCCTTGTATCTATCTGATAATAATACATATCTTCTTGAGTCCCAGCTGTACATAACAGAGTCAGACTGTCAAAACCTAATCTGTACGTTATGTTAGTGAGCACCCTGTTTTTGTCATACTGCTTTGAAACTCCAACATATGAGTCATATCCTCCATTGTTCTCTTTGATTTCAAGATAACTCAACGGTATATAAGATAGTATTTCATTCACTCGGTCAATATCTTTTGCATCACGTTCGGGAAAATTAAAGACGATCTCGAAATTATTTTTCAAGCCGCTGAAATTCTTCACCGTGTGCCGGGCTAATCAACATTGAAACTGCTGACATAATAAACGCCGCAAATAAATATAATCTTACTGTCTTCATGAATCTTTATCTCCTGTCTTGTTTATTTTGTTGAGTATTATTATACATGCTCAAAATATTTCTTATTGACTCGAAGGCAAGAAGCATTATTTTCTAATTTCGCTGCGTATCTTCATTAAAATTTTACCTAAATGATTCTCGCCCTGACCTGTACGGTTATCGACTCCCCAGAAAGTATCGCCCCAGTTGTTGCCCTCGACTAAAACTTTATCGCCGGTATCAATGAGTCTTTCAGCAAGTTCTGAATTCTGAGTGAATTTCGCTCGCAGTATTTCCTGCATGATATTAACTTTCACATTTTCCCAGTCCGGTCTGAGCGTTACCCTTCTGCCTGCTGATTTGCTCTTGCCGGGTCTGTATTCTGTGAAGACTGCTTTTGCCTTGTCAGTCATACACTTTTGAGCCTGAAACGCTGCTTCTGAGCTCCCGTAAGTTAAGCCTTGATACTGCACGCTGACTTCATAGAAATTGCTCAAGAAGTCATAATCTCCGTGAAAATCAGTTATGCTGTTAGCTGGAACTTTGCCGTTAGTGTTCAAGATTTCCCATACTTCACTGGTTACTAAATCCTGCGCGCTTGGATCGTTATTGCGTAATCTCTCTCGAAATAGACTCGAACTTATGCCGGTTATATCTTCAGGAATATTAAAGACTCTGAAAGCGTCCCAGTGTTCTATGAGATACGGATTAGAATTTTTCAGGGCGTTAATATCTTCACCGCGTTCGGCTATAAGAATTCTGCACATCTTGATGAATTCGTCTATCCTGTGCCATCGTGAAATGATTGATAATTTATCGCTGCCTATAATCGAATATAATTCACTGTCAGGATTCGATTTTCTTATCTCTTCAATCATGTAGAAATCATATTTGCGTTCAGTGTAAATCATCTTGAATGTGTCGACTTTGAGGCGTTTATCTCTTTCGCAGAAAGTTTCTAGCATTTCAACCCGTAATTTATCGCTCAAAGTATCTTGAGGATAGTGCAATTTTTTCATTTTACGTAAGACATATTCATGAGACGTAGGGACAAATATCCCCTGAGAAGCATTCATCGAGTCAAGAGCCGCCTGCATCAAACGCAAATGGGCAATCGTAGGAGGATTAAAGCTGCCTCCCATTATTATAATTCTCTGTGTCATGAGTTATTTATTCAATTCCTTTCATGTTATTATACGAGTCATAACAATTTAGATTTTATCAGCATTATATAAAAAATTTGGGAGAAAACATGTTCGATTTCACAGGCGCGAATTCACAACAGCATAGTAGGAGTCGTTGACATAAGACCGGAAGCAATCTCGCAAAACTGATTCAGAATCTTAAAAATATTGACATTCTCAACACAAAATATATAAAACCTGACACACAGAGATTACTCAATATTTATATTCGTCTGCTCTATTACAACGGAATAAATTAATATGAAGATGACTCAGAATATGCTACGAACAATAATTCCCCCTGCTCAACACAGAGGGACTAACAACAAACTTAATGCTTACTTATTTTCTTTCTTAAGGGTAGAGCTTATTTCGATGATATAATACTTTGTATCATCATAGTCGTAAATATCAGCTACGAATACAGCAGTATCTTTCGTTAAGAGCGATAGTGAGAAGTATTGGGGATCAGTCTCGCCTTTGGAATCAGTCTCGCCGTACCACATGTTGTAATAACCTGACCACGTGAGCTTCAAAGGTGTCTTTATATCAGCTACACCCTCAGTATTCTGCAAAGTCCCTTCAAGTACTGCATTCAAAGAGTTATCAGAAATATCAACGCTGTTAATCGTGAGCTTCAATGTATTAACTTCAATTTCATCATCATAAACATCAATGCTGGAGTCAGCATATACGAAAGACGCATTGCCGTCCTGAGCACTCCACACAGACCCGGCCATGTCATCAGAAAGATTTACGGTCATATTATCTGGCTTCTTATGCAGTGACATGACTACGTGTCCTTCAAATGGAAATTCATCATCGCCGGCATTAGGACTCTCATCTATTATTTCATGCATTATTAGTGAAGCTGTATTCTCGTCATTAATCTTCATCGCGTAAAATTCTCTTTGATGATTCTCTGCGATAAATTTCGATTCAAATGTATAAATATTTGCGAACATGTGAGAGATTTTTGATTCAGTTGGATTGGTCTGAAAAGTTAATGTTCTTTTGTCATCTAAACTCTTGAACATGGCATACATAACAGTATTGGCAGTTCTCCCCTCAATGTCTATACTATCAAAAATTATTGACGAGAAAATCTCCTCAAACGAAGCAGCTCCTCCCCAGTACGCTATAGTTCCCCCCGCTCTCTGAGTAATTGCCGTTTGAGTCGACTGTCTGCCAAAGTCCGGTAAGCACGCTCTCAACATCAAGTGCAGGCGTTGAAGCAGTATCTTTCTTCATAGTTATATTTACGTTACAGGGTATAGGATCGCCGTTAGTAGCTATAACATAATCATTCAGGTACATAACTCCTGAAATTACGGCTTCCGTCTCTGATACAAGCTCCATGTTTAACGTTTTAATGCCCTCTATTGTGAATGACCATGAATCGCCGTTACGTTCAGTGATTATATTTTCGTTGTCTAAGAATGCTGATATGTAGTTCGTACCCTTCATAGAACCCTTCATAATTGTGAACGTAGATAGAGTTGCGGTACCTTCCGTGTCTTCGAGGTCGCAGCTTGAAAAATGAAAATCGAAGTCATTAATGGTGAGGTTGTCTGTCTCCCCGTTCATAGTAATTTGTGCAGTTCCGCTCGTAAATGACCATGTACCGGAGAAAATTGCGTTTACGTTATCAGAGTCTGGAGCTTCTGAAAAATAATTTGAATGTGAATTATTGCACCCGCCGGAAGCTATTACTGAAAAAAGAACTAACGAGACGAGCATAATAATAGAAGTAGAAAAATGTTTTTGCTTCATGAAAAAGCCCTGATTAAAATAATAAAAAATTCCCCCTGCTTTGACACAAGGGGAAAATAATTATAACACTTACGCTGAAACTATCTCCTTGATCTTCATTAAGCGGCTCAATGTAGATCTTTCCTGCTCGTCAAGTTTCATGCTTATATATCTTATTGTCTCGGCCAAGTTCGGAATCATTACGTATTCAAGAGCGTTGACTCTGCGTCTTGTTCTCTCAATTTCACCGGCCATTAATCGTATTGCCTTCTCTTCAGCAGCTAATTTGAGCAATCGCAAAATAATCTTGCTGAACTGTTCAAGAGCAGCATCAAGCAATAACGGTACATTCACGAAGCCGTAATTAACCGGGTTGCCTTCCTGCTTAACGTCATACTCAGGAACCATGACGCTCATTATGTTATGCCAGCTGACTGAGAGAGTCGACTTTGCACCGGGGAATATTAACGCCTGCTCCAGAATTTCCGGAGTAGTCTGAGCCCTCGAAAGTACAAATGTCCCGTAACACTCGGCTAATTCTTTCTCAACTGACTCGCGGAGTTCTTTGCCTGCACGTGCCTTCTCAAGGAATGCTTTTATTAATGCGTCCTGCTTATCCTTCAAAAGTTTATGACCTCTCTTAGCAACAGCAAGCCTCTTCTTGAGCCTCGATAATTCCATTCGGTTAGGGTTGACGTTGATGCGTGCCATCTGTCAAAGTCCCTCCTTATTCAGCTTTTGCCTTTTTCTCAGCCAGTAACGGATTTAAATACTTCTCGATATAGGCATCTCTGATTCTCTTGAGTTCTTTAACAGGAATCATCGTTAATAATTCCCAGCCTAGTTCAAGAGTTTCTTTAATAGTCCTGTTCTCGTACTCGCCCTGACGGATATATTTATCTTCAAAGACTGTAGAGAATTTCGCAAATGCCTTGTCCTCGTCAGAAAGTGCGCCTTCACCGAGAATGACTGCGAGTTCTTTAGCTTCCTTGCCTCGTGCGTATGCTGCAAAAAGCTGGTTCATCAAGTCCGCATGATCTTCACGGGTCTTGTCGCGTCCGATACCCTTATCCTTAAGTCTCGAAAGCGAGGGCATGACATCAACCGGCGGATAAATTCCCTGTCTGTGAAGACTCCTGCTTAAGATAATCTGTCCTTCTGTTATATATCCCGTCAAGTCAGGAATCGGGTGAGTCTTGTCGTCTTCAGGCATTGTCAAAATCGGGATCTGAGTTATTGAGCCTGATTTACCCTTGAGTCTTCCTGCTCTCTCGTACATAGTAGCAAGGTCCGTATATAAATAACCGGGATAGCCTCTTCTGCCGGGGACTTCTTTACGTGCTGCTGAAATTTCGCGAAGTGCCTCGCAGTAGTTCGTTAAGTCAGTCAATATAACAACAACGTGCATGTTGCATTCAAAGGCTAAGTACTCCGCTGCAGTAAGTGCGATTCTGGGTGTAGAAATTCTCTCGATTGCAGGGTCATCGGCCAGGTTGATATAAAGAACCGTGCGCTGTAATGCTCCTGTGCGTCTGAAGTCCTCCATGAAGAAAGATGCTTCCTCGAAAGTGATACCCATTGCCGCGAATACGACTGCGAAATCTTCATGACCGCTGATAACTGTTGCTTGACGAGCTATCTGAGCTGCCATTCTGTTATGGGGAAGACCTGAAGCTGAGAATATCGGGAGCTTCTGACCTCTGACCATCGGGTTAAGTCCGTCAATCGTTGAAATTCCTGTCTGTATAAATTCAGAAGGATAATCACGGGAGAACGGGTTCATTGGCATTCCGTTAATGTCAAGATTCTGCTCTGCGATTAAGGGTGCGCCTCCGTCAATGGGTTCACCGCGTCCGTTAAAGACTCTTCCTAACATGTCCTTAGCAACAGGAAGGGTTAAGACTTTGCCTACGAATCTTACTTTGGTGTCTTCGTTCTCGATTCCTGATGTGCCTTCAAAGACCTGAACAAGTGCGCGGTCTGATTCGATTTCAAGGACTCTGCCTCGTCTCTTCTCGCCGTTTGATAACGTGATTTCAACAAGTTCGTCATATCGTACGTCCGTAGTCTTCTCGACCATCATAAGGGGGCCGGAAATGCTTGATATTGTCCTGTATTCTCTAGGCAGCATTATTGTCACCTCCGACGGGGATTATTCCGTTAACCTGTTCTTTGATAGTGTCATCGAGCTTGTCAATCTGGGCAATATCTTTCTCTTCAAGATAACGCATTCTTGCAATCTGCTCACGTACAGGCAGGTTAAATAATTTATTCATAGGTGCTCCCTTGTGAAGTGCATCGAGTCCGGCATGGTGGAAATTAACAATAGTCTTCAACATCTTGAACTGCTTATCCATTGAAGCATAAGTATCTATCTCATGGAAAGCGTTCTGGTGTAAAAAGTCTTCACGCAAAGATTTAGCCGTCTCCATTACCATACGCTCATCACGTGAAAGGGCATCAATTCCGACTAACCTTACGACTTCGTTTAACTGTGCTTCCTGCTCAAGAAGACTCATAGCTTCGACTCTGAGTCCGCTCCACTGGTCATCAAATTTTTCGTCCCAGTACGGATCAAGCCTCTCTGTGTAAAGTGAGTAGCTGTTGAGCCAGTTAATAGCCGGGAAGTGTCTCTGGTAAGCGAGATTTGCATCAAGTCCCCAGAAAACTTTTGTGACTCTGAGCGTATTCTGAGTAACGGGTTCTGACAAGTCGCCGCCGGGAGGTGATACTGCGCCTATAACGGTAATTGAGCCTTCTCTGCCGTCCTTGCCGTTTACGATACAGCGTCCTGCTCTCTCATAGAACGATGCTAAACGTGTTCCGAGATAAGCCGGGTAACCTTCTTCGCCGGGCATTTCCTCAAGTCGTCCTGACATCTCACGGAGAGCTTCTGCCCATCGACTCGTTGAGTCTGCCATAAGTGCAACTGAATAGCCCATATCGCGATAATATTCTGCTAACGTTATAGCTGTGTAGACACTTGCTTCTCTTGCTGCAACGGGCATGTTTGAAGTGTTAGCAATAAGAGTTGTACGCTTCATTAAGGGCTGTCCTGTCTGGGGGTCGTCAAGTTCGGGGAACTCAAGCAGAACGTCCGTCATTTCGTTGCCTCGTTCACCGCATCCGACATAAACGACTATTTGAGCCTGAGCCCACTTCGCGAACTGGTGCTGAATGACTGTCTTACCTGATCCGAAAGGTCCGGGGACGCAAGCTGTTCCGCCTAATGCAACAGGGAAGAACGCATCAACGACTCTCTGTCCTGTAGTCATTGGGACATTGGGAGCGAGTCTTGTCTTGACTGGTCTTGGCTTTCTGACCGGCCAGCGCTGTAACATTTTGACTTCGTGCTTAGTTCCGTTGTCATCGATTACTGCAATAACGTCTTCGATGGTGTGTTCGCCCTTCTCGATCTTTGCAACTTTGCCTTTGATTCCGTAGGGAACCATTATTCTATGCTCTACAACAACGGTCTCTTGAACAACGCCTAATATATCGCCTGCAATGACATCATCGCCGGGTTTGACTTTAGGCTCGAAGTTCCATTTTTTATTTCTGTCAAGTGCGGGGACGCTGATTCCACGAGAAATATAATGCGACTTTGCTGCTTTCTCGATTAACTCAAGCGGTCTCTGAATTCCGTCATAAAACTGCTCTATGATCCCCGGCCCAAGTTCGACGCTTAAGGGTTCTCCGGTTGATACGACAGGTTCACCGGGCATTAATCCTGATGTCTCCTCGTAGACCTGAATAGAAGCCTTATCGCCGTTGACCTCAAGTATTTCGCCGACTAATCCGAGTTCGCCTATATGCACAACGTCCTGCATACTTGCGCCTTCCATACCGCCAGCGACTACAAGAGAGCCGGAGATTCGCTCTATTACTCCTTTGATTTCTTTTTTGTCAGGCATTTTCTTTATCTCCTGCCTCCATTAATTATTATTATTATCTTTCCGCAAAAATATCCATACCGACTGCCTTCTCTACGCTGCCCCTAATCGAAGCAAGCCCTGCCCCTGTAGCTCCTGAAGGTCCGGGAACCGGCAAGACACTCGTTGAATATTTATCATTAATTTCTTCTACTTTGCGAGTGAACTCGACAAATAAATCTTCCTGAATGAATACAACTGCATAATCTTCGCGTGCAAGCTGTTCAAGGGTCTCTTCAAAAGTATTGCGCGTCTCAGGTGTCAATATAACGCTTCTGACTCCTACGGCCTGGAAGGGTAAAGCCATCTCGTAATAACCTACTGCTGCCATCGGCTTATTATCTGCCATTAGTTAACAGCCTCCTTCCGAATTCCTTATCAAGTCCTCCTGCAACACACACAAGGGCGACTCTCATATTCCGGGCTTCAGCTTCTTTAGTCAGCAAGAATAACAAGACATTAGCCGGAGCGTCCATAGAATATTTTGCGTTCTCCAGAACCTGAATCAAGTAGTCATCAAGCGACTTTGATACGTCAGACAACGCAATTTTCATATCGCCTGACTCCTGAAGTGAGCCTAACACTTTGCCTATATCAGTATATGAAAGAATTCTGCTCCAGGTCTCCTGCGGCTCGTTTAATAATTTTGCCATGTCGTCAGGTCTGATAGTTCCGCCCTCATGGAAAAATGCAAGTGCCTTCGCCGAGTCATATTTCATTCGTGCAAGCCTTATTGCGCTGCGTAAGTTTTCAGCATCAATCTTGAATTTCACCCATTGAATTACGTCTGCCATCTTGAGTCCTTCAGCAAGATTTAACATTGCCTTGAACATCTGATGATCTATCAATAACTCAACGGCCTGAGCGTTCTTAGTCTGATCCCATAACTGCCAGCACTGGGGAATTAAATCCGTAAGTCCATAGGGTAAGAAGCCATACTCTTCGGTCTCGATTGCGTTAGTAAGCTCGTCAACGTCAATAGTTCCCAGCTTAGAGAGCAAATCATAGCGTCTGCCTTCTGACTCTCCGCCCCTGACTTTGAATAAGCCTTTCAGCAAGACTTTTACATTATGAAAATCATACGGTAGCCTGAAAATGTCGATTAACTCTTTATCAGGTACAAAGCGCGCTAACTCTTCACACGTAGCTAATATCTCTGAGTCAATTGCCTTGTCAAAATTTGCAGCTCCTGAAATCCACTGTGAATAACTTGTCTCGCCCAGAGCCTTTAATGCTTCGTCAATGCCTGCACTGTCAATAAGGCGCGAAAAGAATGCCGAGTCCAATATGTGATTTTCCATACCCCGCAACCTTGCCACGGTGTATACGTAACTCACGACAGCACCTCCTTACGCGAATAACCGCTTCACGACTTCTGTTTCTATATCTGCACGGGCATCAGCTATCAGCATTTCCCATGAACAGTTTGTGTCGATTTTGTCGTCCCTGAGAATGAATCCGCCTCTTATAGCTAATTTTTCAGGGGATAACGTGAGACTCGTATTGTGAGACGCGTTGTAGCCGTCAAGCCATCTTTGATCTAAATGCTTCTCGTTAGTGCCTACAAAGACGACTTCATGACCGGTTCTGACTGCTTCTTTCATGAGTCTGTCTGCAAATTTCACGTATTTATCAGGAGCCATTTCTACCATCTGCTTTAATGATGCTTCAAAGGCTTCACCGACTAACTGCTGGCGGACTCCGAGATCGATTCTCTTAGCGTCAAGTTCTGCGACTATCTCACGCCGTCTTAAAACTTCCGGCTCTTCCTTAGCGAGTCTTGCTGCATAAGAATCCTGAACGGCTTTAATCTCTGCGTTGACTTTGCGGCTTATCTCGAGAACTTTTGCGTCATTCTCTGCTTCGAGTGCTTTTATCTGTGCCTGCGAATCTGCTTTAATCTTTGCTTTGATGTCTGCAAGTGCCATTTCTACAACACCTGCCCCGACTAGCCTACCTGAACTCCCATGAGCATTAATATACTCGTAAGAAGTGCAAGAACTGCGTAGGTCTCAACCATTGCCGGGAGAATTATTGCTTTGCCCATTGCCTCAGGCTTCTTGCCGATCATCTGAATGGAAGCTGCTGAAGTCCTGCCCTGCCAAATTGCTGAATACCAGCCGACTACTGCTATGGGAAGACATGAAGCTAAAATCTGCAAGCCCTGATTCCAGTTAAGAGCCACTGCACCTGCACCGCCGAGAAGTCCCAGCTTGTTCAATACAAAGAATGCGATTAACAATCCGTAAATGCCCTGAGTTCCGGGTAATGCCTGAAGGATTAAGCATGAACCGAACTTGTTGGGATCTTCAGTCATGACACCTGCTGCTGCACCGCCTGCGATGCCGATTCCGATTGCTGAACCTATGCCGGCCAGAGCTGCTGCCAACGCTGCCCCGAACAGTGCGAGTGAAAGTCCAAGAAATTCCATAATTATAAACACGTTCCTTTCGAGTAAATTAAATTTTTTTACGCCCTTACGTTTACATATTCTTGTGAGAGCGTTAACGGTGTGAAGGGTTCTCCTCCGCCCGAGTAAAACTTTCCGAAAAATTCTACATACTGAAGCCTTAACGGGTGAACAAAGCTGCCCAGTATGTTAATTAATATGCTGAAGATATGTCCGCCGATGATTACGACCACTGCAACGAGCCAGCCTACGTACGGAATATCTGCCGCTAATCCTCCGAGTAAGTTAATAACCATGCCGATAACTGCCGAGCCGAAACCTAATGCAAGAAGTCTGCTGTAGCTCAAAATATCGCCAAGATATGACGTTGAACCGTAAAGAGCTAAGAGTCCTGAAATGATTCGCCCAGGTATGTTCCAGCCCTTGCCGCGTCCTGCATAGATGAAGATTATCACTGCTCCTGCTATTGCCATATACTGCCCGACTTGAACGCACTTAGCCGGAAGCATTCCTCCTATGCCGACTCCTAACAAGCACAAGCCTACTATGAACAAGAACCATGATATGTCATTGCCTATAGCGTCAATAAATTGTCCTGTTCTTAATTTGTCATAAGCTGCGATTAACAATCCGAACATCAAGTGAACGACTCCGATTAATAACGAAATGCCTAATACCTGCATTGGATTTGTCATAGGGTCAACGAGCATTAACGAATTCTTAAGCGGCACCAACGAAGGCACGAATGAATCTATAAAGTTACCGAAGAAGCTGCCCGATATTACGCCGTAAATGAAAGTCGAAATCGAACAGAACAAGAATAACTTGATAAAATCTTTCACGCCAAGAGACATTTTCTTATATTTCTTGAAGACATAAAGAATAGTCCCGAATACTACAATTGCGTAACCTGCATCGCCTAAGCACATTCCGAAGAATACCCAGAAAAACGGAGCAAGTAACGGAGTCGGGTCAATGCCTCTGTAAGTCGGTGAGGAATATAACTCAGTGAGAATATTAAAAGGTCTTGTTACACTGCCATTCTTTAATAACGTAGGCGGTTCGTCTTCAGGAGCAGGATCACTCATGAATAACGCAACATCGGGGCTGATTGACTCTACTTTCTGTTTCAAGCTCTCTGCTTTGTCAACAGGAACCCAAAATTTAGTCAGCATAGTGCATTCAGTCTCTTCACTGCGCGCCATTTCGTTATAACGTGATGACAGGCTGTTATAATAATCAGATAACTTCTGAACTGCCGGAATATTAGCCTGTGCTATTTCTGAGAGTTTCGCAGTAAGTTCTGACTCTTTCTTCTCAAGTTCTGTAATAGAAGCTGCGTACTTTTCCTGTTCTTCGTCCGGAGTCCCTGTGAATGAGGCGGGCACATCAACGAATGACATTCCATGTTTTGCACAAACTTCACGTATTTCAGACTCGATACTGCGCGAATAAATAATTGCAGCATAAACGCTCTGAGCCTTATCTTTCTCGTCAAAAGGTGCTACTACTAATTCAGTATCAGCAACGTATTTAGATAAGTCGCCCAGTGCTGCCTTGAACCCTGCAACGTTCTCTGCCTTAAGAGTACCTGCTAAAGCCGTAAGAGTCCGGGTTCCTTCCGTAAAAATCGAAAGAGGATAGGGGAAAAACTTTAAATCAGCGAGTATTGCAACATTAGTTCTTGCTTCAGAAAGTTTTGTTCTCACTTCTCCCATTTCGTGTTCGACTGCGCGGGTTGAATCGCAAACTGCCTTCAAATCCGTCTTTGATGCAAGCTCCTCAAGTTCATTCATAGTAACTTCGGGACGTTCGCCTAACATTCTGTCAAGAGCCGGGACCGGGTCAACATAAAGTGGCGTAAGAGTCCTTGTTAAATAACGAACATCAGATAACTTGTCATCGTTACGGGAAATCATAGCTTCAATATCAGAAAGTTTATGCACAGATTCATTTTCTTCGGTGCTTATTATCTGACATGAGCCGCTCTCCTGTAGAACTGCCGCTATTTGTCCATGAACGGATTTGTGATAGTAAAGCTCTGCTTTCTTAAGCCTGGCTACTCCCATATTTTTTCATCACCTCTTCCGTTATGAATGAAGCAGCTGCAGGGATTTTGTCCTTATGTTTTGCGTAAAAGGTTTTTGCGTCTGCTTCTCGTTTTGACAGGGTAGCCTGTGCTTTGGTTTCTGCTGCCTCTTCTGCCCTGCGAATCTTGTCCCTGAATTGACGTGCTGCGTTCTGTCTCGCCTCTTTGAGGGAATTCTCTGCGTCTGCTCCTGCCCTGTTGAGCTTCTTGGCCGCATCTTCTTTTGCTTTCTGTACAGCGTTGGCTGCCTGAGTCTCTGCTGCTTTAATCTCAGCTATTGTAGGGTTGTCCGCCATTTGTAGTGCTCACCTCCCGTCTAGTTAATTAATGAATCTTATAAATACAGTCTGAACAAAACTAAATTATACATAAAATTTATTTGCATTCAACCTGAAAACAGCTTAGCACGCACTAATAAGACTCATTGACGGGGCAAAACATTTACTTGATAATATAATTCACTAACACCGCACTATATTTTTTAAGAAGAGAAGGTTATATATTTATGTCGTTTGACGCTGCTCTGTCAAAAATTTTTCAAGATACTTCGCAGGCTCTAGCCTCAACAGGTTACGCGCTGTTCAACATAAAAGCTCATATCGTATGCATTATAATTCTTGCCGTGTTATTCAACCGTCAGCAAAACTCTTCAGACCAGACAGAAGCAAGAGTCATCTGGAGCAGATTATTATTCACACAAATGCTTTATTGTCTCTCGATGATTCTAAGAGTCCTAGTTGATATTAATATAATTCCGAATACTTTAATGCTGAAATATATTACTGCATCACTTGAAGCGATTATCGCATGTTTCATGAGCTGGACAATTTTTATTTACTCGGCTGTATCTCACAAGTCAGAGTTCATGACATCAGCTAAAATCAGATTCATGACCCTTTTACCTGTTATCTTGAATGCTGTAATGCTTATAATCTCGCCGATTAATAATTTATATATCGATATGTCTCAAGGCGTTATTAAATCCGGAGTGTTCCTGCCGTTAATATTTATGACAGACTTAGCGTACCCTTCTGCAGCTATAATGCTTTCGATCACGGCTCAGCGCAACGCAAATAAATACGAACGCGAAAATTTTTCTATCATGACCGTATACCCTGTGTTCTTTATCATAGGCGGAGGACTCCAGCTCCTGAACTGGCGGCTTTCAATCATGAGCTACACTATAATAATCGCAGACGTTCTTGTTTACATCAATTATGCTGACAGCCTCGTCTCAGTCGATCCATTAACAAAGATCCCTAACAGGAACGGACTGACCCGCAATTTATCCGAACGATTAGCAAAAGGTAATTCAGAAAAACTTTACGTCTTCGCAGTTGACATTGACGATTTAAGCTCGGTGAACTCTCATCACGGACACTCTGAAGGCGACAGGGCATTAATCATAGCTGCTGAGGCTCTAAAGAAATTCCGCAAAGAAGAACATTCATGCTATGCTGCAAGATATTACGGCGATGAGTTTATTATATTCGCTGATATTGACAACGATGAAGAACTAGAATTATTCACTGAACATATACGAAATTACATCAGGAACGCGGCGACTAAGGCAGGACTTAAATACGCCCTGAGAGTCAATATAGGCTTCGCAAAATATGAACAGTACAGCAGGACAGAAACTATTGCAGGCCTCATTGGAGAGGCTTACAGATCGCTCAACGAGAATAAAGAACAAAAGAGATTTAATAACATGTGGACAGCAAATAATAAAATCCCCCTTTAAGTGAGTTCGCCGGGGGACTCTTAGTGTCCTTACATTCCGAAAATATCAGCATGACTCCCAAGACGTTCGAGTATCAGCAAGTCATCACCTATTTTTCTATACACAAGCAGGAGATCCGGAGCAAGATGACATTCACGAGAACCCTTCCACCTGCCTTTTAACGGGTGATCCTGATAAATGAACTCAAGAGGTACATCGTTACGAAGAGTCATGACAACATTTCGCAGCTCGCCGTCTTTCTCTAACATGAAACGATACCTGCCCTTCATCTCACGTTTCAAATCACGCTTGAATTGGCTGTCTTGACCAATTTCACGCAAAGCACTAATCCTCCTCTAACATTTCATCGAGTTCAGCAAAAAATTCATCGATCGTCATTCTTTCGTACAGTCCGTGCTCAGTCTCGTAAATCGCTTCGAGAGTCTCATACGGCAGACCGGTTCTTTCCTGCTCAGAACGAATCCATTCGTCCATAGTCAAGTTATCATGACGCGTTAATACTTCTTCCATGCCTGTTACCTCCTTTCACTGAAATTTTTCACTAATTCATGATACATCACAAACAGCCTCGTTATTATCTCGTCTTCTGAAATATTCTTGTCCCATCCGTACGCCTCGCACACTGCATTATCATTCAGTTCATGGGCGCGCCTCAACTCAGGGGGAATCAGATGATTATAGAGATTTGCAAACGATGTATCAGGAAATTTTGCCCGTGCGTCAAGTACTGCCTGTGCCGTTGACTCTATTTTCGCTCTCTGACTCTGTGAAGCATTCGGCCATGCAAACGTGTTGTATACGATCGTGTTAGAGTAGCTGTATCTCATCTCGAGTCGTCCTGCTGTTCTCCTCATCCAAGCCATATGAACGCGTGAAGTCAGTATCCCGAAGTGATATAACCCTGCGTCTTTTATCATGTAGAGATGACCGCCGGGAATAATTTCATAGGGCAGCCAGTCAATGGGAATATATTTGCGCTTCTCCGATGACACTATAGGAACTGCAATATAATTCGTATCACTGTATCGAATCTCACTGAACAGGGCCGGAGTCTCTGCTTTCTTTCTTGTAGCTGCTTTATTACTCTTGAGTCTGAAGGCTTCAACATTCTTGACTCTTTGATTGACTCTCGGACACTTTGCTATATCGTCAGGATTTGAGTCAACGAGCCATAGACAGTAACGGGGCTTGCGGTTAATGAAGTCTCCGCCGTTCATGAATGGACGAATAAATTTTTTAGCAACGGGATTAGCTGTTATTAGCTCCTGCATTTCGTCATGAGTCATTAATAAATTTCCGTCATCTACCGGGATACTTCCTAGAGTCATTCTCAGTGCCTGCGGGTCTAGTGCTTCGTCAAAACTCTTTGCAATGTCCTCATCAGGTCCTTCTGTCAGGTAAAAATTTATGTTCCCGGCTTCCTTTACGTCATATTTTGAATCGTCCTCTGCTTTAGGCGTGAACAGCTTCTTGAGTCCTGAGTTCTGACTCCTGCTGAAGCCTATAATAACGACATAGACATGAGCTTTGACTTTATCTTTTATCTCGTTGTCCCATTTGAAAGACTGGTAAGCAAAATCTATGTGAAATCCCGGAACCCTGCGCAGACTCTCCCAGACTGAATAGACTTGATCGCCCTGAATAATTGAATTTGTAGACACGAACGCAGCCCGTGCTCCTGAAGTCTTGATATAGTCAACAGCTTTGTAATACCATCCGCAGACGTAATCAATCTTGCCTGCACTAGCTGACTCGCCGCATACTTTCTTGATTGCTTCTTTCTGTTCGGGTTTCTGACTCGTATAGCCTGCGAAAGGAGGATTGCCGATTATAAATAACTTTTCGGAGGGAGTTATTATTTCGTTCCAGTCGAGAGTCAATGCGTCTGCCCTGTGAATATTATCGAACGTGCTTAGGGGTAGTGAAGGTTTATTTATTCCCGTCTCCTCAAGGGTCTTAGCGAGCATTTGAATATTTGCGATCCAGAGAGCAGTTTTTGCGACGTTGACAGCGAAGTCGTTAATCTCTATGCCGTAAAATTGATTGATAGAGACTTTAATTTCTGCGTTACTGCCCAGAGCTTTAATAATTTTATTCTCAGCGAGCCGGAGCGATATAAAAGTTTCGGTGAGAAAATTACCAGAACCGCACGCAGGGTCTAAGAATTTCAGTGAGGCTAACTCGTTTTGAAGCTGTGAGAGTTTTTGCAGGTCGTTAGAGTCGAGATAAGCATTAAGTCTTGCGTTAATATCGTCCATGAATAACGGATCTATTAACTTGTGAATATTTTTAGTCGAAGTGTAGTGCATACCTTCAGAGTCGCGTGATTTAGTCTCGTGTTTGGCAAATATTGACTCGAAAATAGCGCCGAATATTGCCGGATTAATCTGGCTCCAGTCGAATTTAGATATTTCAATGATGGTGCTTACCGGTTCGCCGTCTGTTAGCGGTATCTCGATATTTATATTTTTATTGTCAAAGAGTCCGCCGTTCACGAAAGGGAATTTTTTCAAGTCATCGATTAAGTAGGGGCTGCGCTGTTCGGGCTTGAGGCTTAAGACTTCAAAGAGATTAATTAATGCTGTGCGTGAGTCAATTTTTCTTGCTGATAGATAATCCCGGAATTGATTTTTTGCGAACACTCCTGATTTATCTGCATATAGTAAGAACACTAACCTGACGCATAGAACGTGAAGGCTTTTGCGGGAGTCCTCATTTTTTGAATCGATATAACGTGCTTCGAGGGATTGAAATAATTTATCTGTGAGTTCTCCGGCTTTAATCGAGAGTGCTTCTTCCTGCGAGTATTCTTTATCAGGATTAATTAAGAAGTCGAGAGCTTTTCTGCTTCGTGATAAGTCAGAGAGCTTTATTATCTTTGCTTTAGGGTAGAGTCCTCCGTCGTTCATGTCGTAAATTCTGAACTCTCTGAAGTTGCATGTTATTATGTAGCGTCCTTTCTGGTTATAGGGCAGGCTGTCATAGTATCTCTTTGCCTGCTGAAATGGGCTGAGGGTGCTGCCGTCAGACTGCTTTGCTTCGTAGTCGAGGCTGATACCTGTGCTCTTCTGTTCTATTATGATTCCTGTTGACGGGATATAAGCATCGATATAGCTGACGTGTTCGAGAGAGACTCTTTTCTCGAATTCGATAAAATTTTCCGGGGCATTCATTCCCAGAACGTCCCGGATTAATTCGAGCCAGAATTTTTGAGTGTCGCTTTTCTCGTCGCCTTTATTTTTCCAGCGTTGAATAAAGTCTTTAATCATGCAGTACTATTTTTTCATGAGTTCTGCGCCTGCGTTCCAAGCCTGGGCAAATTTCTCACCGACTGAGTAATAACCGTTATTGAACTGGTCGAACATGACAGCATTTAATTTCGATGGGTCTACTTTGCCTTTAGCGTCCAAAACTTTTTCATCGGCCAAGACATTAACTATAGTGCCGGTTACTTTGACTTCGCCGAAAGAGTCGCGTACTTCTTCGAGTCTGCATTCCATAGTTAATAAAAACTCTTCGATAACAGGAGCGTCAACATTTGCACTTTTCACGGCGTGTAATCCTGAACGCTCGAACTTGTCGGGCATTTTGTTGCCTGAAGCGATTCCGAAGAAGTCAGCTTCTTTGATGTGAGCTTCGTCTGCAAGTGCTACGGTGAATGCTTTGCGTTCTCTAATATTTGCGAGAGTCTTTCTGTCAGAGCCTAAGTTAAGGGCTATCTTATCCATTCCGCAGATATTGCCCCATGCTACGTTCATAACGTCAACTTTGCCGTCTTCTCCGTACGTAGCGACCATTAGAACCGGCATAGGAAACACAGCTGGGAGTGAGCCTAAATCTTTTTTCATGATGATAAATGCTTCCTTTCTTAATCTTAATAATCTTAATAATAAAAAATTTATATTACAGTTGCATTTTATCACTAAATCATATTAATTCTACGACTGCGCCCGCTTCCTTTAATTTATGTGCAATGTATAACAATGTTTCTTTAGATTCAGACTTAATAATTTGCGGAGGGGTATCGGTAAATTTTTTTGCCTCTATAAGGCCAAGTTTTAAAATTTCGCGGATGACTTTAATAACTGCGATCTTGTTTTCACCACAGCCCCTGTAAATAATACTGCCAGAAATCGGCATTTGTGATTCTACAGGCACCAAAATATCAGACATTGCGGAATTAAATTTTGTCAGGTCAAAGATACCATTGTCGTTTAAAATTTTGTCGTTGATGAGAACTTCATCTACTTTACCTGTGACTCTGACTTCTCCTAAGAGACGGCTTGCTGACTCAAATCTGCATATTACACTTAAAGGGAATGATTTCAGCCATGGAGCATAATTATCATAACATACACCAGAATAGTAACTTTTCATGAACTTGCGAATAATATTTTCATTGTCATTAGAATTAGAGTCAGAAGCAAAATTACTCAAAGTCTCGAAGCTGCGGGCGAATAGATCATAATCTCTAATATGAATCTCATCTGCAATGGCAAACGAAAAGAATCTCTGAGAACGTATATTCTTTAAAAGACTGCTGTCCGATGGTAGATTAAATATGACTCTTTTCGCAGTGAATACGGCACCTTCAGCGATGTTCATTACGTAAAAATCGTGATCTACGCTATTATAAACAGCTATCATGATTATGACAGGGTTAGGAAAAGCGGCCATAAATGACGACAAATTATCTTGCGTTACGGTCATGATAAATAGTTCCTTTCGCTCATTGTTTTATAAAGTCTTGTGAAATAATTATTGCATACAAGTCAAGAAATTTTTTTACATAACGGCGACACCGAGACTTTTAGCCAAGCTGCGAATAGTATCCTCAGAGAGTTTGCTAATTTCTTCGATTAACTGAAGAGGCAGCTTTTTCTTGAGCATGTCAGCAGCGACACGCTCTTTCTCTTCATGAACACCTTCTTGTATGCCCTCTTGCTTTGCTTCATCAAAAGCCTTCTTGAAAATGTCTCTTATAACGTCATTCATAGATGAGTCCTCCTTAAATTGTGAACCTAAACTCCTATTAATATCAAGGCAGATACCTATAACAGTTCCTGCGTTTGTCTTAACGTTCTCGTCACCGCTGGCAGCAGCTTCCTTCGCATAGTGAATAACAGCGTCCCTTGTACAGCCTTTAGCGAGCAACCGCAAACCTTCATATTCTCCATTTGGCAATCTTGAAGAGACTATCAGCTGAAGACCGAAATTTACTTTGCCGTCAATATAGAAAATTCCCGGATATTCTTCTTTCACGACAAAGCCGCTTCGTCTTAAAGCCTTAATTAACTCTCTAGGATAAGAATGACGAACTATAGTAAGCGTAATATTCTCTATGGGCAGCTCGTCAACTTTCCTGTTATATCCTTTATAAATCAAAGTGTAGGCGACAGCTTTATAAAAGTCATCGATAGACAAACCGTCATTAGGAGATTTATACTCGAATATATTAACAGCTTTGAAAAATTTCCGATGACAATATCACAGCTTATAAACATATTACAGACTATAAAATTAATTATAGAGAACAAGCGGAAGTTTAGCCATATTGAGCTTATGGAACTTTATGATATGTGCGTAAATGTGAACATGGTCGCAAATTCTCAAGTCTGGCTAGTTCATGTTCAACAAAGTATTGCGGAATGGAGACAAAAGCAACAATTAATAATTTAAGGTAGAGCTCAGATTTTTTGTTTTTGAAAAAAACTCCCTAAAAACTTGGAATATGTCTGTACAAATTCCGAACTACTCTTTAACAGGTATTTATTCTCCTTTGACTATGCTGGAGGATTTATTGAAAGCTCACAAAGCAAATGATATAGTATGCAACTGGCCGAAAGATATTAGCTAGAGAGATTGTTTCGAGATCATTTAATTATTCAATGAGCTGAGGCAATCGAAGTTTTTGGGATAAACTAGTAAAAATTTTTGAAAGGAAGGTAAGAAAGTTGTCAAATATGTCAGCTATTGAATTAACCCAAAATCATTGAGTAAAGATGACATACATGAATTTAGAGATATTATAATGCTTAGGGGTGAAGCAGCTGGAGGAGATAATTGTGGTTATTACGTGGGAGAGGACGGGCAGTTACATAATTTCAGTTTATATTTTGCTGAAGGTGCACCTGATGGAGGAGCTTTAGAGCGTATTGTTTATAACCTGAGCAGAGTTTGCTTTTTTGCGAACAAAGAGAGTGTTAATTTACAGTTTTTTTATTCTGAATTAGGGCATTATATACATTATATAAGAATTTGTTACGAAATTTGTGAAGCTATAAATGGTGTTGATGAAAATCTTATGCATTGTTACAAAGAGCTAGAGGAAAAATATTCTGATATTCGTGTAATGAATATAGAGTATATAGCGTAACTAACTATAGTTTATTTCTTCTTGGTGGTGGTCCTCTGCTTGTATTTTATTCTGAAATTAATGCAGGCAGGTTTTATAGTGTTTTTGAAAGCATAATTTTTTGTTTTGCTTTAGCTCTTCCGGGAGTAGCCCTGCTAATACCTGTCATAGCTGCAACTTGTTTATACGAATGAGTTTGAAGCAACTCTAAAGCATGATTTATTTGCGTTTTTGAAAATTTTTTAGGACGGCCATCACGAAAATTCGGATTTTGTCGAGCAATGGCTTTACCCTCCTGAGTCCTCTGAATAATCATATCACGTTCAAATTCTGAGAACGAGAGCATAATATTCCGGATTAACTTCCCAGTAAGAGAACTGTCAATAATCCCCATGTTAAGCACATCAATAATAACGCCTCTATCGCCGAGACTTTCAATAAGTTGAATTCCATGAAGCAGACTGCGAGCAATCC
>JAFSJJ010000046.1 GCA_017439345.1 Synergistaceae bacterium
ACCTTATCCACGTTAATTAGTCTCAATGCGGAGCTTGCTGCTTAGGCTGTAAAGTTCTGAGTTCTGACCGTATGGTGGAGAGGAAGTCCGGACGATTAAGAAATTCGGAAGCACGCGACTTTAGTCGTGTGAGGATTCACTATGAGTCAGTCCCTCATGTTACTTTGAAATCGATAGCCAACAACGAGAAGCCCTCAAGTGAAATACTCTACGACAAGCCGGTTATTAACAAGAAAAAAGTTCGGGTTACAGGCGCGTTTACTGTCGAAGCCCTGCCCGCTCCTGTAGTGTTCAGCGTTGACGAGGCTGCGGACTTACCTGACTATAACGACGAGGGAGCAAAGCAGTCTGACTGGAGAGAGCAAATGCTTTCGACGGGAATAATAGGACGTAACGGAGAGCGAATGAATTTCACGAGGATTGATCCCCTTCCAGGAGCAAAGTGGCTCAGTGCTGAAGCGTGGACTGACGACGGCAAAAAAGTTTTCATATCGTTTGCAAATGAGTCGAGCTTGATGGATACGAGGCGGGTTTACGGGGCATTCACTGAGGCGGTAAAACTTCCCTATGACGCAGTAATTTTCGCGGCGTTCCAGTTTGACCCGGAGGCTTCCCAGATGATAAGCACGATAGCAAAGACTCATGAAGTAAAATTGTTGTCTGCTCAGATGAATCCGGACTTAATGACGGAGGACTTGAAGCGAAAGATAAACACTGACCAGTCGTTCTGGTTCGTAGGTCAGCCTGATGTAGAACTTGAGAGAGTAAACGGTTCATTCAGAGTCAGAGTTACAGGTTTTGACTATTACAACGTCAGTGCGAACAGAGTCGAGTCAGGCAATGCGGATAAAATAGCAATGTGGATGTTAGACACGGATTATAACGGCATGAGCATTAACCCTTCGCAGATATTCTTTCCGATTGAAGGCAAGTCCGGAGGGTGGAGCAGGTTAGCGAAGACTCTAAGGGCTGAGATTGACTTAGACATGATAGAGAAATTTTCGGGCACTGAGTCCCTTCCCTTTGAGGCAGAGTCGGGACGCAAAATAGCGGTCAAGATTATAGATGACAGGGGCATTGAGTCAATGAGAGTCCTTGAGGTGTAAGAGTCTTGAATCACGAAGCCTGAACGGGGCGGGTGGGCGGGGTATAAAAAATATTGTGTTGAAAATGTGCAACGAAAGGAGAAGCAAACATCATGAGTGAAGCAAAGATAGAACAGTTAATTATAAATTCGCCGTACTCTGAGCCGTTATCGTACTGGAAATATAATCGTGATTACAAATGCTTTGACAGGGTAGAGGGCAGACGGCCGGCAGGATACTTCAGGGCTAAACCTAATGCTAAAGACGAGAACGAGGGAGAATTTATCACGTTAGAGCTTGTTAATAATATTCGTCCCAGAGTCAAACAATGGCGCGAGTCAGACTGGCCGGGGGTAACTAACACGACTCGAAAGTTATTATCACACTGGCACGATATGAGCATGAGGGCTTATCCGTTCTTCTTCTGTCAGCTTGACGCAATCGAGACTCTTATATGGCTTTCAGAGACTCGCGAGGGTCAAAGGGTCATGATTCAGGATGACGGGGGCAAATTCCGGAGGCTCTGCACTAAATTATGTACCGGCGGAGGCAAGACTATAGTAATGGCGATGTTGACAGCGTGGCAGGTCTGCAATAAAGTTCAGGACGTGCGCAATACTCATTACACAAAGAATATATTAATCGTCGCTCCAAATCTCACAGTCAAGAAGCGTCTTGAAGTCTTGAGGCCCGGACTTAGCGGCAGTTATTATGAACGGTTTGACGTTGTGCCTCCTGAAATGAATACGAGAATGAATCAGGCAAGAGTCATTATTCAGAACTGGCAGGCGTTAGAGTTTGAATCACCATCAGATATAGCCAAGCGCAAGAGTGTTGACAAACGGGGAGTCCTGTGCGATGAAGCCTATACCCGAAAGATTCTAGGCCGTAACATGCAAAATATTCTTGTCATAAATGATGAGGCCCATCACGCATGGAGGGTTAAGCCTGAAGACAAAGCCAATACCCGCGAACAGAAAGAGGACATGAAAGAGGCTACGATTTGGATACAGGGACTCGACAAGATTCACAACGCAGCAAGAATATTAACGTGCTATGACTTCTCGGCGACTCCGTTTGTTCAGGGCAGGGGGAAAAATAACACTGAGAAATTATTTGAATGGATAGTCAGCGATTTTTCACTCAGTGACGGAATCGAGTCGGGACTGGTAAAGACTCCCCGCGTTGCAGTTCGTGATAATACGCCGGATATGCTGCCCAAAGTTGAGAAGTCGAAATTATTTCACATCTACGCAGACGAGACAGTTAGAGACAACTTGACTAACTCCCAGCCCCCTGAAGCGCTGTTGCCTGATTTGGTGCGAAATGCCTACATGTTATTAGCTTCTGACTGGAAAGAGACATTTGACCGCTGGCAGTCGTCCGGGAAAAAGATTCCTCCTGTTATGATAAGTGTAGCGAACTGTACGGCGACCGCTGCAAGGATCGAGAAATATTTTGCTGATGAGAGACTCAATATGCCCGAACTTTGCGAGCCTGATAAAATTTTGAGGATTGACTCTTCCGTGTTGAGTTCAACAAGTAAAGAGCTTGAGTTAAGAGAGAAAGCCGACACTGTAGGCCAAGAGGGAGAACCTGGCGGAGACTTGAGAAATATTATATCAGTCGGCATGTTGTCGGAGGGCTGGGACGCTAAGACTGTAACTCACATAATGGGTCTGCGTGCGTTTTCGAGTCAGTTATTGTGTGAACAGGTCGTAGGGCGGGGACTTCGCAGAACTTCATATGATGTTAATGATGACAAATTATTTTCTCCTGAGTACGTAAATATTTTCGGAGTGCCTTTTACTTTCCTGCCTCATGAGACTCCGGAAGGTGAAGGAAAAGTTACTGACCCTAAGATAACTGACGAGATAAAAGTTTTACCCGAACGCAGCGAGTTTTCTATCACTTGGCCTAATCTAATGCGCGTTGAGTATGTCATTAACCAGAAATTGACTCTTGATGTTAATGCAGTCCCGGAGCTTGAACTCAATGCCCAGTCAACGAAGATAATTGCAGAACTTGCGCCAGTTCTTGACGGTCAAACGGATTTGTCGCGGTGCAGTGAAATAGATATAAATAAATTATTCTCAGCTGTGAGAGCTCAGACTCTCGAATTCAAGGCAGCAGATAAAATTTATGACGAGATGCAAAATATAACGGACTGGCAGAAGCACGGAGTCAAGTTAAAATTAATCGGTCAGGTTATCAGGCTCGTTAATGAGTATCTCGAAGGAGGGCGCATAAAGATTTACCCTGAACTCTTTATCACGAGTCAAATTCGCAGGAAGATATTAATTGCGTTGAACATGGAAAAGATTATCAAACATATATGGTCTTACATCAGGAGTGAAAACAGTAATGAAGTCCTGCCCGTGTTCTGTGATGATAAGAAAACGCGTTCAACAGGTGAAATGCCTCGCTGGTGGACTGTGAAAGCTAACGTGTTGACTCATAAATCGCATATTAACAGGTGCGTTTACGACAGCAAATGGGAGTCAAGTGAAGCCTTTTGTCTTGAGCATAATTCTAACGTCAAGGCATATGCTAAGAACGATCACTTAGGCTTTTACGTGAGCTATTTATATAACGGGATAATAAGGCGTTACTTCCCGGATTTCCTGATAAAACTTGACGGTGAAAAATATTTGATTCTCGAAGTCAAGGGCCAGGAGTCAGAGCAGGATAAAATTAAACGCAGAGCCTTGCAAGACTGGTGTAAAGCAGTGAACAGAGTCAAAGATTACGGTTTCTGGAGCTGTGATGTTTCCCAAAGTCCTGCCGATATTGACGGTATAATATTAAAATATGCTAACTAACTTAATTAATATCTGCGGAGGATTGAGAATCTATGTCTGCATTGGACGATATTCTTCGCGAAAGAAAGTTGAGGCTGCCTGAAAACGTGAAGAAGTTATTAGAACGTGAATTAATGAATCACCCTGAGAAGCTCGCGCTCTTAGCTCCGTTTGCTGTGAGTAAATATAACCCGGTTAAGGCTGTGAATGTTGACGAGGCTGTGAAGTACTTGACCATGTTATACACTCCTGAGGGCAGGCACGTTAAATATGAGCGTTCAGGAAATGCGACAGTCGGCAGGGGAAAGCGTTTAGATGAGTATACTTTGACGTTCGAGACAGGGGGAGTAACTAAGACTCTGAAGATATATATTGACTCGTTTGCTGATGAGAATTCTATTAAGGCTCCTGAAGGTCTGCAATTATATGACGAGGACCCTGAAGCGTTATTTGTTCTGGGATTGAGTCTCTATGACTCTGACAGAAAGAAAGCATTTACCATATGGAAGCGTGCAGCTGAACACGGAAATTCTGACTCAATGTTTCGTCTTGGCCGCATGATGTATCAGGCTCATAATTACTCTGAAGCGTTGAAATATTTCACTATGGCAGCAAGTCAGGGACACACGAAATCAATATATAATCTTGCCTTAATGTACTCTCACGGCTACGGAGTTCACCAGGACTTCGCAAAGGCTCTTGAATATTACACGTTAGCAGCAGATAAGGGGAATTCTCAGGCCCAGCACTCTTTGGGATATATTTATTACTCAGGAGAGGGAGTCGAGAAAAATATCACTAAAGCTATAGATTTATGGTACAAAGCAGCTTTTCAGGGTTACGCACCTTCACAAAATAATCTTGCGTTCATGTTCAGGAACGGTCACGGAGTCAGTAAAAATTACAGCGAGGCTCTAAAATGGTACAGGAAAGCAGCGGATCAGGATAACCCTGACTCACTCTTTGAGCTTGCAGAAATGTACGAACGCGGAGAAGGAGTTATGCGTGATGTCAAACAGGCTGTAAAATTATATACGCGTGCTAAAGAACTCGGCCATAAAGGAGCGTCAGAGGCTCTTGAACGTTTGCAGTATTTGCATAAATATATATAAATTATATAAATGGAGACTGATAAATTTTGCCTTACACGATTAAAGAAATGTCGAACTTGACGGGGCTTGCTGCTTCGACACTGAGATATTACGACAAGCAGGGACTCTTACCTTCACTGAAACGCGATGTTAATAACGTAAGAATTTTCACAGACGATGATTATTCCCAGATTAAATTAATCACCTGCCTCAAGAGGTCCGGGCTGTCGATTAAGGATATAAAGAATTTTATTGACATGTCTGACAGGGGCGATGATGCTTTGAATGAGAGGCTAGAAATCTTTCACAGGAGACGTGACTCGCTTCGGGAGGAGTTAAAGAATTTACAGGAAGTATTAGACGTTATCGAGTATAAATGCTGGTACTACGAGACGGCTTGCAATGAAGGCACAGATAAGCGGGTCAGGAACTTGAAACTTTCTGACTTACCCGAACAGTTCAGGGCAGCACGTGAGAATTTGCGCGGTCATAAGTAGAGCGTAATATCTCAAGAAATTTTTTCGCAGCTTTTGACAACACAGCTTCTTTTTTCCATGCCAGAACTAGTCCCGCCTTGATTTCAGGTTGCAGCGGAATAAATACAAGTTCGCGGTTATTAATTATGCCCTCGATAGTGATTAGGATTCCCAGACCTTCACGAACCATTACAGACGCGTTATATGCCAGGTTGTGAGTTCCTGCTATGTTGAGTTTATCGACAGGAAAGCCCAGCCACTCGGAGAATTCGCCCTGAGCCTTTGCCTGATGAGAGAATAATAATTCACGTCCCCTTAAGTCTTCGGGTGAGATAAATTTTTTATCTGCGAGTTCATCATCAATGCGCATTAAGACTCCCCATCTGTCTGAGTCGGGAATGTTGACGCAGTTATATTTGTCGAGGTTGACTCTTCCCACGAACAAGCCGAAATCAATTAAGCCTTTGTCAAGTTTGTCAGTTACGTCTTCAGAGTCCGCGCTTATCATTCTATAGTTAATGCCTGGAAATCTTGAGCGCAAATCTTTTAGAATCTTCCCGATGTATTTTATTCCTGAAGTCTCCCCTGCTCCGATGTAGATAGTTCCGTTAATGTTGGTGTCGTTGCCTGATAGTTCGTTAAGAGTCTTTTGTTCGAGTTCAAGAATCTCTTCAGCACGTTTTCGCAATAATAAGCCTTCTTCAGTGAGTTTAATCCCATAGCTTTCACGTGTATATAATTTCCTGCCGAGTTCTGACTCAAGCTGTGCAATTTGTCGGGAGAGAGTCGGCTGTGTGATGTGTAATTTCTCTGCTGCCCTGGTGAAGCTCTCTGACTCTGCGATCTCAAGAAAGTAGCGCAATATTCTTATTTCCATAAAAATTTTCTCCTTACTAGAATTAATATTAACCCTTCCCAACCTTCCCTTGTCATGAACGGAGTCACAAGTCTCCCCTGTGAAGGGGAGATTTAGGAGGGTATTTTCACCCGGATTTAGCAGGATCATAAATCAGATATAATTTTCAGGCATAACAGATTATAAATTATAAGCATTCGACATTTTGAGAATAACACGCGATAATTCAGGCATGTTAAAAATTTTCACGCAATCAGGAGGAGTATTATTCATGTTAAAAATTTTATCAGCAGCGTTAATAATTATGTCCCTTAGTTCTGTATCATTTGCAGCTCTCGCAGACGATAAAGACATCACGGACTTCACGGACGATACAAGAGTATTCAAGATTGACCCCAGCATTCAGACAAAGAAGGCACACTTTCATAACAGATTTGGAATTGATTTAACCGGAGATTTATATTTACCCAAAGACTTTGACTCATCTAAGAAATATGCAGCTCTAGCAGTCGCAGGACCTTTCGGAGCAGTCAAAGAGCAGTCATCGGGACTCTATGCTCAGGAAATGGCAAAGTTCGGCTACGTTGCATTAGCTTTTGACCCTTCATTCACCGGTGAGAGCGGAGGAGCAGTCCGTTACGTTTCTGACCCGTCAATTAACACAGAAGATTTCTCGGCAGCAGTAGATTTTCTCAGTACCCGTGATTTCGTTGACCCTGAAAAGATCGGCATCATCGGCATATGCGGCTGGGGTGGAATTGGCTTAAACGCGGCGGCTTCTGACACTCGAATTAAAGCAACAGTGTCATCAACGATGTATAACATGTCAAGAGTCGCGGCTAACGGTTACTTTGATAACGATGACAGCGAGGAGAAACGTTTTGCTGCCCGTCAGGCTATGAACGCTCAGAGGACTAAAGACTACAAAGCAGGAACTTACGCAAGGGCAGGCGGAGTCGTTGATCCCCTTCCTGAAGATGCCCCCTGGTTCGTGAAAGATTATTACGCTTACTACAAGACACCTAGAGGCTATCACAAACGTTCATTAAATTCCAATGACGGCTGGACTGTAACTTCAGGGCTTGCGTTAATGAATATGCCCATGCTTGCATTTATCGGCGAAATTCGTTCAGCTGTATTAATTATTCACGGCGAGAAGGCTCACTCAAGATATTTAGGCGAGGCAGCTTTCAAGGCTCTCAAGGGCGACAACAAGGAGTTAATGATAATTCCCGGAGCTTCACACGTTGATTTATATGATAACTTCGAGAAAATCCCGTTTGAGAAAATTAACTCTTTCTTTGCTGAGTATCTTAAATAACGAATTAATAAAGACTGAACGCCCCGTGAATTAATTTGCGGGGTAAATTTTTTATATCATGATGAGAAAAATTTTATTATTAGCGTTGATATTGTCAGCGGCTTCACCTGTCTTAGCTCTCGAAACAAAATACGTTACTCTTAATGACGGTCATAAAATGCCAGTGTTCGGCTTGGGAACATGGACTCTTGATAACGCTCAAGCAGAAGAGTCGGTATATATCGCAATCAAAGAGGGCTACAGACTCATTGATACAGCAAGATATTACAGGAACGAGTCAGGAGTCGGACGCGGAGTCAGGCGAGCAGTCTCTGAAGGACTCATCAAGCGGGAAGATATTTTTATAACGAGTAAGATATTACACGGCTATAATCCTGATGAAGCAGTAAATGACTCTGTTAAAGCACTTGGCCTTGATTATGTTGACTTAATGCTCATTCACCAGCCCGGTTATAATGATGAAGAATGTTACAAAGCTCTTGAACGTGCGGTTAAATCCGGCAAAGTAAAATCTATAGGAATATCGAATTACTACACGCCCGGAGAGTTCGAGAGGATTAATAGAATTGCGTCAATAACTCCTGCAATAGTCCAGAACGAGAACCATATTTATTATCAGAATACGGAGCTTCAGGAATATTTAAAACGTTACGGAACTTTTATAGAGTCCTGGTATCCTTTGGGAGGCAGGGGCAACACCCGCGAAATATTGAACAACGAGGCTGTAAAGAAGATCGCAGCTTCACACGGCAAGACAACGGCGCAGATTATAATACGCTGGCACATTCAGGCAGGCTATATAGTCATACCCGGCTCAAAGAATCCTGAACACATACGCGAAAATATAAACGTATTCGACTTTGCTTTGACTGATGACGAAATGAAGATTATTGCGGACTTGAATCAGGCTCGACGCTTTGAGAACTGGTAAGAAAAAAATTTATCCCCGTAGAAAGTAAGCAGCTTACAATCCTGCGGGGTTAATGTTTACTCTTCGTAAAGTAAATAGGGTTTTCTCTGAGTCTTGAAGGCTTGTATATCACTCTGCCAGGACTCTTTTATCTCGCCCGCAGACTTCCCGGCATCGATCATCTTGCGCAAATTATCAGAACCGCTGAGTAAATCAATCCAGTAAAACCCGTTCTTATTAGCACTGCCCCAGAAATATTTTTTTGCTGAAGTCTTCTTGTAAGCACAATAAGCACTAATAATATATTCGAGATTAATTCCGTTGTCCCATATATCTTGAATCAGCTCATTGCGTAAGTCTCTGCCGTAACATACTTCATTCATGAAAGGCGGATTCGTAGCTCCTGATATGCTGTGAGGCGTGAACGTGAACTCAAAGCCTTTGACATTCTTAAGATACGGACTGCCGTAGATCTCAAACGGGTAATCAGTGCCTCGACCGATTGATATTGCCGTATTTTCAAAGAAGCACAATGAAGCATAAAGATAAACCGCGCGCATAGTCTTTATATTCGGGGACGGATTGCGAATAAGTGAATATTTTGTCCGGTGAGTATAATTCCTGCATGGTATAACTTTCAGATTGCATGAATTCCTGCCGGTTGACAGCCACCCTTCACCGTTAATCATTAGTGCTAGTTCTCCCAGAGTCAGCCCGTGTACTGTAGGAATAGGAAGCCTCCCGACACCTGACTCATAGCCCTTCTGTAAAATATTTCCGTCAACGTAAAAGCCGTTAGGGTTAGGGCGGTCAAGAATTATTACTTCTTTATTATACAAAGCACATGCATTCATTAAATGATACATCGCTATATAGTACGTGTAGAATCTGAGTCCAACGTCCTGAATGTCGATTACAAGAACGTCAAATTTTTGCATGTCTTCTTTTGACGGTGAATGAGTGTTCTTAGCATAAAGTGAAAGTATAGGGACTCCTGTCTTCTCATCGATTGAGTTAGAAATTTTCGAGCCTGCATCTTCTGTACCCCTGAAGCCGTGTTCAGGTGAGAATATTGCAGTAACATTCACACCGCGTTCAAGCATTGAGTCAAGGACATGTTTACCGGATTCATTATCGCCTGTTATTCCTGAGTGATTCGAGAATAGGGCAACTCGTTTATCTTTCAGAAGGTGAATATACTCGCTAAACTGTTCATCACCGAGAATGACTCTTGACTCAAGACAAGCTGCCGAACTGCATAGAATGAATAACACTGCAATTAATGCGCAAAAACTTTTACTGCGAGTCATGAATTATTTTGCTGCCCTTTCGCGTAAGACTCTGCGCAATATCTTCCCTGTACTTGATAACGGGAACTCTGTAACGAACTCCACGCTTCTGGGAACTTTGAAATGTGCGAGGTGTTCCTTTGCGAATTTAATAATTTCCTGTTTGTCAGCTTTGGCTCCGTCCTCGAGCAATATATAAGCCTTTGGAATCTCCCCGTTAATATCATGATGTACACCGACTACGACAGCCTGATGAACTGCCGGGTGTTCCGCTAAAACTTTCTCGACTTCCTGAGGGTAAACGTTAAAGCCGCCTACGATAATAATATCTGTAACTCGGTCAAGAATATACACAAAGCCTTCATCATCAATCTTGACGTAATCGCCGGTATTAAAGAAATTATCTGAGTCAAATCTCTCTGCCGTGATTTCAGGAGCGTGCAAATATCCCGGTGTAACGCATGGACCTTTGACCCATAAGACTCCCTCTTTATCTTGAGTGTCTTTGCCGTCTCGAGTCTTGAGCTTGTATTCATAGCCTGAGATTACAGGGCCTATGCTTCCGGTTCTCTGAGTCTCACAGTCTTTATTAACGCAAATAACCGGTGAAGTCTCCGTGAGTCCGTAGCCTTCCATGATGTCGCGTCCTAATAATTTAAGTGCCTGCTTGTGGACATTGGGATTTAATTTATCTCCGCCGGTACATATTATTCTGATCCCTGCTAACGGTTCAGGTGGCATCTTGCCTTTCTCTACGTTCATTAATAAGAATGAAATAATAGCAGGAACTACGAACATGACATCAATTTTTGCTTCAGTTATAGCCCTTATTGTCGCAGCAGGAGGCAGGAACGATGGAGCCATTGCAATTTTCGCGCTTATAGTCAGAGGCAGAATTATAGTTACTGTATAACCGAATGAGTGAAAGTTAGGCAGCACAGTCAAGAACGTATCTTTTTCTGACATCGAGCTAACCATTGTGCGGGTTGCGACACAGTTGCTGTATAAATTATTATGAGTCAACGGCACTGCTTTAGGGAGTCCTGTAGTCCCTGAAGTCGCGAATATGACCGCTAAATTTTCCGGGTCAGTATCTTGAATCTTTCCTGTGAACTCGGGAAGAGTCTCGCTGTTGAGATCACAAGTAACGAACGGCCACTTTTCTGCAAGTTCCAGGATATTATGTTCTGCGATGACTGCGAAGGGTTTTATCAAGTCAAGAGTCCCTGTTAATGACTCAAGCCCTGCCCTCTCGTTAAGTGGACAGAATATGCCTCCGAGTTTCCAGCAGGCTAATGACAAGGCAGGAATCAAAGGCGAATTACGAAGCATTACGACAAGTTTTTGACCTCGTGAGAAGCCTGCACGTTTCAAGACAGCCTCACAGTTATTGACGATATTCAGCAAATTCCCGCGAGTGTACCAGCTGCCGTCCCACCAGTAGCACTTAGCATTAACATCTTTCTCAAGGTTAGGGATAATGATATTTTCGAGTCTAATTTCGCTCATTATTTTTTTTCACGCTCTTTCTGACGTAACACACGCCGTAAAATTTTACCGGTTGCCGAGATTGGCAAACTTTCAACAAATTCTACACTGCGGGGGACTTTATAATGTGATAATCTCTCTTTGCAGAACTGAATTAATTCACGTTCACTGACTGAAGACTCAGGATTCTTGATAATAAATGCTTTGGGAACTTCTCCGCTCATATCGTTTGGCATTCCGACGACAACAGCTTGATTGACTCCGGGATGTTCGTCAAGAATTGCTTCGACTTCTTGCGGGTAGACGTTAAAGCCTCCGACTATGATAATATCAGTGACTCTGTCAAGAATCTTTATATAACCGTCCGAGTCTATGCTCACATAATCACCGGTGTTGAACCAGCCGTCAATAAATCTCTCTCGTGTAACTTCTGGAGCATGATAATAACATGAAGCTACGGAAGGCCCTCGAGTCCATAAGACTCCCTCACCTGGAATAGGCAGAATTTCATTCGATGACTCTGAACGTAACTGAAGCTCAAATCTAGGCAGTGCAGGCCCTACAGTTCCCAATTTCCTGACTGAAGGCGCAGGATTAACGGCCAAGACCGGCGAACATTCCGTAATTCCATAGCCCTCGATTAACGGCACTCCGAATGCTTTTGTTATTCTGTTATCAAGTTTCGTGTTGTATCTATCTCCGCCGGCGATGACTAATTTGATTCCTGAGATCTTTATGCCCATGCGTTCGACCATTGAAGCAGCAAATCCAAGCATTGTAGGCACGAGCAATAATACAGTTAATTTCGTCTCGATTACTGCCTTAATAACATTTGAAGGAGGCATGAAACTTGTTAATAAAACCTGAGTCGCTCCTAATACAAAGGGTAATATACAGCCTATAGTGAATCCGAATGCATGGAAGTTAGGCAGGACGTTTATCAAGCTGTCATTCGGGGTCAAGTCCGGCACGTGTTCAAGACATGCATTGATGTTGTCGAGAATATTTTCATGAGTCAATGGAACTGCTTTAGGGTCTCCTGTCGTCCCTGATGTAGAGAATATAACGGCTAAAGTTTTATCGAAGTCGTCAGCGGACTCAGTCTTACCCGTGAAAGATTCACCGCCTGTGAGTTTGTCATTGCCGAAGCGTGAACATACCCGGCCTGAATTTATTAATGCGCTCTCGAGTTCAGGTTTAACGCTCTCTGATAAGATCACTGCAAAGGGCTTTAGCAAATCAAGAGTCTTCAAGAGTGAAATTTCTCCTGTCTTCTCGTTGAGGGGGCAGAACACTCCGCCGAGTCGCCATGTCGCTAGAATAATTGCAAGTGTCATCGGTGAGTTAGGCATCAACACAGCGAGTCTTTGTCCCTGTGAGAAGCCCGAAGCTCGTAATATTTCCGTGCATTGGTCAGCGAGTTCGCCGAATTGTTTTCTTGACAGCCATGAATTATTGAACCAGCAGCAATGTTTATCAGGTTCTGACTCAATATATTTATTCATGTACTCTGATAATAAAGTCATTTAGTCGTTTGACTCCTTTCTCTTTCCAAATTTAACAATTGCTAATAATACAATATATGCGCCTGCAAAGAGAATAATCAAGCCTCCGAAACCTGAGTTACAACCTCCGCTGCTGCTCTTGCTTGAAGTCAAGACTTGAGACTCTGAAGGTTCGACAACACTTACTGTGAAATCTTTATAAGTTCCATCGCCGTTTGGTAAAGGTCTCACAGCGACTCTAATATCTGCCGAGCCTGTTTTCTCTGAAGCACTGAGTCTCACTATGTCGCCCGAGATTACTTCTGCAATGACTAAATCAGGACGTGATGAGCTTGCAGTCAGTGAATATTTTGGGTTCTCGACTTCAATGCCGTTAATGTCGATAATTATTTCAGGTTCAATGAGTTTATATTTTCCCTGAGAGATTTCAATATCATCAAGTCCGTACAACGAAGCCTGCATTGATCTTAGAGCCTCAGTTCCGACTGTGATTAATAGAGCTTCAGAAGATGACTGAACTTTTTTTTTACCGTCTGAGTCCCAGCCGTGAACTTCTGCCGTTATATAAGCTGTCCCCGTGTTAAGTGCCGTAGCACTGCCCGTGTCATCGATAGCAAGAACCTGCTCATTGTTTGATTTCCATACGACTTCTTCAATCGAAGCATCAGAAGGGGAAATATCCGCGCTGAAAGTATAATCCGTGTTGATCTGCATGTAGGGAGTCCCTGTTATCATGACTCTTTCAACAGGTACGGGAAGAGCCTCGAATGCTCCTGCGTCGTAATCGCTTAATTGAGGTCTTGGAGTCCCTGCTTCGTCAATGTCGGTGCGTTTATTCTCACTTGAAATATAATCTCTGGCCGGTGAATATGCTGCAAGTTTTATAATCTGAATATCGTTTACGCTCTCAAGTTTTATATTGCCGTTTGAGTCAGTAATAAACACTTGATTTGCTGCCTGACCCGTTAAATTATTCTCGCCAATGTCAGCTTCATAATCGCCGAATATGTTATAGCTGCCTGCAAGAGTCGCTTTATCGCCCTTGTATATTTCATAGTCAGTGTTGCCGGTTACGATACTCGCGAAAATTTTTGCATCTCCCTTGACTATTGCAATTCCTCCGCCGTCTTGAGCATCGTTATTTGTTATAGTGCAGTTCGTGAAGACCGTGAAATTTTTATCGCTGCCATTAGTTACGCACACTGCTCCGCCGTAATTGTCAGCTGTGTTGTCATAGAACGTGCAGTTCGTGAATTCCGCACTTGCCTCCGAGCCTTCGATATTGACTGCCCCGCCGTTGTTTTCGACTGCATAGCCTTTGGTGAAAGTCATGTTGTTGAATATAACTTTGCCGCTTGTTACTGTGAATAATCTTGAATTCCCTGAACCTGTTATGCAGACTCCATCGCCTTCAATCGTAACGCCTGCATTAATCGTAATTTCCTGAGTGAGTGTTATTGCCTTGACGCTCTCTTCAAATTCTATGATGTGTCCTTCGCCGCCGAGAGTGTTGACGTTATTGATTGCCCACATCAGAGAACCGGGAATATCGGGCTTAGGTGAATAATTCATTACGTTATATGTCTCTGCATATGAGCATGAAGCATGAAATACAACAAGCAGCATGATAATAACCGGCAAAAACTTTTTGAGCATATATAATATTTCCCCCTGTGAAAAATTTTATTATTATTTATTTATAGTTTTGTAGTAGAATATTTTCTATTGCTATATAAAGATTTTCACAATTTATTTATTTTTTTATCAAACAATCCATGAGGAGGGGTTTTACTTTATGGCTTTTAAACGCAACTGGAAAACTATGGACGGTAATGAGGCAGTCGCTCACGTAGCATATGCTTTCTCAGAGATGGCCACTATCTACCCGATCACACCTTCATCACCGATGCCCGAACATATTGACGAATGGGCAGCACACGGACGCAAAAATATTTTCGGTCACACTGTCAAAGTAACTGAAATGCAGTCCGAAGCAGGAGCAGCAGGAGCATGTCACGGCGCACTCTCAGCAGGAGCACTCGCAAGCACTTACACAGCTTCACAGGGATTATTATTAATGATTCCTAACATGTACAAGATCGCAGGCGAATTACTCCCCGGCGTGTTCCATGTAACTGCAAGAGCTATAGCAATGCACGCACTCTCAATTTTCGGAGATCATTCGGATGTTATGTCAACAAGAATGACAGGCTTCACGATGATTGCAGGCGGTTCGGTTCAGGAAGCTCACGACATGGCAGCAGTAGCTCACCTTACAGCAATTAAATCAAGTGTACCTGTTCTTAATTTCTTTGACGGTTTCAGAACTTCACATGAAATTCAGAAAGTTGACGCATTTGATTATGACGACTTGGCCAAGCTCGTTGACTATGACGCAATCGCAGCGTTCAGAGATCGCTCAATGAGACCTGAGAAGCCCTACACAAAGGGAACTGCTCAGAACCCTGATATTTTCTTCCAGGCAAAAGAAGCATCACAGCCTTTCTATGACGCAGTACCCGACATCGTAGCAAAGTACATGAAGGATATTTGCGGAATCTGCGGACGTGAATATCACCCGTTCAACTACTACGGCGCACCTGATGCAGAACGCGTTATCGTAGCTATGGGTTCAGTCTGTCAGGCAATCGAGGAGACCGTTGACTATCTCAACGCAAGAGGCGAGAAAGTCGGCGTTATCGAAGTCCATTTATACAGACCGTTCTCACCGAAATATTTCTTCAGGGCACTCCCGGCAACAGTTAAGGCTATCGCAGTCCTTGACAGAGTAAAAGAAGTCGGCGCACTTGGAGGACCGTTATACGAGGATGTATGCTCATTGTTCGCAGGAAACTGCAAGGCTCCCATTATCGTAGGCGGACGTTACGGACTCGGCTCAAAGGATACTACACCCAGCGATTTGAAAGTATGCTTTGATAATCTGAAACTCTTTGAACCGCGCAACAACTTCACACTCGGCATAATCGACGACGTTAATGACTCCTCGTTAATTCCTGATGAGCATATCAACGCCGCTGCTGAAGGTACAGTCTGCTGCAAGTTCTGGGGCTTAGGGTCAGACGGCACTGTCGGAGCTAACAAGAACTCAATCAAGATCATCGGCGACCATACAGATATGTACGCTCAGGGTTATTTTGATTATGACTCGAAGAAATCCGGCGGTATCACAATGTCGCATTTACGCTTTGGAAAGTCCCCGATTAAGTCAACATATCTCATTGACCACGCAGACTTTATCGCCTGCCACAAACAGGAATACGTCAACCAGTATGACTTGTTACAGGGAATGAAGCAGGGCGGAACGTTCTTACTTAATACCCAGTGGATGACTATGGAAGCCCTTGAGGAGCATTTACCCGCAAGCCTTAAGAGGAAGCTCGCAAATCTCGGCTGTAAGTTCTACATCATCAACGCAGTAGACGAAGCTCAGAAGATCGGACTCGGTTCACGTACAAATACAATCATGCAGTCAGCATTCTTCAAGCTCGCCGAAGTTATTCCGATTGATGACGCAGTGAAGTACATGAAGGAAGCTATCGTCAAATCATACGGTGCAAAGGGTGAAGACATCGTAAAGATGAACTACGCCGCTGTTGACGCAGGACTCGCAGGCTTGAAAGAGATTCAGATTCCCGAAGCATGGAAGACAGCAGAAGACAAGGCTCACAAGAGGCCCGGACTTCCTTCAGAGATTCCTGACTTCATCAGCTATCAGGTTGACACTATAAACGGCCAGAAGGGTAACACATTACCTTCAAGCGCATTTGTTGACGGTTACGAAGACGGACACTTCCCCGCAGGTACAAGCAAATACGAGAAGCGCGGAGTCGCTGTCAACGTCCCCGAATGGAACGGCGCAAAGTGTATCCAGTGCAACCAGTGTTCAATGGTATGTCCTCACGCTGCAATCAGACCTTTCTTGCTCAATGCAGAAGAGCAGGCAGTCGCCCCCGAAGGCTTCGGAGCTGTCGATGTCAAGGCACCGAAACTCAAAGCAGCAGGATATAAATACAAAATGCAGGTTGATGTACTTGACTGCTTAGGCTGCGGAAACTGTGCGGATATTTGCCCTGTCAAAGCCCTTGAGATGAAGCCGAGTGCTACTCAGACGGCAGAAATTGACAGATGGACATTTGCATTTGAGAACGTTGCAGATAAGAATGACGCAGGAGACAAGTTCACGGTTCAGGGTTCACAGTTCCAGAGACCGTTATTTGAGTTCAGCGGAGCTTGTGCAGGATGCGGCGAGACTCCTTATGCGAAGTTAATCACCCAGTTATTCGGATCAAGAATGATAGTTGCTAATGCTACAGGCTGTTCGTCAATTTGGGGAGGTTCAGCACCTTCAATGCCTTACACAACTGATGCTAACGGACACGGCCCGGCATGGGGCAACTCATTATTTGAAGACGCAGCAGAGTACGGAATGGGTATGAAGCTCTCTCTTAATGTTATGGTCAACTACTTAACGACAGCGGCAGAGAATTTAATCAAGATGGAAGAAGTTCCCGCAGAGTTCAAAGACGCGTTAAAGGGCTGGCTTGATGCTCATCTTGACGGTGAAGCAAGTGTTGCAGCAGCTGCCAAAGTTGAGGAGTGCATTGACAAACTCTGCTGTGACTGCGGCTGTGAGGAGTGCGGAAAATCATTCGACGACTTCAGCGATGAGGCCAAGAAGGAAATTTGCACACTCTGCGAGTACAAAGACTATCTTGTGAAAAAGTCAGTCTGGATAATCGGCGGAGACGGCTGGGGCTATGATATTGGCTACGGCGGACTTGATCACGTACTCGGAAGCGGCGAAGATGTCAACGTCCTTGTTCTTGATACTGAAGTTTACTCGAACACCGGCGGTCAGTCCTCAAAGTCAACACCTACAGCAGCTATTGCCCAGTTCGCAGCATCAGGCAAGAGAACCCGCAAGAAGGATCTCGGCAGAATGGCTATGACCTACGGAACTGTATACGTTGCTCAGGTAGGTATGGGAGCAGACAAGAACCAGTTAATGAAGGCTTTGAAAGAAGCAGAAGCTCACAAAGGCCCGTCGTTAATCATCGCTTACGCACCTTGTATCAATCATGGAATCAGGGCAGGCATGGGCAAGACTCAGGAGCGCACGAAACTTGCAGTCGAAAAAGGCTACTGGCACTTATACAGATATAACCCCGATGTCGAGGCAGGCAAGAATCCGTTCACCCTTGACAGCAAGGCACCGAAACTCTTTGATGACGAAGCAGCATTTGTGAAGGATTACAAAGAGTTCTTACTCGGTGAAGTCAGATACTCATCACTTAAGAGGGGCTTCCCTGCAATCGCTGATGAGTTATTCGACAGAAACGCAGCTGAAGCAAGAGAACGTTACGAGACCTACAAGGCACTTGCTGAAATGGGAGCAATTCCTGCAGCAGCAAAGTAATTTTTTCACGAGAATATAATATTCACACCGGGTGTTAGCTTTAATGCCCGGTTTTTTCGTAATCAAAATTATAAGGAGGCTTAATAATGAATTTCAAACGCAGAGGCTTCACGTTAATTAGTATGTTAATCGTTATAGCTATAATAACTATTCTTGCAGCTATGTTATTCATGTCAAGCACTGAAGCTATATCAACTGCACGGGCTGCGGCTATTATTGCAAATCTTAATACGTTAAAGAAAGCTGCTACTCAATGGTATATCGATAACCGCGACAAAGTTCAGCCTGACGGAAGAGTAAAAATTGGAGATACGATAAAACCTGTTCAGGAATGGACGGACGAAGAACTTAACTTAAGCAGCTACCTAAGCGGAACCGGTGCTTCTAATATTCAGTTTACATCACGGGCAGGATCCGGGACATACAAAAATCCAGGCACAGCGATTACCGAAATGCAAAAAGGAGATTACGGGCTATACGATGGCGGTACAGTCAAAGTTGACGGCTCAGTTACCGAATTTCACAGAAATGTATGGTACGTAGGCTATCGTTTTACAGACAGTGAGGCCAAAGTCAGGGAAAAGATCAAAGGCCGTATGGAAAGTGCCGGAGTATTCCTTGCGACTTCTGATGTTCATAAGGACACTGTCAATGATGGAAATGCCGCCGTCTGGATGAAAGTATTTTAATATTTTAAGGAGATAAATAAATGCGTAAAGCCATGACTCTTATTGAATTATTAATCGTTATCTCGATAATTGCTATTCTAGGCACAGTAATATCTTTATCAACACTTGGAGTCCTTACGACAGCAGATGCCGACTCTATAATAAATAACATGCAGCAGATTAAGACAGCTACTATCATTTGGTACAAGAATAATCTTTCTAGAATAGTGCCTACGACGGACAATAATTATAAAATCAAAACGGTAAAGAACGGGAAATCAACTGAACAATGGCTCAGCGACTTTATTAACGATAACGGCCATGAAATTATGAAATATATCACCAACGGAAGCTCCATAACTTTGCGTTATAAAAAGGGTACAAATAATACCGGAGATTACGCGCTCATAGCTGTAAATAAAACCCGCAAATGGTACGTATGCTGTAATTTGGGTACAACAAAGGACACTGAATTAACGAAAGGTACAGAAGCACCTGAAATCAAAGTAAAAGCAAAAATTGCAGGCAAAGCAGAAACTCTGAACCTGTTCGGATTGGATAATTTAGATACTGACAGCGTGCTTACTGATATTTACACAGACCAGAAATTTGTTTGTATGCCTGTTCTTGAATTGAGCGACTAAATCAGGCATTTATTTTTGCTGTATAATGTCATTCATTCAAGGGAGGTAATGAAAAAATGCAATTCAGGCGTTTCGGAAATAAATATTTTATCAGGATAGACAAGGGCGAAGAGATCATGTCAACGCTCAAGAAATTTTGCGAGACCGAGAAGATTACTCTTGCTGAGATAAAAGCTCTCGGTGCAGTAGATAATTTTGAAGTCGGACTGTTCGATGTCTCAGAGAAAAAATATCACGCCAATAAATTTAATTTTCCAGCAGAAATTACCAGCCTATGGGGTACAGTAACTACCAAAGAAGGCAAACCCTATCTTCATATTCACATGTCGGCAGCTGATGTCGAAGGCAGACTCTACGGAGGGCATTTAGTGCGCGCTGTAGTCGGTGCAACGTGCGAAATGATAGTTTACGATTTATCAGAAGGAGACTCTAAGGGCTTCGTAGTCGAACGCAAATTTAATGACGAAGTAGGATTAAATCTTTTCGAGTTCGTGAATTAATGCAAGTTTTCCCGCTCCGTGATAAATTAACAGGACTTCTGACACGTGAAGGCTTCCTGAGTAAATTAACAGGTTCTTCATGTCAAAGAGGTCTTGCTGTCGTCTGGTTCAATCTCGATAACTTCAAGATGTTTAATAAAAGATTCGGCTTTGAACGCGGCGATAGTATCTTGATGGAAATTGCAGGATTACTCACTAAAATTTTTCGCGGAGAGTTGATAGCGCGCTTCTGTGATGATAACTTTGTAGTTCTCACCGAGTGGACGAGCGTCGAAATGAACATCGAGAGTCTTCAAGAATATCTGTACTCTTCACATGAAAATATTGCGTTAAGACTCAGGGCAGGAATTTATTTCCCGTCAGAGTGCGAAGATATAAGGCTCTCCTGCGACCGTGCAAAACTTGCCTGCGACAGTATAAGAAAGAATCACAGCTTGAACTCCTGCATGTTTCATGAGGGAATGAGCAGAGAACTAGCCCTTCAGCAGCATATACTAGACAATTTAGACAGCGCAATTAACAAGAAGCATATTCGAGTCCTCTATCAGCCTATAGTAAAAATTGAGTCCGGCAAAATCTGTGAGATAGAAGCACTTGCCCGATGGTTTGACCCCGAAAAAGGCTTCATTTCACCGGGAGAGTTTATTAATACACTTGAGCAGTACATGGAAATTCATAAACTTGACATTCACGCATTCAGGCAGGTTTGCAGAGACTATGAAGCTCGAATCAAAAAGGGTATGCCGTTAATTCCTGTGTCAATAAATCTCTCGCGCTTAGACTTTGAACTTTGCGATATATACTCAGAACTTGAGGACGCTCTAACACTTTGCAGAATTCCCCCGGAGTTAATCAGAATCGAAATCACAGAGAGCATTAATGACGAGGACATGACTCTCTTAAATCTGGGCATCGAGAAATTCCGTGCGAGAGGCCACGAGGTCTGGATGGACGATTTCGGCTCTGGTTACTCATCGTTGAATGTCCTGAAAGATTACAACTTTGACACTATTAAATTCGATATGAAATTTCTTCACGGCTTCGACATAAATAAATCAGAGAAAGCGAAATATATTATCAGCTCCAATCTTCAAATGGCGCGCTTGATGGGAATGCAGGCTCTTGCTGAAGGAGTAGAGACACTCGAACAGTTAGAATACTTGCGTTCAATAGGATTCGACAAGGCTCAAGGCTATTATTTCGGGAAGCCTATGAATCTTGACGAAATATTTTCACTTGAAAGGGGAATAGAATACACATCATGAAATTCACGAAAATGCACGGCTGCGGCAATGATTATATTTACGTAAACTGCTTCACCGAACACGTTACCAATCCTGAAGAGTTAGCAGTAAAAATTTCAGACAGACATTTCGGAGTCGGCGGCGACGGTTTAATATTAATACAGCCTTCAGACAATGCAGATGCTTTCATGCAGTTATACAACGCTGACGGTTCACCGGGTACAATGTGCGGAAACGGCATCAGGTGTACAGCAAAATATATTTACGATCACGGAATCATTTCACCAGATAAGAGACAGGCATTAATCGATACTCCTGCGGGAGTCAAGAAGATTGATTTATACGTTGACTCAGGAAAAGTCATCAGGGCGCGCGTTGACATGGGCAGGGCTGAAATCACCAGCGAAATCCCCGAACATATCACCGTCCATGATATGAGCTTGAAATTTATAGGAGCTTACACAGGAACAGAACACGCCGTATATTTTCTTGAAGATAACCCGGATTTGAGGGCGAAAAATTTTATGCACATGCCAGACTCTGATTTTGCTTCTGAAGGAGTCTGCTTCGAGAGACATTTACGATTTCCTAATAGAGTTAACAGCGAGTTCATAGAAATTATTTCACGTGATGAGATTAACATGAGAGTTTACGAGAGAGGCAGCGGTGAGACTCTTGCCTGCGGTACAGGAGCTACAGGGGCAGCTTTTGCCGGGTTCATGGCAGGGAAATTAAATAGTGAAGTCCTTGTGCATTTACGGGGCGGCGATCTGGTCATTAACATTGAGCCTTATAACACGTGCTTTATGACCGGGCCTGCTGTTGAAGTCTTCTCGGGTGAATATTGATCACTTAATGAGTCAATGAGTTAGCGTTAAGTCTTGCAGTTCGTGAAGTTAAATTGCTTCATTGTATTAGTAATTGTATTAGTAATTTCGCAAATTCATTCTTGTAATCTCATGCAGTATTAATATTTTAACACGAGGCTAATATCGCAATATTGACCAGGTAAGAAAAAACGTACTACTTAACTTAATATAAAGGCGTGATATATAATTGAAACGTATTCTTATTCTCGCAGCAATATTATTAATTTTTAACACGGAGGCTTATTCTATGAGCAGCATTTATGATTATTCAGTTTATGCACCCGACGGCAGAGAAATTTCTCTTGCTGAGTACAAAGGCAAAGTTTTAGTTATCGTCAACACTGCAACAGGCTGCGGCTTCACCCCTCAATATGAGCAGCTCGAGTCAATGCACGAGAAGTATAACGCTAAGGGACTCGAAATTATTGATATTCCCTGCAACCAGTTCGGCAATCAGGCTCCCGGTTCGGACGCTGAGATAAAATCATTCTGCGCACTGCACTTCAATACGCAATATGAGCAGATGAAGAAGGCTGAAGTCAACGGACCTAATGAACTGCCCCTTTATACGTTCTTAAAGAGTCAGAAGGGCTTTGAGGGCTTTGATAAAGACAATAAATTAACGCCTCTCCTTGAGGACATGATGAGCAAGGCAGATCCGGATTACGCAAAGAAGCCTGATATTAAATGGAACTTCACGAAATTCATAGTTGACCGTAACGGTAATGTAGTCGCACGCTTTGAACCTACAGCAGACATGGCCGAAGTCGAGAAGTGCGCAGTATCGTTATTATAAGGAGTCTTAATTATGGCAGTAAAGAAAGTTATGGGCGATGATGCCAGTGAACTTAATGCGGCAAAAGTAGCTTTTCTTGATATCTCTGCGACATGGTGCGGACCTTGCAAGATGATTGCTCCGGTTGTAGATGAGCTTTCAGATTCGCCGGACTTCGCTGGACGTGTTGAATTCTTTAACGCCGACGCTGAAGAGAACCCCGCACTCTGCAAAAAGTTACGCGTTATGAGCATTCCTAATTTATTAATTCTCAAAGAAGGCAAAGTTACAGCTAGAAACGTAGGCTTTCAGTCAGCTCCGGAATTAAAATCTTGGATTGAAGCAAATATTTAACGAGTTAATAAAGTAATAATCTGCTCCCTTCTGGTTAATTAGCTTGTGAATCAGGAGGGAATTTTTATTATCTGCGTAAATTGACAGAAAATTTTGCTAGTGTTATATTTCGCGAATATTTTTTACAGGTTTTACACACATACACATGAATTAAACATGAAAGAAGGAAACATTTTTTATCATGAACGGATTAACACTCGTAGGCATCGCTATAGTAGTCCTCGTGCTTGCGTATCTGCTTTACGGCCGCTGGCTTGTTAAAACCTGGGGAATTGACCCCGACGCAAAGACTCCGGCATATCGTTTTGAAGATGGTCAAGATTACGTCCCTGCATCTCGTTTTACTGTGTTCTCACATCAATTTAACTCAATCACAGGAGCAGGACCAGTTACCGGGCCGATTATAGCTGCAATGTTCGGATGGCTTCCCGCGTTCTTGTGGCTCTTAGTAGGAGGCGTGTTCTTCGGAGCAGTTCAGGACTTCACGGCACTTTATGCTTCAGTCAAGAATGAAGGCAAATCAATGGGCTTGATAATCGAGCGTTACATCGGCAAGACAGGACGCAAGTTATTCTTGTTATTCTGCTGGCTGTTCACGCTTTTAGTTATCGCTGCATTTGCTGACATTCTCGCAGGAACATTCAACGGCTTCAACAAGGACGGCACGCAAAACATTCCCGGAGCTTCGGCGGCTTCGATCTCAATGATATATATTTTCGTAGCTATGGCTTTCGGATTCTTCACACGCAGTCTCAGATCAAGTGAAGGCACTAAATTCACAATCGGAGTCATCTTAGTAGTCGCTATGTTATGGCTCGGCATAGAGAACCCCTTATATTTCGATGCTCAGACGTGGCGTTATGTAGTCTTTGCATATTGCTTTATCGCGTCAGTCTTACCCATGTGGTTATTAAAGCAGCCTAGAGATTATCTCAGCGTATTTCTTTTACTTGGCATGATTGTAGGGGGCGCAGTGGGAATTATAATCGCAAATCCTGAAATTCAAATGCCTGCATTCATGGGCTGGAGCGTCAAGAATCAGCCGTTATTTCCGATTTTATTTATAACAATTGCCTGCGGTGCCGTATCAGGTTTTCATAGTCTTGTCTCATCCGGAACATCTTCTAAATCTATCGCAAATGAAAAAGATATGCTTACAGTCGGTTACGGTGCTATGTTAGTCGAGACTTTGCTCGGAGTAGTTTCGCTCGTCATTGCATGTTCAGCTTCAAGCAGCGGAGGACTTCCTACAGGGACACCCTTCCAGATATTCGGACGTGCTATAGGGGGCTTCTTTACGATGTTCGGACTTCCTGAGAACGTTTCGACCTGCATTATCATGATGTGCGTTAGTGCTTTAGCAATGACTACGATTGACGCAGTTACCAGAATCGGGCGCATGTCATGGCAGGAATTCTTTGCACCGTCTGAAGAGGGCGTTGAAGCAAATATTATCGTCAAATTTATCACAAATAATTACGTTGCTACGGTGATAACTCTGGCTCTTGCTTATGCATTATGTCTTGCAGGCTATGCGAGTATATGGCCTTTGTTCGGAGCAGCAAATCAATTATTGTCGGCTTTAGTCTTAACAGCTCTTGCAGTATTCTTGAGGGTAACAGGGCGTAAAGGCTGGATGCTCTATGTTCCTATGACGTTTATGTTTGTAGTTACTATGAGCGCGCTTGTTATCAGTGTATATAATATTATTCTCAAGCTGTCAGCCGGTAATTTCGTCTTCATGGTCGACGGACTCCAGTTAATAATTGCAGTTGCCTTGATGACTCTTGCTCTTCTTGTAGTCTCAAACTGCATTAAAGAATTAACGAGTTCTAAACCCGGCAAGAACGCTGCTGCTGCTTAATAAAGAGTTAATTAAGAAATTTCTGGCTTCTCTGTGAGAAATTGCAGGGGAGTCATTTTTTATATTCGTGTGTAGTATGAGACAATATGCTTTAACAATCCGTGATAAAAATATATATATAATTACAAAAGGAGGCCGCTAATGTTTATCTCAAGAAAATTTGCAGCATTAATGATATTACTGTCAGTGTTAATGCTTACGTTTGCACCTTCAGTCAGTGCTGACGAGATAAATAATAATATTTCAGGCGATGATGACTCGGCACGTGCTGACAGCTCTGATGTTGTATCAAGCGATATAGTATTAATAGGCACGATAATTACTCCTGGAGACTTGGGCAGCACTCAGGTTGGGAAATATTACTCTCGTGAACTCCAGACTATGGGAGACGCTATCTGGACTCAGACAGGAGGAACTTTACCGGAAGGACTCAGGCTCTCAGAGTCAGGAATGCTTCAGGGGACTCCGCTTAAGGCAGGACGTTATGAATTTATGCTAAAGGCTGCGTTCACATCACCGGACATGAATAATAACAACGAGAATAAAAATTTCACCCTTTGGATAACTGAAGGCGAAGGAGTTCCCCCTGTCATAATTACAGATTATGAACTTGAAGACGGTTCTGACGGTGAAGCATATAACGTTAAGCTCGAAGCAGAAGGCTATGGTGGTCAAGAGGTTACATGGCCGCTTACATGGGAAGTAACAGGAGGCAGCTTGCCTGAAGGCTTATCGCTAAGTCCATCTGGCGTCATATTCGGAGAGCCGTCTATTGCAGGAACGTTTTTATTCACCATAACAGTAACGAATCCGGCTGATAAGGCTTATAGAGTCTTTAATCTTAATATCCGCGCCAAGAGTCCAAAGATAATTACTAGAACTATAAAGGCAGGTATGCTTGAAGACTTGTATGAAGTTTTTCTCGAGTCAGAAGGTTCGAAGCCTATCAAGTGGAATTTGTCAGAGGGAGGCAGGCTGCCGGAAGGACTCATTCTTGACTCTCTGAATGGGAAAATATCAGGCATTCCGACCGAAGCAGGGACGTTTGTAATTAAGATCGAAGCAAGTAACTCGGCAGGCGTTGATGAGAAAGAATTTGCTCTTGAAATCGAAGACCCAGGACTCGCTATTACTCCTGCGAATTTTCCTGATAAGGCATTTCGTGAATATATAGAGCTTACGTATGACAAAGATCAAAACGGTTATTTGGATAATGACGAGATTAAATTTGTCGTTGATATGGAATTGAATAGCTTGAATATATCGAGTCTCGAAGGCATAAAATATTTCACTGAATTAGTTTCTCTCAAGTGCAGCAAGAATAATTTAGCAGTTCTTGATCTCTCACAGAATAAAAATTTGCAGTATGTTCACTGTATGGCAAATAATATTAATGCTCTTAATGTAACAGGCAATGAAAATTTACTCGTCCTGAATGCCTACGCTAATAATTTGAGTGCTCTTGATTTGAGTCATAATTCCATGCTTGAGATTCTTGACGTGTCTTATAACAGGTTAGCCGAGCTTGACTTGAGCGAAAATATAAATCTCGAAGAGTTAAACTGTGCTGTGAATAATCTCGAGTCAATTAATCTTGCCGATAATATTTCTCTTATTGAAGCAGACTTCGCCAGCAATGACTTGACAGAGCTTGATGTGTCGAAGAATTTATATCTCAAATCACTTCAGGCAGGACAGAATAAGCTCACTAAATTAGACTTGAACGAAAATATAAATCTTGAATATCTTGACTGCTCGAATAATGCCTTCAGAGAGTTAAATCTTGAGTCAAATACAGGACTCGTAACAGCAAAATATGACTCTCAGCTTTCACAGGGATTACGAATCTCAAAGACAGGTGAAGGAGTTTTCAGCGTCAATCTTGCTCAGGCTGTCTCGAATCCAGAGAAAATAATTAACACTCAGGAGCATAAAGTCAAAGCATATAATCACGACGGCGAATTAATTTCAGAAAGCGGCTCAAGCAGCAATGCAGTTATAAATTATTCGGAAATACCTGCGGCAGTTATATATGAATACGATACAGGCTTTGTTCATGAAGAGTCAGAAAATAATTACATGGATGTAACTTTCAGGGTGAATGAAGCTCCCGAAATAATTACCCAGTCAAATGCTGCGTTATCGCTTGATGTCAAGGCAGGCTCTTATTTCTCGTACAAGCTCGATGCTACCGGCGATGTTCCCATTAAGTGGTCTCTCAGTGCCGGGAGTCTCCCTGATGGTCTTGCGCTGACTGAGTCAGGAGATATTAAAGGCATTCCCGAACGTTCAGGACTTTACGAATTTGAAGTTACTGCTATGAATAATAAAGGCACTGACTCGAAAATGCTTGCTCTAAACGTGAAAAATTTTGCTCCTGTTATTACGAGTGAAAATCTGCCTTACGGACGCAAGGGAATTAACTATAATTTTGCTCTTGAGACTGATATAAACGAGTCTTTTACATGGTCAATCATAGAAGGCTCATTACCGGCTGGACTCTCTTTAACGTCATCAGGAACTCTGACAGGAACACCTGAAGAGGGCGGCATATTTAATTTCACGGTCAGGGCAGCTCTTTCTCAAGGCTCAGACCCGGCAATGAAAGCATTCAGTCTTGAAGTAATCGAAATCGAATCAGAGAATTATTCACCGGTAATAACAACTTCAGTGCTTGAATACGCAAATGCAGGCTTTGACTATAATTTTCTAATCGAAGCATGGGGAGAACCTGACATAATATTTAGACTTACAAGCGGCAGATTACCAGACGGATTAAGATTAGCTTCTGACGGCAGGATAACAGGAATTGCAAGAGAGTCAGGCAGATTTAATATCACTGTCGAAGCAGTTAATAACTTGGGAAGTTCAAAGAGAGATTTTATCCTGAATGTAAGACCTTCTATAATTACGAATTCAAATCTTTCTGATATGACCATAAGCAGCAGCAGAAATAATATAGAGTTCAAATTATACGGTTCAAACCCTGCTATGACGTGGCGCGTTGTTGAAGGCAGGTTACCCGACGGCTTGAGTCTTAATATCAACACAGGAGCAATCACAGGCAGACCGACTGTTACAGGCGATAAAAGTTTTGTTATCAGGGCAGAAATTGCAGGCTGGAGCGATTTATACGACGAGAAAACTTTTTACGTCAAGATAAAAGGAATTGCGGCCAAGATAAACACCATTGCTCTTCAACAGGGAATAATTAACACTAGATATAATTTCACGTTAAAAGCCTCAGGAACAGGGCAGATTAAGTGGCAGGCTTCAGGACTTCCTAAAGGCTTATCACTGCGCTATAACAAGTATAAAGGCACTGCAACAATCAGCGGAACACCTCTTCAATCAGGAAAATTCAACGTTAAATTCACTGTATCAGGAACATGGGGCAGCCAGGTTAAGACATTGCCGTTGATAATCAAAAACACTGAGCCTTATATCACTACAAGTTCAGTTAATGCAGCATCAATCGGGAGCTATTATAATTTCGCGTTCAGGGCAGACGGTGCGGCAGAAGGTGATGCTTTAGTCTGGGAAATTTCATGGTCAGGCAATGATTATATTTACGGTCTCAAGTTTGACCCTCAAGGCAGGATAACAGGCACTCCTTCAGGGAACTCAGGCAGGATTAATAAACCAGGCGAATATAAATTAAATGTCAGAGTAAGCAATTCAGCAGGAAGTGATAAGAGAGATTTCACGATAAAACTTAATGCAGCTGATGAGAAATTAAAGCCTTTAATCACGACAACTTCACTCAAGAACGCAGTTATAGGCAGCTCGTATAATTACAAGCTCAATGCGTCAGGTTCCGGAATAACGTGGCGGATGTCATGGGAAGGCAAGAAAATTATAGGACTCAAGATTGATTCTGAGTCAGGCATGATTAGCGGCGTACCTTCGGAGTCTAATAAATCAGGAAGCTATAAAGTCAAGATTACGGCTAATAACTTCGCAGGTTCAGCGTCAAAAACTTTTGTGATAATACTTAATGACAAAGCTGCGAGTGCTAAGACAGCAATAAAGTCTAAATCTGATAATCAGGCAAAATCTTCACGTCCTGTGAGTAATTACGAGTCAGAGTCTTATTCAGAGTCAGAGCTTGAAGACTACGATGATATTGATAATCTTGAAGACTTGCATGATCATGATTCAGAGTCAGATTCCGAGTCAGAGTCAGAATCTGAGTCAAAAACTGAGTCAGAGTCAGAGTCTGAATCTGATTCAGAAAATAAGACCGAAGAGTCAGAGCTTCCCGAAGACTTGAAAGATTTATTGCTTCAGATTGAGGGCAAAGAATATATTGCAGCTGTAGTTTTCCCTCAGATAACGGCTCAGGAGTCAGGACAGTACGAATTTGAAGCTACGTTGAACAAGCACGTCAAGGCAGGCTCAAAACTTTTCTGGTTCGCAAGACCTGTGAACGCTGTTGAGTCAGAAGATGACGAAATTGTGGATTTCTACGACAAGAACGGCAATCCCATCGAGAAAGTTCCTGAAGACCACGCAATAACTGTGTCGCCGTGGCTGAGGTCAGATGTTGTTTATCAGCCTATTGTCGCAGTCGAAGCAAAGTAATTAATTATTATATTCATGACCGTCGGGGAGACTCGGCGGTTATATTTTTGTGTGAGAGGGTAAAATAAAAGCTCCTGAATCTGTTATGACTCAGAAGCTCTTACTTAATGGGCCTGCCTGGACTCGAACCAGGAACCTTCCGGTTATGAGCCGGTGGCTCTAACCACTTGAGCTACAGGCCCGAACGACTAAGAAATTTTACACGCGATATTATTTTGCGTCAAGTCTAAAATTTTTTTATAGCTATAATAACTGCGAAATTTGAAATATATATTATAATTTGTCTCAACACTGCGCCATTTTCTGATTTAAAATTTATATATTAAGGCACGAAAGGAAGTAATTAGTACTATGAAAGAATTTAAGTATGTCATTACAGATCCAGTAGGTATTCACGCACGTCCCGCAGGTCTTCTCGTCAAAGAGGCCAAGAACTTCAAGAGTGTTGCAACGTTCATCAAGGGCGACAAGTCAGCCAAAGCTACAGCCTTAATGAAGCTCATGGGAATGGGCATAGTTCAGGGCGATGAAGTTACAGTCAGAGTCGAAGGTGAAGACGAGGAAGCATGCGCCGCCGCAATTGAGAAATTCCTCAAGGAGAACTTCTAATTATGCAGGTCTTCAAGGGAATCAAGATAGTAAACGGGATAGCTATAGGCAAGATTAAGATTTACAAAGTCCCTGTTTACGAGATCAAAGAAGACTTAATCAGCGACATAGCCGGAGAGCTTGACCGGTTCGAGGCTGCACGAGTCAAAGTTCAGGATCAGCAGAACGCCCTTGCAGAACAGGAAGTCAAAGACGGACGCGAGGAGACAGCAGGAATTTTCGAGGCTCATGCGTTAATGCTCGATGATGATGATTTGATTGACTCCTGCAAAGAATTAATCGGCGAAGGACATACAGCAGAGTTTGCAGTCCGCAAAGGTTTTGAAGCTGCTGCTGAGATGTTCAGGAACATGGACGACCCATATTTTCAGGCTAGAAGCGCAGACGTTATTGACCTGAAAAATTCAATGCTTGATGTGTTGTTCGGCAATGACACTGAATCTTTACAGGGCAAAGAACCTGCTATCCTTGTTGCTGAGGACATGGCACCGTCTGAGACAGTGAAACTTGATAAGTCGCTTTTACTCGGACTCGTTACCAGATTGGGAAGCTCCAACAGCCACACAGCTATACTTGCCCGAAGCATGAATTTGCCGACTCTGATTCAGTGTCCTGACATCGCAGACGACTGGGACGGAAAATTTGCCATCCTTGACGGCTATAACTCCTGCATTTATATTGAACCTGAGCAGGAAATTATTGACAAGCTCACTGCTAAACAGAAAGAAGACAGAGAGAAAGAGGCAAAATTACAGGAACTCAAAGGCAAGCCCAGCGTTACTAAGGACGGTCAGAAGGTCAGACTCTACGCTAACATCGGAGGCCCTAAAGACATTAACGCCGTTATCGAGAACGATGCAGAAGGTGTAGGCTTGTTCAGATCGGAATTTGTTTATCTGAACTCTAAGACAGATCCATCTGAAGACGAACAGTTTGCAGCATATAAGAAAGTCCTTGAAGCCCTTGCGCCGAGACTCGTAATTATAAGAACTTGCGATATAGGAGCCGACAAGACTATTGATTATATGAATCTCGACAAAGAGGATAACCCCGCGTTAGGTTTCAGAGCCGTAAGAATCTGCTTATCACGTCCTGACTTTTTCAAGAGGCAGCTTAGAGCTTTACTGCGTGCTTCAGCGTTCGGAAATTTGGGAATCATGTTCCCGATGATAATCAGCAAGTGGGAAGTTCAGGAATGCAAGAAGATTCTTAACGAGTGCAAAGAAGAGCTTGTTAAAGAAGGAGTCGCGATCGGCAAATATGAAATCGGAATCATGATCGAGACTCCTGCAGCTGCGTTATGTGCTGATGACTTGGCCGAAGAAGTAGACTTTTTCTCACTCGGAACTAACGATTTGACTCAATACACCTGCGCAATTGACAGGCAGAGCGCGAATCTTGAACGTTTTGCAGATACCCATCATCCCGCCGTGTTAAGATTAATCCGCGAGACTATCGAAGCAGGACACAGGCATAATACATGGGTCGGAATTTGCGGAGAGCTTGGAGCAGACCCGACTTTAACAGAAACTTTCTTGAGCATGGGCGTTGATGAGCTTTCAGTTAATCCCAAGAGTATTTTGCCATTGAGAGGCAACGTCAGAAATGTAGACTTATCCGGCGTAAAAAAAAATAATAACCCTGAGCCAAAATCTGAGTCAGAAGTAAAAGAAGTAAAATCAGAAGTAAAATCAGAACCGGCAAAGGGATTCTGGGGGAGGTTATTTAGCTAATATGTTATACGGAGCATTAGAAACTAAAGGCAGAAGAATGCTTTGCGCCGTCGGAAACGAGAATGGGCAGATTCTGGAGCGCGTTGTTATTCCTACGACGACACCTGAAGAGACAATGCCGAAGATTATAGAGTTCTTCAAGTCCAAACTTGATGACTCTGAAGGCGAGGCCATGACAGCACTTGGAGTCGCTTCATTCGGTCCTGTTGATGTCCGGGAGAACTCGAAGACTTACGGGACAATATTACACACTCCTAAAATTGCATGGAGAAATTTCCCGCTTCTTAACACTCTCAAGGAAGCGTTAAATAATATTCCTGTAGGCTTTGATACTGATGTAAACGCAGCTCTCTTAGCTGAGACTACATGGGGAGCAGCAAGGGGACTGACTGACGCAGCATATGTAACAGTCGGCACAGGTATAGGCATGGGAGCAATGTCCGGCGGAAAATTAACTCACGGAATGTTACACCCTGAAGCCGGGCATATAAAAATGTCAGTCGTTGAAGGTGATAATTATAAAGGACACTGTCCCTCACACGGCGCATGTTTCGAGGGAATGGCTTCGGGGCTTGCAATAGCTGAGAGATGGGGCAAATCTCCGAAAGAACTTGCAGATAATCCTGAAGTCTGGGACCTTGAGGCGAAATATATAGCTCAGGCACTCACGGCTATAGTGTATATTCTCAGTCCGCAAAAAATTATTCTCGGCGGAGGAATTATGCGCCAGGCTCAGTTGTTCCCGTTAGTCCGCAAGTACTTGCTCGAGAACATAAACGAATATATTGACACGAAAGAATTACGCAATATAAACAGCTATGTTTGTCCGGCATCGTTAAACGGCAATGAAGGCGTAATCGGTGCATTGAAGCTCGCAGATATGGAAGCAGCAAAGGAAGCATAAATTATTTTATTTTAATTAATAATCTCCCTGTGTCGTGAGTAAGTCTGCATGATTCAGGGAGAAATTTAAATTTACAAGAAAAAAAAGAGGTAGAATTTTTTGGCTGACGTTCAAAATTTAGAATCTGGACAGAAAGCAGTTAATCAGGATTTCAGAGACATTGACGTTGAGTCTCTCGGTGAAGAGCATATTAATCTTGTCTTTACTCTTGGACGCGAAAATTTCGGCGTTGATGTAAATCTTGTTCGTGAAATAGTTCGAGTCCCTTCGTTTATTACCAGAGTCCCGAATGCTCCGGCTTATATCAGGGGCGTTATAAATCTTCGAGGCACTATAGTTCCGGTATTTGATATGCACTTGAAAATAGGCATGGCTGGGAGGCCTTTGACTGATGAGGCTAGAATTGTAGTTATTGCTATTAATGACGTAACGTTCGGCATGATAGTAAATTCTGTTCGTGAAGTCCTGACTATTTACGATGCCCAGTTGGAAGTTGCTACGAAATTATCGGCTTCGATTGACAGGCGTTATGTCCTGTGGGTAGCTAAACCTGCTGATGACAGGCTTATATTGCTTCTTGACGTCTCGAGTCTGTTTGAGCTTGACCAAATACTAGAAGACAGCGAGTAAGTATGCGCAAGTTTTTTTTTATAGCAGGGCAGTTATTATTATTATTAATCTTTGCTTCTCTTGCATGGGCTGACGCTTCATTATACAGAGGAGCAAATACTATAGGTTCTGTTCCGACTTTAAGCACTCAGGCAGGCTCGTTAGTCTCAGTCAGTGATGTAGGCAGGCTGTTAGGCTATTCGTCGTCAGGTTCGGGCGAAGAGATGATATTAACAAAAGGTTCTGACAAGATTCGAATCATCGCAAACTCCGCAGCAGCTTGGCACGGACTGGCAATAGTTCCATTGTATTCGACTCCTGTAAAGCAAAACGGCAAGTTCTGGATCGATACGTTAAGCGCAGTGTCTTTATTTCAGAGTTCAGCAGGTTCAGGACGCAATAACAAGTTACGCTTTATAGTGAACAAGTCCTCAGGTTATAGACAAACCGCAATGATTAACGATGCCACAAGACGCGATATTGAATTAGGCAAGTTCGAGGAACCTAAGCCGCAGCCCGTTGAGCTTCCCAAGCCTCAGACTCAGACTCAGACTCAGACTCCAGCTCCTGCACGTCCTGTGAATCCGCCGCAAGTTCCTCAAGCTCAGAGAGTCGCCAGAGTCCCTGAAGTCCCAGTCCCTGAACCTGTACAGTTTCAAGCTCCTGAAGCAAGAGAGTCAAGAACAGTGACTCCGCCTGCGACTCCGACTCAGCCTCAGATAGAGACTCAGACTCAGAATCAGA
>JAFSJJ010000006.1 GCA_017439345.1 Synergistaceae bacterium
AGTTTATGACCGCGAAATAGAGAGTCTTGCAGGAATGGAACACTTTACGGCTTTGCAGGAGCTTTACTGTTACGGCAACAAGATTAATGCTCTTAATTTGAGTCGAAATCGTGAACTTCTCTTGCTTGAGTGCGACAACAACACAATCACTCGGCTTGATGTAAGCATGAATGACAAGTTAATCAATCTTGAGTGCGAAATGAACAATATCACTGAGCTTGACTTATCGAATAACGCAAATATCAGTTATATGAAGTGTTACGGACAGACTAGAACCGGACTCGTGTCTTCACATGATAAGAGCGGCAGCACTTACACTGTTAATCTTGGCCAATACGTCAGCGACTTCACTAGAGTATCAAGCGTTAGTGCTTACGATGGGAACGGAGATATTATCAACAACGTATCATTTTACTATGAAACAGGAATTGCTTCAATGAGTTCGAGTCCTTCAAAGCTGAGATATATTTATGATATTAATTACGTAAATGATTCAGAACTTTCTATGGACGTTACTATAACGGGGACTGCAATGACTCAGAATAAGACTTCTAAGAATACAAGCAGCTTGGGCGGAAGTTCAGGGGGCTGCAATTTTGGAGTTAGTGCCTTTGCTTTGAGTGCCCTCTCATTGTTGCTCTTAATGCGCAGGAAATAATTTATCGCTCGTTTAAATATGCTTCCCTGCCTTGACTCGATTCGGGGCGGGGAAATTTTTTTGCGTGTATCATGAAGTCTTGTATTGAGCGTGAAAGATAAAACTTTTTGTATTAGTAATTGTATTAGTAACTCGAGTGACTCTTAATGAATGACGTGAAGTTGTGTGAATGTGATAAATATTATAGCTCAAAATCCCTCCTGAAGCATGACTCACTCAGAAGGGATTCGAGAAGCAAATAATACTAGTCTGGAAGTATGTACTCTGCAGCTACCCATACTGTCCTGTCGCCGCTGTAGGGATCATAAATCTCGTACCATAAACGGCCGCCCCTTCTAGCTTGAGATACAACAGTAACTCTCTCGCCGTCAAACATTCTGCCTAGTATCCTGTAGTTAGTTCCAGGCCCTGAACGAAATCTGACATAATCGCCTACACATATGCCGTCTGAAGGGAAACGCCTTATGCCCCCAGCCTCAGAAATGCTGCATAACATTAAAACGATAAGAAGTGCCGCTGCAAAAATTTTACGCATGAACCTTTCACCCTTTCTGTTAATATAAAAGCTAATATAAAACGCCCTCCTGATTCATATTAATTAACTTAACGTGCATTAATAAACCAGAAGGGAACGCAGAATATTTTATTACTACTTAAGCAATTACCATTAAGACATCGCCTGTATTGACACTGTCGCCGGACTTGACTCTAATCTCAGTAACTTTGCCAGTAGCTGTAGCGAAGACTTCATTTTCCATCTTCATAGCTTCGAGCAAGAGCACAAGATCGCCGCTATTAACTGAGTCGCCGACGTTGACTTTGACGTTGAGAATTTTTCCGGGCATAGGAGCCGTTACAGTCATTGCGCCTTCAGCAACAGGTGCAGGGGCAGCAGGTGTCTCAGCAGGAGCAGGAGCCGGGGCAGGTGTTGCCGGGGCAGCAGGTGCAGCTACAGGAGCAGGAGCAGGAGCTGCAGGAACAGAAGCACCCTCACCAAGACTTTCAACTTCGACTGTATAAGCAGTGCCGTCTACTATGACTCTATATTTATTACTCACGATTTAAATTTCTCCTTTCATGTTATATAAAAATTATTAATGCCACTTGCGGTTTAACCTGTTTGAATTAAGCCCTAACATTCCTGCTGTCTTCCAGCGGCTCGTCCAGAAATCACCGGGGACTCCTGATGAAGCTTCAGGCTTGACGGATAATATTCTGAAATTCTGACCCCCTGTGAACTCTATAATAGCTGCCGTGATTGCTGCAACGATCTTTGCTTTGTCGGGAGCAGGTGCCTTAGCCGTTGTAACTGGTGCAGGTTTCGCAGGAGCAGCAGGTTTGCCGGGTGTTACATCATTTTTTTTTTCTTCGGGTGAACCTGCAAATAATCTCATTCCGAAAATTACTCCTGTCAATGCCAGCAATACTCCGAACACGATAGAGAATGCTACGATGCTGACGTTAATAGCTCCGGAAAGTCCTTCAAAATGCATGAATCAATTTCCTCCTGTCTATAAAATTATTATTTAATGAGGAATTACCCCGTGTTTCTTGGCCGGGCGGGTCTCTCTCTTGCTCTCTATGCCGTCAAGTGCCTGTGCGATTGCTTTTCTAGTCTCTTCGGGCATTATGACTCTGTCGACGTAACCGCGTTCTGCAGCTCTGTAGGGATTTGCAAAGGCTTCACGATATTCGTCAATCTTTTCGAGTCTCTTTGCGCTGGGATCGTCTGCACCGTCAATTTCTTTCTTGAAGACAATGCTTGCTGCTCCTTCTGCTCCCATGACTGCGATTTCAGCCTGAGGCCATGCAAGTACTACATCAGCTCCCAGAGATTTGCTGCTCATTGCGAGATAAGCTCCGCCGTATGCTTTTCTCATTATGACACTGATTAACGGGACGCTTGCTTCACTATAGGCATATAACAATTTCGCGCCTTTCCTGATGATGCCTCCCTGTTCCTGTTCGAGGCCGGGAAGATAGCCGGGAACGTCAACAAATGTAACGATGGGAAGATTAAACGCGTCGCAGTGCCTAATGAATCTCGAAGCTTTATCTGAAGCGTTAATATCAAGACAGCCCGCCATGACATCAGCATTGTTTGCAATAATTCCTACTGAACGCCCGCCGATTCTCCCGTAGCCTGTAACGATATTCTTTGCGTAACCTGCTTGAACTTCAGTAAATTCGCCATCGTCAAAAACCCTGCATAAGACCTCATGAACATCGTAGCTCTTATTGGGATTAACGGGGACTATCTCGCGTAATGAAACATCAGCGCGCTCTGTGCTGTCCTGAGTAGCTTTAAACGGTGCGTCATCGAGATTATTCAACGGCAGATATGACAAGACCTTGCGAACCTGAGCAAAACATTCTGACTCATCCTTAGCGCAGAAATGGGCATTACCTGTTACTGTGTTGTGAGTTACTGCTCCGCCTAATTCTTCACTGGTAACTTCTTCACCTGTTACGGCTTTGATGACTTCAGGGCCTGTGATATGCATAATGCTCTCTTTGTCGACCATGAAAATAAAATCTGTGAGTGCAGGACTGTAGACAGCTCCTCCTGCTGTGGGTCCCATTATGACTGAAATTTGAGGGATAACTCCGCTTGCGAGTGTGTTTCTCTTGAAAATTTTTCCGTAGCCGTTGAGTGAGTCAACTGCCTCCTGAATTCTTGCGCCTCCTGAGTCATTAATGCCTATGACCGGGCAGCCCATCTGCATAGCCATATCCATCACCTTGCAGATTTTATCAGCGTGCTTCTCGCCTAGTGAACCTCCAAAAACTGTGAAGTCCTGACTGTAGACAAAGACTTTGCGTCCGTCGATAGTTCCCCAGCCTGTTACTACTCCGTCACCGAGAGGCTTTCTTTCATCGAGGCCGAAATTACTGCACCTGTGAGTCACAAATTCATCGATCTCAACGAATGAACCGGGATCAAGAAGCTGTGCTATGCGTTCGCGTGCTGTGCCTTTGCCTTTGGATTTTTGTTTCGAGACGGCTTCTTCTCCACCGCCTGAGAGAGCTGACTTGCGTTTGTCTTCGAGTTCAGTGCAAAGCTCTTCTATTGTACGAAATCCCATATCCGACAAGCTCCTCCTTTTCTAATTATGTGTGATTATGATAATGAAATTTTTTACGTGAAAATTTGCAGGTTAGAATATCATAGAAATTAATTCGTTGCAAAGATTTGCATTCACTATTATAGTAACAGCGCAGAAAATATATTACTCTTTACTCTCTCTGAATCTTATCTTGTGATGTGTGATGTGAGAAAAGACTTGCAGCACTATTCATGTTAAGGGAATAAATTATAAACGGAGGCAATAATAATAATGAACTTACAGCACGCAAAGTTAATCGAGTCTATGATTGATTACGAGTCAGGGAACACGGCAAGGATCCAGCACTTTCTCAAAGTCCACGAACTCGCAAATGTAATCGGGACTCTTGAGGGACTCGACGATGAGACTCTATTTATTCTCGAGACAACAGCAATACTTCACGATATTGGCATTCATAAGAGTCTTGAGAAGTTCGGGAGCTACACTTGGAAGACTCAAGAGTCAGAAGGCCCGGCCGAAGCAGAAAGATTATTGCTCGAGTCAGGCTCTTACTCTCAAGAAGTTATCGAACGAGTGAAATATTTGATTGCTCATCATCACACGTATAATAACGTTGAAGGAATTGACTATCAGATTTTGCTTGAAGCTGACATCCTCGTTAATCTTTATGAGTCCAAGAACAAAGACAAGTACGAAGCATTAACTCATGTGTTCAGGACTCAGACAGGGAAAAAATTTCTGCATGACATGTATAAATAATCACGACAAAATTTTTGTGTAGTCGACTCCGTCATCCTGAAAGACTAAATACTCATCGAAGTCAAGCCAGACTTGAGAGCCTGCTTTTATCTCACCGTAAGAACGTCCTGAAGATATAACCCTGATTATATTTCCGTCAAAGTCTACTCTGCAATCGTTCTCGTCTCCCAAATAATACGAGTGAGTCAGAGTCCCTCTTAACGCGCCTCTGTCTTGAGTCATGAAAATATTCTCAGGTCTGACAGCTACGACAACACTTCCGAGCTTATCTCCTGAGTAACTCATGCTTTGACCGCCTGAAAAAGTTATCGTGCCGTTGGAACTTTCACCGTGAAGGAAATTTATTTTTCCTACAAAGTCAGCTACGAATTGATTTGCAGGATTCCTGTAAATATTTATCGGCGAGTCTACCTGCTGAACTACTCCGCGATTGAACACTATGATTCTATCGCTCATAGCCATTGCTTCTGTCTGGTCATGAGTCACGTACACTACAGTTATTCCAAATTTGCGCTGGACTTCCTTAATTTCGAATCTCATTGACTCACGTAATTTTGCGTCAAGGTTGCTTAAAGGCTCATCGAGTAATAAGACTCTCGGCTCACTGACCAACGCCCGGCCAAGTGCGACTCTCTGCTGCTGACCTCCTGATAACTCATCGGGCATTCTGTTAATGTACTGCGACAAGTGAACGGACTCTAAAGCATTCTCGACTCTATGCTTGATCTCAGGACGTGAGACTCCTTGAATCTTCAACGGGTAAGCAACGTTATCAAATACATTCATGTGAGGCCATACCGCATAAGACTGGAAGACCATACCTATATTGCGCTCATTGGGAGGCACGAACTTAGAGGGTGAACTAACTGTTACATTATCGATTTTAATTTCACCGGTCGTAGGCTTCTCGAAACCTGCAATCATTCTTAACATCGTAGTCTTTCCGCAGCCCGAAGGTCCAAGAAGAGTAATAAATTCTTTATCCTGAAAAATTTCGCTGAACTCGTGAATGACCTGAACATTTCCATATGATTTAGTTATGTTATTAAGCGTTATTGATGACATAGTTAGATCGAAAATTCTCCTTTCGTCAGCTTGTTGAGTAACCAGTTCACTATTATGACGAGTAATAATATTCCTGTTGCAATTGCGCTCGCAGTCTGCTGGCTGTGATAAGTCTGATAGTTATACAGCTCGTAGCCGATTGTTTTCGTATCAGTCGAGTATAAAAGAGTCGACATAGTAAGCTCGTAAAAGCTCGGCATGAAGATTAGGAACCACCCGGCGACAACTGACGGGGCAATTAATGGGAGTGTTACGTCCCAGAAGCCCCTCTGCCATTTAGCTCCGGAGATTAACGCAGCTTCCTCAAGTGAAGGGTGAATTTGACTCATTGCTGATACAACCGTGCGCATTCCCATTAATAAATATTTAATCATGTAAGCGATTATCATAATAGTAAGTGTGTTATAAATATTTATCCCGAAACGCCCCGACATCGTCATTATTAGAGCAAGTGCAATAACTACGCTGGGAGTTCCGCTGCCGAGAGTTATCAAGAAGTCAGGAATCTGCCGCCCCTTAGCACGTGTTCGAGTCAACAGCCACGCCATGACACAAGAGATAATTATTCCTGCTGTAGCTGCGACACTAGCCGAGATTAAGCTGTTCTTTGCAGTGTCAAGAATCCCTTTGCGGGTAAATAATATGTGCCAGTATCTAGTAGTAAAATTGTCAAGAGTTAATGCCTTGCCTAAATTTTTCGTGAATGAAGTCATAGCGACCGTAGCGAAAGGAATTATAACGACGATTAACGCAAATAGACTTACCAGCAGAGTCAAAGGCAGCCTCCATCTCCCAAGCTCAACGATATTAGGACGAGTTGACTTCCCTGACACTGTTATATATTGCTTCTTTCCGCAAATGAATGTAGAAATATAAAGCACTATATTAGCGATTATCATTAACGATACAGCAAGGGTCGTAGCATCGCTCAAGCCTTCCTGTGAACCGACATAAACATAATCTATAATTCTTGTCGTAACAGTATCGATTTGACCGGGCGCGCCTATTATTGAAGGAATCCCGTAACACGAAGCAGCTGACACGAAGACTAACAAACCTGCAGCAACGATTGAGGGCAGCATTACAGGAAATGTTACAGTTAAGACGGTCTTTAGGGGTGAAGCTCCTGAAATCTTCGAGGCTTCTTCAAGTGAAGGATCCATTTTTTCCATAGCACGCGATATAGTGATAAATGCATAGGGATAATAGAACGTTGTCAACACCCATACAAGCCCGCCGATTGTGTAAATGTTGAAGAGATTCTGACTCAAGCCGAACAAGTCAGCTAGCCACACGTTAAGAGTCCCGACTCTGGGATTCAAGAGTCTCAGCCAAGCCATAGCTCCGACATAAGGGGGAACCATGTAGGTCATCACGAATAGAGTCCTGAAAAATTTTTTGCCGTATAAATCAGTTCGTCCGACGAGCCAAGCTAGGGGAAAAGCAATCATGACTCCGAAAATCATAGAGAGTCCTGCCGTTAATAAAGTGTTTCGCAAAGCATTCCAGTTTAAAGCGTGAGTGTAAATTCTCTTGAATGCCTCGAGGGTGAAGCCGCTTTCACCGGTGAAGGACTTGAAGACTAAATAACACATGGGAAACACGTTAAAGACTAACAAGAATAATACTATCAAGAAGATTAAAACAGTCTTGAAGCTGAGAAAATTTTTTACTTGCATGAACACACCTCCAGATAAAAATAATAACGCAAAATAAAAATCAGCCGTATGAATTATATATACAGACTGAAAACTTGTTGTATAATACACGAAAATTTTTAAATTCATGCAGCAATCCCATCATGTAAATGTTTTGTTTCACATGTAAAGCAGCGAAAATTATAATTTTATTAAGATTTATTAAGAAAGGATACTTCATAATAAAATGTTCGATAAAAAATTTTCAGTGTCATTGACGATAATTTTAATCATATTAACTCTGTGTTTGTCATCTTTCGCAGAAGCAGCTTCCAAGTCAGGCGAGAAGACTCCTCAGAAAAGAGAGTCAGAACCTGCAGCACTCCGGGCATGGTCGCATGAAGTCACGGAGAAATCAGACGACGGCTCGCAGACAATAAAGATTCGCGCTACGTATTATTCAAATGAGTATGTCGAACAGTTAATTGCTAACGAGGCAGAAAAAAATCTCTGGACTAATGACGAAATGGAAAATTATAAATATACCCTCCTGAAAAATTTAAATCTCTCTGAGACAATCCCGTTTCATATTTATATACAAGTTCAGGGTATTCCCATGTATCCCGGACAGTTTGACAAGCATATTACTATGATGGTCAAAGGCAAGAAATACACTCCAGTAGATTATGACAGGAGACTCAATTTCAAGATATTAGGCGAACGCGACGGCATTGTTTATTTCCCTCGATACGATGAGAAGACAGGCAAGCCCATTCTTGAAGGTGCAAGAGATGTAAGAGTCCTGTTCGATAAGTCAATAAGCTATGCACTAACCGGAAGAGCTAACGATGTCCTTTGGGTCTGGGACTTGGGCAAGGACAGAGGCAGCATCACAGGAGGCAGGGCAGCAGACAGACTCGAAATTGACAGACTCCAGAAGAGAACTGATAAATTAGCCGAAGAACGCAGGAAACTTCAGGAGCAGATAGACGCAATTAATAAAGAATACAAAGAAGTAAATTCAAGAATAGAAGAATTGCAGTCTAATTAAGCTAAAATATTATTTCCACGTAAACAACAGCATAACGAAACGAAAGGAAGTTGTTTTATAAAATGAACAAGATGGATCGTATCGCTGTACTTACAAGCGGAGGAGACTCGCCGGGAATGAACGCCGCAGTCAGAGCAGTAGCCCGCACATGTATGTTTAACGATAAAGAATGCATCGGAGTAATGAGAGGCTATGAAGGTCTCATCGAAGGCGATTTTATCCCCCTTGACCGTGCAGCAGTCGGCGGCATAATTCACAGGGGCGGTACTATTCTCAAGACGGCAAGAAGTGAGAGATTCAAGACTCCAGAAGGACGCGAGGAAGCTATCGAACAAATGAGAAAAGCAGGTATTGACGGCCTCGTTGTCATCGGCGGAGACGGTTCTTTTCACGGAGCAAAGGCTCTTCATGATTTAGGCTTTCCGACTATGGGAATTCCCGGAACTATTGATAACGACATAACGGGAACTGATGAGACTATAGGCTTTGACACAGCTGTTAATACTGCACTTGAAGCGATCATGAAACTTAGAGATACAGCCTCGAGTCACCAGAGATTATTTATTGTCGAAGTCATGGGACGCAACGCAGGTTTCTTAGCACTTGAAGTCGCAGTAGCTACAGGAGCAGAATATGCAGTCGTGCCTGAACTTCCCTTGAGCATCGGCAATCTCACGAAGTTATTAAAGAATTCCTATGACGAACACAAGAGCCACACGTTAATAATTCTCGCTGAAGGTGTCATGTCGGCAGCCGAAATGAAAGAACAGCTTCAGGACTCAGGCGGTTATGACGCAAGAGTTACTGTTTTGGGATATATTCAAAGGGGCGGTCATCCTACTTCATTTGATGTAGTCTTAGCGACTCGAATGGGAGCATTTGCCACTGAGAATTTAATGATCGGCAAGAGCGGTATGATGGTCGGCAACATAAATCACAAGCTCGTGTTAAGTCCCCTTGAGAGGGCATGGAGCGAACATAAATCATTGAGCCCGGAGATGTTGAGCTTAATCAACAAGATGAATTAATGCTTTAATAAACTGGGGAGTGAGTAAAATTGCTCCTCAGTCTTACCAGATACATAATTAAAATAATAAATTTTTTGTAAGGAATAAAAATTAATGCCAAGAAAAGCTAAATCACAAGAACCAGAAAGCGAAAAGAATTTAGAGTTATCATCAACAGAAACAGCAGCACCGAAGAAACGCGGCCGTAAACCTAAAGCAGCAGCACCAGCTGTTGAAGAAGTTAAGACTACAAAGACGCGCCGTAAAAAGTCAGTTGACCCTGAAGAAATCATCAGGAAAATTTTGAATCAGCCTGAACCGGAAATATCACAGGAGGATTTACAGCAGGAAGTGAAAGAGATTCAGCAGGCAAGCTATGATTTGCCGAAAGTTATGAATGTCCCTGAACCTGAGCCGGAACAAGAACCTGAACCTGAAGAACCAGAAAGCTACGAACCTGAATCAGAACCTGAACCAGAGCCGGAGCCTGAACCCGAACCCGAAGTCAGAACCCACGCTTACGGCAGCAGAGGCTCAAGAGAGATGATGCAGCACCCTAAGCCCAAATATACGTATTCAATGCTTGCTTCAAAACTTGCACCGGACTTAAGACGCATAGCAAAGGAATTCGGAATAAATGCACCTGTCTCAATGCGCAAAGATGATTTAATAATCGAGACTATGAAAGCTCAGGCAGAGAGCATGAATTACAGGTTCGGCGGCGGAACTCTTGAGATATTACCCGAAAACTTTGGATTTCTCAGACCTAAAGGAATGCTTCCCACTGACAGCGATGTTTATTTGTCGTCATCACAGATTCGCAGATTTGGACTCAGAAACGGCGACGTTATCTGGGGCTTGATTAGACCTCCGCGTGATCAAGAACATTATGAAGCGTTATTGCGTGTCGAGACTGTAAATTTCACTGACCCTGAACACTCAAGGCATAGACCAATGTTTGCCCAGCTGACTCCAATATTTCCCAATACAAGACTCAGCCTTGAATATGACTCGAAAGATATAGCGACTCGCCTTGTAGACATGTTTGCACCCATTGGACTTGGCCAGCGTGCATTAATCGTTTCACCTCCTAAGGCAGGCAAGACAACGTTATTAAAGCGTATTGCAAGGGCTATTGCTGCTAATTCTCCGGATATTATTATCATGGCGTTGTTAATTGACGAACGACCCGAAGAAGTTACGGACATAGCGCGCTCTATTGACGGTGAAGTCATTGCATCAACTTTCGACAGGCCGGCAGATGAGCATATCAGAGTCGCAAATCTTGCACTTGAGAAGGCAAAACGTTTAGTCGAGGCAAAAAGAGATGTAGTAATTTTACTTGACTCAATCACGAGATTAGCACGAGCTTCAAACTTGACTGTCCCACCTTCAGGCAGGACTCTATCAGGAGGACTTGACCCTTCAGGCTTGTATTTCCCTAAGAGATTTTTCGGAGCAGCAAGAAATTTTGAAGAGGGCGGCTCTCTCACTATAATAGGGACTGCACTCACTGACACAGGCTCGCGAATGGACGATGTTATTTACGAGGAGTTCAAAGGCACAGGCAACATGGAGCTTCATTTATCGAGAAAACTTGCTGACCAGAGAATTTTCCCGGCAATAGACATCACTAAATCAGGAACTAGGCGCGAAGAGTTATTGATGCCCGATGACGAACTTAAACGCTTATGGATATTGCGCAAGAGAATAGCAGGAGTCGACGAAGCAGGAGCATTGAATCTCATTCTTGACAAGCTCAGACAGACTGAGAACAACGCAGAATTTCTGAGTTCTATAAAACTGGCATAGTAAAAAATTTTTCTAGCGTTACAAAAATTTGTTATTGTTAATGCATTAATTTGCTTGTCTTAAAATAAATTTAGGCTTATTATTTGCGAAAGAAAAATGTAATCGGGTAGGTAACATTAAACCTTACCGAATAGAGGCTGGTAAACAAGCCCCAGCGAATAAGGGTGTAACAACCAAACTTCTCTGAAATCCGCCGGTTTCATCCGTGTGGACGTTTACTTGCAAGTCTTGAATTTATAAATTTTCACATATTTAATTTTGAGGGGGAATCTTTTTGCATAAGATACTCGAGAAAAGGCAGCTCTCCTACGACAAAGAGAGAGACCAGAGCGTATTTTATTACAAAGTCCAGGCACCTGAAATAGCACGCAACAGGAAAGCAGGACAGTTCATTATTTTCCAGATTGATGACAACTACGGCGAACGCATACCCTTGACAATCGCAGACGCAAACGCTGACGAAGGCTGGATCGCAATAGTCTTCCAGACAGTCGGAGCTACAACGCGCAGATTTTCAGTGAACTTCAACGAGGGCGACAATATTCCTGTCTTAGTCGGACCATTAGGCAGACCCACTCACATCGAGAAGAAGGACGGCGCAGTTCTCTGCATCGGCGGAGGAATCGGAATCGCACCGCTTCACCCGATAGTAGAAGCTAACCACGCAATCGGCAATAAAGTTATTACAGTTATAGGCGCAAGAACTAAAGATTTATTATTCTTTGAGGACGAAATGCGCAAGGCCAGCGATGAATTAATAGTCGTAACTGATGACGGTTCATACTGCCGCAAAGCTGTTGTTACTGAGCCGTTAAAAGAAGTCTGCGAACGTGAAAAAGTCAGCGAAATAGTTTCAATCGGCCCTGCTATCATGATGAAGTTCTGCGTTGCTGCTGCAAGACCTTTCGGAGTTCCCATAACTACATCACTGAATACTATTATGATTGACGGTACAGGTATGTGCGGCTGCTGTCGTGTCAAAGTAGGCAATGAGACAAAATTTGTATGCGTTGACGGTCCTGAATTCAACGGCTATGAAGTCGACTTTGATAACATGATGCAGAGAATGACGGCTTTCAAAGACAAAGAACGTGAAGCAGATCACAAGTGCAGAATCGGACTTGACGCAGGAAAGAAGGCATAAAACTATGAGCGAACATATTACTACAGAAAAATTACAGGAAGAAGCCGCGAAACTCTGGGCAAATATCGAAGGCAAGACGTTAACCCCTAAGGACAGGCGCGAAATACCTCCTCAAGAAATGCCCTCGCAGGATCCTGAAGTCCGCGCTCATAACATGTCTGAAGTTGCACTTGGCTACACAGAGACTCAGGCAAGAGTAGAAGCCGAACGCTGCATTCAGTGTCCCGGAGCTCCCTGCAAAAAAGGCTGTCCCGTCGCAGTGCCTATACCGGAATTTATCAAGCATATTCAAGCCGGAGATTTCAAAGGCGCAGTAGATACTATCAAGCAGACGAATTTATTACCTGCAATCTGCGGGCGTGTATGTCCCCAAGAGAAACAGTGCCAGAGCTTCTGCACAGTGGGTAAGATGTTCAAAGCTCCTGAGAAGGCTGTAGCAATCGGAAGACTTGAACGCTACGTAGCTGACTGGGAGAGAGCAAATAATCAAATCACAGTTCCTACTCCTGCACCAGAGACAGGCAAGAAAGTTGCTGTTATAGGTTCAGGTCCTGCGGGTCTCACTGTTGCGGCAGATATTCGCAGAGCAGGCCATAGCGTTACAGTCTTTGAGGCATTCCACAAGACAGGCGGAGTCATGGTCTACGGAATTCCTGAGTTCAGGCTTCCAAAGGCAATAGTTGCTAAAGAAGTCGAGAATCTCCAGAAGATGGGCGTTGAGTTCAAGACAAGTTTCTTAGTCGGCAGGACTCAGACTCTTGAGCAGCTTTTAGACGAGGGCGGTTATGACGCGGCATTTATAGGCACAGGCGCAGGACTTCCCAAATTCTTATGGATCGAGGGCGAGAACTTAATCGGAGTCTTCAGTGCAAACGAGTATTTAACACGTTCTAACTTAATGAAGGCTTATGATCGCGAACACGCTGACACCCCGCTTTATGAGGCCAAGAGAGTCGCTGTATTCGGAGGCGGCAACGTTGCAATGGACGGCGCAAGGACTGCATTAAGACTCGGTGCTGAAAAAGTTTACTGCGTCTACAGAAGGACAAGAGCAGAAATGCCCGCACGTGCTGAAGAAGTAGCCCACGCTATCGAAGAGGGAGTCGACTTCCACTTCTTAGAGAATCCGACAAGATTTATCGGAGACGACAAGGGCAGATTAACCGGAGTCGAGTTATTAAGCTATGAACTTGGAGAACCTGACGCTTCAGGCAGACGCAAACCCGTAGCAATCCCCGGAACTGAGCATATCTTAGAGATCGATGCAGCTGTTGTAGCACTGGGCAACGAGTCCAACCCGTTAATGAAGCAGACAACGCCTGATCTTGAAGTCAACAAGCGCGGAAATATCATCGTTGACGAGAACCAGAAGACCAACATTCCCAGAGTATGGGCAGGCGGCGATATAGTGTTAGGAGCAGCTACGGTTATCCTTGCAATGGGTGAAGGACGCAGGGCAGCAGCAAGCATGAATGAATATCTTGCAGGCAAATAATTTTATTTAATCAGGAGTATATAATAATGACTCAGAGCGGAGAGGGTTTTATCACATCATAAAAACTTTCTCCGTTTTATTTATGCTTTGAACTGAATCAAGATAACGATAAGGAGACAAGATAAATAATGAATCAATTAATAAGTAATATCACCTACAACGGGGGGGGGGGCAAACTGACTCTCAAAATTTTATCCCTAAGATAATTCACTACTGCTGGTTCGGAAGAGCCTCACTCCCTGAACAAGCCCTCAAGTGCATAGCCTCATGGAAAAAATTCTGTCCCGATTACCAAATCATAGAATGGAACGAAGATAATTTCGATCTCGATTACTGCCCCTACACGCGGGAAGCATATGACTCAAGAAAATTTGCATTCGTAACTGATGTCGTTAGACTCTACGCGATGATAACTTTCGGAGGCATCTACATGGACACTGACGTTGAAGTCATAAAGCCTCTTGATGATCTGCTGCAATTTCATGCTGTCTCAGGCTTCGAGTCAGTGAAATATATTCCTACAGGTCTTATGGCATGTGAAAAGAATAATCCTGCATTCAGCGAATTCTTGAGAGAATATGACGGACTTCACTTTATCAGCCAGGACGGGACTCAGGACATCACTACAAACTGCGTCAGGATTACGAATAAATGCCTTGAGTACGGACTGAGACTCGACAACACAGAGCAGACTCTTGCTAACGGCTTTCACATTCTGCCTATTGATTATCTATGTCCCAAAGACTTACAGACAGGCAAAATAAATCTCACTGCAAACACGTACACTATTCATCACTTTAACGGCTCATGGCTTCCTGAAGAGACTCGCTACAGAACAAGACTCAGTCAAAAAATGTTATCGCTTCATGTTCCAGGCAGAATATCAGGGCGGCTGGTTAACTTCATGGCAGATAAAAAGTTCAGGGGACTCTCGTTTGCAGTTAAGAGCCTCGCAAAAAAGTTTGTGAACAGAATTACGAAAGAAGGCTAATAATTCAATCATGAAGACAGGTTTAATGACATGGTTCACTCATCACAATTACGGCACTGCCCTCCAGCTGGCTGCGTTGTCAGGTCAAATAAAAGCTCTCGGCCATGAAGTAACGCTGATTAACTATAATCCCCGTCCGCTTCCTGTTGATAAGGCTGATTATACTTTCGCAGATTATTTATCAGGAAGGGCAAAAGGACTCTTGAACAGGCTCAAAAATTTTCACAAGAGGACAAATTCATATTATTATTTTCCTGAAGGACGCGAGGAAAAATTTAATGCATTCATCAACGAACATGTTTCATTGTCCCCTGAAGCTAATACACTTCCTGAACTTGAGGACGCTGCAGAGAATTTCGATGTTGTCATATGCGGTTCGGATCAAATATGGTCTCCGTTATGCTTTGATTCACACTATTATCTTGATTTCGTTCATGACAAGTCCCGAAAGATTGCCTACGCCCCGAGTATAAAGCCTGAACACGCAAAGACTGCACTTATGAAACAAGAGATTATCAGACTCGCAAAAGATTTTGAACATATCTCCGTCCGCGAAGAAAATTCTGCAAAGACTCTCTCAGAGTGGCTCAATAAAGACGTTAAGGCCGTATTAGATCCTGCCTTGCTGCTTACTCCTGATGAATGGGAGAAGAACATAGCGCCTTCAGTCAGTAATTATACGCACTCAGGGGGGGCTTTTGGTCTACATGCTCGGTCACAACGAAGCTCACTGGGCAGAAATTTATGAGACAGCTTCGAAACTTGGCCTTGAAGTAAAAATTATTCCTGTGTTCTCGTCTGACTTGAAGCGCAAAGGCTGCATAAAATATCCTGTTGGACCTGCCGAATTTCTGAATTTGTTCAGGACAGCTGATTTTGTCTGCACGGATTCTTTTCACGGAATGATCTTCTCGATAATATTTCACGTCAATTTTATTGAGTTCAGAAGATTCCAGAATAACGACCCAAGAAATCAGAACTTCAGGATATTCAATCTCGCAAATTTGTTGTCATTGAACGAGAGAATTTACGACGGCAGAGATATTCTTGACTCTAATATAAATTTCAGTGCTGTTGACGATAAATTAAGCGTGCTTAGAACTGAGTCAATAAATTGGCTGAAAGACGCTCTTGACTCCGTATCAGAACGCAAAAAATTCACGTTCGCTAATCACGTCCTGCAAAGTCATTCACTGTGCTGCGGCTGCGGTGCATGTGAGTCAGTCTGTCCTGTTAAGGCTGTGAAAGTCAGCATGAACGATAACGGCTTCTATTATGCTCATGTCAACGAAAATTCATGCATTGACTGCGGAATGTGCAGGAAAGTTTGTCCCATTGAAGGCTGCGAAGGTGTCAAGTGCGGGGACGGCAGACTCTTCTCGTACAAAGATAATGACATGGAAGTGTTGCAAGAGTCATCAAGCGGAGGATTTGCCCACAGGCTGGCTTCAATCGCAAATAATAACGGCTATGACGTATGCGGCTGTACGTTCAACGCTAAATCACACACTGCAGAGCATATATTAATCAAGAGTCATAATCCGCAAGAACTTCACAGGCTACAGGGCAGCAAATACATGCAGAGCAGCTTCTCAGGCATCATGAGCAGACTTGGTGATTCAAACAAAGCAATAGTCTTCGGCACCCCATGTCAAATATCAGGAGTCAGGAAATTAACAGGCGATAAGTTCATTCTTGTTGATTTAATCTGTCACGGTGTCCCTTCAAGTTTGTTATACCGCAAATATCTTGATTACCTGAAAAATAATAAGAAGCTCGACACAGAAGGCTTGATTACGCTGTTCAGGTACAAGCGCGCCCCCGGTCAATGGAGAGAGAGATATATATATAATCAAGATTTTCACGGCAGGAGTTGTGTCCAGCACCAGAGCAGAGATCCTTATTTCCTGATGTTTGAGTACGGATTGTGCTACTCTGAGCTTTGCTATGAATGCCCCTACAGAGACAAGAGCAATGCTGATATACGAATAGGAGATTACTGGGGAGAAAAGTTCATGAATGACAAGACAGGAGTCAGTATGATCGAAGCGATGACATCAAGGGGACTTGAGTTCATGAATGAGTGCGGGCTCTCTCAGTTCGGAAGTCTTCATGAGCAGCCAATAACGGACTATACGCACTGCCAGCAGATGAAGAATTTGTTGAAGCCTGTATTCTATGATGAGCTTATAGAGTCGCTGAAAGATTCAAGAATTTCGCTGCCTGATATATTACGCAGTTATGACGTAGACTTAAGGCAGAAGGTCAAGAAAGTTAATCATTTCATTTCACGAGTAAAGAAATTTATCAATATATTCATTAATATCTTAAGGAGGATATTCACTCAATGTCTAACTTGCTGCAAAAAATTATGAAACGCGGCGTAAAGAATTCATTTAAGGCTGCCCTTAACAGATTAGCACTCAAAGTGAACAGTCTCGCATATAAAATTTTTCTTTGGCTTCCAGTCAATCCAAACTTAATTGCATTCGAGAGCGAAGGAGATTTATCCGACAATGCCTTTGCTCTCTATGAGTACCTCGCAAAAAATAATTATCTGGGTAAAAGCAAATATAAAGCAGTCTGGTTCGTTGACTCTCTTGAACACAATGCGCCCTATCCGAATACATGCTTTGTGTATAAATTTCCCAGGGGATTCTGCATCAGGCGTGCTTATTATCTGGCTACGTGTAAATATTTTATTTATGATCATTGTAATTTACTTGCGAACGTCAAGAAGCGTAAAGAGTGCATGATCATTTATTTATGTCACGGAGTAGGCTTCAAAGGCAGGAAAGCAGCGGGGCATGAGATTAACAAGGCAGATAAATATTTCACAACAGGAAAATTATTTCACAGCTGGTCAAAGATATTATTTAATTATGACGAAAGCATTATATCTGATGCAGGTTATCCCCGCAATGATTATTTATTCATGCCGTTGAATGACTCTCAAAGGGCTTTTGCAAGTGAATTTGGGCTCTCGTCCTACAAGAAAATTTTTCTCTGGATGCCTACGTTCAGAAGGAGCTGGAGTCATGCACTAGATGAGAATTATTTTGACTCTCAGACAGGTCTTCCCGTTATAAGCGATTTCGACTCTCTTGATGCATTCAATAATTATCTGGCAGCTAATAACGCCCTGTGCATATTCAAGATGCATCATTTGCAGGCAGATTTATTCTCACAAAGCAAGTCTCGCAAGTCTTACAGTAATTTTATATTCCTGCAGGACTCTGACATTCACAAAAGGAATTTGCAGCCCTACCAGATTATCACGTTTGCTGACTGCTTAATCACGGATTATTCGTCTATATCGGCTGATTTCTATCTGCTTGATAACCCGCTGTCGCACACTCGTGATTTTAATCATGAGTTAGACAGCCTAATTAAATTATTATTGTTGTCTTTTCTTTTCCCTCGTGTTAGACTTCTTTTATCGTATGCAGCTATAGACTTGCGCAAGCAGGCACTAG
>JAFSJJ010000007.1 GCA_017439345.1 Synergistaceae bacterium
CGGCTCACGGCAGATTCTGTCTTCTCACACATTCCAATAATAATTTAATTTCACTCAGGTTAATTCACTCGTCTTTATATTTACCTGGAGAGAGGCAGGCACTCAATGCTTAGGCTTCTCAAGAGGGCAGCACGAAGACTCTTAGCAAATGATCATTTCCCGTTAATTCGCGACTGGTACTTTGAGAGGGACGCTTCAAGACGTATCGCAGCGTACGAAGCTCATTCAAGAATGTCATACACAGAGATCGAGTCAGCAATCAGCACTCAATATGAAAAAATGTTCGGTAGGACTCTTAACTGGGACAATCCGCAGACTTACAACGAGAAAATTCACGTCTCGAAAGTTTATATGCCTACACCGTTAAAGACTCGTTTAGCTGATAAATATTTAGTTCGCGATTGGATATGTGAGAAAATCGGCGATGAGTATTTAATACCGTTATTAGGCGTGTACGACTCGTTTGATGAGATCGATTTTGACTCGCTTCCTGATAAGTTCGTGATTAAGTGCAATCATGACTCAGGGAGTGTTACTCTTATCAGCGATAAAAGCAAACTCGACATGAGACAGCTTAAGCGCAGATATGATTTATACATGAAATTAAATTTTGCGTGGATGGGCTGGGAGATGCAATACAGAGATATTAAACCAAAAATATTAATCGAGCAGTACATGGGAGATGCGATTAATGATTATAAATTCATGTGCTTTAACGGAGAACTTTATTATTGCTGGGTAGACTTTGACAGATTCACAAATCACAAACGAAATTTTTACGACCTTCAATGGAACTTGCAGCCGTTTAATCAATATCATTACGGTAATTATACAGGAGAAGTAAAAGTCCCTCCGAAGTTTGAAGAAATGAAGCAGGCAGCCTCGAAATTATGCAAAGGTTTTGAACATGTAAGAGTCGATTTATATCTAATTGGTGAAAAAATATATTTTGGTGAAATGACTTTTACAAACGGCAACGGTTTCGAGAAAATAACTCCGGACGAATGGGCATACAAGCTCGGTTCACTTTGGCCGTTCGACAATGAAGCAAGAAAGAGAGTCTTAGCTCAGCGTTCGAGACCTTAGACTCTGCAAGCTCTCTAAGTAAGCCATTAGGTGAGACATCGCGAACTTTGCATCATTTGACAGAGACTCCGGACACTCGTTTATATATTCATTCACAAGAGAATCACTGACATTAACAGCCTGCTTTGACTCGATATGACTCTTGGCAGGCTGCGCTTTATCTTCATGACGTTCACCGGCAGTAATCTTTAATTCTATTTCTTCGTGATAGTCATAACGGTTTGCCAGGACACGTGATATATTACCCTTCATGTTCGAGATAACCTGCGCTGTGTGAGTGCTGTCGACTGCAATATATAAATCGTTCTTTATAAAGTCATACGGTTTAGAGTGTCTTGAAGGAGCAGGCCCTACGACTGAAGCCCAGTTTTTACGCAGTTGTTCAAGTATATCCATTCGCCGGGCAGTGTGAGGCAGTAATTTCTTTACGTCAATTATTATTTTCTCGTCTTCGTTCATTGCGGGCTAATATAACGCTTATTAACTGCACGTCAACAGGAGTAACTCCGGAAATTCTCAATGCCTGGCCAAGTGATTCGGGCTTAAAGTGCTTTAACTTCTGGAGGCTCTCTGCTCTGAGTCCTTTTACTGAGTCATAATCAAAGTTTGAAGGTATCTTTGCGTTGTCAAGATTTTTCATGCGTTCGACGACTCTAAATTCGCGCTCAAGATAGCCTGTGTAGCGTAACTCTGTCTCAACGTGAGAAATTTCTTCTTGAGTCAAAATTTTTTCACCCGGACAAATTTTATTTATAAGCTCGTAAGTAACTCCCCTGTGCTGTAAGAATTCTCCTGCTGTTAAAGACTCATTTAATATTTCTGACTCGTACTCTTCGCAAAGCCTTGTTATCTCATCAGAAGGGTGAATGCGGGTAGATTTGAGTCTTGCAATCTCGCTGTCTTCATGAGCAAATCTTTGCTGTAAGAATTCCCACTTTGAGTCATCGATTAAGCCTGCCTCCCGTCCGTAGTGTGAGAGTCTGTGAGCCGCGTTGTCCCATCGTAATAATAATCTGTGTTCGCATCGTCCTGTGAGCATTCTGTAGGGTTCATCGGTACTCTTGGTTGTAAGGTCATCGATTAACACTCCCAAATAACCGTCATCGCGTCCAAGTGTCAGAGGCTCTCTATCTTGAACGAATAAAGCTGCGTTTATTCCTGCTAAGAGTCCCTGAGCTCCTGCTTCTTCATAGCCTGAAGTCCCGTTTACTTGGCCAGCACAGAATAAGCCTGAAATATTTTTATTCTCGAGTGAGTGCTTTAACTGGTCAGGTAATAAATAAGCGTATTCGATTCCGTAACCCGGTTTGATGATTTTAGCGTGTTCGCATCCCGGCAATGAGTGCACCATTTGAACTTGGACATCATAAGGCAGACTCGTTGAGAAATTTTGCACATAGACTTCATTTGTATTCAGTGATACAGGTTCGAATACTATCGGGTGTGTTATATGATCCGGAAATCGCAGGAATTTATCTTCAATAGAGGGGCAGTATCTTGGGCCGTGAGCTTGAACTTCTCCTGTAACAAGCGGTGAACGCTTTATGTTTGCAGCAAGAATATTATATGTCTCTTCAGTAGTACGCGAGAAATAGCACGCATATTTTGACGAGTCATAAATTTTAGGTTCTCCGAATAAGTCAAAGCATAGAGGCTCATTCTCTGATAATTGCAGCTTAGTCCCGGTAAAATCTATAGTGTTAATATTGAGTCTCGGTGTCGTGTCAGTTCTCATGATTCCTGTTTGAATGCCAAGTTCATGAAGTGAGTCGAGTAATCTTTCTGAATTATTCTGACCCATAGGCCCGGACTTGAAAGAAATTTCGCCGATAAAGACTCTGCCGTTAATATAAACTCCTCCGCAAATGACGAGGGCGCGCGCTTTATATTCTGCTCCGTGACGAGTTAATATGCCTGTTATCTCGTTGTAATGAGTCAAGATTTTAATTGCTTCGTCCTGGTTAATATCAAGATTTTCTTGACTCGTTAATATTTTCCTGTAATAAGTCGAGTACAATCCCGGGTCGCACTGAGCTCGCAATGCACGAACCGCAGCACCTTTTGAAGTGTTCAGCCATCGAATCATTAAAGTCGAGTAATCCGCAGCTCTAGCTTGTTCGCCTCCTAATGCACTGACCTCACGGACAAGATGACCTTTTGCAGGGCCTCCGATTGAAGGGTTGCACGGCATCAAAGCAGTATTGTCAATTGAAAGATTTAACATGAGAGTCTTGCAGCCAATCCGGGCAGAAGCTAACGCAGCCTCACACCCGGCATGACCGCCTCCGATTATAATAACGTCATAAGAATCACGAAACACTGAAATTAATACCTCCGAAATTTCTTGCTGTGTCAAAAGGCTTCTCAGGAGCTGTGATAAATACCTGCCATTTAGTCTTCTCGAGTTCCTGATAGGTCCATCTTCTGCCTTCTGAGTCAAGTTCAGCTGTTAAATCATCAAATAATAGCACAGGTTCGCGCTTGAGAATCATTGAGATCAATTTTCCTGCTGTGATTATCATGTAAAGAATAAGCCTTCGCTTCTGACCCCTGCTGAGTGCTTCAGATGCAGGTCTGCTGCTATTGCATAGAGTTATAGCAATGTCCTCATAATTAGGGCCGCATAACGGGTGCATGGCGTGAACTTCTCTTGATGAGTAATACTTTAAGGCATCGTGCAGATATTCTTCACCTGAAGTTTTTATAGCCGGTAAAAGCTCGAAATTATATTTACCCTGAGAAATAAAATTCTTGAAGTGTGAGAGTACTTGTCTTCTCTTGTCCATTATGAAGCCTCCTAACTGGCAGAATAATTCTGTCGTAACGTCCGGAGACCTGCCCTTCTTTAATAAAGCTATTCGGTTACGCAAAATATATTTGAAGTCAGCGAGCTTCTTTGCATAAACAGGAATGAACAGAGCGCAGAGTCTATCAAGAAATAAACGCCTCGAAGCAGGAGAGCCGTCAATTAAATTAGTGCTTCCCGTCAAGAATATTATTGAAGGTATAGAACGTCTCAAGTCAGTATTTGATATAGTCTTGTCGTTAAGTTTAAGAGTTATTCTCGATGTTATATTTGCTGTTATCGTGAAGTTCTCTTCGCCTGAGACCTGAGCTGCCGTGAACGCATTGAAAGTGTCGCTGTCCCATGTGATTAAATTTGCGTTTCGAGTGTGAGGGAAGACTCCCCAGCCTGTGAGAATGCTTAGGGACTCGAGTAAATTAGTCTTGCCGCTGCCGTTAGCTCCCAAAATCAAATTAATACCCGGTTCCCATTTTATTTTGAGTTCCGGGCCTAAGTTCCTGAAATTTTTTGCAATAGTGTAGTCTATCTTCACGTTTAATAATTATTCTCTTGATTATCTTGATTATCGTGATGCTCTTGGCCTTCGTTAGAGTCTTGAGCTTGAGACTCCTGATGGACATCATCAAACGGCACAGGTTCAGCGTTGTTTGACTCAGATTCAGACTCAGACTCAGAATTTGACTCTGCATTAACTTCTTCAGGTTCAGGGTCATTATAGCTTGAGAAGTCGCCGATCTCTTCTGCTGTCATAGCGTCCTGATTGCTTAATCTTATGGGCATGAGCATATAAAGAAAGTCATCGCTTTCACTCCGAGTCATTCTGCACTGTCCTTCTTCGTCGCTGAACTCTATAACTATATCGCCTGCTCCCAAAGCCTTTAAGCCGTCCTGAAAGAAATTAACGTTAAAGCCTATCTGCATATAACCGCCTTCGACTATTGCATCAAAGAATTCGCTTGAAGTTCCCATGTCCGGTGAACGTGCTGTAACTCTGATTTCTCCGTTAGGCTGCAGTGCCATCGCCATAATGTGAGACGGGTTAGTTCGTGCGATAATATCTACTCTATCAAGGACTGACATCAAGGCATCGCGTGAAACCCTCAAAGTAGTATGAACGTCGTTATTTAATATTCGCTTGTAATTAGGAAATGTAGACTCGATTAATCTTATTGAATATTCGGCCTCAGGAAGAACAAACCATGCTGTTGAGCCGTCGCTTAAGATTTTAACTGTCTCATCGCCTCCGCCTATCATCTTGCCCAAGTCTTTTAACGTAGGAGCAGGAAGCAGTAAATCAAAGTCTTTATTAACACTGCATAGAACTTTTGCTCGTGAGAGTCTTTTTCCGTCAGTCGATACTGAAATAATATAGCTCTCTGAAGTACGCAATAAGCATGTGCCTAAATATTTAGGGAAGTCCTGAGGCTGTGAACTTGCTATGCTGCCTTCGGAAATGACCCTCGTTAAATCAGCCGCAATAATCTCGCAGATCTGATCAGCTCCTGCACTATCAGGAATTTTCGGGAACGTATCTACGGGAATGATATTAAATCGAGCCTTGCTTCTGCCTGCTATGAATAATCCGCGTTCGTTATTTACGTCAAGTTTTACTGTGTCAGACGCAGATTTTCTTAAGAGACTCCCTAATAACACAACAGGTACTAAAGCTCTGCCCGGTTCTTTTACTATTACGCCCTGAGCATTGCACTTCACGGAAGTTCTTAAATCAGTAGCTTCAAGTGTTACGCTGTTCTCGTCAGCATTGATTAATATTCCCGGTAAAGAATCCTTTGCGTTCCTTGTTCCTGCTGACTTCTCGGCGATGTTCCAGGCTTTAAGAAAAGTCTGTCTGTCGAGTTCAAGAATCATGAAATTTTATCTCCTTTTGTTAATAAGTAAATTTATAAATTATACTCGCCACGTAAAGCCTGTAGTAAATTTCTGAAATCTTCCGGAATAACCTGCCTGAATGATAAATTTTCACCTGTAACAGGATGAGTGAAAGCTAATTTCCATGAGTGCAGGAATGCTCTTGATAAAAACTGCTCTTTAGCTCCGTACATAGTATCACCGAACAACGGACAGCCTAAAGCCGACATATGAACTCTGATTTGATGAGTCCTTCCTGTGAAAATCTTGCACTGAACGAGCGAAAACTTTTTCTGCGTCCATAGAACTTTATAGCCTGTTAATGCTTCCTTGCCGCCTTCAACTAATGCACGCTTTAACGGGTTATCGGGGTCAGCATCGAGAGGCCCGGACAATATGCCTTCAGGTCTTGGGGGGCATCCGTGAACGAGGGCAAGATAATATTTATCGACTTGACGGCTTGCGAACATTTCACCTAATAACTGCGCTGACTCTTCAGTTCTGGCAACGACCATTAAGCCTGATGTGCCTTGATCGAGTCTGCTGACTATACCGGGTCTCAAGAACGCTGTCATTTCTTTTAGCTCAGGATAACGCAGAACGAGTCCCTGAATTAACGTCCCGTGCCAGTTTCCAGGAGCAGGATGGACAACGACTCCAGCAGGTTTATTGACGACGATTAAATACTCATCTTCATAGACTACATCATATTCGACTTCTTCACCCTGCAACGCTTCGATGTTATCTGACGGCGGGAGCTCTACGTAATATATATCGCCTGTGCTGACTTTAGTAGAAAATTTTAGATTCGCACTCTTGCCCCTGATACAGCCTAACTTGAGCAAATTCTGGACTTTGGAGCGTGTTATATTCAGCTTCTCTGCAAGGAACACATCGAGTCTTATATAATCTTTATCTGCAATAACTTCTTTCATGTTATCTGGTTTGGGTTCAGTCTCCTTGTTATTCTTGTTTAAATTTTTCATGACTACATCAAGAGCCGGTGTAAAGTGTTTGCGCCTGATTATAAACTCTTCTGGATTCTCTTTCACTGCCTCGAGGGCTGCTGAACGGCATATAAAATCTATATCTCCTCCGCTCATATCCTGAGTCAAAACCGCAAGTCCCGGCAGTTTTACATCTTCTGAAAGCGGCTTGTCTCTCAGTGCGAGTCTGAATATCTCTTCACGTTCGCTGGTATCGGGTAAAGGCATCTTTATTTTAACGTCAAAGACTCCTGGTGCGAATAAAGCCTTGTCTAATAATTTAGGTCTATTAGTCGCAGCAAGTACAGTGACTCCGTTTAACTCTTCAATGCCTGCTATTTCTGATAGAAACTGCCCTGTTAATCTATTTTCAGTTGAACCGAATGAAGAATTATTATTTGCCCTGTCAGGGAAAAGAGTATCTATGCCGTCAAAGAATATTATTGAAGGTGCTGCCTGCTTTGCTGTCCTGAAGATTTCTTTCAAGGCTCGTTCTGAGTCTCCTAAATAACGTGACATTAAGTTTGCGCTCTGGACGTTGATAAAATTAACTCCGCTGTCGTGAGCGAGTGCTTTTGCTAACATAGTCTTGCCTGTTCCTGGAGGTCCGTATAATATTATGCCTTTCACAGGTTTTATATTATAGCGTTCAAAAATTTCAGGATGAGTCAGAGGCCATATCACAGAGTCAATTAATTTAGTCTTTATCTCGGCGAGTCCTCCTATATCATTCATGCTGACATCAGGGACTTCAACGAATACTGCGCGTGTAGCTGAGGGTTCAGTCTCTAACAATGCGTTCATGAAATGCTTCATATTTACTTCAAGTTTTGCAATCTTCTCATATGGAATCTCCTGAGCCTGAAAATCTACAAAAGGCAATATATCTCGAACACATGACATGGCAGCTTCTTTTGCGAGGGCTTCTAAGTCTGCTCCGACAAATCCGTGTGATAAATCTGCAATTTTCTTCAAGTCTACATCTTCGGCTAAAGGCATTCCCCTTGTATGAATCTTTAATATTTCGAGTCTGCCCTTTCTATCAGGAACTGGTATAGCAATTTCTCTATCAAATCTCCCCGGCCGTCTTAATGCAGGGTCTAAAGAGTTCGGGATATTCGTAGCTCCTATGACTATAAGCTGCCCCCGTGATTTAAGTCCGTCCATGAGTGCTAATAACTGTGCTACTACTCTGCGTTCAACCTGCTTTTCACCTCCCATGTCCTCGCGTTTGGGTGCAATTGCGTCAATCTCGTCAATAAATATTATAGAAGGTGCACGGTCTTGAGCTTCCTCAAAGATTTTGCGCAGTCTCTCTTCACTTTCACCGTAAAACTTGCCTATGATCTCAGGGCCTGATATATGAGTGAACCATGCGTCAGTTTCATTTGCTACGGCTCTTGCTATTACAGTTTTCCCAGTGCCGGGAGGGCCGTATAACAACACTCCTCTAGGGGGCTGAATTCCGAGTCTCTCGAACACCTGAGGGAATCTCAACGGCAATTCAATCATTTCACGGACTTTGCGAATCTGAGAGCCTAATCCTCCTATATCTTCATATGAAACTTTGTGAGTGTGATTGACTTCTAAAGGCTTCAATATATTCAAGTACGTAGACTTTGTGATTATAACTATGCCTTCTGGTGTAGAGTTCATAACCTGAAAATCGCAGACCCGAGTCCCAAACAGATTAACCCGGACTCTATCACCAGTATTAACTGCCTGGCCTTCTAAGAGTGAAAGTATGTAGCTTTCATCCTTCTCGCGTTCTGAGAGCTTTACGTCTCCCAAAGGCTGAAGGGTTATGCTCCCTGCGAAGTGATATATTGCGCTTGATTCGAGATTTATATTTTCATCGAGTGAGACTCCTGAATTTTCGCGTATTAATCCGTCAATCTGAATTATTCCTTGTCCTGTTTCTTTATCTCCGCTTCTGACTCGTGCTGCCGTAGTCTTTTTGCCTGTCAGTGAAATCAAATCGCCTTCAGACAAATTAAGAGCCTGCATATCATCCGGGTGAATTCGTGCAAGACCCTTCATAGCGTCGCCGGAGTAAGCCTCCTGAACTTTAAAGATTTTAAGCATGTGTGATGATTTATCCCTTCAATAATTAATGCGTGCTATAATAAAAGCGTCCGGGAGAGCTCGGACAAATTATAATCTAGTTGCCGGTTAAGGTCGCTACCCTCAACCGACGAAGTATTTACTAGATTGACGGTTTAGGATATTATTTTTTTATCGCATTAATTAGAGAGGCAATCGCCTTTATCAAATTGGCAACCGCGTTAATGAACATAGTCCATTCTCGCATTAAGCTCACCCCTTTCAGGCGGGGGAAGATAAAACCTTTTCAACGACAACCCCCCGCTTGATCGCCGGAGGCTCTCCTAGCAGCGTGAGATACAGTATCACGAGCTGTGCATTATTCTATCATATACACTTCTAGCAAAAACTTTCGAGCTTAGATGCTAATATATCCGAAATTTCTTCTACTAAATTTTTCTCCGGAGCTTCAACGAGAATTCTGAGTAAAGGCTCAGTCCCTGAAGTCCTGATAAATATTCGTCCTGATGAGACTCGCAGCTTATATTCTTCAACGAGTTCATTAACTGCATTCATGTCAACTTCATCGCGGGGACGCTTGAGAGTCAAATTCGTCAACTTCTGGGGATAACGTCCGAACCTGTCAATTAAGCTCGAAATGTCTTCCCCTAAATCATGTACTGCGTTCAAGAATAACATTGCTGTACATAAGCCGTCTCCTGTCGAAGTAAATGCACTCGCTATGATATGCCCTGATTGTTCACCGCCGAGTCCTGCGCCACTCTCCCGCATTAATTCAAGAACATATCTATCACCTACAGGACATCTCAGAGTCTTTATGCCTTCGTCTGCCAAGTGTGCTTCAAGAGCCATATTGCTCATCACAGTAACTACGAGTTTATCAGAGCCAGGAAATTTATTTTTTGCGAGCCATCTCCCGAGAACCCATAGAATAATATCGCCGTCAATAATCCGCCCGAACTTGTCGCATATTAATACCCTGTCAGCATCGCCGTCAAATGCAAAGCCCATCGCAAGATTATGACTTGTTACATAACTTGAAATATTCTGCATGGACATTACTCCGCATGATTTATTTATGTTGAGTCCATCGAATTTATTCGCAATTATGAACGTGTTAAGCCCCTTGAAAGACTCGTTCACTAAAACGGGAACAGTAACGCTTGATGCACCGTTAGCGCAGTCGAACGCTATATCATCAAGAGCAGCACCTGACTCGAGTAATTTTGCAGTGTGAAGCGCATAATTTTCTACAAGTTCAGGAATATCTTGAATCTTTCCGCATTGTCCGTTAAACGAAGCATGATCTGATTCAAGCTCGAGAATATCTTCTATTGCGAGTTCGTATTCATCAGGTAATTTGCAGCCGTCAGAGCCTAAAAATTTTATTCCGTTATATTCTGCCGGGTTATGGGACGCGCTTATAACTGCTCCTCCGTCAGCGTGTAATTCTTTTATTGCGTAACTTACTCCAGGCGTTGGGATTACTCCTGCTAAATATATATCAGCACCTTCTGAGCTTATCCCGGAAGATAATGCGCTCTCTAACATTCTGCAACTGAGTCTTGTGTCGCGGCCTATAACAATTTTTCTGCCGTGATTAAATTTTATGAACGCCCGGCCAAGTTTTAAAGCAAATTCCGGAGTCATACTGCCTTGGTTTGCAACGTCCCTGACTCCGTCTGTGCCAAATAATTTTCTTTCTCGTTTAAGAGTCAAGTTTTGATCACTCCCTGCAATGTTATTTATTATCGTTGCGTTGAATTAATTGCGTAATTTGCTCCAGATTGAGACTTGTCAGACCGCTGGTTTTCATAAAATTCTTAACAGCGTCAAACATGTCTTTACGTTCCTCGATACGTCCTTCAGCAAGACCCGCTGTCCTGCCTTCAGCAAGACCCGCTGTCCTGCCTTCAAGAAGTCCTTCTGCCCTGCCTTCAAGGAGACCTGCTGCCCTGCCTTCTTCAAGACCAGTTGCAAGACCTTGCACACGTCCCTCTTCAATATAAGAATTCCTGTCAAATTTAGTAAGCATATATCTCTGCCTCCAATAACGATTTTGTTTTACTTCAAAAAGTTTGCGTTCAAAATTCTTCACAAGCTCGAGCTCGTTATCAGAATACCTGCCTTCGATAAAATCAAGGAATGCTTTTAACTTCGGCGAAATATCATCTTTAGTGCCTTTGGTATTCAGAAATATTGTTGTCTCGCCGTCATCGAGCATTAAACTTTTATCCTGAACACAAAATTTTCTGAAAGTGTAAATATGTCTTCCTGCATGAAATAAATCAAAGCAGCATATAAATATTACTATAGCTTCGGGAATATCGTTATAAAGTTTTGTTGTCTCCCTGTCCATTGCATCGAGATCTACAACTGAGTGATATGCACGGCTGCGCTTTATAATATTATCTCTGTTTACCGTCTGCATTTCAACGTTGATAATTCTATTCTTGTCATCGCGGAGATAAACATCAAACCTGACTCCACGAGTGTCCAGAGTCTCACGCGAAGATTTTTGCATCTCAGTAAATGCTATGCGTTCTATATTCAATTCAGGCAGTATCATCTGCACGAGCTCAAGACAAAGCTCAGGATCCTGAAAGACTTTACCGAACATAAAATCATTTGCGAGAGTCAAATTTTCCCAGCGTTCTTCTTCTTTTAGATTAAGGCTTGCTTCAAGAAAATCAAGAGCATCATAATTACTGTTATTAATATTCATGTCCATAAAAAAATCCTCCCTGCGTTAATAAATTTATCACAGAGAGGACTCTAAAATTAACCTTTTACTTGGCTTCAAATACGTTAATCGTTACATTCTGAGGCTCCACACGAGTAACCCTGAAATCTTTATCTCCTGAAAGTATTTCTGCTCTCACAGGCAGTGTTACAGGTGTCATGAATATATTTGACATATCAACGAACGCTTTTAGCTTCAAGTTTTCTGCGTCTATCTTATCGATTAGTGACGGCCTCGCTTCTACAGTAACTGCAACACCTGAAGGACTGCATATAAACTGAGCCGAATTCTCAGGGACTCCCCTAAGTTCAACAGGAATATTATTTAATTTCTTCTCTGCATGAATTTCACCAAGCTGCAAACTGACTTTCACAGAATTAGTATTCACAAGCGATACATCTTGTATTTCAGGCTGTCTCAACGGGACGACTATAACTTGATTTGACTCGAGCAGCGATATATCAATAACTTCTGTATCAATTGCTTCGACTTTCTCTAAATCTTCTGCAGTTCCCTCAATCTGAACTTCTGAAGGGTCAGTTGTAACTGATCTTATCTCATAATCAGAGTCTAATTTTCCCGTTAATCTGACATTCACAGTGACTCTTTTCTTGGGAAGACCGCGCGCTAACATTCCCTTAAATCTCACTTGGGCAGGCTCAATAGCAACAGTGCCTTCAAACGGTTCTGACTGGGAGAACTTCACGGGCATTAATAAATCTCTTCCTGCCTGTAACTCTTCTATAGTAGGAGTAACCCTGACACTGCCGACTTTAGCAACGTCATCTTCTGCGCCCCTTATGCCGACTTCTTTGGGAATTATCTCAACGCCTTCTATATACTGGCCTTCAGGGATATTCTGCGGGATAACTGTCTCAACGGTCATTAATCTTGTAACCTGCCTGACTAAATCAAGCACTGCCTGAGACGGGAAGCACGAGACAAGACTGACGCTGCCGGGCAGATCTACGTCAATATTAACAGTATATCTTTTGCCTGGTACTAGATTACGGGCATTAACATATGCGGTTACAGAATTATAATCAAGCCTCATCAAGACTTCTTCAGGGCCTCGAATTTCTAAATCTACTTCAGATAATCGGCCTCTTAATATTGCCTGAGGGTCTAAATATCTATACTCGAGGGGACATGAAAATTTGCGGGTTATATAATTGCTCTCTTCCATGCCTGTAACGTAGACCCACATTAAGACAGCAGAAGTTACGGCGATGATCCACAAGACTAACGATGATGAAAGAAATTCGTCAATATTAAACGTTTTTGTCTGTCTGTTTGTCTTTGTCATTTGCTTCTTCCTCTCCTGAACGTTCGGGTTTACTTGTCCAGAATAAATTTGCGAACTCCTTAAATCTTGCCTTCCAGCTCTTGGCCTGCTGACCTCCTGAAAAATAGTGCATTAACAATCTCTCTACTTGAAAGTCTTTAAGATTCTGTGAGATTTTGCCCTTCACTGCAAGAGAAATTTCTCCGCGCTCCTCAGATACGACGAATACTAACGCATCAGATTGTTCTGAAATTCCAAGTGCTGCCCTGTGCCGTGTTCCAAATTCGCGTGATATGCCCGGTGCATCAGACAAAGGCAGGATACAAGCTCCGGCGATTAATTTATATCTATCAAGAATAACTGCTCCGTCATGAAGGGGATTATTTTTCCAGAATATAGAAATTATTAATTCCTGAGTTATTCCGGCATTCAACGGGACTGCGGAATTTATATAATCACCGAGTCCTACTTCACGCTGACAGACCAGCAATGCTCCGATTCTGTGTGCCTTGAGATAGTTCAAAGCTCCCATCATATTTCTGACTCTGGCTTCGGCTTCATCAGTCGTCATTTGACGCTTCAGCATGTATAAATTTCCCCGGCCGAGTTCCTCAAGCATCTTGCGTAATTCAGGCTGAAACACTATAGGAATTGCAAAGCTCAGGGCAAATAAAACATGTCCCAGAAACCATGATAATAATCTAAATCTCAAGAATGAAGCAGCGGCAGAGAATATCACTAGAATAATTACGCCCTTAACTAACTGGACTGCCCGAGTTCCTACGAGAAGGACAAGAATCCTGTAGATAATAAACGAGACTATTGCAATATCAACAGCACTTCTTATATTTGCCCACATGTTCATAATTTTTTATTACACAACGAGTCTCACTTTGCCTCTATAGACAAGTCCCCGAGTGCCGTCCACTGAGATAATATCATCGTCCATTAAAGTCGAGAATGCATCTGCAACACCGACTATACAAGGCAGATTATAATCCATAGCTAAGGCGTTGCCCTCTGCGAATAACAAACCGCTCTCAAACAACACTGCACCGACTTTATCAAGCACTGGTCTATATTCTTCGCTTAATTGACGAACTACTAAGATACAGCCTTCAGTTACTTTCTCTATTGCTTCTTCAGGAGTTCGAGCTATGCAGACTTTACCAGAAGCGTTTTTATGTGATAACGGAGTCCCTGATAATAATATCGTCCCTGTAGTCAATACTTCGACAACGTTAGTACTTCCCGGCCTTCCTACTGGAACACCTGCAGTTATTACGACTAATTCGCCCTCAGGTAATAAATTTTTGCTGACACAAGTAGTAATTGCTTCTCGTGCTGCAACGTTTATATCGCTCATTTCGCTTAATCTAACGGGCTGGACTCCCCACCAGAGTGCTAAATCTCTCCATGTCTGCTGACTCGGGGTAACGCCTAAAATCGGACATTCGGGACGGTGCTTGCTTATCATCTTTGCTGTTAATCCTGAACGAGTCAAACAAATTATTGCAGGAGCTTTGATTTGCTTTGCGATTAACACTGCTGCCCCTGAGACTGCATCGGGAACAGGAATCCCTGAGAGTTCAACAGGATTTTGCTTAGAATTCTTGTGATTGCCCCAGAGATTCAAATCTTGTTCAGCACGGTCAAGAATCTTTCTCATTGTCTTTACTGCCTCAACAGGATAATTGCCTGAAGCTGTCTCGCCTGAAAGCATAACCGCATCTGTGCCGTCAAGAACTGCATTAGCAACGTCGCTGGCTTCTGCCCTTGTAGGTCTGGGATTGCGAATCATAGAGTCAAGCATTTGGGTAGCAACTATAACTACTTTGCCTCTGACTCTGCACATCTCGATAATTCTTTTCTGGACTAACGGGACTTCTTCGGTGGGAATCTCAACGCCTAAATCGCCCCGCGCAACCATAACGCCGTCAACTGCTTCAACGATCTCTTCGATATTATCAACTGCCTGTCTGGTCTCTATCTTAGCAAGAATCTTCATGCTGCCCCCGTAAGAATTAACGAGTTTGCGAACGTCTCTTATATCATCAGCCTTCTTGACGAACGAGACTGCAAGATATTCCATTCCGTGCTGAATTCCCCATGCTATGTCCTGTTTATCTTTATCGCTAAGTGCAGGCATCGTTATATCAGCTCCGGGAAGATTTATGCCTTTAGTGTTGCGTAATGAGCCTCCGACTATGATTTTGCACGTAACTTCAGAGCCTTCAACTTTCTCGACTTCGAGATTCAACGCTCCGTCATCGATATAAATGCTTTGACCCGGCTTCACTTCCTGAGCAAGTAATTTATAATTCACCCAGACTCTTTCGGGAGTGCCTTCAAAAGATTCATCACATGAAGATAATATTATCTTTGCGCCTTGAACAAGATTTATTTCGCCGTTTTCCATTAAGCCTGTTCGGATCTCAGGGCCCTTAGTATCGAGTAATGCTGCAATGGGTTTCTTGACTCCGCGTTCGACTCTCCTGATTAACTTTAATTTCTTTTCGTGGCCGTCATAGTCTCCGTGTGAGAAATTCAGCCTTGCTACGTTCATACCTGCTTCAGCCATTGACTTTAACGTCTCGTAATTATCGCTGGCAGGCCCTATTGTACATACTATTTTGACAAACATGTAAAATTTTACCCCCTTGAATTTATATTCATGCTGCAAAAGTCTCAAATTTGAACTCGAACATTCTTGACTCAGCAGGCATTTCTTCTTGTAATTTACGCTGCAACTTTTCAGGATCAACAAGAGGCTCTTTGAAGCACATATTGCAAATATCATCATCGCGTATCATTTCGAGCATGACTTTATATCTGCCTTTGCACTCTACAAGGACACCGAAAAATTTTCTCATATCAGGAAGATTATTTTCATGACCTGTGAGATTCATTATTATATTAATATATTTCTGTCCGGACGATTCAAGATTTTCACTCAGGACTATATTCTCAAGAATGATTTGGCCGCGATCGTCTAATTTGCCCTCGACTACACACGCTGAACCTACATGCAAACTTTCTTTGAGAGTCTTCCATTTATCCGGGAAAATTACTATTTCTGCGCTGTCCTCTGCATCATCGACCTGCATATTGCACATCGGAACGCCCTTTTTCGTAGTCTTCTCCTTGAGAGCTGCAATAATTCCACCGAAACAAGGCATATTGATCTTACCCTGCCAGTTAGCTAAATCTGCTATCGTGCAATTAACGTAATCCTTCAGCTTGTCTTGATGAGACTCATACGGATGTCCTGAAATATATAATCCCGTAACTTCTTTTTCTTTCTCGAGTCTCTCGCGCTCGTCAAAATCATGAACTTCGGGCATATCAGGTTCGCTTTCTATGCTCTCATCGGCTTCAAACATGGCAAATAAATCAAGCTGGTTAGGATTCTTTTTCTTAGTCGTCGTTGCCTGAATAGCTTTAATATAATCCGGAATGACTGCTATTAATCTTGCCCTGTTGCTTAAGAGCTCATCAAATGCTCCTGCCTTGATTAAGTTCTCGATCACTGATTTATTTATAACGCCTAAATCTATTCGCTTCATGAAGTCCCATAGAGATTTAAAGCTGCCGTTGTCATTGCGTTCTTTCACTATCATTGCTACGGGATTATGACCCATTCGAGACACTGCACCGAGTCCGAATCTTATTACATCTCCTACAGCTGTGAAATCTTCCATTGAGGAATTTATATCAGGAGGCAGAACTTTTATACCGCTCCGTCTGACTTCTGAGACATAATGACCGAGAACTTCTTTCTTAGCCTTCATTTGACTCGACAAGTAAGCCGCCATGAACTCGCACTTATAATTTGCCTTGAGCCACGCTGTATCATAAGAAATTAACGCATAAGCTGCACTGTGAGACTTATTAAACCCGTAGCCTGCAAACTTCTCGATATTATCAAATATGCTCTCTGCTGTATCTGAGTCAATATTTTTGTCAGCTGCTCCCTTCAAGAATTTAGCTCTCTGCTGCTGCATGACCTCAACTTTTTTCTTACCCATTGCACGGCGCAATATATCAGCTTCACCAAGTGAGTAACCGGCCAAGACTGAAGCACACTGCATGACCTGCTCTTGATAAAGAATTACCCCGAAAGTTTCTTTTAAGACAGACTCTAACATCGGATGAGGATAAACAGGCTTCTTTCTACCGTGTTTGCAGTCGATATACTGATCTACCATTCCCGAGTCAAGCGGCCCCGGTCTGTACATGGCTAGAGCTGCAACTAAGTCCTCGAATCTGTCTATCTTGAGCTTTCGCAGCATTGCCCGTATTCCGTCAGATTCAAGCTGAAATACTCCCATAGTGTCGGCTTCCTGCAATAACTTGAATGTCTTCTCATCGCTCATTGAGTCATTAACTTGATTCAAGTCCGGAACAGGCTTATTGTTATTCTTTATATTCTGCAAGGCTTCCTGAATAATAGATAACGTACTAAGGCCAAGAAAGTCCATCTTAACGAGTCCTAATTTCTCTACAGGCTCCATAGTGAATTGCGTAACTATTTGACTCGAATCATCTTTATCTGTGCCGAGCCTCTTAACGGGTACTAAGTCAGTTATCGGGACAGGAGTAATAACGACTCCTGCGGCGTGCTGTGAAGTGTGTCTCGCAAGCCCTTCGATATTTCTTGCATTGTTCACTATTTTGCTAAGAGCCGGATCGCTTTCATATCGTGCCTTAAAGTCAGGATTCTCCTCAAGAGCTGCATCAAGACTTTTAGCCATAGCCGGAATCATTTTCGCTGCATTGTCTATAACAGAGTACTCAACACCTAACGCCCTTCCTACGTCCTTGACTGACTGCCTGCCCTTCATTCGTCCGAAAGTTATTATCTGGGCAACGTGATCGCTTCCATAGTGTTCTGATATATATTTTAATAATTCATCGCGTCCCTTGTCGCTTACATCAGTATCAATATCGGGCATTGATATTCTTTCGGGATTCAAGAAACGCTCGAACAGTAAATTATATTTCAGGGGATCAAGCTCAGTAATCTTGAGAGACCATGCAACGAGTGAACCTGCTGCAGAACCTCGCCCCGGCCCTATGGGAATATTTCGGGATTTGGCAGCCTGAATTATCCCGGACACTATCAGGAAATATGCAGAGAAACCCATTCTGATAATAATATCAAGCTCATACTCAAGACGGCTTAAATATTTTTCACTAACTTCACCGCGTCCCATTGAGCTAAATCTCTCCTGAAGTCCTGCGCGTGCCTTTTGCTTCAAGTCATCATCCGGAGTCATTCCTTCATCGAGCTTAATATCAGGCAGATAATAAACTCTTTCACCCTTCTCATTCTTGGGAGTGAGCTCTAACTTTACATTACACCTTTCAGAAATAGCAACAGTGTTAGTCAATGCTTCAGGAACCCAGTCCCCGAATACTTGATCGAATTCTTCGGCTGACTTTATATAGAAATCATTAGCACTGAATCCGAATGCGTCATCATTTGCGTCTGCATGGGTATTAACTTTCAATAAAATTTTGTGCCAGTCGTAATCGCTTGAATTAAGATAATGGGCATCACCTGTAGCTATAACCGGAATACCTGTTTTACGCGAGATTTCTACGATTGCTTCATTAACTATTTTCTGTTCGGGCAATGAGTTCGGCATTATCTCGAGAAAAAAATTGCCCTTACCCATTACAGATTCATATTCGGCTGCTAACTTTTCAGCAGCTTCAAGTTTCTCCTGCAATATTAACTGCGGAATCTCTCCGGCAAGACATGCTGAACTCGCTATAATTCCCTCGTGATATTCTTCTAATAAGTCATGATCTATTCTTGGCTTGTAATAAAATCCTTTGGTGTTCGCTATAGAAATTAACTTAATCAAGTTGTGCCAGCCCGTGTCATTCTCAGCAAGCAGCAATAAATGATTACTTCTCTTGTTCTCCCTTGAGTCTATTCCGTCAGGAGCTACGTACGTTTCGCACCCTAATATAGGCTTTACCCCTTGAGCCGTGCAATTCTCGTAGAACTCAACAGCACCATACATGACTCCGTGATCTGTCATAGCTATAGACTTGACTGCGAACTCTTCAGCTATTTTCTTGGCAAGAGCTTTAGTCCTGATTGCGCCGTCTAATAAACTGTATTCCGTATGAACATGCAAATGAACGAATTCTTTAGCCATAAATTACTCCTCTCCTTCTGACTCTGATTCTGAGTCCGTCTCTGAGTCCGAGTCTTGTTCCTGCTCTGAATCACTGCTTAGACTCTTCCTGAGAACTATTTCACACCTTGCGCCGCTGTTTGATAAAACTCTGCTTATCTTGTCAAATATTGACTCTTGATTATTACTCTTGGCTTGAGTCTGCGGTGGCTCTTCAGGGACGTAATCAATAAATCCAGGCATTGAGTCTATTTCTTGTTCAGTCTCTGAGTCTGAATCATCAAGAATTTCTGTGTCTAAGCCAGCACTAACAGCCGGGCATGTTACATCATCAAGTGAACCGTAACGAAGCAATACAGCTTCATAACCTGTGAATAATCCCGTGAACTCCGCAGCAGTCTGATCACGTCTGACAGCTTCATAACTGTAACGATGAGCGAAATCAAGAATTAATTTTTTGTCCTGAACATAGGGTCTTGAGTCGAACAGGGCGCACAGAACTATCAATTTATTATTCTCGTATGCAGTGCTGATTAACTCCTCCTTGAGTTTCTCATCAACAGGGACATTCTCAGACGGCTTTATATACTCATCAGGTATAACTTTCTTTACAGGAGCGGGGACGCTGATTTTTCCCTTGTTAGTGTCATTGAAACGCTCTAGTTCTTTTATAAATTCATCCTTAGAGACGTTCTTATTCTGAGTTTGAATTTGAGTAACAGGAACTTGAACTTCAGCCGGTCCTTCAAGAGTCACGAAAAACATTCCTAATAATATATCAGGTCTGACTCCTGAGCGTGCCTGAGTCAATGTCTTCATGATAACAGCTAATAACGAGTGCAGCTCTTCGCTCTTCCAGTTAGAAGCCTCTTCGAGCAGAAAATTTTTCTCCTGTTCTGAAGCTCCAGTTGAGTCCGCTATACTTTTCCAGCGTGATACAAGCCACAAATTACGAACTAATGAGAATAACTCCTCAAAGACTCGAACTCCCGAAGCTCCTGAATCAAACATTGACTTCAATATTATATATGCTGCTGCTTTATCCGTCCTGAAGGTCTTTACCCAGCGTTCAAAACCTGATCTGCTGCCTGCTCCGAAAGCTGACTCGACGTTCGAAAGGGTAATTTCACCGTAAGATATAACCTGCTCTAACAAAGATAATGCATCACGTAAAGCACCGTCTGCCTGCCTTGCGATTTCCCATAGAGCTTCACTCTCTGCATTTACATTTTCGAGTCTGCACACTTCATCAAGCCTGTTGTAAATATCCTGAGTCCCTATGCTGTGAAACGGAATGTGCTGACAGCGTGATCTTATAGTAACCGGAACTTTTTGAGGCTCAGTAGTTGCCATGATGAAAATTACGTGTTCGGGAGGCTCCTCGAGAGTCTTTAGCAAGGCATTAAACGCAGCAGCTGTGAGCATGTGAACTTCATCGATGATATAAATTTTATATTTCGAACTGAACGGCGCAAGGGCAACATTTTCTTTCAAGGCTCGTACTTGTTCAACGCTGTTGTTTGAAGCTCCGTCTATCTCGATAACGTCAAGGCTTTGACCTTCTGTAACGGCTTTGCAGTTCGCACACTCCCCGCATGGTTCGATACCGTTGGGATTTAGGCAGTTGAGAGCTTTTGCGAATATTCTTGCTACTGAAGTTTTTCCGCAGCCCCTTGAACCTGAGAATAAATATGCGTGTCCCGGTCTGTTCTTGGCCAGAGAACTTGTTATGACATCGACAGCTGATTTCTGACCCACGACCGAAGCAAAATTTTGAGGTCTGTATTTCCTGTATAAAGACTGAATCATTATTCACTCTTCCTGAATCTAAAAAATGGACATCGAGTCCCTATGCACTGATTATTTTTGCGTGAGTAAGTGCAGGTTACTTCATGAGTCTCTAATTTCATTTCGACATTAAATTTCTCTTTCACGAATTCGACAGCAGCTAATATTGATAAAAACGAGTCGCGTTTACAGCATCGGGGGCCTCCGACTTTTGCGATTGAGGCAAGTGCTTTTGAAGTCATAGAGTTTGCTAATCTGAATGGCTCTATAGTCAAAGGCGTTGAGTCAGAGATTATTGCGGTAAATATTCCTGCGCTGATTCCTGCCCCGCAAGCTCCCCAGAAGCCGCAGATTCCTCCGGGAACTTCAGAGCCTCTCTTTATCATCTCGCGTAGTGCTGCCTCAAGGTCGATATTTCCTCCTGAGTTCTTATAAGCTGTGAGAAGTGCTGCTCCTGTTATAACGTGATGTTCAGGGCCGTGCATATGACAAAAGTCTTGGCTCATGATTCTATCAAGAATATAAATCGGATCTCTTGAGCTTTCATTCATGCAGATATTTATAATTGCGTCAATCCCGTTGATGTGGCACTCGTTGCAAACATAATGTCCGTTAATGCACCTTGTTCTTGAGTTCTCTTCACGTCCGCATATCGAACACTTCATTAACTGGTCATGCTGCAAATACTCAAGATGAGAGCCGCAAATTAAGCATTCTTGATTCTGATTCATAATACACCCCCGAAAAATTTTGCGTTAAATTTTTAGTGTGAAAATTGTAGCAGATTTATAGACAATCATAAAAAATTAGGACGCGAGTGTGCTAGAATGCTTATATTTTAATAATCACTCAAAAGGAGTTAATCAAATTATGCCGATGCAAATAAGTTTAGAGGAATTATTATCTATGGTAGTTTCACGCGTTGAAGAGATGACTCTCGACACTGAGAACCAGAAGAGCCGCTTTAATATCATGTTCAGAGTCTTATATAAGAAAGGCTTGTTCAATGAGAATGACGTAATCGAAGCAATTCGTGAAGAGAATAAAATTCTGCTCGAAATGGGACTCATTAAGGCAATGCCCGATGACAAGACTCTCAAGGCAGCAGCAGACAGCCTCATGCTCTGGATCAAAGGCGACGCTAAGGAGATAAAGGCATCACTTGACGACTACAGAAAGAGAGTCGAAGAAGCTCAGGCTCAGCAGAATAAACCTCGAATTGACGTAGCACCTGCAGGAGTCTTGAACGAACTTGACAGATTGGGCGGGAATAACAACAACGGCAAGAAGATAATTTTATAATTATGGACTTGTCGCGGATAAAAAATTTTTGGCGTAAAGTTGCAGGCAAGGGCATTATCGTAGCAATAATTGACTTTGTGCTTCTGGCTCTTGCAGTGTATCTAGGCTACGCAATCAGACTCGGGATCTTCATTCCGCGTTATATAGTCGACTGGCGTTATGTCATGGCGACTCTGCCTCCTGTATGTGTGCTTATATTCGCGTTGTTCGGTCAGTATAAAACTATATGGCAGCACGCAGGCACTGAGGACTATATTAAATTCATATGGCTATATATAACCTCGATGATTCTATATATTATGCTCAACGGGATATTAAAAATTGCAGTCTTTCCCAGAGTCTCATTTGCTATAACGTTCTTTGCAGGTCTATTCATGTGCGGGGGCTTGAGATTTTCATGGCTGATGACTAAGAGTCTTCACGTCAAGGCTAATAAAGATAAAACCAGACTCAAAACTTTAATAGTCGGTGCAGGCGAAGCAGGTGCATTCTTAGCAAGAGATCTCATGCGCAACGAGTCGGAGTTAAACCCGGCAGGCTTTGCTGATGATGACGAGGAGAAAATAGGCAGGCACGTATCAGGGCTTAACGTCTTAGGCAGAATATCAGAGTTAAAGCGAATTGTCGAAGAAGGAAATTTTCAGGTCGTATTAATCGCTATACCGTCAGCACAGGGCAGAAAAATCCGCGAGATATATAAAACTCTTGCTCCGTTAAATGTTCAAGTAAGAATTTTGCCGAGTCTACGAGAACTAGCGGACGGCCAAGTTTCTGTGTCGCGGCTCAGGAAAGTAAAACTTGAGGACTTGTTAGGGCGCGAACCTGTCAGAATAAATCTTGACTCATCACTGAATTATATTCAAGGCCGCAGAGTCTTAATCACAGGTGCAGGAGGCTCAATAGGCAGCGAGATAGTGAATCAGGTCCTGCACAATAATCCGTCAGAAATATTTGCTCTTGGCCACGGTGAACAGTCAATATATTTACTGCTCGAGTCCCTAAGCAAACTAAATCTCACTATACCAGTGAAGCCTATAATTGCAGACGTTGCAGATGAAGTTGCGATTAAGAATTTGTTCGAGTCATACCGCCCTCAGGTTATCTTTCATGCAGCAGCACATAAGCACGTCCCCCTAATGGAATTGTCGCCGAGAGAAGCAATGCGCGTTAATGATTTGGGAACGAGAACTATTGCAAGATTCGCAGGAAAATACAACGCTCAAAGAATGGTCATGATCTCGACAGACAAAGCCGTCAACCCTTCAAGCGTCATGGGGGCAACAAAGAGACTCGCTGAGAAAATATTAGAGCATGAACAGAAAAATTATCCTGAGACAAAATATATGGCTGTCAGATTCGGCAACGTCTTAGGCAGTCGGGGCAGCGTCATTCCCAAGTTCGAAGAGCAGATTGCATCAGGAGGGCCTGTTACTGTAACTGATCCAGGCATGAAGAGATACTTTATGCTCATTCCTGAAGCTGTGAGTCTGGTAATTCAAGCCGGAGCACTTGGTCACGGCGGCGAACTTTTTGTGTTGGACATGGGCGAACCTGTAGTGATTAAAGAGATGGCGGAGTTATTAATCAGGCTTTGCGGTTATGAACCTTACAGGGACATTAATATAATCTTCACGGGAATGCGTCCGGGCGAGAAGTTATACGAAGAGTTATTCTATGACGAGAACGCAGTACATGGGACTCTGCACCCTAAAATTTTCGTCAGCAACATCAAAGCAGGCCCCGAGTCAGAAAATCCCGAACTCGATACTATATTAGAGTACGCCTTGAGACATCCGAATGAAGCACTAAGACTCTTGAAGACTCTTGTTCCTGAGTATCAATAAGTAATATAAATCCCCCGTTGTGAATTTACAGCGAGGGAAATTTTTTTATTAGCTTCTCTTAGTGGATATGAACATGAACATGAATGCTGCAAATATTAACGATGAAAAACTTAATCCCGCGTTACAGCCTCCGCAGCCGGAGTCACCGAGATAATTAGATTCGTCTTCATCGTTGCAGCTTGATGCTCGAATCGTTACGTCCATGCTTGAATTATTAAATCCCGTGTCATAAAAATATTTTATCAAAGCCGGAGCATTCTCGAACGTTGCAATTCCAGTCTCTGAGTCATATTCTGAGGGTATCTTATCGCCGCTTTCATTGTAACCGGTAATATCATAAACGTTATTAACATACGCTGAAGCCATGACTCTAACTCCTGCTGTTGTTACGTCGCCGGAGTTAAAGAATTTCGTGAAGCTGAAAGTTTTCCTGCTCTCCCAGCCCGTGATGTCCTGGCTGTAACACTCGAAATAATTCAGCGGACTCTCTGACTCGTAATAATCGAACCAGCCGAAATGATTCCTGCTGATGTCAAGTGAGCTGAGACTCGAGCAGCCTTCAAGATTCAAGTAACCCGCTTCGAGATCACATGATGAGCAGTCAAGGACTCGAAGATTTGTGCAGTTCTGAAGGTTTATGACGCTGATGTTTGACTCGCTTACGTCAAGTTCGGTGAGTGACTCGTTATTCTCTGCATCGATATTCTGAAGATTTTTGCAGCCCTTAGCATTAACTCTTTCTACTTTGCTGTTATTTAGATTTAATGACGTTATGTTAGTACTCTGAAGGCTTACGTTTTTCACGTTCTCAGGAAGTTGACTCAAATCAACTTCTTCAAGATTCTTGAGTCCTGATAAATCAAGAGTGTTAAGATTCGTGAAGTCAGTAAAATCTATCTGCGATAAATCAGTTATCTTGTTATTTGGATTGTCGCTCAGTGAAAGATATTCGATCGCTTCCTTCTCTTCTTTGCTCATGCTGTTAAGGCTGCTTGCGTCAGTAGTTTCTTTTCTCTTGTAGACGTTAAGAGTTATATTCTTGACTCCTGAAGCCGTTATGCTGCCCTGAGCCGCTGTTGCTGTTATAGTGAGTGAGTATTCTCCTGCTTTGACTGAGTCATTAATGCTTAATGTTCCGTTATTGCTGATTTGAATACCTGAAATATTTTTATCAAGAGTCCATTCAATCGAGTAATCATTTGCATCAAGAGTCTTGCTTGTACCGTCTGAATAAGTGCCTTTAACGCTGGCTGTGTATGCTGATGTCTTAGCCTCGCCTTCTGTAACTGTGAGAGTAAGTGCGCCTGTAACTGATACGTCAATAGCTGAAAGAGTTATTTGCGATTCCTGTTTCTGTTCTTGTTCCTGATCCTGTTGATTCTCTGAATAATTAGCCGTATATTCTCTATCACCCGTTGAGCCTTTCGCAATCGTTACAGTTTGAGTCGCTGTTGTTAAATCCGTCCCCGTCCAGCCTGTGAAAGTATAGCCGTCTTTCGCGGGATTATTGAGAGTGAATGATTCTGTCTCAATCGTGTAGCTTTCAGGATTTGAAGCAGTTCCCCCGTCAAGATTGTATGTTATCGAGTAAGTTACAGGAATCCAAGCTGCAATTAAAGTCTTGTCGCCGGTTGAACCCTTCGCAATTTCTGTGATTATAGAGCCGTCAAGAGTCCAACCGTTGAATGTGTAGCCTGTCTTAGTCGGAGCTTTGAGGGTGATTGCGTCTGACTCGACCGTGTAGCTTGCAGGATTCGCAGCGTCGTTTGTCCCTCCGTTGAGTTCGTAAGTTATCTTGTAAGTGTTCAAGTCCCACTGAGCATAAAGAGTCATATCTTCGCTGACAGTAATAGAAGCTTCGTCATTATATGAAGTTTCCGAACCGTCTGCTTTAGTGTTCCAGTTCTTGAATGTGCAGCCTTTCCGCGTGAAGGTGTTTTTGCTCAAGTTCTGGGCAGTATTCCCCTTGAATGTTTGTGCATCCATTAAGCCTTCCCCGCCGTTTGCATTAAAGCTGACAGTAGAATCCAAAACTAAGTGAAGCGTGCTTTCTTTCTGTATGTTGTAGTCAGCAAGAGTCCTGTTGTCTTCAAGCTGTTTGCCTGCGAAAATTAACTGCTGCTTTTCCGGAGGTATGCCTTCTTTGTCCTGAATCTTTGCTTTTACGTTTTCGATTGTGTCCGACGGTTCAACGTCAAGAGTTATAGTTTTCCCTGTAAGTGTCTTAACGAAAATTTGCATTGCTAGGGCTGTCCCGGCTGAAGATATGATAATAATAAAAGTCATGATTACGGCGAGGAATCTTTTAGACACCCCCCCCCTAACGTAGGTATAATTGCTGATAAAATTAACGCGAGAATATTAATCCTGAAAAGTTTATGAAGCATGAATAATTACACTCCTTTAACATATAAAATTGCGACATAGAAATTTATCACATCATGTAAAAAATTGTTACGTTGAATTGCGCAAAATAAATCCCCCTTTCTGCTTAATACTTGATATAAGTTTCGAGGGGGAAAAGTTTTTATTAGCCTGTAATTAATTTGCTGCCCTTGATCAAGTAATCCATTCCCGACCAGACTGTTAAGATCATAGCCAGCCACATTACGGCCATCCCGTACGGAATATTTAGAATCAGCATGATTAACGCAATAATCTGACAGACAGTTTTTAACTTGCCTCCCTTTGACGCAGCGATTACGACACCTTCAGCAGCAGCAACGAGTCTCAAGCCTGTAACGACAAATTCACGCGTTATGATGACCATTACAATCCACGCAGGAAGCCTGTTAAGTTCTATTAAAGCAAGCATTGCAGATATGACCAGCACTTTATCGGCCAGAGGGTCTATGAATTTTCCCAAGTTAGTAACAAGTTTGTCGCGCCGTGCTATGTAACCGTCAAAGAAATCTGTTATTGACGCTATGATAAATACTGTTGCAGCGAGTGCTTCTCCCCAGCTCACGTCAGGCAGAAAAGGTATAGGCTGCTCAATTCTCAGAGACAGGAATAACAAGACTACAGGTGCAAGAAAGACCCTAATAAGACTCAATGTGTTAGGAACGTTAAAAATTTTTGAATGCAAGAGAGTTCACCCCCGAAATTTATTATAAAAATTATAGCATTTATCTTTATCCCAGTTTTGCGAGTTCCTGCCACAAATCTTTTTGCTTTTGAGTCAAGTGTCTTGGTATATCGATTCGTATTTTCACGAATAAATCACCGTTAGTGCCGTCGCGTTTGGGTAAGCCTTTGCCTCTGAGTCTTAACTTCTGGCCGTCCTGAATTCCTGGAGGCATCTTCACAGTTACTGAGCCCGTTATAGTGTCGAGATTTATATCTTTGCCCAGAACTGCATCCCACGCAGGGACTCTGATTTCGCGGGTTAAATCATATTGAGAGACTTCAAAATTTGTATTAGGCTTAATGTGAATATTAACGTAAATGTCTCCGCCGCCCTCTGATTTGCCGGGTAATTTAATCTGCGAACCTTCTGTTATGCCTTTAGGGAGTCTGACGCTTAAATTTCTTTTACCCTTTGAGCCGTTGAGAACTAAATTATAAGTTCCTCCCCTGAAAATGTCTTCAAGAGAGAGAGTCAAATCTACTTCTGAGTCGCGCCTCATTGGCCTCTGCTGATAGTGAGTCCGTGAGCCTGAGAATAAATCACCTAAGCCGCCGCTGCCGAATAAAGTCTGAAAGAAGTCGCTGAAGCCTCCCATATCGCCGCCCATGTTTCCGCCGAATTCTACATGCTGCCATCCAGGAGGAGGAGTAAAGTCCTGCCCCTGCTGCCAGTTCATGCCGAGTGTGTCATATTTTTGACGCTTCTCAGGATCTTTGAGGACTTCATAAGCCTCGTTGATCTCTTTATATTTCTCTTCTGCTCCTGAATCTTTATTGATGTCAGGGTGATACTGCTTTGCGAGCTTGCGATATGCTTTGCGGATGTCTTCAGGCTTTGCGTCACGAGAGACTCCTAAAATTTTATAATAATCTTTGTATTGCATGAATATATTCACTTCCTGTTATATTTGCTTTTATATTTACTTGACTTAATTTAACCTTTTGAAAATTTATTCGCGAGTCTAGCACATGAAAAGTTATTACGCAAATAAAAACAGCAGGCCCTGAATTTATATTTAACTCAGAAGACCTGCCGTTGTGTTACGAGTCTTGATTAATTATCTTCGTTTGAGTGCAAAGACTAAACCTGCCGCTATGATTCCAAGTTCAAGAGAGCTGCATCCTCCTCCGCCGCCTCCTGAGCCTCCGCCGGAATTAGTATTATCGCTGCCGCTGTTGTCATTGCCGCTTGTTGTTCCCTGAGCAAGCCACATTGTAGCTGATAAAGTATCGTCATCGTCAGAAACTGAATCATCAGGAACGATTAATAAATTATTCACGAGCTGGGGTGCATTGCCTGTACCTGAATAATCTGCGTGGGCAAGATATGCTGTTAACTCAATGTGAACGCCGTTATTCGAGTCTGATTTCGATAACACAAGGGCTCCGCTGTTGAATAAGTCTTTAGCGTTATCTGCGTTGACTACGTTGATATTTTTATTCGCTGCTGTCGTTATATTAATGCTTAGAGCAGTAAATAAATCCGAAGCTAACTGAGCGTTAATATCTCCGAGTTCGTAGTCATCGCCTAATAATGAGCTTATATCCTGAGCCTTCAAGTTCCATGAGTAAGTTAATGCCAGCAAATCACCTGCTGTCCGTTCGGGTAAGCTGACGTTAATTCCAGGTCTCTGAGCCTGAGCCGCCGCAAGATAAAGAGTAGTGTTAGCCTTGTATTCAGAAGTCTTCTTGAGGCTGAAATCTGGATATACTTCGCTCATGTCAACAATAGCAGAAGCTGATGTGCTCCATTTTGATTTAAATGAACTCTGGAAACCTGAACTAGTTATAACAGAAGTTCTTGGTTCAGCAAGAGCAACTGACATATCGTACTCGTAAAGATTTTCAAGGAAGTTATTAAATTCGTCAAAGAATTCCGGAGCAAGGTTAAGCAATGCACTTCTATTGACTTTTACTGCCTGAGTATCTGTAGCGTAAGTCCCGTCCTGCTTTGCCCTGTTAGTCGTTACGGTTATATATGCAGTGCCTTCACCGATTGCAGTTATGACTCCTCCTGTTGTTATCTTGATTATGTTGTTGCCTTCAGGAAGACTTGCCCAAGTAACTTTTTCTTGATTTGAGCCGTTGCCCGCATAAGCACTTCTGCCGTTGGTGTAGCGGATGACCGCTAATAAGCTGGCTGTCTGACCAAGTGCCTTCATGCTGTTAGGAACACCGGACATGCTGACTCCTGCGATTGAGTAGCTTGAATTCTCGTTCTCGCCGTCGCCCTTGACTGTGCCGTCAAAGAATACTGCGCCGATGTCTATATTTGTGCCTAGTTCGCGCCTGTCGACTCCGCGTTCGTCAAACTGAGGGAAATTATAACGCAGCGTATAGGGAATTATAGTAGTAGCTCTGTCATCTAATGCAAGGGACTCAGCTTCTTTTAACATGAGGGTCTGAAGTCTCTTTCGTGCAACTGTTCCCCTTGTTGAGCCTACTGTCGGAGGGACTGTGTCGCTTCTGATATTGTCAGCAAGATCGTTATCACTGAAGAAATCTGCCTTTGTCCATGCTGTGCTTTCACGGTCTGACTCAACGCCTACGTCAGTCTTCCAGCCTGTGTTATTGCCGCCTGTTCCGTAGATTCCTATTCTGTTATAGCCGCCTGTTGTGATATTAGCTCCGTCGCCTTTGTAAATATCTCCGCCGTTCTTTGCCGAGTTGCCGACTGCTATAGTTCCTGAAATATGAAGAGTAGCATTGTTGCCTACGAAAATAGCTCCGCCGTAAGTCGTAACTGAGTTGCTTAGAGAGAACGTACAGCTTCTGACCTTGATTACTGACAGGACAGATAAAGCACCTCCGCAGCTGTTTGAACCTCCGCCGTTTACCTGATTTCTTACGAACGTACAGTTTTGAATCAAGCCTGCTTCAGTTCCCTTTGAGACGTTGTTGCCTGAAATGAACATAAAGACTGCACCGCCTCCGAAGCCTCCTACTGAGTTAGTATCAGTTCCTGAGCTGTTAGTATCAAACGTACAGCTTTCGATCTCTGCGACATCTGACGCAACGTTGACAGCTCCTCCGCTGCCTTTAGTAGCTGCATTCTTATGGAAAAATGATCCGTGTAATACAAATTCACCGCTTCCGTTTCTTTGGTCATAGTGAATAGCTCCGCCGAACTCTTCAGCATGATTGTCAATGAAGTAGCATAATCCCTGATTATTAATATTAGCTCTGGGATTCCTGATTCTAAATACACCGTCAGCGTATATAGCACCGCCGCTCTTGCCTTCGTTGGTAGTGAACGTTGACTGCATTATATTCGTAGTGCTCTGGCCGCCGATGTCTATAGCTCCTCCGTTGTCGTCTGCTTTATTAGTCCCAAAGAATGAATTAGTTATGCTGAAGTTTGCAGTTCTCGCGAGTACAGCACCGCCTTTGCCTTCAGTTTCGTTTGCAGTGAAAGTAGAGTCAGTTATAGTTACCTGACCTGTCGAAAGTTTATAGAAAGTAGCTACAGCTCCTCCGCCGCCTGTCCCTGAAGTGTTAGCACTGAAATCCGCGCTTGTTATGGTCATGCCCTCAGCGTATAAAGCACCGCCCTTGTCTGCCTCCTGATTGCTTATAGAAGCATTTGTTACGGTAATATCGCCGCTTGAAGTTGCCGCAAAACCTCCTCCGCCGTACTCCGCAGAGTTAGCCAATGTTATATCTATGTCCCTGATTACTATTTTAGCAATCGTAGTGAATATTGCGCCCCCGTTGCTTGAAGCTGTGTTGCCTGAGAACGTGTATGCAGTGCTGCCGTTGATTGTCAGAGTCCCCGAGCCTGAACAGTAAACCGCGCCCCCGTTGCCTGCTGTTGCAGTGAATGTAACAGGATTTGTATTTGCAGATAAAGCAGAATTGTCAGTGAATGAAGCAGAAGTTAATGAATTGAATGTAGAAGCGAAATAATCTGCCCTAGTTCCCCAGTAAACTGCGCCCCCGTTTCCGAGTGAGCCTTTATCTGAATTTGCCTGGTTAGTCGTGAAAGTTACCGAACTTGTATTAGCAAAATTCAGTGAAGTCCCCGAAGCGTCAGAAGCAACGTATAAAGCTCCGCCGTCATTCTTGGCCGTGTTACTCGTGAAAGTTACAGAGCCTTCAAATGTTGTAGTGCCTCCTGCGATGTATAAAGCTCCGCCGTAGTAAGCATTATTTTTCGTGAAAGAAGCTGTACCTGATACGTTTAATTCTCCGCCTTCTATATAGATTGCGCCTCCGTATGTTGCACTATGAGAGCCTATTGTTACTTCGCCGAGATTTACAACAGCACCTGTTATGCAGACTGCCCCGCCTCCGCCTTCTATGGGACTTGACTCTGAAGTAGAACTGCCATATGACTCCGAGTAATTTCCCGTGAATGTCAAAGTTACGCTGCCTGCTTCGAGTGTACCTGATGCCGCGTAAATTGCTCCTCCGTCTGAAGCTGCGTAGTTAGTTTTGAAAGCTGCTTCTGCCGAGAATGTCAGAGTCCCGCCCTCGAGATAAATTGCGCCTCCGTTTGAAGTGGCATAATTGCTCTCGAAAGAAGGAGATTCAGAGAAAGTCATTGTCCCTGAATTATATAATGCTCCGCCGTCTGAAGCGTTGTTAGCTCCTGAGAAAGTGGCCTTGCCTGCAAAAGTCATAGTCCCTGCGTTGTAGACAGCTCCGCCCGTTGATCCTGTGTTGCCTGTGAAAGTCGAAGTGCTTGATAAATTCACAGTGCCTTCTGATACATAAATTGCTCCTCCGTTTGAAGTCGCTGTGTTGCCGTCGAAATTAGCAGTATCCGAGAAAGCTATAGTTCCTCCGCTGATATATAATGCTCCGCCATCTGATGTAGCAGTGTTGCCGCTGAATTCTGCCGGGCTTGAGAAAGTAAGACTCACTGAAGTATAAATTGCTCCTCCGCTTGAGCCTGCTGTATTACCCGAAAATGTATTAGTGCCTGATAAAGTTACAGTTCCGCTGCTGATGTAAACTGCTCCTCCGTTGCCTGATGCCGAGTTATCGCTGAAAGTTGAGCCGTTAATAGTAACAGTTCCGCCGGTTATATTTAATGCTCCACCGTTTGATGTCGAAGCATTGCTTGAAAAAGTAGTTCCGGTTATATTGACAGTTCCGCTTGAGACAGATATAGCACCTGTTGTGCTGTTAGTAAGAGTCAGGCTATTAAATGCAAAAGTCCTCGTATCGCTGATTATAAAGTGAGGATAATTTATAGTAACGCTTGAACCGTCGCCTATAGTTACTGAAGTAAGATTATCATAGCCGCTGAGAGTTACTGAGCCGCCGTCCTTTGTATTCATGTTATATGTTGTCGGATTGAACGCTATTATGATTTCAGCATACTCTGCATCATATTCTTCTGCGAGAATATCTGCACTTATAAGGGCATTAGTTATGCTTGAGTATATATCATTGCTTGGGTCATTGATACTGCCTCCGACTGTGAGGGTCCTTGCAGCCCATGCCGAAGACGTTAGACTCAACATAAAAATTAGAGTGAATAGAAATAAATTTTTGCGCATTAAATAATATCCCTCCTGATTAAAATTAAATTTTAAATTTTATGTTTGCGGTTAAGACTCAGCATGACGAGTCCCGGAATTATCACGAATAAGAGTCCAGCTCCGGAATTACAGCCGCCCCCGCCTCCGCCGCCTCCGACGTTGTTGGTGTCAGTATTATTATCTTCGCTGTCAGTCTCATTAGTCTGATATGTCGCAGGTGCAATAAAGAATGTCAGCTTCCATCTTGAGTCATCGGTGCCGTCACGAATTACTAAATAGTTCTGAGAAAATCCCGTATTGCTGGAGTCCGTTACTACGCTCATTTCGGGTCTCTCGCCGTCTCTGGTGCCGTTCATTAATAAGATCATGAAGCTCACTGTTATAACTCCCCTGTCGTTGTCATATGTTGCCCTGCCGCGTTCTTCGTCAAGAAAGATTTTTACTTGAGAGTCATATACGCCCTTTTCTGTGAGTTCCTGAGACATGTTCCAGATATTTTTATCATCGGCCATAGCGTAAATAGCGAGGTTCTTAGCAAATATCTCGTTGATTTCACCGCTGCTGCGCCATTCATCGACCATGTCATTCCACCATTCATAATCTTGAATTCTCGTTACAGGAATATTTAACGTTATATGAAGAGGCAGCATTCCTTCAACTGAATCTGATCTCAGGCTGCCCGGTATAGCGTGATTTATAGTGAAATATTCAAGTGCCTCGCTGGTAGGACTCTCTCTTGTAATTGAACTCTGGGTAAAACTTGATGACGGTGTTATTGTCTTAGTAGAGCCTGTAACGTCTGCAACGTTCTCATAAAAATTTTGACTCGCTGGATTAGGCTCGAACGCGATAATTTCTATCTGGTTATAAGTGCTGTCCGTGCCGTATTCGTACTTGCTGCCTACTTGATTGCAGAATAAGACGTTGTTATTAAATACAAGTTCCCACATTCCTTCGCCTGTGTCGTCAATGCCGTAAAGACCGACTCCGAACGGACGCTTATTTTCTTCTCCTACGTCATATCTTCGTCTGTTATATACGCTTACAAGACCGGGTGCAGCGTGGCTCATCGGGTCAAGATAAAAATGTCTGGTTATATTATTAGTCCCAACGTAGCGGGGCAGGTCGAACTTCCAGTAATCCGGGAAAATCCAGTCATTATTAAGATCCTGAGCTGCATATCTATATGAAGTATGATTCGCAAGTTCAGTTGTCAAATAATAATATGCGTGCCTGTAATTAATATCTTCAACGGGAACAAGAATCCATTGAGTGCTGCTAGTATCCTTCTTGTCTGAAGCGTTCCATGTGTCGCGCTTGTAAGCTACGATATTGCCGTTGGTGCTTGCGTCCCTGAGAGCCATTCTTAATTCAAGTTTCTCGTCAAGGGCAGTCTCTTTATTGACATTTGCAATTACAACAGGAAGCTGTTTAGTCTGTGATGGTGTAGCCTGCGGATTCAGGTTAAATGCAAGATATTCTCTCACTGTGTCATATTTAGTGTCGCTTCCCTGAAGAGGTGCAAAAGTGAAAGTGTAATCAAGCCAGAACTGACCGTTAGAGTCAACGCGTGATTCATGAGCTACTTTCTGAGTACGATAGCGCGATCTGATTGCTCCTGTGTCAGTGCCGAAATTGATATTGCCTCCGATTGCTTCTGCTTCTGCCTGATTTATATTCGTCGGTGAACGAAAACTGAATGTATAAGTCCCGTCGCCTTCTCCTAATATGAAATACAAGACGCTTGCTTCTCTGTTAGCCACTGTTGAGCTGTCAGGTTCGCCGTTGAGGACGTAAATGCCTTCTTCGTAGCTTGAATTCACGAAATCCGCCGATACTTCCATAGAGACAACGTGATTTGCACCGAAAGTATTTGAACCGTTCGATAAGCTGTTGAGAATCATCCATTGAAGACTTACTCCGCTGGTGCCTCCGGGATCATCGAATCGATAGCCTGTAGCTGAATACGCCTTGTAAGCAAAAAGCGACAAAGCTGCAAGAATGATTAACACTCCTGCAGTCCTCCTGAAAAGTTTCAAGTTTATGACCTCCTATAAAAATTATTAATTTATCGCTAACGGGGACTCGTCCTTCTGCTGTGAGTTCCCGATCTTCGCCTTTCTGCCCTGTCTGAGCTTGTGCCTGCTCTTTCCGAACGTGCTGCACGTCTTGAGGCTCTTGCGTTCCGTCTTGATGACTCTGATTCAGATTCTGAGCTTGTTGTCTCGAGATTTTCGCCCTCGTCCTGATTCAGTTCTTCATCAGTCAACACGCGTTTTACTTCAGGTTCAGGCTTCTTCTTGGCTTTGAACGGCTTCCACATGAGACCTGCATTAACGAGTGAGATATAGTTCAACGGGTTATCATTGGCTTCATGTGAGAAACACTCGATAATTTTACGCGCATAATCTGAATATTTTTTGTCTTCGAGAATAAATGCAAGTTCATCAAGGGCAATAACTGCAACTGCATTAGCTGACGGAAGGGAATTCATATCTTCAGCGGACTTCATTCTGATAAAAATATTATTATCTTCTCCTGAATTCATGAACAAACCGCCTCCCTTTTCGTCAAAGAATTTCTGAATCATTATATCGGCCAAAGTCTGAGCAGTTTTCACCCAGTCATTAAGCTGTTTCTCTCCTGCACCGAATTTCTTAGATGCTTTATATAATTCAATTATTCCCCACAAGAAATAGGCGTAATCTTCGGCAACTGCATTTATCTCCGCCTTGCCTTCTATCCACCGTCTGCGCCAATTTCCGTTCTTATCAGGCAAAGATTTTATCAAGAATAACGCTGCACGTTCTGCTATATCTTTCCATTCAGATTGATCAAAGGCTGAGGCTGCACGAGACAACGAACCGATTATTAAGCCGTTCCAGTTCATTAATATCTTATTGTCGCTGAGCAAATTACTCCGCTTATCACGAGCTTCAAGCAAAATTTTTCTGCACTCGTAAAGCCTGCGTCCTACTTCGACTCCTTTAATTCCATAACGTTTGGCCAAGTCCGTAACTGTTGACGCTTCATATAATATATTCCAGCCCATTTGAGCCCCTGCAAGTTCGCTCCCGAAATTTCCGCTGGGCAACACTGCATAAGCTGCACAGAATAAACCTGCGTCCCCTTCCGGTAATAAAGATTTAATCTCGTTCTCAGTCCATAAATAATAACGTCCTTCGCCTTCTGATGTATCGGCATCGATTGCGGATCTGAAGCCCTGAGAGTAAGAACCGTTGTCGCAAAAATATTTAGTAACGCAAAATATAATATCTTCAGCGATTAATCTATTAAACGAGCTTTGATTCATTTCCTGAGATAACGCAGCCGCAAGCAGTATCATAGCCTGGTCGCATAATAATTTCTCGAAATGAGGCACTAACCAGCGTTCATCGACTGCATAACGGGAAAAGCCTCCGCCTAAGTGGTCATGAATCCCCCCGCGCCACATTCTGCGAAGAGTTATATCTGTCATAGTCAGGGCATCTGATCTATCACGCTTTGACGCTCCTGATTCTTCATTTGCCTGTGATAATAAGAATATCAATTTATTAGCTTCAGGAAATTTTGGAGCCGCCCCGAAACCTCCCCAGCGTAAGTCAAAAACTTTGCGCATTGACTCGAGAGCCTCAAATGCTGTGAAACTGCGAATTCGTCCTGATGATATATGCTTGCTTCCCGATAACGTATTAAATCTTTCTTTAACGAGTTCGTATAAATCATTTGCCGAGCGTTCAACGTCCTCACGCTGCATCAGCCACAGCCATTTTATTCTGGGTAATATCTCAGTTATTCCGGGCATTTGTCCCCGCGTCCTCTTTGGCAGCCATGTAGTACAGAAAAAGGGCTTCCCCTCAGGAGTCATGAATATATTCAGAGGCCACCCTGCACTACCGTTTTGAATCCTGCATACTTCCATGAATAAATTATCAATGTCGGGATGTTCTTCACGGTCAACTTTGACGGCTATGCAAGTATCGTTGATCATTCCTGCTACTTCTATATCATTAAAGCATTCACGCTCCATGATGTGGCACCAGTGGCATGACGAATACCCAATAGAAAGAAATACAGGTCTGTCTTCTCTCCGTGCTGTCTCGAAGGCTTCAGACCCCCATGAATACCAGCCTACAGGGTTATTTGCGTGCTGGAGCAAGTACGGGCTTAATTCGCTGCCTAAGTGATTGACAGGGACAAAAACTTTTTTCGTAGTCCGTAAATTTAACTCGTCAGTATATTCGCCGTAAGCTGCTAGGGGGCCTAACTCGTGCATTAGTCCATTCATGATTTAATTTTTCGAGTCTTCATTTGCAATGTCTATTAACTCGCTTAGAGAGTCTATACTCTTCCAGACTCCTAATAAGTGAAAATCTTCGTGAGTGAAGTTGCCTTTAGTTATTCCCACAGGACGGACTCCTGACGCTTCGGCAAATAACACGTCAATATCAGCATCGCCTATATAAATCGTATGTTCGGGCTTGATATTCATGTGAGCGAGTAAAGCGTTCATCATCGCAGGATTCGGCTTGTATTCGAGCTTCCCATACGGTTCAAGAGCTCCGACTATTGCATCAAAATATTTGTCGAGTCCTGTGCGTTCCAAAACTTTTTGAGGGTACTCACGATTTGAGATCACTGCTAATTTGATTCCCATCTCGTGCAATTTGATTAGAGTCGGCACTGTGTCATCAAACGGCTTGATTAATTCGCGTTCATATTTCTCGCTGCATGATCTATATAACTTTATCCATTCAGGCCTGTATTCGCCGAGCAAGCCCTCGCAGTAAGTCGGAATAGGAGTCGCAATATATTTCATCGTAAGTTCATGTGAGACTTCAGGCAGACCCTCATGTCTTGCAACATAATTAAAGCCTGCCATGATTGCATAGCTCGAGTCTACTATTGTCATATCATGATCGAAGACCATTAATTTAATCAGATTGAATCACTCCCTTATATATAATAATTATCTTCTAAGACTGTTGCCCAGATTTCTTATCATGTCATTGCGTCCTGGTACTGCATTAGTCTGCGAAGTTACTCCCGGTGCTGCCCAGTATGAACGCGCCCTTGCACTGAGTGTGCCTGTCCAGTCAATATTGAACATGTCAAGAACCATAGTGAGTCCGAGAACTACCCATGTTAAGCCTGCCAGGATTGCAATAATTCTGAAACTTGCGCTTAGAGTCCTGTCTGCTGACTGTTCAAGCTGCTTGACTTCGCGTTCTGTCTGCTGACGTTCTTCACGGGTTAAGCCGTCATTACGTTCATGTCTCTTGAGTGAAAATATTCTCCAGATACTTGCGCCGGTTTGAGCCCATTGATAAAGGCCGATAAGAAAAAATGTAACGCCTACGAATGAAAGTATTAACAGCATCGATTCTTACCTCCCTTTTGAATCTATGAATTTATGCTTGAATCTTGATTGTGATATTATAGCTTTATCATGAAAAATTTACTAACTATAGCAGGTCTCGGCCCGGGCAGCCCTGAACTCGTTACGATTGAAGCCCTGAACTCAGCAAGAGACTCTGATTTAATCATAGTCCCCCGTTCTCGTGAAAATTCGCAGGGAGTCGCAGAGAAGATAATTTTGACTCACTTGCCTGAACGAGAATTAACAAAGATATTATTTCCTATGATTCACGACTCGAATAAACGCGATGAGATTATATTAACGCAGCTCATGAAGATTAAAGCAAGACTCGATGACGCAAGCAAAATATTTTTCCCGGTTATAGGCGACTCTATGCTTTACTCGACAGGAGCATATTTACTTGACTCACTGCGCAAAATTCACAGCGATATAGAGTGCAGATTTATCCCCGGAGTGTCGGCTCACTCACTTGCAGCTTCATGCGCTAAAAGATTCCTTGCGATGTCAGACGAGATATTAACGATAATACCAGGCACCGCAGACCCTTTGAAGATTAAACGAGCCTTAGAACTTGCAGACCGTGCAGCGATCTACAAGCCGGGTTCATGCCCTGATCTTGCAAATATAATTCACGAGTCAGGTTCATTCACGAAAATCATACGCGTTGACTTTGCAGGAATTCCGGATAAAGAAAAAATTTACGAAGATAACGAAGCATTAACGAATATAAATAATTATCTGTCAATAATATTACTATGGAAGTGAAATAGTTATTAATCATGAATCATCACGGACTCTTAGCAGGTGAATTGACTCTTACTCTTGAAATAGTTCTTGGCCTTGTTCTGGGTGAAATAGTAATGAAGCTCAGAATTGCAGAACTCATCATGAAAAGATTTATACCGCGTTCAATTAATCCTGTAACGGCTCTTGCCTTGAGTGTGAGTTTCGCATCATCAAAGACAGGAGCAGGGATAATATCATCAGCACTGGAACAAAATCAAATCACACAGAAGCAGGCAGTATGGTCAACGTTAATGCTTTCATTTCCTTCATATCTTAAACGCTGGCCGGGGACATTCGCACTTGCTTTAAGCATGGCAGGACGTGCAGGGGCATTCTTTGCGTTCTCACAGTTAATAATCGCTGCAGGAAGATTCATAATCGCATTTATATTCCTGCCTAAGGAGAAAGACTCTCAAGCTGTCAATTTCAATCAGGAAATCACGATAAAGCACTCAGACTCAGCACGCAATAAACACACTAGCATATTTCACCGGTTAATAAAGACTCTGCCTCTTGCATGGTTATTCTTTGCCCTTGCATATTCTCTTGTTCCTGTGATAAATAAATTTTTCAGTCAAGTAATTAACTTCCCGTTTATCCCTTTGGCAGGCTGGACTGTCGCAGGGACTTCAATAGCACGTGTATCAGCAGCTCTTGCACTGGCAGGGGGAGCAATTGCTTCAGGAGAGCTTAATAACTCGCAGGCTTTATTCTCGTTAATACTTGGCAGCGGTCTAGGAAGTGCAACGCGGATTTTGCGAATGAATGCAGGCTATTATTTCGGACTGTTCGAGTCAAAACTTGCACGAAAATTATTGCTCATGAACTTTGCGACTTTGCTCCCAATGATAATAATTAATTTGATTTTTGCGGGTATTGCATTATTATTTAATCTAATTTAATAACGGAGCGGTGATTAAATCATGAACCTGAACGAGATAAATATTTACGTACCAAGCGATAACTTAGCCGAGATACTGAAAGAAGCTGAACCTGTCAACGGACTCACTTGCAACATTTTTTCACTGAGGAGCGGCGCAAGGATTCAGAAGGACTCAGAAATTCTAAATGTCATTATCACCGGAAAGATTCCAGAGAAGATTCGCAAGGATGCAAAATATGTTCTCTGCACCCAAACGCCTGAAGACTTGGACGAGAGTCAATTAGCCCTGCTCTATGATATATGGTCAATGCCTCTCAGTCCCGAACTTGTGAGATTCTATTTCAGGATACTTCAAGAGAGAATCAAATCAGAACTCAGGGCGACATCACAAGAGCTTAAATATCAGAAGCGCATACTCGAAATGGCACGGCAGGATTACTTAACGGGGCTTGCGACTCGCTGGTATCTTCAGAATTACGTTGAGGAGAACGCAAACGAGTCAAACATGACATGCATATATTTTGACCTTGACCACTTCAAAGAAGTAAACGATAATTACGGACATCAGGCTGGCGACAGGGCATTGGCTGCTACGGCTGAGATGCTCCAGAATGAATTTAATGACGGCTTTGCTGCACGAATGGGCGGAGATGAGTTCATGATAGTCCTGCTCGGTGAAAGGTCTGCCGGTGAAGTCGAAGAGAAAGTTAATGCTTTCATGTCAAAGTTAATGAATTACTATCACGAAGAAGATAATTTCACTATGAAGAGCTTGACGGTCAGCGCGGGAATTGCCCAGAGACTTGAAGGCAGTGATAAATCAATAGACAGGCTGATACATGAGAGCGATCTTGCACTTTACGAGGCCAAGAAAGCCGGCAGGGATTGCTGCAAGGTGTATGACTCTTCAATGGAAAAGGAACACAAAGACCCTGAGTGACTCCTCAGGGCAAACGATAAATCATTAATCACCAACACTAACACAAACACGAATATAATTACTAATACATTTACTAATACAGAAAGTGTTAATGCTTTGTCTTCGGGCAATGACTCACGGAGGCGAAAGAATTATTACTTTGTCGATTATGAGAACACGGGCTCAGATGGACTCACAGGCATTGAGAATCTTGACGGCGATAACACTGTATTTATTTTCTACAGCAGCAGGGCAGGCAGAATCATGTTCGATCTTCACGTGAAAATAAATATGTCTCAAGCAGTGATTCAATATTGCAAAGTCCACACAGGGGTCAAGAACGCACTTGATTTTCAATTAGCTTCGTATCTTGGCTATATCATAAGAGATAACAAAGAGTCTCAATGCAATTATTTTATCGTCTCGAGAGATAACGGCTACAGCAGCCTTTTGCATTTCTGGGAGGAACGGGGAATAAATATAGAGTTCGTAATCAACACAGCAGGAGATAAATTACATGTCCTGACGACAGCAGCAAGGGAACTCAAGCAAAAAATTTCTGAGAGACTCAACGACAGCACGGACTCTGCAGCAATAGCAGATATAATTCTCAAATACAAGACCAGGATGGAAATCAATAACGCTCTTGTGAAAACATTCCAAAGCAAACGAGGCGGCGAGATCTACAGGGCAGTAAAGACTCTAATCACGAGATAGGACGAGATAGAAAATATTATTAGTGCTATAATCTCACGCTTGATAAATATAAATATCAATATCAATCAGAGAAGAGGCACTAATTTTTTTATGGCATTATTGCTCAAGACGGCCTTCGCTTTATTCGCAGGTCTAATGATGACGAGGGCATTCAAGTATTCAGGCTTCAAGTTTCCTGACGTAACAGCTTTCTTAATCGCAGGAGTCTTAGTCGGCCCCTATGTACTAGGCAGGTTTAATATAGGCTTCAACACTTCAACAGAGCTTGCAGGAGTAAATATATTATCGAGTCTTGCTCTTGGCTTCATAGCGTTTGACATAGGCAGCGAGTTCAGGCTCTCAGAGATTCGCGAAATGGGTAAAAACGCGTTGTTCATAGGCACATTTCAGGCAGTTGCAGCTACTATTCTTGTTGACATTGCATTAATATTATTAAGTCTCAAGCTCGGAGAAGATTTGCTTCCAATACCAGCGGCTATTACTTTGGGTGCTATAGCTTCAGCGACTGCACCGGCTGCGACTCTAATGGTAGTGCGTCAGTTCAAGGCAAAAGGTCCTGTTACTGATTTGCTGCTTCCGATTGTAGCCCTTGATGATGCTGCGGGATTAATAATATTTGCTGTCTCTATAGGCATTGCTCAGGCTATGACCGGCGGAGTTATAAATCTTGTCTCTATTGCGTTAAATCCATTAATCGAAATAATATGCTCGTTAATCTTAGGCGCATTCATGGGAGTTATATTAACATGGCTTGAGAAATTATTTTTCTCGAACACTAACAGGCTCTCAATGACAATAGCATTTATCATGATGACTATATCGCTTGCTTCACGTGAGATATACATAGGCCAAGTCCGTATAGCATTCTCGTCTTTGCTAGTGTGCATGACTCTTGGAACAGTATTTTGCAACATGAGCGAATACAGCGCAGATATAATGAAGCGTTCTGAGAAATGGTCAGCTCCTCTTTATGCAGTATTTTTCGTTATATCAGGAGCAAGGCTTGAATTAAGCGTGTTTAAATATCCGTTCGTAATATTAACAGGACTCGTTTATATATTGACTCGATGTGCAGGAAAATATTTTGGAGCGTTATTCAGCAGTTCAATCATGCATTGTTCAGAGAACGTGAAAAAGTATTTAGGCATAACGTTATTCCCTCAGGCAGGAGTCGCTCTTGGTATGGTCGTCAGTGCCCAGAGTTTAGGCTCAGAGATGGGAGGATTAATCAGGAACATAATATTATTCAGCGTGTTAATCTATGAACTTGTAGGGCCGATGATGACCCGTAATGCCCTGATGAAAGCCGGAGAGATTGAGCCCGGTCTTGCAGAACACGAGAGCAGGGCAAGATTCGCAAAGCATAAATGACAAAATAAATCCCTCACTGAAAGTATTTGCTCTCAATGAGGGAAATTTTTTATGATGCTATAATACTCACAAAATTTTTCACGCATATTATTCACAAAGGAGTTATTAATTACATGTCAGACTCAGACTACGTAAAATGCACTACCCTGGGGGGGGGGGCAATAAGTCCGGACTCACACGAAGAATTCAGCTCGAAGAATTAAAGATACTCAAAGTTTTTCAGGACATCTGCCACAGACATAATCTCAGATACTTTGCAATCGGCGGGACATGTCTCGGAGCAGTCAGACACAAAGGCTTTATCCCGTGGGACGATGATGTTGATGTTGCTATGCCCTATGAAGATTATATTAAATTTTCTGAGATAGCAAAGAGTGAGCTCCCTTCAAATTATGCTATATGGGGTTACCTGAAGCCTAGACATTTTCAGCCTCACTACGCCTTGAGACTCCATAACATTGACACAACATGTTTCAGCATTTACACGAGAGAAAATGATTTGCGAATGGGAATACATATAGATATTCTCATAATGAACGGCATACCCGATGAAAAGTTTTATCACAGGAAGATCGTTTTAACTCTAATGGAACTCTATAGAAAACTGAATGTTAAGCTGCGTTATCCCCTTCCGTCTTTCACACGAGTATTAACGAGCGGTTCACTGTTAAGAATACTTGCAAGAATAATATTTTATGCTGCATTTATCCCGATAAGATTATTGCTGCCGTATTATTATTTTGCGCTCAAACAGGAAAATATGCTCAAGCGTTACAAGTTCGAGTCTTCGGACAAGATAATATTCACGTGGCGCGACACTATGCCCAACCAAGACGGCTGGTACAAAATGATTTTCTTTTATGACGACTTCAGAGACTCTATAGAACTCCCGTTTGAAGATACGACTATAAGCGTTCCCATTGGCTATGAGAGATACTTAACGATGGATTACGGAGACTATAACACTCTGCCGCCTGAGGAGAAAAGAGTTCCTTCATTTAGTTCTGGTTTATTTGTTGTTGATCTTGATAAGCCTTACACATATTATGACGTAGAGAAAGCGCAGGACTCAAAATGTTAATCGGCTACACAACAGGAGTCTATGACTTATTTCACATCGGACACTTGAACTTGCTCAAGAACGCAAAGGGAATGTGCGACCGGTTAATAGTCGGCGTTACAGTTGACGAACTCGTCAGCTACAAAGGCAAGCACGCAATGATTCCATTTGAGGACAGAATCGAAATAGTTAGAAGCATTAAATACGTTGACGCAGCTGTCCCCCAGTACGACATGGATAAATTGAAAGCATGTAAGAAGCTCGGCGCAAAAATTCTATTCGTCGGTGATGACTGGTACAACTCCGGCAAATGGCAGGACTACGAGAAGAGTTTTGCACAAGAAGGCATCAAGATAATTTATTTCCCGTACACGCGCGGCATATCTTCAACTAAGATCGGCGAGGCATTAAAGCATATCAGGGGCTGGACAATGGAGGAAGCTAATAATAATGCAGATGAGTAATAAATCAATGAGCGAATATTTAATGTACCGTTACGTCTTCGATGATGAAAAAGTGAAAGTCCAAGATATAAACTTTCCAAGAGTCCCCGTTAAGAATTCAGATGAGTTAATTAATGCCCTTGAGAAAATCACCAGTGAAGCAGCTCACGACGGCAAAGCAGCTCTTGCACTCTCAGGAGGAATTGACTCGGCGATACTTGCTAAGTTCATGCCCAAAGGCTCAAAGGCTTATACGTTCAGATGTATTGTGCCCGGCGTCAAAGTCATTGATGAGTCAGAACGGGCAGCTATGATTGCAGATATTTGCGGACTCTCTCACGAGATAATAAATATTCGCTGGGAAGATGTTATTAACGTTATTGATGACTTAATGCGCCATAAAAATGCTCCTGTGCATTCTATAGAAGCTCAGATTTACATAGCAGCAAGAAGGGCAGTTAATCAGGGCTTCACAAAATTTATTCTTGGTGAGAACGCTGATATTATCTACGGCGGAATGAATGGGCTTCTCGCTAAAGACTGGCTGACCGGTGAATTTATTGACCGCTACTGCTACGTAATGCCTTATAAAGTGCTTTATGAGCCTTGCATGAATCTTGAGCCGTTTTACGAGTTCAATCACGATGGACATATTGACGCTCATGATTTCATTAATAAATATTTTCGTCAGGAAGCTCTTGGAACTTATAATAATGCCTGCGGTACTGCTAACATAAAATTTGTCGGGCCGTACTCGTTAACTGTCCTTGATGCTCCGATTGATTATGCGCGTATAAGAAAAGGCGAGTCAAAATATTTAGTCCGTGAAGCGTTTGCGAAATTATATCCCGGTCTTGACATGCCTGAGAAAATCCCAATGCCACGACCTGTTAATGAATGGCTGAAGAACTGGAAGGGGCCCGAACGTCCTGAATTCCTGCCGCATTGTACTGACAATATGACGGGCGATCAAAAATTTATGGTCTGGTGTCTTGAGCGTTATCTGAATCTTAAACAGGAGGCAAAATAATGTTTTCTGCTGCAATTGAACACGCTGATAATTACAGGCTCGAAACTGTGAAGGCTGCTTTGTCCCGGTGCTTTGACTCTCTTGGCCTTGACTTAAGCAATATAGTTAAGCCCGGTGATACTGTATTTATAAAGCCTAACTGGGTAGCTTCACGATGGCGCGAGTCATGTCCTCACAAAGATAATTTGTATTGCGTTATTACTCATCCTGCTGTGATTGAAGCTGTCTGTGATTTCGTGAGTGAAATACTAGGCTCAACAGGTAAAATCATAATCGGCGATAACCCTTCGATTGATGCAGACTTTGAAGAGCTGATGACGTTCACAGGAATATCAGAGAGACTCAGGGGCAAATATAAATGTCCTGTAGAGATTAAAGACTTGAGGCCGTTAATATGCGATGACCTGAAGAACTACGGCAAAAAATTTTTAATGGTGAGTCAAACAGGCGATGACAGAGGCACTGTGCAAATAAATCTTGGCCGTGAATCTTTATTTTACGGGATAGACCCTGCGAACTTCCGGGGAGTATTTGACGAGCGCGAGGACACTATTAACGCTCACTCAGGCGAGACGCAGTTATATACTTTTTCGAGAAGCATATATGACTCTGACGTATTTATTTCGATTCCCAAATTAAAGACTCACCAGAAGGCAGGCGTTACGTTGAATATTAAAGGACTTGTCGGAACTGTTGCAGATAAAAATCAGTTAGTCCACTGGCGCACAGGCTACCCTGAAATTAACGGCGACGAATACCCGTCAAGAGAAGCCTACGAGTCAGGCATGAAAGCACGGGTCAAGCACAGAGGCTCATGGCCGGGCAATGACACTATATGGAGAATGGCAGCAGATTTATATATTGCTCTTCACAAGAGAGAACGGAAATATTTAAGCATTATCGACGGCATAACAGCAGGTGAGGGGCAGGGGCCTTTCTGTCCGACCAGCAAGAACGCAAACACGTTAATAGCCTGTGAAAATTTTCTTGTTGCGGATTGTGTAAGCTCTCGTTACATGGGCTTTGATCCTGAGAAAATAAGATACCTGAAATATTTTCTTGACTCGAAATTTGAGAATCTTTCACTTGATGATATAAGAGTCTTCGAGGACGGCCGGGAAGTTCATAATTTCTTTGGCTGTGATTCAAAATATCTTGACTTCCAGACAGTGAAGCAATGGGAATGCATTAAGATATAAATAAATCCCTCGCTAAGTTTTTCTCTTAACGGGGGAAATTTTTTTTAGTGGCGGCACCTGGATTCGAACCGGGGACTCCGTGGGTATGAACCGCGTGCTCTAGCCAGCTGAGCTATACCGCCTTGAGTGTTATAAAAATTGGTGGCGGGGATAGGATTTGAACCTATGACCTTCGGGTTATGAGCCCGACGAGCTTCCAAACTGCTCCACCCCGCGATATGTTCTTGATGCCGGACGAGGGATTTGAACCCTCACGGACTTTACGCCCTCGGGATTTTAAGTCCCGTGTGTCTACCATTCCACCAGCCCGGCGAACACGAAGGGTATTTTATCGCAAATGAGTCTTTTATGCAAATATAAAGTTTTTTACAAGCTGATATAATTTACGAGTTTTTTATAATTTTTTATCGGAGGTTTATTTATCATGTCTCTATCAGAGAATAAGCGCGAGACTTTCGGCAGCCGTTTAGGATTCATATTCTTGTCGGCAGGCTGTGCAATAGGTCTCGGCAACGTATGGCGTTTCCCGTTCATAACAGGTCAGTACGGGGGAGCAGCTTTTGTTTTAGTTTATATCGTATTCTTGTTATTACTCGCATTGCCTATAATGGTCATGGAGTTTGCAGTAGGACGGGGCTCCGGTCAGAGTATGTCGCGTTCGTTTGCTGTCTTATGTCCTGAACATAAAGCGTGGTCATTATGGGGCTATGTCGCATGGGCAGGAAATTATATCTTGATGATGTTTTATACGACTGTAACAGGCTGGATGCTCGCATATACTTATTATTCAGGTGTAGGGAGCTTCACTGGTTTAGAGGCTGAAGCAGTCGGCAAATTTTTCGGGACGTTCCTTGAGTCTCCTTCTCAAATGGTCGGCTGGATGGCTCTTGCTGTTATAATCGGGACGCTTGTATGTTTCGCAGGTCTACGCAACGGAGTCGAACGCATTACGAAAATTATGATGTGCGGATTGTTAATCATCATGATAGCCCTTGCAGTCAGGTCAGTAACTCTTGAGGGCGCAGAGAAGGGACTCGAGTTCTATCTCAAACCGGACTTCGATAAATTAATCTCAGAAGGACTCGGAACGACTTTATATGCTGCACTGGGTCAGGCATTCTTTACTCTGAGTCTTGGTATCGGAAGCATGGCCATATTCGGGAGCTATATCAGCAAGGACAGGACTCTATTCGGCGAGAGCTTAATTATAACTGGACTCGATACTTTTGTAGCTCTTACAGCAGGCTTGATAATTTTCCCGGCTTGCTTTGCATACGGCATTAACCCAGGAGCAGGCCCCGGACTCATATTTGTGACTCTTCCCAACATGTTTAACTCAATGCCCAGCGGTCATATCTGGGGAACGTTATTTTTCCTGTTCATGAGTTTTGCAGCTCTTTCTACAGTTATAGCAGTCTTTGAGAATATCGTTGCGTGCTACATGGATCATTTCGGCTGGTCAAGGCATAAGGCGACTCTCGTAATGGGAGTAACACTCTTTGTGCTTTCGATTCCCTGTGCATTAGGCTTTAACCTCTGGAGCGACATTCACCCCTTAGGAGGCAGTTCGGGAATTCTTGATCTCGAAGACTTCATCGTGAGCAATAATATGCTGCCGATTGGATCACTGATATATTTATTATTCTGCGTAACTCGTTACGGCTGGGGCTGGGACAATTTCGTCAAAGAAGCTGACACAGGCAAAGGCGCAAAGTTTCCCCGCGAGATTTATTTTAGAGTCATAGTGCCGTTAATCATTCTGCTTATATTAGGAGTCGGCTATTATCAGACTTTCGGGAAGTAAATAAACACACTATGTTATAATTAGCGCAATTCTTAGAGGGAGGTTGTTACACTAAATGAAAAAGTATGTATGTTCAGTTTGCGGTTATGTCTATGATCCTGCAGTAGGAGACCCTGACAACGGGATAGCTCCTGGGACAGCTTTCGAGGATCTTCCGGACAATTGGGTATGCCCCCCTTGCGGTGTCGGCAAAGATATGTTCGAGCCGGAGGAATAAATTTTTTGAAATTAATGCCCCTGTCATTGAGTTCAACGGCAGGGGTTTTATTATGCGTTTATGCTGACAGTGATAACAAGTTTCTATAAATCGGGTAAGGCCAGATTTCTGACGAGATAATTAACTCTGCTGCATCACACTTAGCCCTAATAGAGTCCATTAAAGGAATAATGCTTCCTGTTAATAAGTCCGAACGTTCGCGGGCGTTCATGCTTGCGAGTCTTCCCTTGAGTTCAAAGAGATTCTTTGCGTCCTGAATAAGAGCGTTCTTAGTACGTCCAAGACTGCCTGCGTATTCCCTCCATGCTGAAGTGTCGCCGAAATCGAGTCCGTCAAGTGCGCTGAGAGAATTTTTCTCAAGTATAAGCTGCTTTGATATAGCCGGTAAGACTCCCTCCCAGAGCATGTCATATAACACAGCTGCTTCAACTTCGAGACCAGTAGCAAAACTTTCCATGCGGATCTCGCGTAAATTATCGAGTTCGTGAGCCCTGTAGACTCCCAAGTTTGCAAGCATTTCGATATTCTCGGGCTTTGATAATAAATCTATTCTGTCGGGCATAGACTCAGCTTCGATTAAGCCTCGTCTTCTAGCTTCGTCCTGCCATTCGTGGCTATAAGCATCGCCTTCAAATAAGATATTGCTTCCCATCTTGAAAGCCTCTTTTGCTGCCTCAAGTGCTGCGTCCATAGGATCAGTGCCGCCGGGTAATTTTGCCTCTATCATATTAGTAACCTGATCGAGTCCCCATGCCCATAAACTTGCGAACATTGTTACGGGTAAAGCTATACTCTGGCTTGAACCTGGTGCTCTGAACTCGAATTTGTCTCCTGTAAATGCTACCGGTGAAGTCCTGTTTCTGTCAGAGTCAAACGGAATAATTTCGGGCAGCTTAGTTAATCCCAAGTCCATAACGCCCTTATCAGGAAGTGAAACATCTGCGTTATCGAGCCTGTGAATTAAGTCAGTGAGTGCCGAGCCTAAATAAACGCTTATGATTGAGGGCGGTGCTTCGTGTCCTCCGAGCCTGAATAAATTTCCGTAAGTTGCTATGCTTGCCTGAAGTAAGCTGTGAAATCTCGAGACACCAAGAACTACAGCAGATAAGAAGGCCAAGAAAATAATATTTCGTCTGTGAGAGTTCGACGGCTTTAATAAATTTCTGCCTTCACTGTCAACGAGTGAAATATTCGTGTGCTTACCCGAACCGTTCATGCCTGAGAAGGGCTTCTCATGGAATAAGAGTCTGAGTTCATGTTCCCTTGCAAGTTTCCTCATGGCTTCCATTAACATTTGGTTCTGGTCGCAGGCTGTGTTAGCGTCGCTGTATAAATGCGCAAATTCAAACTGGCATCGGGCGACCTCGTTATGTCTGGCGATTAATGAAATCCCGTAACGTGCAAGCAATCTCTCAACGTCTTCCATGTAGCGCAAAACTCTTGTAGGAATTGCACCCATATAATGATGGTCGAGCTTTTGATCTTTTGCAGGCTGGGCACCGATTAGAGTCCTTCCGCAGAATCTTATATCAGGTCTTAACTGAGCGCGCGGTCTGTCGAGTAAAAAGTATTCCTGCTCAGCTCCGACGGTCATTTTGACGCTCTTGATTCCCCGTTGTCCAAGAGTACGCAGTAATTTTAATCCCCTGCTCTCGATTGCATTTAATGCCCTTAATAACGGAGTCTTCAAGTCCAAAGGCGAACCGTCATAAGAGAAAAATACAGAAGGAATGCACAGAGTTCCACCCTTGAGGCTTTTGACTATGAAAGCAGGACTCGAAATATCCCACGCAGAATAACCCCTTGCCTCGAACGTTGAACGTGTCCCTGCATTCGGGAAGCTCGAAGCGTCAGGTTCTCCCTGAACGAGATTATGACCTCTGAAGACTTCGATAGGACGGCCTTCTGAGTCAGGAAGAGTGAACGCTGCATGTTTCTCTGCTGTTAATTCCGTCTGAGGCTGGAACCAGTGAGTCCAGTGAGTTGCACCTTTGGAGATCGCCCAGTCCTTCATTGTTGTAGCTACGATGTCTGCTGCTTCAGGTGATAATTTCTGCCTGCCTTCCATTGCGGCTATGACCTGTTCGTAAATATCGGGATTGAGTTTTTCTTTCATGACCCGCCTGTTGAAGATCATAGTACCGTAGACTTCTTTAATCGGTTTGTATTCCTTAAGTGGCATTATGTTAGCTCCTTTCGTAATTAAGCAACTAAATCATGAAAATCTTTGCTTAGAATGCGCGAAATTTTAGACTAAAGACAAAAACATGTCAACGTATTCAAGTTATGAAAAAATATATATATTTCGTAATGATGAATTATTTATGATAGAATTTTGCAAAATTTTTATAAGAGTGTGAGATTGCAGCATGTCCGAGAATAATAATAAAGTAAGATTTTACGGCTTCGATTACCTGAGAATATTAATGCTCTTCGGCGTAGTATTTATGCATACAATAGAGTGTATAGTATATTTCGGTTTATACGGACTGAGTATCAACGATCCTTTCACAAAAGATGTGCAGAGATTATGTTTATAATTCTTGATCCGTCTGCAATGTATGTATTCTTTTTCCTGGCCGGGTATTTTGCTCCTCCTTCGCTGGTTAAGAGGGGTCGTTATACGTTCATCAAGCAAAAGTTTTTAAGAATTTTAGTGCCTTGCATTCTGGGTACGTTTCTGGTAGCTCTTCCGACTATGTATGACATGATGAGAAATGTAATAAAATCGCTCACTATATTTGACTTCACTGTAAATTATTTCTTCGGTTCAGAATACAGCCAGTTACATTATTGGTTCTTGAGTACTCTGTTTATTCTCTTTCTAGTTTATGCTCTTGTAGGGAAGACTGCAAAAGATTCTGACTCTAAGTCTGAGTCTGATGCAAAAAGCGGCTTAGCGGGTGATAAATTTGCAATTACTGCAGTGATTATCTTTACGGCTTTAGTCTGTTTCGTGTCAATAAACTTTTTCATGGGATTTGAAGACTGGGTGAACGTGTTTTATATTACTCTTCTGAAACCTTCGAGGGCGGGCAGTTACATAGCTTCGTTCATTCTTGGGATTTACGCATATAATCACAAATGGTTCATGCAGGATTACAAGAGAAATACAGGCTTATACTTTATCGCAAGTGTAATTTCATCAGCAATGACTATCTTGATATATTTATTCGGCAAGACGCGCTTAAATCTTGTTATATATAATTTAGTGTTCTCGTGTTTTGACAGCATGTTTTCAATTTTCGTTACAATGTGTATGCTTGATTTCTTCTCAGGTCTCAAGGACGAACCTCCTGCAATTATCAAGAGCGTTGCAAATTTCTCATATGGAATTTACTGGTGGCACTTCGTTGTTATGTTATTTACAGTGCGCTTATTGTACGATCATGTTTCCGGCGCAGTGTCATTAGCTGTAATAACAATAATTCTGGTCTTCATAATTTCTTACGTCATTCACTTTGTTACGGTCAAAATTTTCAAGAAACTTGGCTTCTAGGTTTCTGACTTCTAAAATATTTTTATTCCCTCTTGTATGCTTAATCATTACAGGGGGGGAAAATTTTTTTAATGATATAATTTTTTCGCAGCGTGAATTTTAATTTTCATAATAGAAAGGACTTGACAAAAGTATAATGCACATTCATAATCAGCACAGCACAGCACAGCACAG
>JAFSJJ010000008.1 GCA_017439345.1 Synergistaceae bacterium
ATACCTTATCCGATTACATTTACATTTTTGCAACATTTGTACTTCTTCCGTACCTCGTCGCTGGTCGAAACTCTGCCGCCAACGCTGGAGAGAGAGCTAGTACTGCTCTTAAAGCTAGAACGGCTCTAAGACCGTTGAGTGTTTTATCCGTTTTTACAGAACGCCTAACTGTTAAAAGTATTATAGCGCAATTCATCTCACGATTAAAATCGCGAGTGTCCTTGCGGAGTTAATGAAGTTCGTTAAGTCTTGCGGTAATCCTGTTAAGTTCGTGAAGTGCTGACCTCGTCTTCAGGGACAATAATACTTCTTGATATTCTGGACGTATTGAAGACTTCTCCGTCCCTGAAATATAAAGCCGGCATATTTGGAGCATTCAATGAAGGATTATCGAGTCCTCTGGGCCGTGTCATGTTCCACAAGAATAAATAACCGTCCGTTATCATTTCGTCCTTGTAGTCATCATGTTCCTGCCATGACTGCATTTTCTCCGGGAGTTCTTCGCGGTATTTCATGATTTTGTCTATCTGACTCTGGATTAACGCTTCTGTCTTCTCAAGAATTTTTGTGCCGGTTTCATCAACAGTGAATTTTATTTCTCCGGGCTTGTATGCTTCTCTGACGTTCCAGTCTTCGCCGTTCATGATTCGTTCTCTCATACGGTCAAGAATGCTGCTGCCTTCGCCTGATACATTGCGTGAGTTATATTTTTCCGTAACGAGATTTATCGGGAGCATGTATAAATTATCATCAAGGTCTGCAAGTTCCGTCTGAATTTCGATTCTGTCCGAATCACTTAAAGATTTATCCTGAGCAAGAACCGCTAAGTCCTTCATTTTCTCAAGAATATCAACAGCTTTCTTCATTTCCTTGTCTACCCTCTGTGCTGTAGAGTCAAGTTTAACTGTCTCGTCAGCTTTCTGTGATGCTTGAGTCCTGTGAAGACTTAATCTTTTGCCGATGTCCGAAATATTGGCAGAGTCTCCGGACGGATTATTATTCTTACGGCCTCTGACTGCCTGTGAAATATTCCGGATATTATTTGTCAGTGATGGAAATGAATAATTCCCCAGTCTGTCAATCTTCATGTTTTACTCCTCCTTCTATCAATGTTCTATCAATGAATAAATTATAATCAATGAAGAAAACTCACTGCTTCAATATTTTGGTTGTCGTTCACTGTCAAGCACTCGCCCCCGTCCGGTGTAATCAAGTAATCGTCTTCGATCCTGAGTCCTCCCCAGCCTTCGATATAGATTCCCGGTTCAATCGTAACGACATCGCCAGCTTGCAGAATATCTTTTGAAGTCGGTGAAAGTCTCGGAGCTTCGTGAACCTCGAGTCCCAAGCCGTGACCGAGTCCATGTAGAAAATTTTTCTCATAACCTGAGTCCGCTATAACTTTTCTTGCAATCGAGTCAACTTCGACTCCTAAAATTCCCGGCCTGAGAGCTTTTGCTGCCTCGTGATGAGCTTTAATCAATATATCATTAATTTCTCGTGCTTTATCACTCACTGAACCTAGCGCAAAATTTCGGGTAATATCGCTCATGTAGCCCTCGACCATTGCGCCGTAATCTACCGTAACTGTTTCACCCTGAGCAAATTTTTTCATCGTAGCAGGAGCATGACACATCGCGCTTCTTTCACCTGACGCAACAATAAAATCATCGTGAGCCCAGCCCTTTTCAGCTCCTAATAACTTTATCTCCTGCATTAGAGCTATATCGAATTCAACTTCAGTCATTCCGTTATAAACTTTCTTTAACGTGTTAGAGTAAGCCTCGCGCCCTATTCTTGCTGCCTGACGAATTAATTCTATCTCGTGAGGGTCTTTGCTGCGTCTGAGGGTCTTTATCATCTCTGAAGAGTCAATCCATTCTGCTTTAACAGGAGCAAAATATTTCGTGAAGTCAGCATGTGAGATTTTCTCTGCTTCGAAACCTATGCGCTTGTAACTTGACTCGCTGACTGCCTGTGAGACATATTCATATAAACTCTTTTCGTTCTGAATAATAATCTTGAACGGTGATTGATTCTTAGATTGCGTCTTGTAGCGTCCATCGGTGATTAAGATTGACTCATCACGTGAGATAATCAACGCTGCCGAACTTCCCCGAAAGCCTGATATATAGTGACAGCTCTCAGAGTTAGCGCGCTCGTTCACTATTAAAGTGAAGACATCAAGATTTTTTGCAGACATTAACTCTCTTAGCTTGTCGAGTCTTTGATTTATTATTGCCTTGTCCATTGTTATTAGCTTCTTCCTTTCCAGATATAAAAAACATTTCGGGTGATGCTTTGCCGTTTGCTTTAATTTTAGCAAGAATTGAGTCAGAATTAGCTTCGATATATTCTACCTGCGAGTCATTAAGTCTCTTCAACGCCTTGATTTTATAGTCCCATTCAGGATTATCTGGCAGCATTATAGTTTCAGGCTTCTTGATTTCCTGTTCGACTTCATGAATTCCGCCGCTTGGATCAGAATATTTTTTCACGATACTTACGAGCTTATATTTAATGAAATTATGAATCAAATCACACAGCACAAGAAATTTTTGACCTTTAACGCCTTTGCTTCTCTGTTCTGCAATATCTTTGCGTGCCGTTGACCTGTAATATATCTGTTCTCGTCCTTATCTTCTGTGTAGACGGGCTGAATTCTCCGAGTGAAAATTTCGCATACTATCCAGTGAAAGCCCATGCCGTCAGTGCCTTCTGTGTAAGTGCTTAGAGAGACAATATCAACCCAGCGGCCTTTAGTGTTTATGTTCTGGACAATATCGCGGACTACGAAAATTGCTGCTGAAGTTCCATCTTCAAGGTATCTTATATAATCCGCATCTTTCTCCCAATATTTTTTTTGTCAAGCTCATTCACTCCCTGAAAAATTTTAGAATTCTTGCTTTATAGTCCGGTGCTTCGTCATAAACTGCGTGGCCGTAGCCGTGATAAATAAATATCCCGCAATTTAACTTTTCTGCCATAGTCTTTGACTCTGATACATCAAAAATTTTGTCGTTCGAGTCAGCTATTACGAGTACAGGACACTTTATATTTTCGAGTTCGCTAGATAAATTCATGCCCCTCATTGAGGCTGCAAGAATTATGAATCGTTCAAGCTCTGAGTCAGTTACGTTACTCATTGAAGACAATATAGCTTCACGATACTGAGCAAAAAATTTTTCTGAGTAAATATGAGCTGCAAATGAAGTGTTAAGAGCTTCGACATTTCTTTTACGTGCGAGTCTTGTCCATTCACTGAAAATCTTTGCTGAATTTTCCGGGATTCTTGACGCACTCGAACCAAGCACTAACTTTTTCACGAGGTCGGGCCGTCTTGCTGCAAGAACTTGGGCAATCATTGCGCCTTGAGAGACTGAGATTATATAAGCGTCCTTTATCTTGAGTGAGTCAAATGCTTTTATAGTGTCATCAGCCATGTCGTAAATCGTGTAATTCTCATTGGGATTCGAGACTCTATCGAACACGTACACGGTGAACTCATCAGCAAAAATCTTGTACGCTTCTGCTACAGAGTCCGCGAAGTCCATTACACTTTTGACGCTCAAGCCTGGAATGATGACAAGAGTCTTTGAATCTGAACCGAACCTGAAAAATTTTGTATCGTGTGAAGCTGCATTTATTGATTCTATATTTACGCTCATTGAAAAAATTTCTCCTTCTTCATAGTTAATCGTCAAAGCATTCATGCAAAATAAAACCGGTTAAGCCTTCATGACTCAGCCGGTAAAGTTTTTATTATTATCTTATCTGTAGTCCGGGTAAAGTTTTCGCGCGACTTCATCAGAGACTTCAAAGTGTTGATAGTCCTTAACGGTCTTCCATTCTCCGCCCCATTCAAAGCCCCGTTCAGTGAATAGCTTGTAGCATAAATCGCCCTTGTTGATCTTGTAGATAAAATCTTTGCTCCTGTCAGTGTATTCTTTTGCTGTTGCAGGTTCGATTATGAGCTTGCCGTCTACTGTCTTGACGTAGGGATTATAGAGGGTGTTAATATCAACTGCTAGGCCTAGACCGTGCTTTGAAATTTTCGTGGTGTGAGATATGAACCTGAAGTTGAAGCATGAAGAGTTATTGTCGCGCATTGAAGTCTCATCATCAGCATCATACTCATCGACGAGCTTGACTCTTTCAATCGGATATCCTGCTAAGAATAACGCCTTGAATATCTCTAATACATCAGAAGCAATATAAACGTTGCAGATTAACTCTCCGCTGTGAGTTATGCCGTTAATGTCCTTGTGAAGAACCCGCAAATATCTTAAGTCTTCAAGCGGTATCGGACAGTTGTCTTTGTAGGACTTGCCTTTAATGCGTGCAAATGTTGCATCATCAATCTTTGAGATAGAGAAGCCCTCGCAGTCCTGAGAGTCTTGGGCATTGCAGGGAATAATTAACGCGCTGAGAATAAAACATGCTGCTAATAAGAAAATAGTGATTGTTGATTTCATAAAATTTTCTCCTTCTTAACTGAATTAATATAATAAAGCCGGTTAAGCCATTAAGTAAGACTCAGCCGGCAGAATTTTTTATCTCGGTGCAGGAACTATGAAGCCCCTATCACTCGAAACGAACACAGGAAGATTTATCATTATATCCTTGCTCAGGATGCAGAGCTTCACTTCACGTTCAAGGGTCTGAATTATATTTCCGTCCTCATCGAAGACCTGCGCCTTAAGAGTGAACTTCGGCCCGACAACTTTTTGAACTCCTCGTTCACGAGTCATTAACTCTGATACTTCGCCGTTATTAATCGAAACGTTTACCTGCTCGAGAGCCTTATACCCGTTAAGAGTCCTGTTATCAAGGAAGATTTGATGTTCACGGCCGATGTAGAACAGCCAGCCTCCCAAGGCAATCAACGCAGCCAATAATATTAATCTCTGAGTCCAGCGCATTAGAAATTTCAAGAAAGCTACGAACATGATTTAAGCACCTCCCCTTAGTGAACGTCTTGCTGCTTCACGTTCGCGATTCCTCTTCCAGGCATGAAGGACGAGGGCAATTGCTATAATTCCATATGACACGAACACTCTGAAATATTCGCCGATTTGAGCTTCACCGATTAAGTTTTTGCCTGCCATAGGTGCAACGATGAACATTAAGTGAAATAAAATTACTCCGACAAATACATTTGCTATGCTTGCACGTGAGACGCTTGCTCCTCCGATTAACAACGCAGCTATTGAGAACATTCCTGCCTGATCGTGGCTGTTGTACGTGTTAAGGGTTCCCATGTTCTGCAAGTAAATTATTTGTCCGTAACATGCTAAGACGGTTGATATTACTATTGCTATAATTCGAGTCCTGTTTACTGCGATACCTGCCGAATCTGCAACGGTCTGACTCTGTCCGATGGCTCTCATGTCCTGGCCGAGCTTGGTCTTCCTGAACCAGATAATAAATACACAGAACAGGGCAATCACTATCAGGGTCATTAATGGAATTCGTATAGCTCCGTTGAAGCATGGAATTTGGAGAAGCATGAAAGCTCCTGAACCCTGAATGCTTAAGAACTGCTGTGAATGTTCCGTGCCTGCTATCATGGTCGGGATAAAGTTATCGAGGACTCCGCGAATCCCTAATAAACTTACTGCATTGCGGACTCCGTAGCCCCTTGATAATAATAAATTTGGATTCGTAATAGGAATTACCCAGCCCATCAAGTAAAGCACCGTCATTTGATAGACTCCGTTAATGAAGAAGCCGAGTATATAGCCCGTAACCATCTCGCGCCCTTTAGCTCTGTTCATGATATGACCGCAGAACACTCCTAAAACTATTGCAATAGGAGTCCCGATTAAACACGCTAAGACCATTCCGGGAATGCCGACAACTCCCCAGTCGCAGATTAATAGCAAGCCTATCTGACCCGCCATAGCTCCTAAGACCATGCCGAAGTTTAAGCCCATGCCCGCCATAATTGGAATCAAGAGCGACAATATCAAGAACGAGTTACGACCGATTCGAGTCAATAATTCCTGAACGAGATAACTTGCAGAGAAACCGCTCAAAGGGATTGCAAATGCCGATATGATTATGAATACTGCAGGGACAGCGTTATTTGCTATTATGTCAAAGAGTTTGCGAATCATCTTCCTGCACGCACCTTTCTTGTGAGGGCATATAATATCATTCCATTGCTCACGATTAATCTTATAACTTCTGACATGTCCGTTTGCAAATAACCGTTAATAACTGAAGGAGTCATTGTTAAGATGCCCTGAAATAAAAACGTTCCGACTATGACATTGAGAATACTTGCTTTGTTGACGCTTGCTCCTCCGAGTAAAATCGAAGCTACAGCAGGCAAGGCCATATAGAACGGTCCCATATATAACTGGATAAATCCGAAACTCTGCTCGTAAACTATAATGCCAATTGCTCCGAGTATCGTAGACATTACAACTGAAATCGTACGCATTTTATCAACGTTGACACCTGAAGCGCGGGCGAATTCCGGGTTAGAACCTACAGCAGTCATTGCCGTCCCTGTCTTAGTTCGCATGAATATCCAGACTATTACAGCCATGAACAGGAAAAATAAAATCATTCCGGTCGGTATAGTGAAGTTATCGTTAATCTTTATCGCAAGAGCATCATTTAAAACGTGAAGCCAGTAACCTTCAACGCTGATTGTAGTTCTGAGTCCCCTGCCTGCGTATCCCCATACCATTGTAGGGTGTTTGTAGGGTAATAACAGCCACGCTATACACATGAAAGAAACTGAAGAGAAGCCGACGTAAGTAGCTATCATCATCTCATCGCCCTTGACACGATTTAATAATTTACCGTACAGCCAGCCCAGAACAGCAGCTACAGGAATCGCAATTACAATCGCACTTGCAAAACCTAGAGGCTCTCTATAAGTATTAACAAAAATTTCATTGAGCCACGTTATATTATATTTTGCTCCTAAGTCTAATAAACGCGACATTATTTCAGTGTTCCACTCAAGAGAGAGGGTCGCCCCTAAAAGTCCCGCGATAATTCCCAGAGGCAAGCCGAAATTCAATCCGCACCCGGCCTGAACCATTGGTATCATTGCAAGAACCATAACGCCGTTCATTCCGAATCTTACAAGAGTATTATTCAGCGAGGTCCAAACGTTTACGCCTACGAACGGAGCAGCTATGAATAATCCCAGCAGGAACAAGGCTATAATTATTCTCGGCCAGCCTGCATTGTCTATAAATTTTTTTATCATGCTGACTCTTCACCTTCCTCATCATCATTATTTTTCTTGTTCTGACCCATCATGAGCATTCCGAACTCTTCAGCAGGACTTGAAGCCGGTAAAATTCCTGCTATTCTGCCCTCGTCAACTATTGCTACACGATCACAGACTGAACGCAATTCCTCAAGCTCTGAGCTCGTGATTATGATAGTCGTTCCGTTCTCCTTGTTATATTCTTTCAGGGTATCAAGGACAAGATTCTTTGCGCCTATATCGATTCCCCTTGTAGGTTCGCAGATTAATAATATATTGGGTCTCAACACGAACGCTTTTGCAAGACATACTTTCTGCTGATTGCCTCCTGAGAGTTCGCCTGCCTTCTGACTCGGACCTGTGCATTTTATCTCGAGTGAGTCAATAAATTTTTTCGCTTCACTTCTCATAGCGAGTTCATTTCTCATCTGGAAGATATAAGGGATTCCTATTAAGAATCTTCCCTGCATCTGCATAGCTGTAAAAGTTATGTTCCAGTCCAAAGGCTCATCAAGCAAGAGACCGACTCCGCGCCTGTCTTCTGATACAAAAGCCATTTTACGTGATAAAGCAGCTCTAGGCCGATTCAGAGTCAATCTTTTCCCGAAGAGTCTTACTTTACCGCCGGCAGGATACAAGCCCATAATACCGTTGGGAATTCCTAACTTTCCGTGACCTGCGAGTCCTCCTATTCCGAAAATTTCACCCTTCTGGACTTCAAACGATACATCGCGGACAGTTTCGCCGGGCATGTCTACCCAAAGATGCTCGACTCTGAGTGCAGGTTTAGGCTTCTTCTTTTTCTCAGGCTGAGGACTCAAGACTTCGTTGACATCGCTGGCTTTCTCGAGAATAACTCTATGCTCTTCACGTCTGGTATTCTGGCGGCCTACCATTAATGAAGCAATCTGTCTTGTCGTAAGCTCCTCTGAAGGCTGATCGGTGATTAATTTTCCGTCTCTGAGAACAACTACACGGCTGCAAAGTTCCTTAATCTCGCTTAGTCTATGAGAGATAAACACTATTGCAATTCCTGACTTCGCTAATTTCTTGAGAGCTGTTAATAAAATTTCTGCTTCAGTCTCCGTTAATACTGCTGTAGGCTCATCGAGGAATAATAAGCGCGTATTCTTCCTGTCGATTTCTCTGGCGATTTCAATAAACTGCTTGTAACCTACGGGCATTTCACTTACTACCATATCAGGATTTATATTAACTCCCAGTGTGTGAATTGCTGCGTTTGCCCTGTTGTGCATTGCTTCTCTGTCAAGGGTGCTGACTCGTTCACTGAATACATAACTCATTAACGAGCCGTTTAACACTTCACGATTCAACAAAATATTTTCTGCTGCCGTGAAGCCCGGAATTAACGAGAACTCCTGATGAACCATTCCGATACCTGCTGCAAGTGCCTGATTAGGTGAAGTGAAGTGTACTGATTTACCGTCTATGTGAATGCTGCCCTCGTAGCCTCCTGTTGAAGCTATAACAGGCATTCCGAACAAGATATTTAACAGCGTAGATTTGCCTGCTCCGTTCTCACCGACAAGACCGATTATTTCACCTGAGTCAATGCTGAACGATATATCAGACAAGACTCTGTTGCCGTAATACTCCTTGCCTACGTGAGAGAGTTCAAGCAAAGGACTTGTGTTATTATCCGACAAATAAAATCCCTCCTGTTAATATAATTATAAAAAAGGGAATGCGTTTAGACTCCGCGCACTCCCTGTGAAATGCAAATTAATTATTAAAGTTTGAGTCTGTTATTTTACTTCGCCGGGGGTGTCATTCTAATATGGAAGTACTTTTCAGGGATCTCAACATCTGCGAGTCCAAGATAACCTTTGCCAAGTACATAAGTATCCTGACGAAGAAGGACAAATTTCGTGTTCTTGACTCCACTCACTGCGTCGGTGAAGTAGCTTGCTCCCCAGTGTGCGCCAGGGCAGAACTCGTCATAAGCAGTGCGCATTTCTCTGAGTGCCTGAGCTGATCCTAACTTGCCCTTGAATGTGCCTTCAACGTAACGTTTGCCGTACTCAACAAGAGCCGCTGTTGTCGTGTAGCCCCATGAATAGGCCCATGTTCCCATGCGTTCGCCGCCTCCAGCCTTGACAACTGCTTCTTCGACCTTCTTTAATATCGCAGGCCAGTCGCCCTGTTCCTTCGATAAGTCGATGCCTAATGCTCCGGGATAACCCATTAACGGCGAGGGTAAATCTGCCTCAACGAAATAGCCTCCCAGTGCTGCAACCTGTCTTAACAAAGGCTCGGTGTGTCCGTCGTTCGTGCAGAAAAATGCTGCGTTCTTGCCGTATTTCGCTATCCATGCGGGCATATTCTCAAGTATGTACTGCTGAGCTCCTGCCATTCCTACGTCGCTGGTAGGATCCGGGGCAGTCTCGAACACGAACTTGATTCCCAAATCCTTGCAGGCTTCCTCCATAATTGCGCGTCTGAGTCCTAATGTCTCGTAGCTCATGTGTCTTGGGAACGAAATATGTACAAACGTATCTGCGCCCATCTTCTGAGCTCCCAAAGGAATAGTGTAGCCGCGTCCAATATGGTCGGTGTGAGTAGAAATATCTGCTGCTTCACTGATTACGCCGGGATCTTCGTGGGGTTCTCCTGCGAGTAAAAGAATATCGTTTCTCTTCTCTCTGACTCTCCTGAAAGCCTCTGCTGTGCCGGGTACTGCCTGGTTGACAACTATAACCTTCATTAAGGGGTCATCAGCAAGTCCGACTATCTGGCTTATCGTAGTTTCCTGCTCTGAAGGGAAGTTATCAGGATAAGTGATATGGGTAATCATTCCGCCGTCTTTAGTATCACCGTACATTTTTATCATGAGTTCAGCTCCGCGTAAATCGTCCTCACTCTGTGAAACTGTACCGGTCATGACTCCGATGTGGAATTTTGCAGGTTCGGCACCAAAGGCAGCTCCTGCGAGTAAAGCGCAAATTAACATAGATAATAATGCAAATCGCTTCAACGATAAAACCTCCTTGAAATATAAAAAATTTGGAATGAAATAATTATAGCAGTTATTATTAATCCTTGAGCTTGATACTCAATATTCTCCGGACACTTTCATTAATTCTTGACTCTGAAATTTTCCCGTCCTCAACAGCTTTTATTACCGCGTCAAAGGCTTCACAATAATCATAAGGAAGTAAAACAATATCAACGCCTGCTTCAATCGTCATCACTGCTGCTTCACCGTTCGGGTAATTATCGTGAATCGCTCCCATTTCCATAGAGTCAGTTATAATCACTCCGTCATAGCCTAACTCATCGCGCAACTTGTCTGTTAATATAGCTTTCGAGAGAGTCGCCGGTAAGTCATCGCTTGTAACGTTTTTCATAGTGATATGAGCAGTCATAATTAAATCAGTCTTCGCAAAATTTTCTATAAACGGGATTAACTCAAGATTCAAGAGTTCCGGCCAAGTCTTAGTTACAGCTACATAACCCGAATGAGTGTCATTAACTGTGTCTCCGTGTCCGGGAAAATGTTTTATCGTTCCTAGAATATTTTTCGAGTGAAGACCGTCAAGATATGCGCTTACCATCTTTGAAACAAGTTCAGGAGTTGACCCGAATGCACGAGGGCCGATTACTATATTGTCAGGATTAGTATTAATATCAGCAACGGGTGCAAAATCTAAATTGAATCCGTAATCACTTAAATAACTGCCTATATTAGCTCCTGCGTTATATGCGTTCTGAGTGTTTCCTGTGCTGCCTATATCCTGCATTGAGCCGACGTTCTCAAGTCCGAAGTCAGGATTATTAGCAAGACGTGATACTCTTCCGCCCTCCTCGTCAATTGCTATGAAGGGTGTTATATTGCTAGCTTCCTTCAAGTCCGAAATTAACTGCCTCATCTGGTCAGGTGATTCAATATTCTGGTTAAATATCGCGAATCCTCCGGCCGGATAATCAACAAGAGATGCTTTCATGTCGTCAGTAAGAGTCGTTAATACAGGCTGAATATCTGCGTCTTTAGAAGCTATCTTCTGCCATAACTCGTCAGCAGTGATTTTGTTATACAGAGTTTCAGGACGAATTATAAACAGCTGCCCGACCTTCTCACGCAAAGTCATTGAAGCAATTAATAAATCAATTTCAGATTCAGAGACACGCGAACTTGATGAACCTCCGCAGCCTCCTGAGATTATGATTACTGCTAAGAGTGTAAGAACTATCTTAAAAATTTTCATGTCGTTATACCTCCTCTTAACAAGTTATAACAGTTATAACAACGGAACGAAAACTATTCCCAAGAAGACAACTATCAAGCCGATTAAATAGGGAACTACAGCACGCGAAATTTTCTCAAGGGGAAGCCCTGTAATACCTGACGCTACGAACAGATTTATTGCTACCGGAGGGGTTATCATTCCTATTGCTATGCCGACTACGAATAAGACTCCGAAATGCATAGTCGAGACTCCAAGAGCTTTAATCAGGGGCAGGAACACAGGAGTCAATAATATAATCGCGCTCGAAGTCTCCATGAAGACACCTGCAATTAATATTATGATAGAAATTAACAGCATGATTATATACTTGTTCGATGACACGGATAACACTGCACTTGAAATAGTCTCCGGAATTTTCCAGTTCGCAAGACACCACCCAAACGGCCCGGAACACGCAATTATTATCATGATAACTGCACTTGTTCTCGCTGAACCTAACATGATTTCAAATAGACTCTTGAGCGTCAAATCACGATATATGAAAGCTGACACCAACACAGCATAAGCAACAGCTACAGCCGCCGCCTCTGAAGGTGTAAATATACCTGAGAATATCCCCCCTAAAATTATTACAGGCATCAAGATTCCGGGAATGGCATAAATAAAAGTTTTTATGACTCTCTTGAGTGAAAAATTGCTTCCTTTGGGATAATTTAACTTTTTGCCCTGATACAACGCGATAATAATTAATATAGCTCCCATGACAAAACCGGGAATGAAGCCGGCCTTGAATAAATTACTCACGCTGACTTCTGCAATAACAGCATATAAGACCATTGGCACGGACGGAGGAATTACTACCCCTATAGTTCCCGCAGCAGCTATCAACGCAGCCGATGAGTCCTCACGATAGCCTCTAGCCTTCAATTCATTAATCAACGCTCCCCCTACAGCCGCAGTAGTCGCAGCCCCCGAACCTGAGATAGCAGCAAAGAACATACCAGCCAGAACTGACACTATAGACAATCCGCCCCGAATTACGCCGAGAATAGACTCGCAGAACTCTACTAACAGGCGCGAAATTTTCCCCTTCGATAACAAATCACCTGCAAGAATAAAAAACGGTACTGCTATCAATGAGAATGAATTACAGCTCTCGAACATTCTTTGAATGACCATTAACAGACGATTAGAACCGAGTCCAAGTGCTATAGTTACAGCCGCTGCCGAACCGATAGAGAACGCAACAGGTACGCCGATTATAAGAAGAATAATAAACACAGAGAATAATATTATTGACATCGTGAATTAATTTCCTCAAGGATCATAGCTGACGAATGAATGACAAGTATAATCATGCTGACGGGTAAGCACATATAAATATACTTCATTTTAATGGGAATTGCCGCCGCTGTCCTGACCTGACGACCGCAATATAGAAATCCGTAATAACACAACACACAGAATAACACAAAGCATATAACGTGAATCATAATTCTTATAAATCTTTGCATTGACTCAGGAAATAAATTTTGTATCACAGTTATAGCAATATTTCCGCTGTGACGATATACACAGGCCGCCCCGATGAACGTTGACCAGATCAATAAAAATCTTGTTGCCTCTTCAGACCATGACAACGCAGTGAACCATGTACGGCAGACGACCTGAGCAATCGTGAAGATTACCATTAAGCCCAACATAACAGCAATTAAGACACCGCAAATTTTGTCGAGCATGTTGCTTAATTTCGAGACTAACATTATTTATTTCGCAAGTTCAGCCTGGATTCTCTTGATATACTCTTCATACTGAGGGTACGCGCTGTAAACTCCCTGAACTGCTTTTCTGAACGAGTCAACGTCCGGGTTCTCGACGACTTCAACACCGTGAGACTTTATAGCCTCTAACTGTCCTGCTTCTTTGTCTGCAACCCACTGACGCTCATATTCTGCTGCTTCCTGTGCCGACTGCTTGAAAATCTTCTGGGTCTCCGCGTCAAGTCTCTTGAATGCCTCAAGGCTCATAGTGATTATTGCGGTTGAGTAGCTGTGTCTGTCAAGAGTTACATATTTCTGGTTGTAGTCCCAAAGTCCATAAGAGAATATAACGTTAATGGGATTCTCTTCGCCTTCGATTGTGTTCTGCTGCATTGCCGTCAAAGCGTCCGCCCACTGCATGGGAACTGCATTAACTTCGAGGGCCTGAAATGTTTTAGTGTAAACTTCATTCTCCATTACACGCAGCTTCAAGCCTTTAATGTCATTCGCATTCTTAACGGGACGAATCGAATTCGTAACATTCCTGAAGCCCCTTTCAGCATAAGCAAGACCCTTCAAGTTCGCGGCTTCGAGTTTGTCAAGTAACTCCTGACCTATTGCGCCGTCAAGAATCTTGTAGGCTTCGGCATTGTTAGCGAATAAGAACGGCATATCAAGAACTCCCATCATAGCAGCGAAATTAACAAACGGCCCTGATGTTATTATGCCCATGTCAAGCATATCCATTGTCATAGAGTCAAGCATGTCGCTCTCTCCGCCCAGTGAGCCATTCGGGTAAATCTCTATCTTGTAATTTCCGTTAGTGCGCTTCTCTACAAGTTCCTTGAATTTCTCCGCAGCTACCTGGAATGAGTCCTGCTCGTTGACAGTTGTGCCGAGTTTTAAGACAGTCTCAGCAAATGCACTCGATGACGATAACGTTACGAGAAGTAATAAAGCTAAAAATTTCTTCATGATTAAATGAGTACCTCCTGAAATAAAATCGGGTAAATTTTATCACGCAAAATTTTACTGTGAGAATCTAGAGTTAATTAAATCCTGAAATCCTGCGACAACCTGATAACTTGTATCTTGACTCAATGCCCTGAAGTGTTCGCGTGCACATCGTATCTTCGCAAGCTCTGAACCCTTCAATTGAAATGTGTCTGTGCTTCCCTTAGTCTCTGCAACGAAATAAATATTTCTATCGCCCTTAAAAGTTACTGCCCAGTCAGGATTATATTTCCCAGCCGGAGTCGTAATAGTAAACGAGTTCGGTAATTTCACATGAAGTGCTACATCATCAGAAGAGTCCAAATCGCGAGCAAAGTTCTTCTCAACCTGAGAGTCACACACCGCGTAATCATATAGTCCCGTCCTGTGAGTGTCTTCAAGACTGTCCGGAGAAATTTCACGTAATGTCAGGTCGCCGAAAATTTTTGCACTGTAGCTTTCATTCTCAATAGGAATATATTTTATTTCACGTGATGAGAATTCAGCCTTGTTACGCTTTATTATCTCCGTCGCCTGAGAGATAAAGACTTCAGGATTCACAGAGAATAACGAAAACTTCACGCGCTCTATTTTCTTGAGGATCTTCACTATAACTTTTCGAGTAAGTCCGGTATTCTTTGACAGCCTCCCTACAAGATCGTAGCTGATACTTTTACCGGGATTGCGTAACATCTTAGCTTTGACTCCTTTAGTCTCGAAGGTTAAATCATCTTTCAGAGTCCCTGTTTCGATATTAACCACAATTTGAGGCACTCTTAAATTTTCGTCCATATCACGCGCTGACTCGTTGATAAAGTCATCCTCATTGAAGTCAACAGAATAGACCGAACGATGATTAATGCGCCTCCAGAGTTCCATAAATTCAGGTGAAGACAATTTTGACTCATCAAGTTTGACTCTGACTCCGCGATCTCTGGCATTCCTGATAACGACTTGGCCTTTATAGTCTGGGAGACTCTCCGCTATCTCCTGCTGAAGTCCTGCTGAAAATGTCTTGTAGCTCTCACTCGCTATAACGTTGAGTTCGTTGACCTCTTGAACATCTGCCCCGATTAATGACTCGTCCATGCGGTCGCCGTCCTGGTTCACTGAGAGCCTTAACCCCCTGCCGACTTCCTGCCTCCGTCTAATATCACTGGTCGAGTTCTTGAGAGTACATATCTGGAATACATTAGGATTGTCCCAGCCCTCACGCAATGCCGAATGAGAGAATATAAATCTCACAGGTTCGCCGAGACTGAGCAGGCGTTCTTTGTCCTTCATGATTAAGTCAAATGCTGATGTGTCGTTATCCTTGCTGTTGACTACGTGATTTTTCTTGTCAATCGAGAAATACCCCGCGTGAGTCCTTGACGCTTCAATTGACGCGAGATAACCCGCATAACCTGAGTCGTTTATCTCTAACTGAAAATTTCTGACAGCTTCGTTATATTCTTCTTCAAACATCTTTGCGAATATTCCATTAGTAGAAGAGTCTTCATCATCATCATCGTCATCATTATATTTTCTGTAGTGCGAGACCTCATCAATAAAGAATAGCGACAACACTTTGACTCCCATTGAATATAACTGTCTCTCTTTCTCTAAGTGAGCCTGAATTGTCTCCCGAATCTGAATCCTTCTCAGCTCGTTATCGTCCAGCAGTCCGGACACCTCTCCGGAATTGAGCAAGCTCCCGTTAAGAAATTCTATAGTTCCGTTCAGGCCGTCAATTGTCTTGATTATGAAACCTGATTTATACTCGTCAAGTTCCCCTGACTCCTTGTATAAGTCGCTGCCCTCCCGCAAAGTTTTTGTTACCCGTTTTAATTCCCCTGATGAAGTGCGCCTGTCAAATTCAACTTGAGCAACAGGATCTCTCTTAGACTTAATTATTCCGCGAAGATATACATAGCTCCCCGAAGCTGATATATTGCCGAGCGATATACCTGTAACTTTTATGCGCTTGACTAATTTTTGTTTATACGCGTCAACGGCATCAAGTTTATACACCAGATTATAATATTCTCTGGGAGTCGCTGAGTATCTCAACGTAAATAACGGGTTGAACTCCTGCAAACTCTCCTTTGTCTTCTGGCCTTCGACCGATTGAGGCTCATCAATTATTAATACCGGTCTCACTCCTGCAATGACTTCAAGGGGCTTACGGCTTCGGAATTCGTCAAGTTCCATTCTGATTCGGCGCGCGTCCTGGCCCCGTGCGTTGAATGCCTGAGAGTTAATTATCATTATCTTCAATCCGCTGTCGGAAGCAAAGGCGTTAATCTTTGACAAGTTCGCAGAGTCATAGATAAAGTAGTCTGCCCTCGTATAATCAGAATTCGCCATGAAGTGGGACTCCGTCATCTCAAATGTCTTGAAGATACCCTCTCGAATTGCTATGCTTGGGACGACAATTATAAACTTGCTCCAGCCGTATAACTTGTGAAGCTCGTGAATAGTCTTTATATATGTGTAAGTCTTGCCCGTTCCCGTTTCCATTTCGATTGTAAATATATTCCCTGCGAGTGAGTCAGACTCTTTGAGTCCGTTATCATGCTGGACGCTCTGAAGGTTCGCGAGTATCTGAGAGTCACTCAGCTCGATTTCATGATTGCCCCACATCGTGAACAGCTCCGATAACTCTTTTATTTCTCTCTGAGGCGAAGTGTTCTCTATTGTGAAGCTAGCTGACTTATTAGGCTGGCCGTTGAATATCGCACACACTGACTCAACTGCCTGCGTTTGAAATGATTGCTGCTTGAACTTTAGCTGCATTGTGTAGCCTCCTTGTATTTATCGCGTTAAGTTGCCTGCTAAATTGTGAAGCTCGCTGTCTTGTTGAATATTCCGCACACCGAGTCAACTGCTCTGACTTGAAATTCCTGATTCTTGAACTTTAACCGCATTGATGCAGCCTCCTTGTATTTCTCTCGTTATAGTAACTGCCTCACACTTGAAGCCCTACAAAATTTTTATCTCCGTATCAGGCGCGTAGAACCTGAAGAACTGCTCAAGATTTATCATAACTTTTGAGTCCTCAAAGCACGAGTCACGAAACAACGCCGTTGCAGGTCTCTTCTTAGCTATGAATTTTACCAGTGACTCATTAATCCCGGAGTCAAAGCACGCAATTATATTATTACCGCCGTAATAGTGAACCGTAAAGCCTTCGAACTCTTCGCAGGAATATTTTAACGAGAACGGCAGGCCAAGTTCAGCAATGACTCCGGAAAGCAAATCGAGTCCCGTCCTGTCAGGTTTAATATTTTCGGTCAAGTCGTCAAGCATGTCTTGAGTCAAATCTTCAGGAGTGAAATAAACATTTCTGTAGTTCGCAGAGTCAAGCCTCAAGACTCGAAAGCCTGTATCACCGATTAACCCGTTGCCGGCTCTGATAATGCGTTCGCGTCCTATGTCGCAGATAGTCTCATAACCTGCCCTGAATGCTTCACTTGACTCGCTGCACTCTTCGGGAAGCTGGATCATGATGAATTTTCGAGTTCCCCCGTCCTGAGCGTTGAGGGTCATAACTGCATGAGCCGTTGTTGAGGAGCCTGCAAAGAAGTCTAAAACTATTCCGCCTTTAGGTGTACCGTATTGAATGAGACGCTTTAAGAAGTCAACAGGTTTAGGGTAGTTAAAAACTTTTTTGCAACCAAATAGACTCATAATTTCTAGTGTACCTGTTTGTGTAGTTCCTGCATCAAGCATTAATGAACTTGGAGTCTTCACATCACCTTTTGCAATACGTTCATTGATATAAAGTTTTCTCTTAGGTGCTGAATCATCGGATAAACCAAATTTGATTCTTCCATCAGCCATTAACTTTTTCATAGTCCTCTGATTGTAAACCCATATGCGACCTTTCGGAGGGTAATATTCGACTCCTGTCTTAGGATTCGTAATCGGGTATACCGTATCACCTCCTGCGTGATTAGCGTCTAACGGAACGAGTTTCCAAGCTCCTCTTGGGTCATTATCCGGGTTGATGTATTCAGAAGAATCGAGAGGGTCTCCGCCAAATAATAACTTCTCTCTATTTGAAGCATAAATCAACGTGTAATTATGATTCAGTGAAATTTCATAGTCGTTTGATATTGATGTTCTTGACTGCCACACCAACTGGGCGACAAAATTATTTTCACCGAAGATTTCATTACATACGAACTTCAACCCTGCCTGCTCGTTGTCATCGATTGAGATAAATATAACTCCGTCATCTGATAATAAATTTCTTGCCAGCTTCAGTCTTGGGTATATCATGCTCAGCCAGTTCGAATGAAAGCGCGGGTTAGTCCTTGAGTTCTCTCTGTAGTTACTCAGTGTGAAATTTTTTGCTCCTGACTCATCGAACAGGTTAAAACTTTCTTGACTCTCAAATTCCGACTGCGAGAAGTCATCACGGTAAATAAAATCGCTGCCAGTGTTATACGGTGGATCTATGTAAATCATTTTGACTCGTTTCATATAACTCTTCTGCAAAATTTTCAGGGCTTCGAGATTGTCGCCTTCGATGTAAAGATTTTGAGTCGTGTCAAAATTTCTGCTCTTGTCAATGCACGGACGCAATACTTTATCAGTAGGTCTGCCTGCTTCGATTATGGCTTCATGCTTGCCCGGCCAGGTTAGTTCGTAAAGTTCCTGTCTGCTCATTAAGTGGACTCCTTATTATTAACGTTATAAATATTTTTCGTGAATGCTAGAATTTTCGCAATTATTTTTTTCCCTGTAAAGTTAAAGGAGTGATTCACATTCGCAAGTATATTTTCAGGAGGGTAGTATCAAGCCTGCTGACTCTCTTTGTTGTTATAACCATAACTTTTTTCATGATGCGAGCCATTCCCGGAGGGCCGTTTACTAATGAGAGGGCAATTCCTGATTTCGTGTTAGAGAAGATGAATGCACGTTACGGACTCGATCAGCCGTTATATATTCAGTACGGAAAATATTTAATGAACGTGTTAAGACTTGATTTAGGGCCGTCATATCGTTATGAAGGAATGACAGTAAATGAGATTATCGCGTCAAGTTTTCCTGTGTCGGCTATGGTCGGGGGGATTGCGTTAGTCCTTGCGTTACTGGTAGGGATACCTGCGGGGATAGTGTCGGCTCTGAAACATGACAAGTGGCAGGACAGGCTCTCGATGATATTAGCGACTCTCGGTGTTACAGTTCCGAATTTCGTAATAGCTTCTATTCTCGTGTATATATTTGCGTGGCAGCTTGGCCTTGTTACTGTAGGCTTCTGGGAGGGACTCTCTACTGCGATACTTCCTGCGGTGACTCTTGCGGGTTATCCTGCTGCGTTTATCTCTCGTTTAGTTCGTTCGGGAATGCTTGAGGTTTTGAATCAAGACTACATACGGACGGCGTACTCTAAGGGCTTGAGCGGTCGCAGAGTCATTTATGTTCATGCCCTGAAAAATGCGGTTATACCTGTTGTGAGTTATCTTGCACCGTTGACGGCGGGAATATTAACGGGGAGCTTTGTAATTGAGCAGGTCTTCGGAGTGCCGGGCTTGGGAACGTTCTTTGTAACGAGCATAACGAATCGCGATTACACGACAATAATGGGAGTTACGATTTTCTACAGCGCGTTATTGATAGGGTTTAATTTGCTGGCTGATTTACTGCTTGCTGTGATAGATCCGCGAATCAAATTGAGGTGATGACATGAATTTATTTGATCCCATTTCACCAGAGGAGAGACTCGAAGCCGAAATTCTCAGACCCTCGAAAAATTACTGGCAGGACGCATGGGGGAGACTCAGGACTAACAAACTTGCATTGACGGGACTCGCTGTGATAGTGGTGATATTAGTGCTTGCTGTGATAGGGCCTATGCTTTCACCGTATGAGTACGACGCTCAAGACTTCATGATTTCTAACGAGCCTCCAACTTTGACTCACTGGTTCGGGACAGACATGTTCGGACGTGATATTTTCGTGAGAGTCTTATACGGAGCAAGAATTTCATTAGCTGTAGGATTCCTCGCGAGCTTCATTAGCTTGTTTATCGGTGTGATTTACGGCGGTATTTCAGGATTTGCAGGCGGGAGACTTGATGACTTCATGATGAGGATAGTAGATATAATTTACAGCGTCCCAATGATGATATATGTAATATTGTTAATGGTAGTTGTAGGGCCTGGACTCAAGAGCATATTTATAACGTTAGGAATATCGTACTGGGCACCTATGGCGCGAATGGTAAGGGCTGAAGTTATGCGTCTCAAGTCTGAAGAGTTTATTCTGGCTGCACGTGTTCTCGGAGCGTCCTCAAGAAGAATATTGCTGAGACACTTAATACCTAATGCGTTAGGTTCAGTGCTGGTGACTCTGACGTTTTCGATACCTGGGGCGATATTTACAGAGGCTTTCTTGTCGTTCGTAGGTTTGGGAGTTAGTGCGCCTATGGCAAGCTGGGGAGTGTTATGCAGTGATGCTTCAGCGTCGTTAGCGATATATCCGTGGCAGTTATTCTTTCCGGCCGGAGCGATTTCGATAACGATACTAGCATTTAATTTCTTGGGTGACGGTTTACGTGACGCGTTAGACCCGAAATTGAGGAAGTGAGTCAATGAGTGAAATATTAAGTGTTCGTGATTTATGCATGTCGTTCTACACGTCATCAGGAGAAGTGAAGGCGGTTGATGATGTCTCGTTTGATGTTAATTCCGGTGAAGTTCTCGGCATAGTCGGCGAGTCAGGGAGCGGCAAATCAGCAACTATGTTATCGATAATGGGACTTGCAGGCAGTGCGGGACGAATCAAATCAGGCAGAATAATTTTTCGAGGTCAGGAGCTTAACTCGGAGAACATAAAGACTTTACGAGGCAAAAATATTTCTATGATATTTCAAGACCCAATGACGAGTCTTAATCCTGTCTTGAGAGTCGGCTACCAGCTCAGAGAATCTCTAAAGCGTCATAACTGGCAAGGTAATATTAACTCACGAGTCATAGAAATTCTCGAACGTGTCGGAATCGTCCCGGCAGCTCAGAGGGTGAATCAATATCCTTATGAATTCTCAGGAGGACAGAGACAGCGAATAATGACCGCGATGGCCGTAATCTGCAACCCTGAGTTATTAATTGCCGATGAACCTACTACTGCGCTTGATGTTACTGTTCAGGCTCAAATTTTGAGGTTAATGCGTGATTTGCGGAAGAGTTTAGGGATGTCGATGATATTAATTTCCCATGATTTGGGAGTCATTGCCGGAGAAGCTGACAGAGTCATAATCATGTACGGCTGCCGAATCATGGAACGCGGAACGAGGCACGAAATATTTTATCAGGCTGCCCACCCGTATACTAAAGGGCTTTTACGTTCAGTGCCTAATATTGAGTCCCCCCGTGAAAGACTAATCCCTATTGAAGGCTCGCCCCCTGATTTATTGAATCCTCCTAAAGGCTGCCCGTTCGTTAAGAGATGTCCTGACGCTATGAAGATTTGCTTGACCCGTAAACCTGAAGAGAGCGCAATAACTCAGACTCATAAATATTCCTGCTGGCTGGAGGCGAAAAATAATGCTTGAGGTTAGTGAACTCGTGAAATATTTTGATACACCTTCGGGGCGCGTTCATTCTGTTGACGGAGTGAGCTTTAGTGTTCACAAAGGGGAGACTCTGGGACTTGTAGGGGAGTCTGGCTGCGGGAAGACTACGACGGGGCGGACGATAATAAAACTCTATGAACCCGACTCAGGAAAAATAATATTTGACGGCCAAGACATTACGGGCTTAACGGGTCAGGAAATGCTAAAGTCCGGAATCAGAAAAAGAATGCAAATGATATTTCAGGATCCTTATGCTTCGTTGAATCCCCGAATGACAGCAGGAGAAATAATCCGCGAGCCGATGATTATTAACAAGTTCCCCCGTGATGAGCTTAATGACAGGGTGAAGCATTTATTATCTCTTGTCGGACTTAATCAGGAGCAGGCCGGGCGTTATCCTCATGAGTTCTCAGGGGGTCAGCGTCAAAGGATAGGGATAGCAAGGGCTTTAGCTGTTGAACCTGAATTTATTATACTTGACGAACCTGTTTCGGCTCTTGATGTCTCTATTCAGGCTCAAATAGTGAACATGCTTGAAGACTTGCAAAAAAATTTAGGACTCACATATTTATTTATTGCTCATGATTTGTCAATGATAAGGCATATAAGCACTCGTGTTGCAGTTATGTATCTCGGCCGTATCGTTGAACTTGCGGACAGTGAAGAATTATACTCGAATCCTTTGCACCCGTATACTATTTCTTTGTTGTCGGCTATTCCTGTTCCTGATCCTGATAAATCGGACTCAAGGAAGCTCGTAACACTTGAGGGAGAAATTCCCAGCGCGATTAACCCCCCGACCGGTTGCAGCTTTCATACCCGATGCCCCAGAGCAAGACCTGAATGTGAAAACGTTAATGCAGTGTTACGAGATACGGGCAATAAGCATTTATGTTCATGTCCGTATGTATAATTAGTAAAAATTTTCACAGGAGGCAAAATAATTTATGCGCAAACTTTTAATATTCATTCTCGTTGTCATGACGGCTTCAAGTTCTCTTGCTGCTGACTCTAAATCTGTGATAGTCTTTAACTTGGGAGCTGACCCCCGAACTATTGACCCTGCTTTGAACAACACAGTTGACGGGAACAACGTAATTTCTAACATATTTGAAGGCTTAGTGCGTACCAGCTTCAATGATTCTCCGGAGCCGGGCTGTGCAGAAAGCTGGGAAGTGTCAAAGAACGGCATGAAGTGGACGTTCCATTTAAGAGACAATCTCAAGTGGTCGGACGGCAAGCCGATAACAGCTTCAGAGTTCCGCAAGGGCTTCTTGAGGGCAATGAATCCCGAGACGGCTGCACTGTATGCTTACTACACGTTTTTTATCAAGAATGCTAAGGAGTTCTATAATTCAAACGTTGATGAAGACGACGTAGGAGTCTATGCACCTGACGATAAGACTTTAATTATAGAGCTTGAGTATACTAACCCTTTGACACTTGATTATATTGCGTTCCCTATATTTGTGCCTGCAAGAGATTTCATGAATGAAGATCCAAGCTGGGCTGCTAAACCTGAGACGTTAATCTCAAACGGGCCGTTTAAGCTCGAAAGCTGGAAACACGGAGACGGAGGCGAAATAGTTTTAGTCAAGAATCATGAGTACTGGGACGCTGATAACGTTAAAGTTGATAAACTGCGATTTGTAATGATTAATGACTCGAATACTGCTCTTGCTGCGTTTAAATCCGGACGAATTGATTACATGAGTTCGATACCTTCACCAATGCTGCCAATGTTATTAAAAACTGGTCAAGCAATCTCAATGCCTGCACTTGGAACAGCGTTCTGCGACTTCAATGTAACACGAGAGCCATTCAATGATCCCAAAGTCAGACGTGCTTTTACTCTTGCAATAGACAGAAAAATTATCATCGACAAGATTCTAATGGGAGGCCAGAGACCTGCTGTTGCTTTCGTGTGTGATGTAGTGCCGGGAACAACTGAAGCTCAGGATTTCAGATCAGAAGGCGGAGCTTTTCTCCCCGAACGTGCAGATATTGAACAGGCAAGAAAATTATTAGCCGAAGCAGGTTATCCAAACGGTAAGAACTTCCCGAAAGTTTCATATAAATATAACTCGAATCCCGGCAACAAGTCATTAGCAGAAGCGTTACAAGGCATGTGGAAGAGTGCATTAGGCATCGAAGTCGAACTGCTTAACGAAGAATGGAAAGTTTTTATTGAGACGAGAATCAGACGCGACTATGACATTGCCCGCGATGCCTGGTTAATGGACTTCTTTGACGCAGGGAGCATTCTTGAACTTTGCATAACTGACTCAGCTCAGAATAACACAGGTTACTCGAACAGAAAATTTGATGACTTAATGAGAAAAGCCAATTACGAAATGGATCACGTTAAGCGTATAAATTACATGCACGAGGCAGAGAAAATCTTAATGAATGACTTGCCCGTACTGCCGATATATTTTTACTCTTCAGCAGTCATGCAGAGCAGGCGCGTTAAGAATATCTATCATTCACCGAGAGGCTTTGTGTTATTCAGGGGAGCAGAAGTGCTTCAGTAAAATAATATAATTCCGTCGTCTTATTTATTCTTGATGACCAGGCGACGGAGTTTGTTATGTCATTGCTATAATATTTGCATATAAAATTAAGGAGTGATTATTAATGTCTATTCCGAAAAGAATTCATTTTTGCTGGTTCAGTAAAACTACGGGGGTTAGGGGGGCAATATCCCGATAAAGTTATAAAGTGTATGAACACCTGGAAAAAATATTTACCGGAGTATGAGTTTACTTTATGGAACGATTCAAACTTTGATGTAAATATCTGCTCCTACGCAAAAGAAGCCTACGATGCCGGCAAATATGCTTTTGTGAGTGATTATGTCAGGCTATGGGCATTGTACAATTACGGCGGTATCTACATGGACACAGATATAGAAGTCCTGAAACCTTTAGACCACCTCTTGAACTGTCAGGCATTCACCGTTATTTCAAAACCTCCCAGCAATCTAAGAACTAACTTCATGGGTTCAGTCAAAGGCCATCCCTGGATCAAAGCTGTCATGGATAGCTATTCATGCAGGCACTTTCTGCTTGAAAACGGAAAGTATGACATGACCCCTAATATATGCGTAGGGGATATAGCTCAAGATATGTATCACTTTAGGACTGACGGCAGGCAGCAGGAGCTTGAAGACGGCGTTGTGTTATATCCCTATGAAGTCAGCGGAGCATACGATTTTGAAACAGGACGCGTAAATATAACTGATAATTCATACGTCATTCACTGGAACTCTGCCAGCTGGTGGGACGAGGGACAATATGAGCAGTATATCAGGCAGCAGAAATTCAAGCGCATATTCGGTGTAAAGAACTGGAAGAGAATTATTTATATTAAGACTTATATCAAGAACGCATTATTTTTACTCAAGGACAAGGGACTGAAAGTTTTTCTGAGAAAAGCGTTTCAAAAAGTTCGCAGGATATTCACTAGGACATAGCAGCTTAAATCATAATATACAAAGCTGAAAAATTTTTCTCACTGTGCTATCATTCACGAATTCAATAAAATTTTTTTGCACGAGGTGATTTATTCATCATGAAGAAATTATTACTTTCTCTTCTCGTTATCTCTCTGCTTGCTTCATGTTCGTTCGCTGACCCTGAGCCAATCAAGATCGGTGAAATCGCAACAGTAACAGGAGACTTTGCAGCTTACGGAGTCGCCGAAGTCGAGAGCATCAAGATCGCAGTGAAAGAAATCAATGATGCCGGAGGAGTTCTCGGCCGTCCGTTAGAAGTCATCATGTATGACTGCCGTACGCGCCAGGAAGACATGGTCAATGCAGCAAGAAGACTTGTCGAGCAGGATAAAGTCGTTGCAACTATCGGCCCGTCAGGTTCAGGCTTGTGCATCGCAGCAGCTCCGATATTTAACAGGGGACATGTTCCTCATCTCGGTACACTTCCTACTAACCCGCTTGTTACAGTTGACGAGTCAGGCAAAGTCAGACCCTACAACTTTAGAATTTGCTTCCTTGATCCGTATCAGGGCGCAATTATGGCTCAGTTCTCGGCAGTAAATCTCAGGGCTAAGAAGGCAGCTATTCTCTATGACGTATCGAGCGACTACTCACAGGGACAGCGCGAATTCTTCATCAAGAGCTTTGAGAAGGCAGGCGGCAAGATCGTTGCTGACGAAGGCTTCAGGGGTGAAGATGTCGACTTCAGATCACAGCTCACTAACATGAAAGACTCTGACGCTGATGTGTTTATATTCCCGTTCATGGGTAAGTCATTACCTCTTGCAGTCAAGCAGGCACGCGAACTTGGTATAGAGCTTCCCATTGTAGGCGGAGACGGTTACGGCGACTTCATGTGGGAGATCTCGGGCGAGACGTTACGCAATACCTTCTGGGTGAGTCATGTTGACAGATACGACCCTGCTTTGAAAGTCTTCTTTGATAAGTACAAGGAGAGCGCAGGCACTGAGTGTCAGGAATTCATGAACGCTGTTATGGCTTATGACTGCGTTTACTGGCTGAAGGACGCTATCGAGAGAGCAGGCAGCACTGACCCCGAAAAAATTCGCGATGCTCTTGAACAGACAAAGGACTTGAAATTACTTCACTGTGTCTTAACTATGGACGAGTTTCATAATCCTATGGGCAAAGATGGAGTCATCCTGCGCTGTGATGCAGACGAGAGAAAAGCATTATTCTTTGACAAGATTCGTCCGGAATAAAAATTTTTTCGCGGATTAATATTTCTTTCTAAACATGTAAATTAACATTGCGCCGGCTTTGTGAATATTAACAGGGCTGGCGTTTTATTATAACTTTAATTCAGGAGGTTTAATAAGACTTTGGCATTTACTTTTTCTACACTCATTCAGCAGATAATCAACGGCTTATCACTGGGCAGCGTCTATGCTCTGATAGCTGTAGGCTACTCGCTGGTATACTCGATATTATTATTTTCGAATTTTGCTCACGGAGGCTTTCTCGTAGTCGGGGGCTATGCATGTTACTTCTTATTAACTCAATGGGGCTACGGAGTCGTTATCTCAATGACAGGCGCGTTATTTGCTTCGGGACTCACTGCGATTATAACAGAGAGACTCGCATACAAGCCAATAAGAGAGCGTACTTCTATGACTCTGTATTTATTAATTGCCTCAATGGGAGTGAATATAATCATCGAAAATTTATTTGTCGTTACGGTCGGCGGCAGAATTCGTGCACTGCCTCAAAACACCTTTCCAACAGGAATATTTAATCTCGGCGGAGGAGTTACGTTAAGTGCTTCTGATATTCTTTCACTCGTTACAGCTGTGATATTTTTATTATTGCTTCAAATCTTCTTGAATAAGACCCGCTGGGGACTCGCTATCAGGGCAGCAGCATGTGATATTAGGACGGCAGGACTAATGGGAGTCAACGTTACGTTCTTAATCAGTCTTGTCTTCTTCGTAGCTGGAGTCTTAGCGGCAGTCGGAGGCATATTCTTATCAGTCAGATATAGTCTTTACCCTCAGTTAGGCAGCATAACGACAAAGGCATTCATAGCGGCAGTTATCGGGGGGCTAGGCTCATTGCCCGGTGCAGTAGTCGGGAGTCTTATTCTCGGTCTCGCAGAAATGTTGACTGCAGGTTTTATCAGTTCACAAATGCGTGATTTAGTCGTGTACTCGTTACTTGTCATCATGTTATTAATCAAGCCTGCAGGTTTCTTCGGCAAGGCAGTAAGTGAGAAGATATAAATCATGAAACGAAATATTATATTAATCATAATCGGACTTGCCCTAGCTCTATGGCCTATGGGAGGCTATCAGGAGGGCATAGTTATCTTAATGTGCATAAATTGCATCGCTGCTATGGGTGTGAGTATCTTAACGGGCTTTACTGGAATATTCACACTTGGACACGCTGCTTATATGGCTCTGGGAGCTTACACAACGGCAATATTGACTGTCAGATACGGCGTTCACTGGTTACCGGCAATAATAGCAGGAGGCTTGATGGCTGTATTAATCGCTTGGCTAATCGGCTTGCCTACTCTTAAATTAACGGGAGATTATTACGCAATTGCTTCAATAGGACTCGGCGAGGCAATCAGATTAATTCTTGAGAACTGGCAGTCTTTCACTCGAGGAGCAAGAGGCTTCCCCGGCATTGATCCATATACGACTAGACATTTTGCAGTGTTTATATTTATCCTGCTGGCTGTGATGACGTTCAATTTTCTTGACAGCAGATTAGGACGTGAATTAAGGGCTTCACGCGATGACTCAATTGCAGCTTCGTTGATGGGCTTTAACACTCCGGCTACTAGAATGAAGGCTTTGACTCTCTCTGCATTCTTTTGCGGTATAGCAGGAAGTTTATTAGGCGGTTACATGAGCTTTATTCAGCCCTCAATGTTCGACATGATGAAAAGTACTGAATTAACAGCGGTTGTTGTCTTCGGTGGACTCGGTTCAATGAGCGGGACAATCTTAGGCTCGGCAGCTATAACTTTAATCATGGAATACTTCAGAGATATTTCACAGTATAGAATGCTGATATATGGATTGCTTCTCGTTATCATAATGGTCTTCAGGCCTGAAGGTTTATTAGGCAGCCGCGAAATATGGGACTTGTTCAGGAGGCGAAAATAAATGCTTGAGTTATCGAATATAGATATGTTCTTCGGAGGAATAGCAGCACTTCACGATATGAGCTTCACTGTTCACGAACATTCTTTAACGGGAATCATAGGCCCCAACGGAGCAGGAAAGACTACGATATTTAATATTATTACAGGAGTCTACACTCCCAGTGCAGGACGGGTATACTTCAACGGAGCAGATATAACGCCTCTCAAAGCCTATCAGATTAATAAACTGGGAATAGCAAGGACGTTTCAGAACTTGAGACTATTCACGCGCTCAAGTGTTCTTGATAACGTCATGACAGCTGCTCAGAACAGATATATAAACTCGTTCAGAGAAGAGAAATTCACAGGCAACATGACCTGCAATAACTGTCCTGATCCTTCATGCTGGTACAGCTTTATAGAGTCATGTTTGCATTTAGGACGCTGGCACAGTGTCGAGAAGAGATTACGATTCAACAGCCTTGCATTACTCGAACGCGTAGGCTTATCGGACAGAGCTAATCAGGCAGCCGGGACTCTACCCTATGGAATGCAGAGGAGACTCGAAATTGCAAGGGCATTGGCACTCGAACCGAAATTATTATTGCTTGACGAACCAGCAGCCGGAATGAATCCCGAAGAAGTGAACGAACTCAACGAGCTAATCACAGGAATTCATAAAGATTTTAACTTGACTATTCTTGTAATCGAGCATCACATGGACTTAATCATGAAGATCTGCCCGCACATAATATGCTTGAATTTCGGAGCTAAGATCGCAGAAGGCTCAAGCAAAGACATTCAGAATAACCCGGAAGTGTTAGCGGCTTATTTAGGCACTCAGGAAGAGGAAGGAGCGTAATCGATGAGCAAAATTTTACTCGAAGCTCAGGAACTTTATGTTAATTACGGAGCTATTCAGGCACTTGCAGGGTTCTCGTTAAAGCTCATGGAGAATGAAATTGTTGCAGTCATAGGCGCAAACGGTGCGGGCAAGTCAACATTCATGAATGCACTAATGGGAATGGTGAAAATCTCATCAGGCAATATATTTCTCGATGGCTACCCGTTATCATCACAGAATTATAAAATCGTCAGAAGCGGTTTGTCTCTAGTTCCTGAGGGGCGAAGGGTCTTCACGACTCTAACAGTTGACGAAAATTTGAGAATAGGCGCGTTTACCCGTAAAGATTTCGGCGAGATAGCTAATGATTATGAGTGGGTATTCTCGTTATTTCCCATTTTAAAAGAAAGATTGAAGCAATACGCAGGGACTCTTTCCGGAGGCGAGCAGCAAATGTTAGCAATAGCAAGGGCATTAATGGCACGTCCCAGAGTCTTATTACTTGATGAGCCTAGTTTGGGACTTGCACCGATTATAATCCGCGATATATTCAAAGAGTTAAAGCGGGTCAACGAACAGGGAGTCAGCATATTGCTTGTCGAACAGAATGCAAGGCAGGCTTTGTTATTATCACACAGGGCGTATGTTTTGCAGACAGGCAGATTACTCAAAGAAGGCTTGAGCCGGGATTTACTAGAAGACAAAGACATTAAGGCAGCGTATCTCGGTCAAAGCGCATAAGAATATCTCAGAGGCAGTTCGAGTCCGTTAGCTTCAAGTAATTCCTTATTCATGAACAATTCAGGCAGGGTTCCTTCAGCAGAGACTCTGCCGTCACTAATAATAATTGCACGCGAACATATATCAAGAGTCATGTCTAAATCATGAGACGCAAGCAATATAGTTTTATCGCTTTCACGCAAAAAATTTATTACACGTCTTCTAGCTCTGGGGTCAAGTCCTGCTGTAGGCTCATCGAGGGCAATAACATCCGGACTTGAAGCAAGAACTCCTGCGAACGTTACGAGTCTCTTCTCTCCTCCTGATAACTTGTGAGGCGGTCTGTCTCTCAGGTGCGAAATTCCTAACGAGCTTAATATTCTTTCTGCGATTTCGTGAGCCTGCTTTATATTCATTCCTGAAGCAATTAAATTAAACGCTGTATCTTCGAGAACACTGGGCATTAATAATTGATCATCTGACTCTTGAAAGACCAAGCCGACATGTTTACGCAAAGTTTCTTGACCTTCTTGATCATTGCATAAAATTTTACCTGATTGAATCTCGACAGCTCCGGCCAAGTGCAATAACAGAGTCGATTTGCCAGAACCGTTAGCTCCGACAAGGGCTGCCTTCTCGCCTGAATGCAACGTAAACGAGACTCCTTTTAGTGCTTCGTGATTGTCAGGATATTTATAACGCAAATTTTTTATCTCAATCATGATGAGTTAATTATAACAGGACGCAATATAAATTCTTTTGCGCAATGAACTCATGAGCCGAATCTGTATTAGTAAATGTATTAGTAACTTGTGAATTAGTGATTGAAGAAAAGCTGCCGCATTCTCGCGACTTTAGTCGTGAGTTAGGCAGCTATAAATTTTATTTTTTATATTTTTACTTATATTTTCTCTTCCCCTTTCTCATACATATGTTACAATATTTACGAGGTGAGAGAATGG